>JBDTNB010000260.1:0-7233 GCA_039933955.1 Chloroflexota bacterium
CAGTTGAGCATCAACGGCAAGGCGATTGGCGCGTTCGGCGAACTGCATCCGCTGGTGGCGCAGGCCTTTGAATTGACCGCCGCGCCGATGTTGGTCGCTGAATTTGACCTGGACGCGCTGTTGGATGAGGTCGAAAATAACCATCCGGTGAAGGCGCTGGCGACCACCCCGCCGGTTTATCAGGACATCGCGCTGGTGGTGAATGCCGATACCGCAGCAGCGGCAGTTGAAGCCGTAATCGTGAAGGCGGGCGGCAATTTGCTCAAGGACGTGCGTTTATTCGATGTGTATCAGGGCGATCCGATTCCCGACGGGCAGAAAAGTCTGGCCTACAATTTGACTTATCAGGCCGATGACCGCACCCTGACCGACAAAGAAGTCGCGGGCGTGCATCAGAAGATCGTCAAGGCCGCCGAGCGCGAATTGGGCGCGAAACTGCGAGCGTGAGGAAGTCGTTAGTCGATAGTCATTAGTCGATAGTAAAAGACAGTATTCGGGATAAGGAAAATCACCCTTTATCCCGAATTGATTCTAATGGATAAACCACAGGGTTTCGTCTACCATAACACCAAAAACGCCTGCTGATACGGGGAAAATCGACAGCGGGTCATCGCTCAATTTAAGTTTCCAAATTTCTCGGCCATCGCCTTCTAGGGCAACCAATTGGCGGTTATCAGGAAAGTAGATTCGTTCCTGACTATCGACAATGGGCTGAGATCGCCGCCAAGCATAGTGATCGAGTGAAATGGGAAATGTCCATAGCACCTCGCCTGTATGGGTGAGTCTCGCTACTTGCTTTTCTGATAAGGCTATCCACTCATCATTGGCGCAAACCGCGAATGTCGCCGGGGCGTTATAGCGACCTACTGACTGTCCATCAGGCGAGAAAATAACCGAGAACTCATCATCAAGCGATCCGACTGCCGCATATTGGGCATGATTAATAGTCGGCACGAGGTCAGCAAAGTAAGGAGCGGCTTTCCAGACCACAGTGCCATCCACTTGAACACGGCAGTATCCATAGCCACTATAAGCTGAGATGCCGAGCGTACCATCATCATATACGGCGGGAGGCACAATATCATATCCGTTGACATTAAGATCAACTAAACCGTTTTTGTCCCAAATAAATACCCCATCATATGTTGTCGTGAGAATTGGTTTATGATTAAGCGTTAGGTTAGGAGAAAGTGGAGACTCGTCGGGATTGGCAATAGATATTTGATCAATAATTTTCCCATATCCATCAAGGACAATGGCATTCCAGCAAATTGTTAGCAATATACAATCATGATTCATGATACAAAGAAGGGAATGCCAACAAGGAACAGCCTTAAAATCATCATCAGTTAGATGAACGGCGATTCCCCACTCAGCTAAAGTTTCTGGAATATATTTCGGTAAAGACCGATACCACAGTATCTTTCCTTTCGGCGACAGTGCATATAGTACCCCGTGAGACACCACGCGCAACGACCCGTCCGCTGCAACTACACCACCTGCCGTTTCAGGTCTATTTCCTTGTTCATCCCGATCTAAACCTCTGAGCCGTACTTTCTTAAAAACCTCGCCTTTCGTGGGGCCGGGAACTGAAATCCGACTCTGATTGCTTCGGTTGCCTCCACTCCGAGGCCAGATGCTAATAGGATTTTGACCATTAGAGCTTGTTTTAGTCATTGAATTTCATCTCAGGAATACAGTCTATCAGTGCGTGCAAATATTATACTTGGTGATCTAAGTTACGTTGATGTAGGGTGAATTTCTCCCGATAATACGTCTCCATGTTCCTTTATATATCCGGGACATGCGATGGCACATTGAGGTCACGTTATGGCCTACGCAGCCCTCTATACCACGCCTAAAGACGGCTGAAAACTCATCATGGCCTGTTAAAATCTATTGACAATCGGCATTATGCCCTAGCAATCTCTTGACGACCATCAAAAGATGAGATATAGTGTTGAATGTTGTGAAAGGGGTGTTTCCTATGTCGTCTCAAATTACCAAGCAGCCTATCGAGGCCAACCTCGTGTACTCGCGGCAAGAAGCCGCAGAGGCACTGGGCATTAGCCTCAGTACGCTCAAGAGACTCATCAGGAAGGGACACCTCAAAGTGAGTAAACCGGACGGTATGCGCCGGGTGTTAATTACCGGCGAAAGCATCATTGGGATGCTGAGCGATACCGTAGTGGAGCGAGGTGCCTGATATGTCTGCCCATCGAACTTTAGGCGCAGGAATGACCTGCCCATTCCATAATCAAAGCTTAGTCACGTATGAACCGTCATTGCAGACGGGTCGTATTGACGCGCTTCTGGGTTGGAGTGGCAAGGGTTACATAGCACCTAAAAGCTTCGATGCCGAGCCAAGATACCGTCAGTCTCACGAAAGGGGTTGTTGTCCCTAGAGGATAACTACCAACCTTGAATGGGTCCCTTCAAAAGGGCGTGAGACTGGAAACCAAGTTCACGCCCTTTTTATTTGTCTGATCGCTAACTGTTAAGAGGTAGCAATGATGGGACAGACTCACCAAACAAATCACGACATCCGCCTCAGCGACGCTCGAATGGCCGCCATGATTGAGGTTTTCGATGACCTGCATACGGCTGCGAGTGAGGGACAACTGGAAGCCATGACGGCGCTCAACAATCGCGAGTTGGTGGGTTGGCTGCGTGAACTGATGTTCACGGCGCAGGAAACCATCAGCGAAATTGAGAGCACTCGTATGTATGGCGAACCAGTTATCCGACTAGTGAAATAAAACCCTCCCCCAGTCCGCAGCCGCGGAAGGGGGAGTTCTTGACCCGCATCACTTCCCAAAGGGAAGATTAGGGAGATTTTATTGGGGGCGTAAAACAAAACGCCAGAGCAAAGGAGGTTCAGTGCTCCACAGACCATTATCCGACGCACCATTAGCACAGTACGATGCCGATGACGGTAGTTGTACGAACCAACGAACAGAATCTGGAAGAGTTTCATACGCTGAACGTGAGCGGGATTTATTGTTAACAAGCGCAAACGGGGAAACACAATCTTCGGACTGGGAGTACCACAAAAGCAGCGAAAGTTGTTAGTTTTTGGTGATTGGTTTTTAGTAACGGTGCGGGCGAAAGCGCTCGAACCGGTATTTTCAGCCAAAAACTAATCACTAACAACCAATGACCTGAATTGAATTTGATATCTTGAACGGTGGGCGTGCTGCGATGGCATCATGCATCCACTGAGGAAGCACGGCGGGGGAGTCTTGCGCGCAATAGGGGTGTTGGCTCAGCTTCCCCGCTTTTCTTCAACTCGTTTATATTGAGAAAGGATATGCCGGCATCTATTCGGCAGAAAAGGTTCATCATGCAAAAAGTACCCAGCCTGTTTAAGCGCGATTACGAAGGAACGCGGCTCGTCTATGATGAAATGGTAGAGGGCTGTGAATGGGTTCGCAACGGCGAAGGTGTCGCAACTATCAAAATTGATGGCACAAGCTGCATGGTGAAAGATGGCATGTTATATAAACGCTATGATGCGAAGCAAGGCAAGCCCGCGCCGGAAGGATTTATCGCGGCGCAGGAGCCTGATCCCAAAACCGGTCACTGGCCGGGGTGGTTGGAAGTGGGCAACGGCAACGAAGACAAGTGGCATCAGGAAGCCTGGATCGTGGCTAAAAACGCCCTGCCCGATGGCACATATGAGTTAATCGGCGCGAAGGTGCAAGGCAACCCGTACAAATTGGCGGGACACAAACTGGTCGCGCACGGAGCGGAAGTCGCCGAAGATGTGCCGCGCGATTTCGATGGGCTGAAAGCCTGGTTCAACGACCACAGTATTGAAGGAATCGTGTGGCATCACCCTGACGGGCGGATGTGCAAAATTAAGCGTAAGGACTTCGGCTACAAGTGGCCGGAGTAGCATTAATGCCTTTGACATAGATAAAATCAGGGTGCAAAAGTTGATTTGCGCCCTGTTGATCGGTTTGTTTGTTAAAACATATGATCGGTTCACTAACCCCCTTTTAACGAATTTGAGGTATAATCAGGGTTGTGAAATCAGGTTCAAAGGCAAAACATCGTTGGAGAAGTTCTGAGGAAAAATCGTGTCTGGTGTCGGAACCGCGTTAAGGGGGCGTGTCCTGCTGCTCAACGGGAGTAGCTGGGAACCGCTGGCCGTTATTACCGTCCCGCGCGCGATCAATTTGATCCTGGCGGGTAAGGCAGTCGTCATCGAACAGTCCGGTCATTTTCTAAAAACGATCCGCGACCAATTCCCCGTCCCTTCTGTTATTGCCTTGCGTACCTATATCAATGTCCCACGTCGACAGGCTCATTGGAGCCGCAAGGGCGTGCTGGTACGCGACAATTACACCTGCATTTATTGCGGTGTGCAGGCTGGGAATATGGTGAAAGGCAAGGTGATTTCGCGGAGTGACTTCACAGTAGATCATATTCTACCCAAATCGCGCGGTGGAAAAGATACCTGGACGAACACCGCCTGCGCCTGCTACACCTGCAACCATCGCAAAGGCGACAAGTACACCTACGAGATTGGTATGAAGCTGCGCTGGGAGCCAAAAACCCCCCGCACCAGCTATCTGGTGATCGCCATCGGAACCGGGCCTGATGCCTGGAAACGATACGTCGAATTGAATCTCGATCCTTAACAGAGGCCACTTTCCGGCCTCTGTTTTTTATTCACCCTGCCCCTCCTTTTCATACGAGGGTTTTTTCGCTGGGCTTATCGGCGATAAGCCCCTACAGTCCACATTTCTCCTTTGCCCACAAAAGCTGTCCTCTATAACGCTGCGCCACAAGCGCAGCCATTTACGATTCTCCTCACAACTTTAGATTTATTGAACACGTATAGGAGTTGGCAAGTAATTAGGATGCATCAGCCGAAAGTCACCCCATTCACATGCTTTCAGGCTGATTTTTGAAGCATCTGGGTTTGGTTATGAGGTTCGTTGGAACGATAATCGATACGCATGAATTTGTACGGCAGGTTGTGGAGTTGAATACGGGGGAGTATTGAGTATGTCAACGATTGTGGAAGCGCGCGGGCTGGTCAAAACCTATAAACGACCAGATGGAACCGAAGTCCAGGCCGTCCGAGGCATTGACCTGGACATTAAAAAAGGGGAAGTGTTCAGTTTGCTGGGGCCAAACGGCGCAGGCAAAACCACCACCATCAGCATGATTAGCGGTTTGCTCACGCCCACTTCGGGTGATGCAAAAATCGGCGGCTTTTCGATTACTAAACAACCGATGGAAGCCAAACGTTTATTGGGCGTTGTGCCGCAGGAAATCGCGCTCTATCCACGCCTGAGCGCCCGCCAAAACCTGGAATTTTTCGGCAAGATGTACGGCATCTACGGCAAAGAGTTGGCGGCGGCAGTCGATGAAGTGCTGGATTTCACCGACCTCAAAGACCGCCAGAAAGATCAGGTCGATACTTTTTCGGGCGGCATGAAACGGCGCGTGAATATCGGCGTCGGCCTGCTGCACAAGCCGGAACTGGTGTATATGGACGAGCCGACGGTGGGTGTTGACCCGCAAAGCCGCCGCCGCATCCTGGATACCGTCATCCGCCTGCGCGACGAACGCAAAATGACGGTGATTTACACCACGCACCTGATGGAAGAATCGCAGGAACTCAGCAACCGCGTCGGCATTGTCGATCACGGGCAGATGATCGCGATGGGAACCGTCGGCGAACTGATCCAGAAAGTTGGTGAAGAAGACCGGCTCGTCCTCAGCGTCGGCGACCAAAAAATCGACGATGATCTGCTGGCGAAATTCCAGACGGTATCGGGCGTGACCAAAGCCGAATATAAGGCAGTGGACATCGCGCTGTCGCCGGACGAATCCGGCACACTCAAGGTCGATAAGACCGCTACCGGATCGTTCAAATCGGTCAGCGCGGAGGCGGTAGACGGCAAAGTCACGATTTACGCAACACGCGGACGCAAGGCGCTGCCGGAAGCGCTGCGCATCGCCGACGACGCGGGCATCGAAGTCTTCTCGGTAGAAGTGCGCGAACCCGATCTGGAAGCGGTGTTCCTGCACCTGACCGGGCGCGAATTGAGGGACTGACACCATGCGTAAAATCTGGACGATTGCTCAGAAAGAACTGTTGATGTTTTTCGGTGACCGCAATCTGGTGGTCATCATGATTGCCGCGCCGCTGGCGATTGCCACGCTGATTGGCTTGGCCTTCGGTGGTCAGGGCGGCGATGTGCCCGTCAAGGATATTCCGGTTGCGATTGTCAACCAGGACACCGGCAGCGGTCAGCAGAATTATGGCGACATTTTCGTCAATGCGTTTATCCCACCAGACGCCGCAAGCGGTGGAACTTCGCAGCCGACCTGCCCTTCCGATACAACCGCTAATCAAAATGCGACCACCTTGCAGGATTTGACGAACGCCGTCAGGATGGATGATGCGGCGGCGGCGAAAGCGGGGGTGGATGCCGGAACCTATGCGGCGGCCATCATCATCCCGGCGGATTTCAGCAAGAAAATCGGCTATACCGGCCCGACTGACCCGGTTGAACCCTCGGACATTGAAGTCTATGCCAACAGCGGCCAGCAAATTGGCGGCGCGATCATCCGCAGTATTGTGGAAAGCATCGGCAGCCAGGTTGCCACCAACAACATCGCCATCGCTTCGACCTTCGACGCGGTGGGCGCGAAATACGGCTTTCTGAAAGTTGGGCAGATTGCGAGTGGGGCAAATTTCGCCCAGACCATCGCCTGCGCTTTCACCACCGCGATCAACCCGCTGGCGATTGACCAGCAAACCATCGCCGGACAAAAAAGCAGCAGCACGGTTGCCATTTTAGTGCTGTTCGGATCGGCACAGGCTATGTTCTTCAGCCTGTTCACCGGGCAGCAGGGTGTTTTGAGCATCATCGAAGAACGCAAACAGGGGACGCTGCAACGATTAGTCGTCTCGCCGACACCGCGCCTGTATATCCTGGTGGGCAAGCTGCTGGGAACCTTCGTAACCTGTTTTGTCCAGTTAGCCTTTTTGCTCATCGCGCTCACGGTCATCGGCAGTATTTTGAGCGGTCAGGTCGTGCAAATCTGGGGCAACAATTTATTCCTGGTGGTGCTGGTACTGCTGGCAGCAGCGTTGGCCTCCACCGGATTAGGGACTTTCCTGGCGGGCATCGCCAAAACACCAGAGCAGTCGGCGGTCATCGCGCAAATCGTCAACATTGGTTTCGCCATCCTGGGCGGCGCGTTCGG
>JBDTNB010000261.1:0-7085 GCA_039933955.1 Chloroflexota bacterium
CCGGATCAAGACCGGAGAAAGGTTCATCGACGATAATCAAATCAGGATTGTGGAGGACGGTCACGGCGAATTGAATCTTCTGCTGCATACCTTTGCTGAGTTCACTGACTTTTTTCTTCATGTGCTCGGTAAGTTCGAGGCGTTCCAACAGCGCGAGACTGCGCTTTTGTGCGTCGGCGCGCGACAAGCCCTTCAGCGTCCCCAGGTAGACCATCATTTCGAGCAGGCGGACATTGCGGTAGAGGCCGCGTTCTTCCGGCAAGTAGCCGATACGGTCTTTGGTGGCGTCGGTCAACGCGCCGCCGAGCACGCTGATGCGCCCAGTGTCCGGCTTGATGATGTCCAGGATCATGCGCATGGTCGTGGTTTTGCCAGAACCATTGGGGCCAAGCATGGCAAAGACTTCGCCGCCATACACATCAAAACTTAAGTCGTGGACGGCCTGGAAGTCGCCGTAGGTTTTTGAGATATGTTCAACAGAAATTGCTTTTGTGGAAGGCATTGTACCTACTAATCTCCTGTGCGGGTTAACCTACCCCTTTTATATTACGCAAACCATTATTAAAAGGTTGTAGGAAATTTAGCAGATTGTATATCATCAGGGTCAGGAAAACGCGAAACTAGGAAAAGAGGGGGATTTTTGCTTGTTCTCCGTAGCAACGCATGTTAGAATCAAAATTAGTGTACAATTTTAAGAAAAATCAAACAATCTTTGTATTTAATCAAGTATATCATTTGCTTGATTCTTTACGGTTTTGCAGCGATTCACGCACTAAAATTAACATGTATGTATGCTAAAAAAGGAAGATGGGGGTACAATGTTCTTGGGAAAGATGCCCCTTATCTAGCATTAGCGTGTAAAATGGATGGTTATGGGGCGGACTTAAGAAAGATCAACGAATCTTCAGTTGCGTCTTCAGCTAATCGTGCTAAAATAAAAATCAGATAAACATATCGATTCTATCTTAATCATTGCGCCGTTTTTATGTGGATATTAAACTTCAATAATGATTATGCCTGGCGAACCAACAAATACCCTTCGGAGGTCTGAATGAAGAAGCATATTCTAGTCGTCGACGACGAAATCGGCGCACTGACGTTGATTGGAATTATGCTTGAACGAGGTGGTTTCGGCGTCTTGAAAGCGAAAGATGCAAAATCTGCGTTAGGCGTTCTCGACCAAAACACGCCCGATATGATTATCCTGGATGTAATGATGCCAGGAATGGACGGTATTGAACTGTGTCGGGTCATCCGTGACCGCCAAGATACCGGCAAAACGCCGATTTTGATCCTATCGGCACGCGGAGACGCAGAAAGTATCATGCGCGGCATCGAAGCTGGCGCGAATGATTACCTTCCGAAGCCGATTTTGCACCACGATCTGGTCGCAAAAGTCCGTGTAATGCTGGGTCAAAACGGAACCGAAGTTTAAGCGTAAGTCCTCGATCTCGCTTGTTTTTCCCAAGAGCGCACCCCCTACCCGTGCGCTCTTGTCGATTCTTAATTGGCCGCTCCATATAACGCCCGATAAATGTTATAAAACCCATAAATGCTCTGCACATAATTACGGGTGCTGTCGATGGTGATGGCGGTCATGAATTGATCGGGGTCGCCACCAGACAGATCGAGCCACTGCGCCGCGCGACTCGGCCCCGCATTGTATCCAGCTAAAGCGGCCTGCACATTGTTATCAAACTGCCCCACCTGCTCCGACAAAAAATAGGCTCCAAATTCAATCGCCACATAGGGACGGAACAAATCACTCGGTTGATAGTTCGGCCATTGAAGTTTCTGGGCGATATATTCGGCAGTCACGGGGATAATCTGGGTCAAGCCTTTTTCACCCGCGCCGCCGGTTGCGTTGGGGTCGAAAAGACTTTCATGGCGAATCAGGGAAAAGAGCAGCAAAGGATCAAGATTGTTTTGCTGGGCGGAATCAAGCACCGCAGCCTGATAATAAGCCGGATAGCGCATGCGGGCGACATACGCGGGAGCATCGAGTGTGCCAACACCTGCAAGGGTAATAATATTCGAGGCCGCGATGATGGAGGGTTGGTACGCACCTAAACCACGCAAAAAAATCGCCAGTTGATAAGACGCAAGGGCGTCGTTTTTATTGGCGGTGATGACATCGCTAAATTCAACTTCCGCCTCAGCATACGAGCCTACAGCCCAAAGTTCGTTGCCCCGGATCAGACGCGCGTCGGCCTGCAAAGTTGACGAAAGCGGCCAGAGTGCGCCTTCCTGCGTGACCGCAAATTTATCCCGCAACCACTTTTCGGCATCGGCCAACTGCGCCGTGTCATCAAACTTGAATTGCAGATTCAGCGGACGAGCGAACGAATCGCGATTCCGCAAAATATCCTGAGCGCGGGCACTGAAATAACTGTCGGGCGCAGCTTTCTCGGCCAATTGATAAGCATCGTTGGCGGTTTGCGGGTCGTTGCGTTTGGTGGCGAGTTTGCCCACCCACAAATAGGCCGCCGCCTGATCTTCACCCGTCGTGGTGACGGCCAATTTTGCATACAATTGTTCCGCACCGGTTGGATCATTCAAGTTATATGCAGCCGACGCCGCCAGAAATAAGCCACTTTTGGCCTGATCGGTATCGGGGTATTTATCGGCAAGGCGCTCAAACATGGCACGGGATTGGGTCGGATTATCATTCGTGCCGTAGAGATAACCCGCGCGCCACAAGGCCTCAGCAGCTTCCGGTAAATAGGCATAATTGTCGGCAATTTTGATATATGCCTGGATCGCACCATCAATATCTTTCGCGAGGAATTTGGTGCGTGCCTGCTCCAATAATGCCTGCCCAAACAATGCATCGGTTGGATACTGCTGGATGAGGGTTTGGAAAGCGGTGATGGCCGCAGCAGAATTGCCAATTTCGCGATAAGCCTGCCCCAAAAGAAGCTGCATATCGGCAGGCATGTCAAAATATTGGGTCGTATAGGTGTTGAAAGCGTCAATCGCGCCTTCATAATCGCCATAATCAAAGCTGACCTTGCCGCGCACCAGATCATCAATGTCCTGGTCGCCCGCGATGAGCGCCTGCATAGCGTGATAGGCTTCGGGCTGGTTGGGATAATCGTCGAGAACATTTTGCATCCGCGCGAGGCCGTTTTCAGTGTCGCCACTGTCGAGCACAGCTTTGGCCGCCGCGTATTCGATTTCGGCGCGATAGGGCGCGTTCTTGGCTACCGCCAGAATCGCATTGTACTGCGCCAACGCAGGGGCAAGTTGGCCGTCCTGCAAATCGACCTGAGCAACTTTTTCACGCAGGGCGAGCAAGGGGACAAGGCTGCGGCCTGCACCGGCAGCATTGGCATAGCTGGCAAGCGCGTTATCGGCCCGCCCCAACGCTAGTTGTGCATCGCCAATGCGCTCGTCCACATAACTGTCGATCAAACCGGGGCGCAGCGTTTGATACTGTTGAAAATCAGCCAGGGCTTCCGCCCATTTCGACAACCCAGAATACGCATCACCGCGCAGGAAATAAGCCTGGGCGACGCGGGCATCCTGGGCATATTGGGTGATAAATTTCGTGAGGGCATCTACCGAATCGGTGAACAGCCCTTCGCGCAAGGCAGCGCGACCCAAGCCAAACCAACCGGATGCGTCAATATTATCGGGTACAACACCATTGACGATGCTTTTGTAGGCATCGACGGCTTTTTCATAATAGCCATTCAGCAAATTGCTATCTGCCGTTTGCAGCGCGACTTCCGGCAGGACAGTGGGCGTCGGTGGGAGGGTCGGCGTGGGTGTATCAGTCGGTGGCTGAGTTGGGCCAGCAGTGGCGGGTATCGCCGTCGCAGTGACGATGATGATGTTTGGCTGCTGCGGAGGCTGTTCGGCAAGGTTGCAAGCAACAAGAGAAGTACAGAGTAAAAGAAAAAAAGTACCGAGTGCTGAGTGCTGAGTGCTGAGTGGAAGCCTCATCCCCACCCCCCACGCCTTCGGCAGCCCTCCCCACTTCGCCCCTACGGGAGGCTTCGCACTAGTGAGGGGGAACAAGGCGAAATGCCTGAAAGAAATATGAGCAAACATCTTCAGTCTGGCCGAATAAGGGCTAAAAGGATGACTGATTTTTCGAAGGTTGGGCGTGGGAATATATCTTTTCATGGGTGGGCATTATGGCGATTGTGAGGAAAAGTGTCAATGACCGCTCACGGGCGATTTGCCTACGCAGATGGTGGCACGAGATCACCGGAGAGCCAGGGCATCCCATAGCCGATGACCAGATGACCGGCTTCGGCCAGGGCGTTGCCGAGTTCAGTGGTGTTGACGAACGACCACCAATGATCGGCAGAGGGCAAAATCGCGACGCCGAAATCTTCGACCACGAGGGCGCTCAAATCGCGTGCCGCAAACTGCGGATGCTGGCTGGATTGCGATGGCGCAGGCTGGTCGGTGCGGGTGAGCGTGACGCGGAAACGCGAGGGTTGGCGTGACGCCCACATGGTATCGGAGTAGGCCAATAACTGATATTCGATAAACGCATTCAGGTCATCGGGCAGCGGTTTGACAAAGCGAAAGAGACCGCCCGACCACTGCACCGGGCGTTCTTCAAGGGCATAACCCGCCGCGCCGAAGGCTTGCCCAACTACCGTCAGCAGCAGGACGCGGAAATATTCTTGTGGGGATTGAGACTGATTGGAGTTCATAACGGCTTAAAAGGACTTTCATACATAAACGAATGCCAGAATTTTCGCCAACCGATACCTGTAAATTGCACAATAGCCAAAACGATGAGCATGGCAATGGCAACAAATATCCAGATGTAATACCCAATTGGAAACAAAAAATGGAGGAACAACAATGGGAACAGACTTCCAAATAACCAGGACAGTGCCCAACTTCGGTTTAGCCAAAATGCAATCATGCAAAGCCAAACCGGAGTGTATGTGATGATTAGGAAGGCTAGCATGAGTGGGAAATCTGAAGATACGCGATTCTGTTGTGATAATTGTAGACGCAAGCGAACATCAAAATCTGTCATCACCGACACCGCCGACGATATTACCAACTCTACCGTCAGCAGGTATTTAAACCATACCACCCGTTTTGACATACGACTAACCCTCATTCATTTTGGGTCAACAACTTTATCACTTCTTCAGGGCTTGTGACCGGGAAGGCGCAGACAAAATGGCGGCAGACGTAAACGGCGGGCTGCCCCGCACGCAGGGTGCGATAGCTCAGGAGCGGAATGGTTGATTCGTCAGGCACATCGGCGGGCGAAAGCGCAGTAATCACATTGGGGCGATAGGGTTTTTGCACTTCGGCCAGCAGCGATTTTGTCGCCGGATCAGCGGGCGCACCGACGATGGCGACTTCAGCCAAACCCGTCACCAGCATATCGACTGCGCTCAAAGATTCGCCGAACGCCTGCGGATACTGGCGGAAAGCCTCTGCCAGCAGGCCGAGGGTTTTGCGGGCGACCTCGTCGTAGCGTGCATCACCAGTATAGGCGGCGAGTCGAATCAGTTGGCGGGCGATCATGGCGTTGCCGGAGGGCGTGGCGTTATCCTGCATGTTGCGCGGGCGGGCGATCAGATTTTCGTGATCGTCGCTGGTGTCGAAAAACCCGCCATCGTCCGCCGCGAAATGCAGCAACACATGATCGGCAAGGCGGCGCGCTTCGATAAACCAGCGTTGGTCAAAGGTGGTCTGGTAGAGTTCGAGCAGGCCGTCAATCAGGTTGGCGTAATCTTCCAGATAGGCGTTGATTTTGCTGTGACCGTCTTTATGGGTGCGGTAGAGGCGATCATCGGGGGCGACCATCGCACTGAGTAAAAATTCGGCATTGCGGACGGCAGCTTCGCGGTAATCGGCACGACCCAGGACGCGGGCGGCTTCGGATAAGCTGGCAAGCATCATGCCATTCCAGGCGGTCAAAATTTTGTCGTCCAGGCCGGGGTGTACGCGATGGGTACGGGTCGCGTAGAGTTTGTCTTTGATGGCGGCCAATTTTTTATGCAGGTCTTCAACGGTCATGTCCAGACGTTCGGCGACCAGCGCATCATCGTTAGGGACATTGAGAATATTCTGACCTTCGAAGTTGCCACGCGCGGTCACACCCCAGTATTCGATGGCGACGGGTGCATCCGCACCGAGCAGCGATTCAAGTTCCTCGCGACTCCAGACGAAAAACTTACCCTCCTCGCCTTCACTGTCAGCATCGGTAGTGCTGTAAAAACTGCCTTCGGGGGCGGTCATCTCGCGCAAAATATAGTCGAAAATTTCTGCCGCAATGCGCTTGAAAAATTCGTCGCCCGTGATTTGATAGGCGTGCAGATAGACGCGCGACAGTTGGGCGTTGTCATAAAGCATTTTTTCGAAGTGCGGGACGAGCCAGATGGCATCGACACTGTAACGGTGGAAGCCGCCGCCGATCTGGTCATAGATGCCCCCGCGCGCCATTTTTTGGAGCGTGAATTTGACCTGTTCGAGCGGAGCGGGATCACCGGTACGGGCATGAGCACGCAGCAAAAATTCCAGATTCATGGGCTGTGGGAATTTGGGTGCGCCGCCGAATCCACCGTACATTTTGTCGAATGTCTGTCCAATTTCGCGGTAGGCATTATCCAGCAAATCAGGATTCAGCGCGGAGATACTGCCACCAATGCCCAGAATTTCGCGATTAAGGGCCTCAGACAGCGACGCGGCGGCCTCTTCGACCTGGGGACGGCGCTTTTCGTAAGCCTCGGCTACGCCGGCCAATATTTCACGAAACGCAGGCATCCCGTGACGCGGTTCGCGCGGGAAATAAGTTCCGCCATAAAAAGGTTTGCCTTCGGGCGTCAGAAACACAGTCATCGGCCAACCGCCATGCCCGGTGAGCGCCTGCACGGCCTGCATGTAAATATCGTCCACATCGGGACGTTCTTCACGATCCACTTTGATGTTCACGAATAGGTCGTTCATCATTTTGGCGGTGGGTTCATGCTCAAAGCTCTCGTGCGCCATGACATGACACCAATGGCAGGCGCTGTAACCCACACTGAGCAAAATGGGCTTGTCCTCGGTTTTCGCGCGCGTCAGGGCTTCATCACCCCAGGCATACCAATCCACCG
>JBDTNB010000262.1:0-6980 GCA_039933955.1 Chloroflexota bacterium
GCGAGTCACTGCTTCATGTATGTGCTGTCGCCGGAATCGCTGGCCTCGGAATACTGTCAGAAAGAATGGGCGGTGGCGCGGCGCTTGGGCAAACCCATCGCGCCCATTTTGCTGAAGCCGACTCCTGTACCGGACGAAATCAGCAAACTTCAGATTATCGACCTGACCAAAGGGCTGACGCACACTGCTACGGCGGGTCTTCTCAACGGCCTATTTGAAATCGAGCGCGTTGTATCCAATCCGCTGCTGCGCAACAAAAGCGCGGATTCCGACTCGCACGGGCGTAAATTGTCGATTGCCGATTTGACTTTTGTTACTCGCAGCGAACACAAAAAATTGCGCTACGAGCAAACCCTGGGCGCGAAGTTGAACGTCAACGCGATTCCGCTGGATGTGATTCAGCGCGTCGATCCGGGCGAGGTGGCTGTCTATAAAGTGCAGCAGGCGCACCAGATTTTGCGGCGACCTGTGTTTGTGGAGCAGTCGGCGCTGGCGGTGCGTGCCTGGGGTGGACTTCCCGGCGGGATGACACGCTCCTTTGTCGAGGCGTTGGGGATGGTCAACCTGTGCAAGATGCTGGATGGTTTTGAGGATCGCTATGCCGAAGCGATTGCGGTCATTGCCTTCACCGATGGTGAACTGGTGCGGAAATTTGTGGGTGTTTTAGCGGGGCGCATCGCCGACAGACCGCGCGGCAAGGTCTACGGCTGGAACACTGTTTTTATCCCGCAGGGTTTTGACAAAACTTTTGCTGAGTTGGCCGATGAAGAAATCCAATCTATATCCATGCGCCGCCCCGCGATTTTTGAGTTCATGCGCTTTCTCAAAGATACTTACGACATGGAGTAACGATGAATATCGTTGGCTTGTCGAAATATTCCTTGATTGTCTTAATGGGCTGCTTTACGCTTCTTTTGAACACGCCAACACTCGAACCAAATGCGATCCCCAGATCGGTATATCAGATTGCGATTAGTGGCGACAGGCGTATGCTGGCTGTGATGTATGGCACGTATCCCTATCGTTCAACAGTCGATTTATTCGACAACACAAACGGTCAACTGCTTCAAACACTTGATGTTGCTCCATTAGCCGTGCATGAAATTGCGTTGAGTCCTACAGGAGATCGACTGTTTTTCGCCAGCAGTAGCGATGAGGGTAGTGAATTAAATCTATATGATTTGCGTACAGGCATTAACGTCACGCTCTGGCAAAGTAATGCAGTAGGAATTGATCGTATTGGATGGAATCCAGCCAATGACGAAATTGCTTATGTACTTGGAAGTGTTCAGATTCTAGATGCTGGAACGGGCAAGTGGATATATGCTATTCCCGGCCTTGTGGCTGATCTTTCCTGGAGTTCAGATGGAAGTCGACTCGCAATCAGCGATTATAGCCCATCTGAGCCTATTTTTGGCTTAAAAGAAATAAAAAATATCAAAGTGTGGGATTTATCAACAGCCAAGAGAAGTTTAACTGTCCCAATGTTCAGCCTTGAGGATCAGGGTGGCGGCAGCGTGGCCTTAAGTCCAGATGGAGAAAGATTGGCGTTTATTGATGATAATCAATTGATGATTTACGATGTCAATTCTGGACATTTGGAAGCTGATCTACCAGTTGACACTGAAGAGTTGTACCAGGTTGTGTGGAACTTAACAGGTGATCGACTTGCTACAGGTGGATCAGAATTACGCATATGGGATACCTCTTCCTGGGAAGTTGAAAAAGAGATCAAACCGGATGGGACTATAACTCAGCTTCAATGGTCACTTGACGGAGAACACGTTTTTAACGATGGCGGCGCGGATGGTTTGTACCTTGATGATAAACCGGTCTCAGAACTTGAAACTACAGAGGTTGCAGTGTCTTAAAGGCTATAGGTCAGCGGAAAAGTAACGTGCAAGCCGAACCCTCAAAAAATCTCCATTCATTTCATACCTCACTGGATGTGCTCCTCGACATGGGCGAGTACGAAACGGCGGCGCATCTCGTCAAGACCCTCGGCATATTCTGGGAAAGCGACGGCTATCTGGTCGATGGAACACATTATGTGTCGGTTATTTTGGATGCGCCAGAATCGAATAACCTATCCCCAGCTTTATTAGCAGCCTTGAACATGATTGGCGGCAATTTGATCCGCCATCAGAGCCAGTATCAAACAGCGGGAGCTTATTATCAAACCGGGATTGTGCAGCTTGAGTCAAACGCAGATTATGAGGTCAAAACAAGGATATTGTCAGGCTTAGGCGAAATCGCTTTTCGTCGGGGAAATTATGTCGCTGCGATGGATTATTATCGCCAACACCTGGAGGTCAGTCAGCAGGCGGGTGATGCGTTCAAAATTGCCGACGCCTTTAATGGATTGGGGCGGATGGCAACCGTGCAGCACGATTGGGCAGGCGCGTTGGAATATCACGATTATGGCGAATATTTGTGCAGGCAGAACGATTATCACCTGGGATTAGGCTGGTCACTCAATGCCAGGGGTGAACTGGAACGGGCGCAGAAAAATTATCGGCAGGCGGCGACATACTTTCAGGAAAGTATCGCGTTGTTTGAAGTCGCCCATAATCCCGGAGCCTACCGGTTAGCAGCCCAGAATTGGGCGTTTGCACTGCTGGCCTTAGGCGATGTGAAAGCCGCTGAAACTTTGTTCACGGATGCGCTGGCCTTCTGGAAAAAAGGTGGCGCGCAGCATGGCATGTCCTTGTGCTTGATCGGATTCGCGGATGTGGCATTGGCGAAGCGCGACTCGACAAAAGCCGCGCGGCAAAGGCCAGCAGCAGCGCGGCTTATCGGCGACATTGGCGTGCAGCTTGAACTCGGCGACCATCATGATTACGAACGGACGATGAGCAAATTGTATGAAGTGCTGCCGGAAGATGCCTATCTGGAAATCGCCGAGCGTGCCCAATCCCTTTCTCTGAACGAATTTTTCGCGCAAACCCTGCCGAAGTCGAATCTCCAATCTGCACATGCCCTCACTGCCCGCGAAATCGAAATTTTGCGTTTTGTCGCGGCGGGGCTGACCGATAAGCAAATCGCCGCGCACCTGACCATCAGCGCCCATACGGTGAACGCCCATCTCCGAACGATCTACCGCAAATTGGATGTCAACACACGCACGGCTGCGGTACATGCCGCACAAGAATCCTCACTACTGTAATTCAATTCATCCACAAAAAATACCTGATTTAAGGGATGCGCTGATTTATTGGCGATACTATCCTGTATATTCGTTATCGACGGATAGAAAAGGATAGGACGCAATGGAAACACTTTCTAAGGGAATTTTGGTAATCATAGTCGGTTTGATTGGTGGCGTCGCCGTCGGGCTGCAAGGGCCGATGTCCGGGACGATCAGTGCGCGCCTGGGGCCAGTCGCCAGCAGTTTTATCATTCACCTGGGCGGTGTAATTGCTTCCGGTGTGGTATTGATATTAATCGGCGGCGAAAAAATCAGCGCATGGGGGGAACTGCCCAAACCATTCTTATTCGCCGGGATTTTCGGCCTGATTTTATATTTGACGTTTAGCTATACCCTGCCGCGTGTCGGCGCAACAACAGCAGCAACCCTGCTCATCCTGGCGCAGTTGATTGTCGCCATCCTCATCGACCATATGGGCTGGTTGGGCGTCCCACAGCATCCGGTCAATGTTTCGCGTGTACTGGGGATTTTGCTGCTGCTCGGTGGTGCATTTCTGGCTTCGCGTTAGGGCTTGTCTGCTTTCGGCAACAAGCCCTACAGGAACTCATTCTTTGACGCGAAAGCTGGTCGCGATTTGCTGGCCGATTTGCTCCAGTGTTTCGCGGTCAACGATGCGCCCACTCAACATAATATGGTAAAGCATTGGCCCGCGTATGAGTATGTGGTCGTCAATGAAGGTGAGGTGATCGCTGCCGTCGCCTTTGGCATAGAGCATCGTTCCAGCGGGCATTTCGACCAGATCAGCATTAGTATAGGTTCCGTTCGGATCGTAGCTCTGAAATAATTCTTGCTGGCGTTCTTTGAGAAGATTGTAGGAAATTGGAAAGCCTAAGTTTTCAAGTGTGATGACTGTTCCATAAGCATGGAGTAAATCAACCCCAAGTATGTCCGTCCCGGCTATGATTGTTTTCATCAAGTCACTTTTGTTCGTGTTTTGACCTGCTATTCCCATTAAACTTTCACTGATTAGTGTGGCGTCAAATTTAGTTGACCAGTTGGATGGTACGGCAATGATGGTCTTTTCACCTTCAACTTTTTTGAAGCCATCGGGGATGGTAAAAGGCGGCATCGTCGGCAGCGCTGTGGGCAGGGCTTGTGCCACATCGCCATTGGAAGACTCGGTTGGAGTTGCCACAGGCGTTTGAGCATTGATGCTCAATAGCACGATGCCGAGGACAAGTCCAGCGAGGATCAAGCCGACGGCAATTGCCAGCATCGTGAGTGAGCGCGCTGGAGCAGCAGTTGGGATTGGCGTAATCGTCTCGATGAGATTGCCTTGCCCGGTCTTCAGTACCGCGATGAGCCGCTCTAAACCGGCGTTGAGTTGACTCGAATCGCGCACGTCGATCCATTGGTAGCTGTTGAAGCCAAAAGGAACCGATTTAGTCGCATCGCCACGCACCAGCAGCGGGTAAATCGGTTTGTGTTGGGCATCGGCGTAATCCAGTTCGGCCCGCACCCAACGCGACTCGGCAGAGTCGGGTGAAAACAACACGACGATACTACCCGCGTTGCGGATGGCCGTTTCGATGTCTACTTTCCAGGATGGCGAACCGGGATGAATGCCGTGATCCGTCCAGGTCGTCAAACCTGCTTTACTCAAGGCTTGATCGACGCGCTGCATCATCTCTGAATCTTCTCGTCCATAGCTGATAAAAACGTCATGGGTCATAACGGAAGGGCAACCTCACTCTTTAACGCGGAAGGATTGAGCAACTTTTTCAGCGATAGCCGCTACCGCTTCTTTATCAATAGCGCGGAAGGTGAATGAGATGGAATATACCAGTGAGCCTCGCACCAACATATAACTCACTAGCGAAGTGACCTCACCATCGGATTCGGCAAGGAGCATCGTTCCTGCGGGCATCTCTACCAATCCTTTGCTGTTATATGTACCAGCGACGGAAACCTGCTGATACATCGCCTTCTGCCGGGCTTCAAGCAGCGAATAGGATATAGGGACGCCGAAATCTTCTACGGTGATGGCGACCCCTTGGAAGCGGAGCATATCGGCTCCCACCGCATCCATATTTTGGATCATCGTTTTTACCATATCCACCGCATCTTTATTACTGTTTGCCATTGTGACCAGGCTGTCCGTTAGGAGGCCGGTGTCAATATCGGTTGTCCAGTTAGTCGGCACAGTCGCCAGGGTTTTCTTGCCTTCCAGTTTTTTGAAGCCCGCCGGGACACTAAAAGGCGGCATGGTGGGCAGTGCGGTCGGTTGTGCTTGTCCCACCGCTGCTGAGTCGGTCGGAATTTCGCCGGAAGGTGTTTGCGGAATGCGGCTGAGAAGCGCAATACCCAGGACAAGCCCCGCCAATATCAGGCTGGCGGCGAAAACAAGCATTAATCGCGAACGCGCCGGAGCTGTTGCCAGATTTGGCGCTGTTGTTTCGGTTAGATTGGCCTCACTACCCTTCAATACGGCGATGAGGCGTTCCAATCCAGCGTTGAGTTGACCGGAATCCCGTACATCAATCCATTGGTAGCTGGTGAAGCCAAAAGGAATCGCTTTATTCGCATCACCGCGCACCAGCAGCGGATAAATTGGCTTGCGCTGGGCATCGGCATAATCCAATTCGGCGCGTACCCAACGCGACTCTGCCGAGTCGGGCGAAAGCAGCACTACGATACAGCGCGCATCCAGAATCGCTTTTTCGATTTCAGCTTTCCACGAAGGCGAACCCGGCGCGATGCCACGATCTGTCCAGGTGGTGAATCCGGCCTCGCGCAGCGCTTGCTCTACCCGCTGCATCAGCGGCATATCTTCACGGCCATAACTGATAAAAACGTCGTGCGCCATAAAATCTCCGATTCGGTTATCGGTGATTATAGCGCCTTTCGAGTTTGAACGGGCAGCGGCCTATTCTTTATCGCGTTTCTCCGGTGGTATCCAGCCAAAGGGCGTATCCTCGTCGAGGAGTTCGAAGGGATGCACCTGCTTTTGCGGGTTCTGGCTCTCGCGCGGTGTCAGGGGCGCAGCGCGGCGGGCTTCGCGAGCGGTGTTGCGTTTACGCAAATCGGAGGCGTAAAAAATCGTTTTGCCGCGATTTTTGTCCAGCGTGATCCGTGCCACACCCCGCGCCAGCATATCCGCAGGCATGGGCGCGGCACGCCCGAACCAGAACCACGACAGGATCGGCGTGCTGCCCAGGATCGTCATCAGAATATAGAACGGATGGCGCGGTGTACCCCGCACGTAAGCCACCGGTGCGCGGATAATCGTCGGATGGATGCCTACACGCTCCATATAACCTTCGGCCTCGCGTTTGGCGCGCAGATAATTCCCGTTTACCCAGGGCGCGCGCACAGTGCTCATCAGCACCATATGCGGCACGCCATCGCTGACGCACATATTGGCGACATTCCGCGCCGAAACGAAATTCAGCCAGTTGTGGTTGAGTCCCTGAGTCGGGTCGGCGACCATGCTGCCAATCGTATGGATCACGCTGGCATGACCGCGTGCCCGCCCGCGCAGGCTGGCCGGATTCCAGACATCCGCTGTATACCAGCGGGTGCGCTGCGCCAGCGGCCCTAATTTATCTTCCGCGCCGGGGCGCACCAGCAGGGTTACTTCCGCACCTTCTGCCAGCAGCGCCGCCGCAATGTTATCGCCCAGGAATGTCCCGCCACCCGTGACGAGGATGCGCTGGTTAGGTGCTGCCATGCTGTGCCATCCCTGTGTAGGTTGTAAATTTATTCATGCCCATGATTGTAGCTGTTCTCGCCAATGGGTGAAATTTCACATGTTGTGAAATTTTGTTAAATT
>JBDTNB010000263.1:0-6940 GCA_039933955.1 Chloroflexota bacterium
CTTTACTCGAATTGGCTCACTTTTGTTGACATTCCTACCTTATGCCCCACCCTCAGATTAATTAGGTTTTTACTTTCGGGTGGCAAGATTGCTCCATCAATGACCGATTGGGTCATCCTTTCAAAGTCATAAATGTATATATCGTGGCTGTCATAATCGCCCGAAAGAAAGGCTAATTTTTTGCCGTCTGGCGACCATAAAGCGCTACGGGCGTCGTCAAAGAGCAATACTGCTTCACGTTTGTCGAAATCAACGAGGTAAATTTCATGTGCGTCAGTTGTTTCTTTTCCCGATTCACGCTTTGTATGATACAGACTAACGGCAGCTTTTGTGCCATCTGGTGATGGTGAAAAGGAAGCGAATTCTCTATCAGGCATGATTTCATCGAGTGTAATAAGCTGCTCCACATCTGAACCATCAGGTTTCATCGAATACAAGCCCGGTTCATCATCACGATTACTATAAAACATGATGCGTAAGTTGCAATTTGCTGGACTGCTTTCCAGTGCTATAGTAATAGAAAATGGCAGTAGCACGATGAAGATACATAAAAGTTTATGCGGTAAATTAGGCATAGACATCCGTTTTTTCGAACACTATATGCGCGGATAAACGCAAGAAATTCAGGATTGAACGCTCGGTAAATTGACCCAACCGAGTAGATCATTGGTGACGGTATCATCCTGGATGATATTGACGAAGGTTCTGTCCTCAGGATTGAATAGATAGATGCTGTTGCTTTTTCGAAGGCCAATGCCGACGGCGATTTGTCCGTCGGCGGACACGTCCAGTTGGGTAATATATGGCTGCCGTTCATCGGGCAAAGCCTTGCGAATATCGCTCAAAACAGTGATTTTCAATGTATCGAGGTCGAGGCTGCAAATTTCGTGATATCCACTAAATCCCTGCACAAAGTAAATCTTGTTTGAAAATGAACCCCAGACGGGCAGGAATGCTTTTACATCATTTGAGGTTACGCGATGGAGATCGCTTCCATCCTGATTGATAACAACCAGGATATGGTATCCATCAGGTAGTGCGGTGAAGGCGTCCAGGATAAGCTGCTGGCCGTCGGGTGACCAGTTGACGCTCCAAATGGCAGCGGCAGCGTCGTAATCTATCGCTTGCGCCATGACGCCGCTTTGACCTTTTATTAGGGTCTGCGTCTGCCCATTCTCGATATTGAATACTCGAACTTCAAAGTATCCATTGACGTCAATTCCGCCACCCCAGAGATAGGCGAGGCGCTTACCATCCGGCGACCAGGCTGGAAACCCCTGATTAACCCCTTCATCAAACAAGCGCACGACCAATCTTGAGTGAATATCCAGCAGAAAAATCGCATCGGTTCCCGGTACACCAGTCCCAGTTCTGTCTTTGTGGGAAACGATAGCAAGTGTTTGACCATCCGGAGGCAAGCTGGCTGATTGAAGCTTGCCCCCTTCTTCAAAGGGGCTATCAACTAAAGGGTGTATGTCTGAACCATCAGCGTTCATGACCTCAAGTGTACGCTGACCATCCCGGTCTGAGATAAAAAGGATACCCTGCTCCGGTTGAGGTTGGGGCGTAGTTTCCTGTGCCGCAACCGGAGAAAATCTCATTGCAAGCAGAAACAGAACCATGAAATAGAGGTGAACTCTTATGCCATTTTGATTTTTCATAATGTCACTCTCTTCGCTTGGACAGTCTGTTGCTATTCCTCATTTAATCTCACCTTGCCCGCAGCTTTTTCACCATATCCTGCTTGAGAGTCCACAACTGCTCGGTCAGTGAAACGTGATAAATATGCGGGTTGACGATACGCTGCACACCGGAGTCCAGGCGTTCGAGGTCGGCGTCTCGTACCACACGCATCTGCTCAATGGTTGGCAGGTCATAAACGAGTTTTCCCTCGTGCAAAATTTCGACTAGCAGTGGTTCAATTTCCGAAATTTGGCTCTGTTGCATGACGCGCTGTTTGGTATGGTCTGCCGGATGGTGCAGCACCAATGGGGACATTGTGCGCGGGTCTTCATCGTTGAGGCTGAGAAGATCGGCGGTGGCTTTGTGGCGCTCGTCGTATACCCGCCACGCATGTTTATGACCGGGATTAGGCGTCTTGGTCAGCGTCTCGGAAATTTTAATCGCCGGACTCCATTGGCCCTTGTCTTGCACCGCGACAAGTTTATATACGCCATCCAGTGCCGAGTCGCCATGCGAGGTAATCAAGCCTGTACCAACACCGTACACCAAGCGATTCATGAGTTGTTCGGGGTCAACGCCATAGCGCGGGGCTTCCTCGCGAATCTGCGTCAGAATTTGCAGAATCACCAGTTCGTCGAGTTGATTTGACAGCACAATGCGCGTGTCTTCGAAACCGGCATCGTCCAGCATTTTGGCGGCGCGAACGCTCAAATAGGCCAGATCGCCGGAGTCCAGTCGGATGCCGTTGGGTTTATGACCTTTACGCCGCAGTTCTTCGAAAATTTTAATGGCATTGGGCACGCCGCTTTCCAGCGTGTTGATGGTATCGACCAGCAGCAGACAATCATCGGGGTAAAGTTCGGCGTAGGCACGGAACGCTTCCAGTTCGCCATGTCCCAGCGCCATGAACACCTGCACCATGCTATGGGCGTGCGTGCCTTTGGGCGCAAATCCCAGCACATGCGACACGCCCACGTTGGAGGTGAAATCCGCGCCGCCGATGAGCGCCGCCCGTGCACCGGCATTCGCGCCTTTTTCGTGCGCTCGCCGCACACCAAATTCGAGCAGCATTTTGCCGCGCCCCGCCTGCCGGATGCGTGAGGCTTTGGTCGCGATCAGAATCGGATAATTCAAGTGATTGAGCAGCGAGGTTTCTAAAATTTGTGCCATCGCCAGCGGCCCCTGCACCATCGTCAGCGGAACGTTTGGGTGTACCACACGGCCTTCAGGGATGGCGTGCAGCGTGATGCCCTCGAATGTGCCGTTGTGTCGCAGCCAATTTAAAAAATCGTCGGCAAACAAGCGTTCCCCGGTTGCACCTTTTTGACTGTGCAGATACTCAATGTCTTCGTCGCGGAAATATACTTCACCCATCCAATCGAGCAGCCACTCCAGCCCCGCGTTGATGCAGTAACCGGCCTGATGGTCGCCGTAATTGGGGTAGGTGCGGAAGAAATGGTCGAACTGTGCGGTGCGTTCGTGCAGCCCCGCGCGATAATAAAGCTGCGCCATTGTCAGTTGATATTCGTCGGTGAAGAGAATGCCCTCCGCCGTTGCTCGATCTTTGGGATTCAACTGGATTACCTCCAGCGCGTCATGCGCTTATGTGATGCGGTCTCGATAAACCTGTCTTTGTCCTCTATAATAGGCTGGAATATTCACTCCATCAACCGATGCAGGTCAGGACAAACGCATGACCAAACCGCTTAACTTTCAACAAGTCATCTTAAAATTACACAATTTCTGGGCGGATCAGGGCTGCCTGATTTGGAATCCGTATAATGTTCAGGTGGGCGCGGGTACGGGCAATCCGGCGACGCTGCTGCGTGTATTGGGGCCGGAACCCTGGCGCGTGGCGTATGTCGAGCCGACAGTTCGCCCAGATGATGGTCGCTACGGCGAAAACCCCAACCGGATGCAATACTATTTTCAATATCAGGTCATCCTGAAACCTGATCCCGGCAACCCGCAGGAAATGTTTCTGCAATCGCTGGAAGCATTGGGCATCAACCCGCGTGAACACGACATCCGCTTTGTCGAGGACAACTGGGAAAGTCCCGCCTTAGGCGCGTGGGGACTCGGCTGGGAAGTATGGATGGACGGCCAGGAAATCACGCAGTTCACCTATTTCCAGCAGGCAGGTGGCATCGAACTGAATCCGGTTTCCGTCGAAATCACCTACGGGTTGGAACGCATCACCTTAGCCTTGCAGGGTAAAAATTCAGTCTGGGAAATTGATTGGCTGCCAGGGCTGAGTTATGGCGATGTTTTCCTGCAAAGCGAAATCGAACACTGCAAATATTATTTCGAGATCGCCGATGTCGAAGGTCTGAAACAGGTTTACGACGAATATCTGAGCGAGAACAAACGCGCTCTGGAAGCCGGTGCGATCATCCCGGCTTACGATTACGTGCTGAAGTGCAGCCATTTGTTCAATGTGCTGGATGCACGCGGCGCAATCGGCGTGACCGAACGCGCAGCTTTCTTCGTGGAAATGCGCGATATGACCCGTGCCGTTGCCAAAGCTTTTGCTGAACAACGGGAGACACTCGGTCATCCGCTGATGAAAAGCTCGCAGGGCTGGGAAGCGCCGACGGTACGGGGTATTCCGACGCTCCCGAAACCGCCTACCAAAGCAAGCAACTTTTTGCTCGAAATCGGCGTCGAAGAACTGCCTGCTGGCGATGTGGATTTGGCGCAGGAACAGTTGGAAGATTTGGCGCTCGATCTGTTCGAAAAATTGCGCCTCAAGCCGGTACAGGGTGTCACCGTATCCAGCACGCCGCGCCGACTGGTGTTGGCGGCCTGGGAAGTACCGCCGCGCCAGCCGAACGAAGATCGGGTCGAGAAAGGCCCGCCCGCCGAACGCGCTTTTGATGCTGACGGCAAACCCACCAAAGCGGCTGAAGGTTTCGCCCGGAAAAACGGCGTGGCTGTCGAAGACTTAAAAATTGTCGAGATCGACGGCGGCAAGTACGTGACCGCCCAGGTGCGCGAGGAAGGACGTCCGGCGACAGAAGTGCTGTCGGAGGCGCTGCCCAAACTGGTCGCGTCCATAAAATTTGGAAAATCCATGCGCTGGAATGACAGCGGCATTGCGTTTTCGCGCCCGATCCGCTGGATAGCGGCGCTGTTCGGCGATGCAGTGATCCCATTTGAATACGCGGGCGTGCCTTCAGGGAACAAGACACGCGGTATACGTCCATTTGGGTCGCCAGAAATTGCGGCGAAAACCCTGGAAGCTTATTTCAAGGCAATCGAGGAACAGGGCATCATCCTGAACCACGAAAAGCGCCGCGACACCGTACAGGATCAGGTCACGAAAATCGCCAAAACAGCGGGTGGGCGCGTGCCAGATGATCCCGGCTTGCTCGACGAAGTGACCAATCTAGTCGAAGCGCCAACGGCATTGGTCGGACATTTCGAGGAAAAATATCTCGACCTGCCGCGCGAGGTGCTGGTGACGGTCATGCGCAAGCACCAGCGTTACTTCCCGGTAGAAGATGCCCAGGGACGCCTGCTGCCCTATTTCATCACCGTCCGCAATGGCGATGACCAACATCTGGATATGGTCGCGCACGGTAACGAGCAGGTCATTAAAGCGCGTTTCTCCGACGCCGAGTTCTTCTATCACGAAGACCTGAAAAAGCCGCTGGAAGATTATCTGCCACGTTTATCGACGCTGACTTTCCAGAAGCAGCTTGGCTCGATGATGGACAAAAATGAGCGCATTGCTGAACTGGTCGAACCCTTGAGTAAACTGCTGCACATGGATTCGACAGATATTGCGGTTGCCCAGCGCGCCTCGCATCTGGTCAAAGCCGATCTCGCCACGCGCATGGTCGTGGAAATGACCTCGCTGCAAGGCACGATGGGACGCGAATATGCGCTCAAAGGCGGCTATCCGCAGGAAGTCGCGGATGCGATTTATGAACACTGGCTGCCGCGCAGCGCCGATGATGATCTGCCGCCCAGCCCTGCCGGGACGCTGCTGTCAATTGCAGACCGGCTGGACAGTCTGGTCGGGTTGTTCGCCGTTGGACTCGCGCCCAAATCCACCGCTGATCCGTATGGCCTGCGCCGCGCCGCGCTCGGAACTGTCCAAATTCTGGTCAACAAACAGATCGACCTCGACCTGGGCAAAGCGATTGACCGCGTGATCCAAACGCAGCCGGTGCGCGTGCCTGCCGGGACGAAAAATGATGTCCTGGATTTCATCGCCGGACGGCTGCGCGCCTGGGTCGAGGAGCAGGACTGGCCGCGTGACGTGATCGCGGCGGTGTTGGCGGCGCAGGCGGACAACCCGTACCGGGCGATGGAAGGCATCCGCCAACTGAGCGAGTGGGTCAAGCATCCTGACTGGGAACCGCTGCTGGACGGATTCGCGCGCTGCGTCCGCATTACGCGGGCGGAAACCGCGCAGTATGAGGTAAACCCGGACAATTTTACTGAAGGTCAGGAAAAACACCTGTATCTGATGTATACCGAGACGCTGCCCCACCTGGAAAATCATACGAACGTGGATGGATTCCTGAGCGCGTTCGAGCCGATGCTGCCCGCCATCACTGACTTTTTCGAGCATGTGATGGTCAATGTGGAAGACACTGCTATCCGGCAAAACCGCATCGGTCTGCTGCAAGCCATCAGCGCCATGCAGGAAGGCCGCGCGGACTTGAGCTATTTGAGCGGGTTCTAAAAGAAAACTGAACCACCGATACACCGAGAACACAGAGCGTTAAGAAAAGGGACATGGAGATGCCGTGTCCTTTTTGTTTTGTGTTGAAAAGTGATCCAAAAAACGGAGCGCAAAAAGGCTGAAATTTTTTGGAAGTTCCGGCTGTTTTCCAATAGAGGCAGGGCTTTGGTGGTGGATGAGGGAAACATCCAAAAAAGTACAGAGTGCTGGGTACTGAGTAAAAGCAAAAAACCGCATGTCCGAAAAGTGGTGATTTTCGGACGATGCTCCGGCGGGATATGTCCGCGAAGGGGCGTATCGCCGCCAATGAGGGAAACTTTGTCCGACGACAATTGTGCCTGACTGCCGTCGAGAGGGGCAGCCGACGACGACAAGTGAGGGAAATTTCCGCACATTGATTTGATACCTGTGTGCTGCTGCTTTACTCGCTGCATAATAACCCTCACCCCGGCCCTCTCCCTCAGGGCGAGGGAGTAAATACTGCTGATTTTGGGAGGTGTATGATAGCACAAAAGTTCTAATTTGTCAATCCCGAAACGGCAGTTTTTGCAGCCCGCGCAC
>JBDTNB010000264.1:0-6869 GCA_039933955.1 Chloroflexota bacterium
GGCATTGACCTACAAAACCTTTGGCTCAGATAAGCGAGTGGAGGAGACTATACCACGTCTCCTCCACTGAACTGATGAGAAAAATGCTGGGGGTTAGCTGCGGCTCAACAAGGCCACGTCAACCAACCACTGCGGATGCCATACGTAACCCTGGATATTCGCACGGAAAGCCGTCTGAATATCAGGCTGGTTGAAGGGCGCGAACGGCCCGTTCTGTTGCGCGTATTCCTGAAGCTGTGTGAACAGATCGAGGCGTTTGGCCGGGTCAGATTCGATTTTGGCCTGGGCGATCATGTCCAGCAGCGATTTGTCGGCATTTTCGGGTGTCCACAAAGCGCGTTCTGTGGCGACGTTACCACCGGGCAGGAAGGCGAAATAATCCGCCGGGTCGAGCTTGTCCGGCCCCCAGAACCAGTAACCAAAAGCTTCTTTACCGGTACGATATTCGTCCAGCGCAACTTGCAGGTCTTGGGCATTCAAAGTGACATTGATGCCCACGTCTTTCAGGTCAGATTGAATTTTCTGGGCATTGGTATTCATATCCACGCCCTGGAAAGAGAAGTTGGGATAGCTCAATGTAATGTCGAAACCGTCTGGATAACCGGCTTCCGCTAACAGTGACTTGGATTTCTCTACGTCACGTTTCAAACCTTTGTCTGGGCTGAGTGCGCCGGAAATGCCGTCGGCGAGATCGCTAGCGGGCGCGACGCCGCCCCACAGCGCGACATAGCCGTCATAGTCCAGTGCATAACGGACGGCAAGCTGAACTTTCGGGTTCGAGATGGGGCCGCCGATGTCGGGATTTTCGTTCATCAACAGGAAGTGATGAATATTGGCAGGGCCGCTGAAGATGGCGATGTCGGCGTTGTCTTTCAAACCCTTGATTTGATCAGAGGTCAGGTCGAGCGCCAGATCAATATCGCCCGCTTCCAGTTCAGTTTTCTGGGTAGCTGGTTCCGGGCGGTTGACAATAATCACGCGGTCAAAATAGGGCTGCGTTCCCCAATAATTGGCGTTACGCGCCATGACGGTCTGGACGGTTTTCTCCCAGCTTTCCAGGTTGTATGGGCCTGTACCAGCGGATGTGCCGTTCAGATAGTCTTCGGCAGCATCTTCAGCCGTATCCGTGCCGCCGTTTGCTTTCACAGTTGCCGAATCAACCACTGAGAAGGCGCTGTTGGGCAGCAAGGCCAGGAACGAGGGATCAACGGCGGTCAGGGTAATCGTAACCGTCGTTGCATCAGGCGCGGCGACGCTGGCGATATTATCGCCCAGGAATGCGGGGCTGCCCTTGATGGCCTTGAGGCGGTTGATCGAAAAAACCACATCGTCCGCTGTCAGAGCGTTGCCGCTGGCGAATTTGACATCATCGCGCAGGGTGAAGGTGTAAGTCAGACCATCATCCGAGACCGTCCAGGTGGTCGCCAACATCGGTTCAATCGAGCTGGCGTCTTTATCGGGAAAGGTCACGAGCGTGCTGTAAGTTGCTTTTAAAACGATGCCAGTCGTCTGGGTATAACCACGTGCCGGATCGAGCGAATCGGTGCTTTCGGCGTGGCCGATGACCAGCACCTTTTCGTCCTGGGCCGCGACACTCAAAACCGATAATACCAATGCCACCAGCAAAAGGGCGGCAAGCGTTGTGAGATGTCGCAAATGGGGTGAAACTTTCATCGCAAAGAATCCTTTCTGTATCAATCTGACGGGATGGTGTAGGGATTGCCATGTTGGAAGGTTATCTAACCTTAACATGGCGTAATTGTATTCAGTCGATTCGTGATAAGCAATAAATTGGACTGATGTTATGGCCTCTTATTTCATGTTATAGTCGGGCGGATTGAATCCTCGTCGAACATGAGAGAGTAAGAGCATGTTTTATAATGATCGTTTGCAGCGTTTCCAGGCACAAATTGCTGGCAAAGTTGACCTGGCGTTCCTCCCTTTTTCTGCTGATTTGGAATATCTGACCGGTGTTCCGCGTGACATCCCAAATTTTGGTGCGACCATGCATCCCGGCGCATGGCTGGAAGGCGCATGGCTGACTCCTAATCAACCGCCGATACTGCTGCTGCCACGTATGACGGCGGAATTTGGCGGGTTAAGTTCCCTGACCGATATTGACCTGCGCGTCCTCGGCGATTTTGATGACCCGTCAGCGCTGGTGCAAAATATCCTCAAACATTTGAATTTGCCTGCCAAACCTCGCGTGGCAATCAGCGACCACAGCACGGGTGAAACCATCGTCCATCTGCAAAAAATTGTGCCAGATGCGATTTTTGAGTCCGCAACCGATTTGCTGCGGCCCTTGCGTGTGATTAAATCCGAAGATGAAGTCGCGATCATGCGTAAAGCGGGCGCAATCACCGAAGCCGCTTTTGCTGATGTGGTTGCTCAACTCAAAATTGGCATGACCGAATTGGACTTGATGACTGAAGTCGATTATCAGATGAGGCGACATGGTTCGCTTGGCCCGTCCTTCACCACCTCGTTCTACAATTCTGGCCCGAATCATCCGCTGCTGTTTGGACAGCGACTAGCAACTTGGCCGCGCGTGCTGACAGCGCCGGTCTCGATTTTGTTTGACTTCGGCGCGGTTCTTGATGGCTACTGCTATGATTACGGGCGTACCATTTCTTTCGGCCAACCCGATGAAGAAATGCAGCGGGTCTACGATCTGATTATGAAGTCTCAGGCGGCAGGTGTGGCAGCGATGAAGGCCGGACAGGTGACTTGCGCCGAAGTCGATGCGGCTGCGCGTCAGATCATCGTTGATGCGGGCTACGGTGAATTCTTCCGCCATCGTCTCGGTCATGGGATCGGCATGGACGTTCATGAGCCGCCCTTTTTGACCGCTATCGACCATACACCGGTTCAGGAAGGTATGTGGTTTACGGTTGAACCTAGCATCACTCAATTGCACAATTTCTCCGCGCGTGTCGAAGATGTGGTGGTGGCTCGTCCTAACGGTGGCGAAAAATTGACCAATGGCTTCCAAAGCTTGATCGTCATTGACTAAGGGCAGGGCTATGTCGCAGCGGCAAAATATCGCGTCGGGCACAACCTGGGAAGCTGTCGCCGGTTATTCGCGTGCCGTTAAATTGGGCAACAGTATCCATGTGTCTGGTACAACTGCCACCGACGAAAACGGCGAGGTTGTCGGCCTGGATGATCCCTACGCGCAAACGGTCTATATCATCCAGAAAATTGAGCGGGCATTAAAAGAAGCGGGCGCAACCCTGAATGATGTCGTCCGCACGCGCATTTATGTGACCGACGCCAAACGATGGGAACCGGTTGCCAGGGCGCACGGCGAATTCTTCAAGGATATTCGTCCGGCGAATACGCTGGTCGAAGTCAGTGCGTTGATTGGCGAAGGCTATCTGGTTGAAATCGAAGCTGATGCTCTCCTTCAAACGGCACTATGAAATTTAGTCTGCGCCTGAATAACGATCATCCTGTTGCCGATTATGTCAAATATGCCCGCTTGGCAGAAGCCGCCGGGTTTAATCAATTTTGGGTCAGCAACGATTTGTTTTTCCGCAGCGCCCCAGTCATTTTGAGCGCGGTTGCCCTGGCGACTAGCACCATCGAAATTGGAACCTGCATTCTCAACCCCTACAGTATCAATCCTGCCGAAATCGCGATGATGGCTGCTACGCTCGATGAATTGTCAGACGGGCGTTTCAACCTGGGTTTATCATCCGGCGCGGCAGATTTTCTCGGCTGGATTGGCATTGAAACCTCGTATCCTCGTACAGCGGTGATTGAGTCTGTGTCGGTCATCAACAGTTTGCTCTCCGGCGAACATGCATCTTATGAGGGACAATTTCTGCGTTGGCTGGACGAAGCCTATCTCCGTTTTCAACCCTTACGGCGTGTGCCCATTTATCTGGGCGCGATGAGTCCCAAAATGCTGGGCGAAATCGGCAGAATCGCGGACGGCGGCTTGCCTTTATTGTTCCCGCCAGAGCATTACGTCAACGTGCTGCCTTATATTCAGGATGGCGCTAAAAGTGTCGGACGCGATTTGGCTGGTGTGGATGTTGCCGCCTGCGTCTGGTGCTCAATTTCTGATGATAAATTAGCTGCCGAAGACGCCCTGAAAGAGAAAATCGCTTATTATGGTCATGCCCTCAGCCCGACAATTTTGGAGCAGCTTGGCCTCACACATCAGGATTTCACGGCGATTGAACACGCGGTCATGGCTGAAAATGACATCGAAAAAGCCAAGTCGCTCGTGACTGAGCCGATGCTGCAAATCGGAATCGCTGGAACAGCGGCAGATTTGATTGCCCGATTGGAAAATTTAGTAGAATTAGGCGTGAATCATATCAGCTTCGGCCCGCCGATTGGCCCGGATATTGCCCAGGCACTTGAAACGATTGGCCGCGAAGTGATCCCCCATTTTCGGAAGCAATCCGCATGAGCCGCGAATTTGAACTTTTTGATCTGCGCGTGACCGTCGAAAAAATCGAAGGGCGTTCGGTGTGCAGCTTGCAAGTCGGCGATTATTTTGATCTGACCGAAAGTAATAAGCTGCGTATCCCCGCCGATAAACATTTTTGCATTTATGCCCTTAGCGCCGTGCTGCCGCTGCTCGCCGCTAAACAGCGCCAGATGGCCGCCAACGATTGGCTGGAATCCGATTCTTTGGTCGCTTGCCCCGATCCTGACGAGCGGCTGATTATGCGGATTACACGGATTCGCAAACGCACCATGAATGCGGAAGAGTTAACCTGATGAAACGCGAAATCAGTATCGCCTTCCAGACCGATAAAACTGCCGCCGAATATATCGCGCTCGCCAAACAGGTGAACGACTATGATTTTGATGCGATGACGGTGTACTGCGATTTGCCGTTTCATACACCTTATGCGCCACTCATGCTAATGGCTCCCCATATCGAACGGGCGCGGATTGGCGTTGCAGCCAATGCGCCTTCGCGAATTCATCCATTGGATATTGCCGCTCAGACCGCTTTATTGGCGGAGATTGCACGCGGCGGCGTCTATGTCGGTATCGCGCGTGGCGCATGGTTAGAGGATCATGGCATCCATGAGCAGCAGCCTGCCATTCAAGCCATCCGTGAAACAGTCGATATTGTCCGCTATATGCTGTCGGGCAAAAGCGGGGGTTATGACGGTGAGGTCTATAAGTTAGCCGCGCACGTCCGCGCATCATACCAACTTCCTGATTACCCCGTTCCGATTCTGGTTGGTTCCTGGGGACGCAAATTATGTGCGCTGGCCGGTGAAATTGCCGACGAAGTAAAAGTGGGCGGCTCTACCAACCCCGATCTTGTGCCGGTGATCCAGTCGTATATCGCGGTAGGGGAACAGGCCGCTAATCGCCCGCAAGGTCGGGTTGGCGCGGTGATGGGCGCAGTGAGCGTGTTGGATGAAGATCGTGAGATGGCACGCCGTGCCGCAAAACGAGCGGTTGCCTTGTATCTGCCGGTGGTTGCCCCGCTTGACCCAACGGTCAATGTTGACCCGGAATTGATGGCGCGGCTTCGGCTCCACAATGAACGCGACGAAAAAGATGAAGCCGCTGCACTCATTTCTGACGTTTTGCTGGAGCGTTTTGCCTTCGCTGGCGACCCTGACGATTTGATTAGTCATGCGCTACGGCTCTTCGAGGCGGGAGCAGTGCGTGTCGAATTCGGCACACCGCATGGTCTGAAAGCGCAAACAGGAATTCGCCTGCTAGGCGAAAAAGTGCTTCCTGCCGTGCGTAATCAACTGCGTTTACTGTAATGATTTTCACGGAAAAATGAAACCCCGCCGTAAAAGACGGGGTTTCGTAGCTTCAGAGTTTTCGACTACCCACTTTAGGATACTGTGGCTTTTGCTAAGGCCGGATGATAATAGGTTGCGGCTAGCGCAACAATCGCTGCAAACACCAGCACACCAGGTGCTAAGAGTGGAGCGGCTCCTTTCAAGGTTGGGAGTAGGGTATCGAGAAAGGCTTCGTTGGGGCGTATATCCTGCTCGAAGGTGAAATTTTCAAACATATGGATACCCATGCCGATTATCCCGCCCAGCCCTACAATGACCATCGCAATTCTCAACCGGAATACGCTGCCACGTCCTGGACTGAGCAGTGCCGCCGCGATGGCAACAAAACCAATTAAGCACAGGACGAACGGTACATACTGAAGCACCTCTTTAGTGTGATTCTCCAGTAGGAGTTCGATGATCGTCGCGAAGAATGTGAAGCCTGCCAGGGCCAGCAAAAACGTCCGCAAACGAGCGATGACCGTCTCATTATCCATTATGCACTCGTCGCCAGATAGCATCCCGCTCCGGCAAGCTGCTGGGCATCAAGCGATTTGCTCAGAACATCCAAAAATGCCTGATTCGATGCATAGGGACGGCCTGCGACCAGACTTGCGGCGAGAGTGTCATCAACACCGGGAATCTGCTTGAGCGTATCCGCATCGGCATTGTTCGGGTCTACTGGAACGAAAACGTATTGTTCGTATTGGGCGACCTGGGCATCATCCACGTATTTGCCGATTTCGCGTCGGAACTGCTGGATGCTCACATATGGGCGATATTCGAAGAATTCCCGCACCATGCGGCTGCTAAAATTGGGAATTGTGCTGAGAAGTTGCTCCTGTGTCTCTATGTTGAGGTTGAGCTTGACGCAGGTCGCCGTGTCCGTAGATGCACCTGAATCACCTTCCTGGGTGGCTTCCGCCGTAGATTCTTCATTCTCTTCGTCGGCGGTGTTAACGGTAACGGCAAACTTAGGAGTGGATGTTGCCACTTGCGCGGTGGCGCTCACAGATGAAACGGTATCGCCTTCCTGAGTGGCTTCCGCCGTAGATTCTTCATTCTCTTCGTCGGCGGTGTTAACGGTAACGG
>JBDTNB010000265.1:0-6846 GCA_039933955.1 Chloroflexota bacterium
CGCGCTCGAAGCGTTCGTAAAAACTGGGATCATGCAGGAAGTGACGCGGCAGCACTTTGATCGCCACCGTGCGGTTGATCGAGGTTTGGCGGGCTTTGTAGACCGTCGCCATACCGCCGCGCCCGACCTCTTCTATAATTTCGTACTGACCGAGTTTCTGGCCGATCAATTCGTCTTTTGGTGGCTGCTGTTCGCTCATATATAACCTCGGTAGGGGCTTGTCGGTGACAAGCCCATGTGTACCTGTACCCTCATTTATACGTCAGCCCAGGCCGCATAGCAACTAGGCTTTAGGCGGAAAAAGTTCGCTGACCGTTACCCTAAACCCTGGCAGAACATCCCCACCGTCTAATATATCCTGGTCAGTCAGTAAATCGCGGTCATCCGGGGTTCGTACTTCAATCAGCCGTTTTTCGGGGTATATGAGCCAAACCATTTTAGAACCATTTAAAAGATAATAGTCGGCCTTGTCGCTCATCTCTTGCATCGAATCATCTGGTGACTTAATTTCGATAGCGAGATCAGGCATTCGTGGAACAGCCCCCCGATCAACAAGGGGCGTTGTGGTATCCGCATAAAAAGAAATATCAGGAAGACGGGCATTGTGTTCATCACCAGGCATTTGATGACGAACCTCAGACGCAACGTAACCGAGATTGTGTTGCTCGACAAAGCCACCCACTCGGATGGTGGTCTTGACCGCGATGACGCCGTGCAGTTGTGTCGGCACTTTTTCAACAATCTCCCCGCTGATGAGTTCAAAAAGCCGTTCCGCATTTTTAGGCAGGGCGATGAATGCCTCATATTCATCTATCGTATATAGCTTTTTCTGGACAACCATTGTAATTCACCTTGCCACTCACTGAGCCTTATTATCGCATGTTTGACGCCATCAGCAAAGAAGACTTCAGGTCGAGGTTAGCTCTTAGCTGAAATTCAAGTTAGCTTTGCACATTGCGCAAGTTGAACGACACAAATAAAAAATCCAGGGATGTTTTGGACACCTCTGGATTTTACGTTACTTCACCCGAAGCTATTCGTATTGCAGTGCGCGGATGATGTCCAGTTTGGCCGCGCTGCGGGCGGGCAATATACTGGCAAACAGCGCCAGCATCATCCCGACGATCACCGCCGCGATAATCCCAATCAGCGGGAATGTGTATGATACCGTCCAGCCGATGGTGCTAAACGCCGCGATAAACCCGTAACTGATGGCGACCCCCGCCAGCACACCCATCGCCGAACTGAAGATGCCCAGCAGCAGCGCCTCGGCTGTAACCATGCGCCGCACCTGGCTGCGACTGCCACCCACCGCCCGGATCACGCCGATTTCGCGCGTCCGTTCCAGGATGTTGATGGTCAGCGTATTCAACAGCCCCAGCGCTGCCGGAATCAGGATCAGCGCGGCCAGTGCATAAAAAGCGCCGAATGCCGCCGATGATGTCTTTACCAGTTCATCGCGGTACTCGCCGGTCAAGCGCGCCGTGAACTGCGGATAGTCGCTCAGGACGGTCTGTACTGCCGCCAACCCTGCGGCCTTATCGACGCCCGGTTTCAGATTGAGCATCAGCATGATGTCTTCGTTCTTATGAAAGTCCGCCGCCAGATTGGCCTGCGAGATGAAAATCGCGGCGACCTTAAACGTCAGCAGATCGTTTGCAACCCCCACAATGTGATAAGTCTGCGGCCCCTCGGCGGTTTGCATTATAAGATCGCTGCCCACATCTACTTGAAGGGACTTCAGCGCCAGCGATGACATAATCGCGTTGCGCCCGCTGGCAAGTGCCGCAAAAGCGGTGTCGGCATCGCCGTCATTGAACTCAAACGACGCCACTTTCGGATATTCGTTCGGGTCAATGCCCAGCACTTCAAACGCATGGCCTTCGGAAGCGCTCGATGCATAGCGCAGGCTGCCCACCGCGTCCACATCGGGTAGTGCGTGCAGCCGCGCGGCCAGATTTTCATCCGCGCCAATCACATTGTTGTAAATACCAATAGTGGGCGGCAGCAGGATAATATCGCTGGAAAAGTTGCGGTCAGCGAGATTTTCAATCAGACCGCCCAGCGCACTGACCGTCGCCGTCATCAGGACAATGACTGCCAGACCGATCATCAATGTGCTGCCGGTGATCGCTGCCCGCCCCGGCTGGCGCATGAGGTTGCCGCGTGCCAGATCGCCTTCCCGCGCGAACCACAGGGTCAAAATAGGACTGAACAAGCGCGCCGCCGGGATCACCAATCCAGGTGCAGCGACCAACATGCCAATCAGGAACAGCAGCGCTCCGCCCACCGCACCCTTGCTGCCGCTGATGAGCAGCACCACCGCCAGCACCATTAAAATAATGCCGACAATCAAGCTCCAACGCGCCGCGCGATGCGTACTGGCCTCACTCGCCGGACGCAAAGCTTCCAACGGCGAAGTTTTACCAGCGGTGCGCGCTGGCAAGTAACCAGCGATGAGCGCTGTAACCAGACCCAGCACAACCGCGATCACGACGGCTGAAGCATTGAATTGCAGTTCCAGGCTGCGATTGACATAAGTTTTCCAGAACTGGCTTATCAGCCCGGTCACGCCTAGCGCCATCAGACCACCTGCAACCAAACCGATCAGCGTACCGACCACGCCCTGCATCAGACTTTCGATCACGATCATCTGGGTGATTTGCCGCCGAGTCGCACCAATCGCCCGCAGCATCCCCAGATCATGACGCCGCTCGATAATTACCGTGCGGAAGGTATTGAAAATCAGGAACGCGCCCAAAAACAGCGCCAGCAACCCCATTAAATTCAGGATGGAGAGACCCAGTTGCAGCGATGCAAAAATATCACCGGCGCTGCTGGTCGCGTTCAGCGCATAGGCATCACCGAGCGCCTGCTGGACGGCTGCGCTCACGACTTCCCGGTCTGCGCCCGCTGTCGTTGCGACTTCAACGGTGTTAATCAAACCCGGCTGGTTGAAAGCCGCCTGTGCGTCTGGCAAATTGACCAGGATTTCCGACGTATAAGCGCCTCCGTTATCCGCCAACAGCCCGACAATTTTGAAAGTCTTCAACCCACCTGCCGTGACCAACGGGAATGTCTTGCCCACCTGGATTTGCGGGTCGAGTTCTGCCAACCGCGCCGGGAGCACCGCCGCACCGCTGTCATCCGCCTGCAAAAAGCGGCCTTCGGTCATCGCGAACTGCCGCACCTGCTGGATACTGACCGGATCAACGCCAATCAGGTCAACCTGTTCGGTGCTGCCGGGACGGGTGAACGCACGGCGCAGGATTCCGCTGGCCGCTTTAACATCCTGCACGGCGGTCACGCGCGGCAGAACATCATCCGGCATAAAGGCTTCATTCGTGGCATTGGTGATTGTAATGTCCGCCCCGGTCACGGCGCTCATGGATTGTTTAAACGTATCCGTCGCTGACGGCAGTACCAGATTGATCGCAAAAATCAGCGCGACACCGAAGACAATCGAGAGTGTCGTCAAAACGGTGCGCAGTTTACGCCCGCCCAGATAGCGCAGCGCCATCAAGCTCATCTGCCACAGGCTGGCGCTGAAATCATGTGTTTGAGTAGTCATTTTGTACCTTTCAAAGTCATGAGCTGTGAGCGATTAGCCAAAAGATAAATACAATCGCTAACGTACATGTCTTCGCTCAATAAACCGTTTTTTGTCTTTAGCTAAAAGCCAATAGCTAACTGCTAATCGCTTAATTGAGCGCCATCTTCGTCAACTGCTCGCGGATCTGATCCGCCTTGCCTTCACCCTTGAGGCGGTTTTCGTCGGCAATTTTGCCGTCCTTGAGGAAAATGATTCGATCCGCATGAGCCGCCACACGCGGGTCATGCGTCACCAGAATCAGCGTTTGTCCCCAGTCATCAACGGCCTGCCGCAGCATCTGCACAACCTCGTCGCTGGAACGTGAATCCAGGTTGCCGGTGGGTTCATCAGCCAAAATGACCGCCGGTTTGGTGACCAGCGCCCGCGCCAACGCCGCCCGCTGCTGCTGCCCGCCGGATAGCTCGGCTGGGCGATGTGTGCCGCGATCCGCTAAACCGACCCGTGTCAGCGCTTCCCCGGCCTGTTTCATGGCGTCGGCACGCGGTCTGCCATCCAGGATGAGGGGCATCGCCACATTTTCCTGCGCGCTGAGCACTGGAATCAGGTTAAAAAACTGGAAGACAAAACCCAGCGATTCGCGGCGCAGACGCGACAAATCATCGTCGTTCAGCCCGCTCATGTTGGCATCCTGCAGCCAGACACTCCCGCTGCTGGGTTTGTCGAGTCCCCCCAACAGGTACAGCAGGGTGCTTTTACCGGAGCCGCTCGGCCCCATGATGGCGAGGAACTCTCCTTCCTCAACTGCCAGATTGACATCGTTGACCGCATAAATCGGCTGGGTGGCATCCCCATAAACTTTCGTGAGCGAATCAGTATGTAGGATCGACATGATTTTCCCTCTATTGCCTTATTTTCAATCCTCAGATGAACTGGGCACTTTCGATTCAGATATTCCCGCCGTTTTCTGGCGCGGCCTGCCACGCGGTTTGGGTGGAGGCTGCGGCGGCGTGTAATGCTTCAAATCTGGCAGCCGCGCCTCGCACATTTCGATCCAGCGTAAATCGGCTTCCAGGTGCATGGTGGCGCTTTCCAGCAGCAGCACCCAGGGAAGTTGTGTGTCAGGATCGGCTTGACGGAGCATTTCAGTGGCTTCGTGAAGCTGGAGATACAGTTCGCGCCGCTGGGCAATGAGCACCTGTTCCGGGCTGACCGGCCCACCGAGCAAGCTGAGCACCAGCTTGATGTAGAAGGCATCGCCCAACCGGTATTCGCGGACTTCGGCGCTCAGATACCAGTTTTCGAGTTCCCGCTGGCCTTCCTCGGTGATGAAATAGACTTTGCGATCTGGCCCGTCGTCGCTGGCCTCGACCTCATAATCCACCCAGTTCGCCTCTTTTAGCCGCGCCAATGTGCTGGCGATCTGCCCTGGTCTAACATCCCACTCGGCATTGATCGCCTGAGTCATCTGTTTGCCCAGTTCGTAGCCATGCATAGGGCGCTGGTAAAGGAGTGCGAGGAGTGTGTGTTTGACCGACATGTAACCTATACACTGAGTGTCTAATTTCATCCAGGAAAACTATACACCCGGTGTATAGTTTTTGTCAAGCGCGTCATTCGAAGGGGAAAGAACGCAATTAGTCGTTAGCGATGAGCTGAAATGCTATTGACACCATCGCTGCTGAATATTCAATAGGGTAAGGGGATAATCACGAGATTATTGGCCGTTGAGAATTAACATTCGCGAATTTGGAAAAACAACGGACGAAACATTGATGGTTGCCTAAATAATTCGGTAAATCTTTTAGGACACAGGTGTTTTTTGTAGGGACGAGACATGTCTCGTCCGTGCTTCCATTACCGAAATAAATTTTCAACCTTCAATATGTCGTCCGTCTTAAATGTTCACCGAATCCCTTTATCAACTCTGAATTTCTCCGCCCTACAAGCTGCGTTCGATTGCGACGATTGCTTGTATCTTGGTTTTGGCTAATCGCTAACTGCTAAAAGCTAACCGCTGACGATCAGGTCAAACGCGGATTTTGGCCGGACATGCGTGAAATAATAAGCTTCAGACTCATCCCAGCGGGCGTGCCAGGATTGCAAAAAATCGGCGGGTTCCCGCGCGTCCAGCCGCGCATGACGGACTGAAATCGGGACATCCACCAGCACGGTCAAGTCGATCAGATCAGCCAGTTCGGGGCGCGTCGAGTATGCGCCGTCCAGCACGATCACGTCGGCGGGTTGGCGCTCAACGAAATGCTCACTCAGGGGATAGGTTCCGTCAGGTCGCAGTTTTTCAAAATCAAATGGATGCCAGCGCGCGATTTTCCCGGCCAACAGCGGTTCCAGCGCATCCGTCCGCAAGCGCCGCTAGTCAATCACATCGCGTACTTTTTCTTCGGGCGTGTAGGCATCCCATTCAGCACTAGAAATGTACGCAGCATAAAAATCGTCACTCGGAATCAAGGCGGCCTTCAATTCGTGGGCGATGAACAGCGCCAACGTGGATTTACCCGCGCCGCTGCCACCATCCAGCGCGACCAGAAACGGGCGTTTACCCTTCGCCATCCGCCGTTGGATTTCGGCCAGGATGGTATGCGCAGCCGCTTTCACTTCAGGCTTCATATTTTGCATCTGAAATACAAATTTCTTTCTCGTGAAACTTTTGTCTTGGCTAACGGCTAAAAGCTGTTCGCTGCTCTGTTGCAAAGATGCTTTTCTTATCTTTTAACATCCAATTTTGAAACTGGATAAGGGAAAAGGCAAGGTTTTTAAGCCCCTCTCTACGAAGTGGCTTACAAGGGTAGGTTTTTAATTTTCAACAAAATGCGACATTCCAAAATCCACAAGGTGTACGAAATGGCCTGCTCTGGCCTTTCTAGCCCCTTCAGTGGGCTTGTCTGGCAATCTAGCCGGGGTGCTTCAGCCCCCGGTGACGCAACCGCACCAACCCATTTCTGAAAAACCTACCCTTGTAAGGGTTGGGGGAGGGGATATAAGAACCTTGCAATCGAACAGCTAACTGATTTATGACCGCGCCAAAATCTTCGCCAGCACCAGCGCGGTATTCCAGGCGTCGTCATCGCCGCGATGATGCACACCTTCGACGGGTAGTTCGAGCAGGGTCATGGCCTGTACCAAACCGACATCATGCCGTAAACCGCGCAGCAGCGTATACAGCGATTTGATGTTCAGGTGTGTCGCGCTGAAAGGATAAGGAATATCCTGCGCCGCACATTGGCGCTCGAACATCTGGCGGTCATAATCACCATAACTCGCCCAGATGCGCTGCC
>JBDTNB010000266.1:0-6833 GCA_039933955.1 Chloroflexota bacterium
ACCATCTGTTTGCATCGCTTTGTGCTTATATCAAGCTCGAATGGTTGCGTAAAGCCACCCATCTCAACCACTTTGCGCTCAAAACCAAACTGTATATCGCAGCCCTGCATTCCGCTTTTGATTCCTTGCGTCAGCTCCAGCCCATTCTGCTTGCTGCGTAAGGTGAGTGAATTAGTTTCGACAACTGTCCGACCAAAAGATAATCAATCTATATTGCTCAAGAACCCCTTTTTGCGGGCAGCATCAACAATCATTTCATTATTGCGTATACCCAATATGCGCTTGAGTCGGCTCCGTATACGATAGACAGTTTTGGTAGTCAATTTAAGTTCTACACCGATTTCCTTGATGGTTAGTTCTTGAGCAAGTAATTGTAAAACTTCCTTGTCGCGAGGTTCTAACGTTTTTACAGCATCGCCGCTCATAAGTCCTAAGGCTTTTGGAGAGATAAAAGGATATTTTGCGCTCATCATCTTTGCGGCAGTCAGGAGTTGATTATACAGGTCCACACTCTTCAAAATGTAGGAGGCCGTACCAAATCTCATAACACTTCGAATGTAATCTGGATCTCGCCGCTCACTTAGGATAATAATGCTTAATCCCGGTTGGGTTTCATGCCATTGTTTAATAAAACACACTATTTCTGTCGGATGAGCCGCCAAATCATCTAGGATCAGGATGTCGATTATGTGATGGGGAAAGACAGTTCTTACTTCCCATAAGTTCGCAAAAGTTGCTAGAATCTCGTGTGACTCCTCTATTTCAGTGAGGATCGCTACTAAACCTTTCCGGGTGATGATATTTCGATCCACAATCACAATTTTGATCGGTCTCATCTGCTCCACGAGTATCTCCAATATTTGCCCTGAACTTGGGTTTACGGATTGATAAATGCAATAAATGGCCACGGTGTAAAGCCATTCCCCATATTACATTTAAGAGCTGATGCCGCAAATACTACTCGTGGATTATGCAGTCTACATCTCTCTAAAGGGATATTTGTTTTAATTGAGGGGGTATTAGGTTCATTCAATTAGTGAACGAGCGCGGGCGCGCGCAATGGCCTCGGTACGATTTCCAGCATTCAGCTTGCGGAGAATATGTTTGACATGGGTTTTGACTGTCCCATGAGCAATAACCAACTTATGAGCTATTTCCTCGTTGGTCGCGCCTTGCGCCATCAACGACAAAGTCTCTCGTTCACGCAAACTGAGTACATCTGCTGATTGCGAATTTGGTGCGGGGTCAAGCTCAATCCACTTACTTTGTAGGTTTTCTGCCTCAAATGCCGTTAGCAGTTCGCTAACGTAGGCACTCATTTCCTTAGGTAGTTCGAGTTGACGTAGCATGGTTTCAATTACTGACCCACGATCCAAGAATAATCGAATATGATTTTCCGGTTCTGCGCGTATCACGATGTCACGCAGCAAATTGAGTGCCAGTTCGTTTTGTCCCAGTGACCAGTACGCAATACATTGCAACAGTTGAATATCAAGGCGCATCCACTCTAAGGAGAGAAGACCACAGCGCGCATTGAGACGTTTGAGCAACTCCATAATCTGTTCCGCATGGTTTTCCGCAATCATCACTTCAGCGTAGACGATATCAGGCCAAATATCCGCAGTGTCATTTTCAAGTGATTTATCCAATTGCTCAAAACGCAGCGCCCATTTTCGTACACTAGCGGAATTGCCTTGTGCGACTTGCAAACGAATACGATTAACCTCTAACAATGCCTGAAGTTGGGTTAAGTGACCAACATTGATATGATGCTCTAATTCGTCGAGGGCACGTTCAGCGGCTTTAAAGCGATGCCTCCCTTGCTCGATACGGGATAGCGTCACGTAACCGGGAAGTAAAGCGTTCATATAAATCCAGGGTTGCCCCAGTTTCAACGCGGTTCGGGTATGATTCGCCGCCGAGTTGAGATCATTCCAGGCGTATTCCAAAAATCCAATGCCACAGTAGGCCGCAGCCGCAATCATCTGATAGCGGGGAAGATCAGATTGTGCGGCAGTGAGAATCTGTTCGAATATCAAGCCAGCTTCGTGTAAGTGGCCGAGGAAAATGAGCATATTTGCTTGATTGGCCCGAACGAGTAATCGGCTCAATTCGTCTGGTACGTAATGTGTTGGAAAAAGATTATCGTCAAGTATCTGGTGAGCTGCGAGAGCGTTGCCTTCCATCCACTGTGTGTAACCCAGGGTTCCGAGTGCGCAACCTCGCATAAAGGTTTGTTCAACAGGCAAAAGCTGCAATGCTTGCTGCGCGTGTTGCACAGCATCGTTTAAATCACCTTGTAAATGGGCAACAAGTGCCCACAGCGTATGAGATTCTCCTTGTATCAGGTCAACGTCTGAGGGCGATAGGTCTGCGGGAGAGGACAGGAGTTCATCGACATTGACCAGAAGTTGTTTCGCGGGATCAAGTTTTCCCTGGAGGTACAAAACCCAGGCATAACAGAGACTCAAACGGGGATCGGTTTTTATGTGCTCTGCGGGGATACGTTCGAACCAGGAAGCGACCGTATCTCGTAGGCCAAATGTGATAAGATTCCAGGCGGTATCGCACATCAAGTGTTCAGCAAAACCATAGTTGCCGGAGAGAAGCGCGTGTTCAATCGCAGGTTCAATTAACCCATGCCCTTGATAGTATTCCGCGGCCTTACGATGAACATCTTGTACCCAATCAGGATGATTTTGTTTGATCCGATCCTGAAGATATTCTGCAAATAAACTATGGTAACGATAATCTTGATTTGCGTTGTCCAGGCGAATCACAAACAACTGGTTGCGGGTCAAGTGTTCAAGGACATTTCGTCCATCTACTCCTGTCACTACCTGACATAATTTCAGTTGAATATCTCTCAATAACGATGTACGCAGCAGGAAATCTTGAAACTCAACCGGAAGTGGATTAAAGACTTCTTCGTCAAAGTAGCGTGTGAGATGGGCATCTGGACGGACAAATTGTCCTGGAAGGGCGTCAGTTCCAGTACCGTGCCGCAATCGTAATGCCATGAGATGGAGGGCTGCGGGCCAGCCCTCCGAAACTTGCAAAAGCCGCTCGACAACTGCCTTATTGACAGCAAGGGCCATTGTGTCGCGTAGGAAAGCAGCGGTCTCGTTTGCCGTGAAACGCAGTGCTTCCACATCAATCGTCTCCAGTTGATGCCGCACCTGCACTCGAGCCAGATTCAGTGGACATTCAACTCGTGAAATCAAAACCAAACGCAGCATCGGGATATTGCGGGTGATAAACCACTCTAGCTGACGATAGATGGCCTCAGAGGTGATATGGTGAAAGTCATCCAGCACCAGGGCAAACGGCTCTTTTATCTCCTCCTCTATGGCATTGGCGATTCGAATGAGTGGCGCGTGGCTGTCCGATGGCAAATCTAGTGGCGACACATAATGCGGCACCTCAGGATGGATCGTTTGTAAGGCTGCGGTCAAATAAGTCCAGAATTGTGCCGGGTCATTATCTTCGGCATCGAGTTGAAGCCATGCAGTGGGATGATTCCATACATGCAAAGTCTGGCTCACGATAGTGGTTTTGCCAAAGCCAGGGGGCGCGATCACCAGACCTACAGAAACCTGATCGAGGATTTGTATGAGGCGATTTTGAAGCCGATTACGGGCAATGACGCCAGGGATACTGTGGGGCAAACGCAGTTTGCCGGTCAATAAAGGCGGATTTCGGTCATTCATCGATTGAACCATTTCGGGTATTTACCTCAAATTCGAGGTGTTTTCATAAGGCAACGTCATGCAACAGTGTCATAATGATTTTGTCCCAGTCGATGGTTAAATCATCGACGTTCCCAAAGTCATGTAGTAGGGCAAACCGCTCGGTTTCAAATGCGACTTCACCATCCTCATATAAGGCATCGACTATCGTGCGCCATTCGTGGTAAAGATATGGATTGGCTGTAAAGGCACGAAACATCTGCTGCGTCTGCAAGTTCCGAAAGGTAGTCTTACAAGTTTCGACGGATTGATGCATGGACTTACGAGAGGATGCAGGATTATTGATGGCTTGCGGATGATGAAGAATAGCCATAGCTGCTTCCTGATTCTCCACAAAGTAGATAGGGTAGTTAGCATCATCGAAGCCGGGAAGTGATAGCTTGAATAGAGACTCAATGGGCTGAGGCAGGCCGAAAACGGCTGCGGGGCCGTAGCTGCGCAGACCCAGCAAGAGTTGCTGTAAACTGTCTATCACTTTTTGTTCTAGTAGAGGCTGAATTTTGCTCGCATCAACTAGGAGACCGGGAGGCGAGGTCTGCTGTGTAGGTTGGCTAGCAACAGCGCGCTTTACAGCAGTCAATAATTCCGCAGGGTCGATCGGCAGAGAAATAGCGATATGCAACAAACGGGACTCAAGTGAAGTTACTTTAGAAACCATAAGACATTCCATTAAAATTGACTTACGAGCGCATTTGATACAGGACTAGCAAAGTAGCAATAATCGACTGAAAACTTGCGTCCAATAAATAGAACTTATCATGGAGAATAGATCGTCACGCGAATTGTAACAATAGAACGTAAATCCTATTCCATAACTCACGATAGTATGTATGTCATGTATGTTGTTTTAAAGTTTGAAGCGCGCTTTCGTATCTCAAACTACTTCGATGTCAGGTCACATGTCAGTAACTTAGCCGAACGATCAAGGAAACGGAAGCCGATGAATATTGAGAAAGACAGTCATAGAACACACTTGCGACTAATTCTCGATGTAAATTGCAAAATAATAGTATTGCCTGTAATTCAAAAGGCATCCCGACCATTTTAATCAAAAAGCCATAAGTTCGAGTCCTAGATTGTGACCCTAACGGGAAAGAACTCGAACATCTGTCCTCTCTCAATATCCTACTAATTGAATTCCTCCAATGTATCGCGTTCCCCCAGAACGCACAATTTGCACTTCTGGAGACCTCAAAGCATCAGGTTTGACTTTGCGGTGAGCCAAGAGAGGGATTAGCTCTCTCGACCCACCTTGAAGTACCGTCGCGGAGGCTAACGGCGCTCCCGTCCCACAGCATAACATGGGTTGGCAGTTCGTTGGTTTCGCAGGCGGTTTCGTTCAAATCACTGTGTTAAGCGGAGGAATTCTCAATCATGACTCACGTTTTCGTTTTCACTAATCACAAAGGAGGTGTCGGGAAATCGACATCCGCAACCAATACCGCGCTCGGTATCGCAGGGATGCTGCGACGCGCGGGCGCTCCTAACTCGCGTGTCCTGCTGATAGACACAGATAGTCAGGCTCACGCGACCCTCGTCACGACAGGCACAAAAGACTACAGTGTGGACAACAGCCTGTACACGGTTCTGATGGCAGATCGTCAGAATGCGGCGCAGACCCTCCTCAACTGCATCGTGCAATCGACATGGGATGCTGATCTCCATGTGCTGCCCGCTTCCCCTATGCTGGAAGGCGCGGAGCGTGAATTGATGGGGATTGCAGGTGCGCCTTATCGCCTCGCTGATCCCTTGAGCCGCATCATCAATCGTTACGCTGCCGTTGTCATCGACACCCGCCCGTCCTTCTCACTCATGACCGAAATGGGCTTAATTGCGGCGACCGATGCCATTGTTCCCGTCGAGCCACGCTATCTGGAAACCGTTGGCTTGATGAGTGTCATTGGGAAAATCAATGACGTCCGTGAAGGCTGGCGACAGCCAAATCTGCGCGTCAGCGGCATCCTAGTCACGAAGATGAACGCTCGTATCCGGGGACACAACCACCTGCTGAACGAACTCAAAACACATAGCGTCTTGGGTAAGCTGCTGGTCGGCGTTATTCCCGCGAACGAAGCAGTGTCCTATGCTCATCAGAACCATCAAAGTGTCTTCAATTACGATCCGCAAGCACCCGCGAGCAAGGCATACGCCCAGTTTGTGGGCAAGCTGGTGCAGCGGATAGCAAAGGGTGGTGTCTAATGCCACCGAAGAACCAAACTCAGCGTATTGATGCGCTGCTCGGAGGCGTAACCGAGGAACTGCTGCTGGGCAATCCGCAGCAGTTCGAGGATAACAATATCCGCGTGGAACGGTTGCTGCTGGAGATGGTGCGCCCTGATCCGGTCCAGCCGCGCCGGGTGCTGCCAGAGCCGCTGCACTTCGCTTTCCACAGCAATCGCCTTACACCCACACAGGCGCTGAAGGAACTCGTTCAACTGGTACAGGTCGCTGCCCGCCAACGGGGGCGACCTTTCAACAACGTGTTGGAACTGCTGCCCAACGCCGATGATGAGAGTGATGAAGAACAGACAGCCCAGCTCTCACCTGAAGAACAACTGCTCCACGATCTGGTCAACCTTGCCATCACGATCCGCGACGATGGGCAAGTCAATCCGCTGACAGTGGTGGATGTCTCACAAGGCGTGACCCAGCAATTTCGTATCGAAACAGGCGAACGTCGCTATTGGGCGACATGGCTGCTGCGTGATTTCATCTCCGGCTACAACAGTGATGGCATGATTCCCTGCATCATCATTCCCACAGAACGTTCATCGGTCTTTCGGCAGGCAAAAGAGAACACGGCTCGCAGTGGACTTTCTGCGATAGCAATGGCGCGACAAGCGGCACTGCTCCTGCTGACGGTACATGGCTATCAAATCCCGAATACCGCAACTCCTAATGACTTCTATCGGCAGGCGCTTGACCTCGATTTACGCGGCAAACGGGAATATACCGAGGCGGTACTGAGCGCAATGGGTGGCATAAAGAAGGTTCATTTTAGTGCTATTAAGGCGCTTTTACGATTATCCGACGAAGCTCTTGAGCTTGCAGATCGCCATAGTGTTGAAGAGGGCAAACTTCGGC
>JBDTNB010000267.1:0-6685 GCA_039933955.1 Chloroflexota bacterium
TGGGAAGTCCATCTCTCAATTCTATCTCGTTTTCACTTTCTCTGAACATGAGCCTAAAACTAAATAAAAACCGGGAATGATTCTCCATTCCCGGTTCTTTTGAAACTTATACGGATACAGGAACTAAATTCTATAGAATGACTTGGCTGATGATTACCCAGGCGAGCCAAACCGCGACGGTTAGATTAACGACCACCAGGGTTTGCATTTGCAGGCTGCCGCTTACATCGACTGCCACGCCGCCGCGCATATCCGTCTGCGAACGGAATAACATGCTTACCGGAATGCTGAGGAGCAGAACGATGCCCAGCCAGAATGGGAAAGCACCCTGGACAATGGCGGCCACCATGCACGCAGCGGCAAACCCAATTGCCAGATACATCACGCGGCGGGTATTATTTTCGCCGAGGATGATCGCGGTGTTGTATAGACCGGCGGCTTTATCCATTTCGTAGTCGCGGAGTTGGTTATAAAGTTGGCCGTAAACTGAGACCAGAGTCACGCTGGCCGCTACGAACCAGACGATGCCTGGTTGGGTGTGATAAGTGAAATAACCCGCCAATAGCAGCAGTCCACTTAACATCAGCGAATGCGAAACGACATCCGTGACCGGCCACGCTTTCAACCGGACGGGCTTCCATGAATATAAATGCGATAGTAATAAAGTGACGATGCCGATTCCTAAAGCCCAAACGCCGCCCAGCGCATAGAGAATCAGCGTAATTGCGGCGACAATACGGCAGGCTGCATAGCCGATGCGCACGCCAATTTCACCAGTCGAAATCGGGTTGCGGGCAGCCCGCGCAGGATCACGGGCATCATCAGGCGCATCTTCAATATCGTTAATCATAAAGGCGTAAGCGACTGCCAGAATGTTTGCAAAAGTAACTGCAATCAACCGCCAGTCGAGTTGGATGCCATTAGGGCGTGCAGCCAACAAAGCACCGAGGATGGTGAGTGGCACGACGAATGGAACATATTCTTTCCAACGAGTCAGACGGATAAGACCCCGAATTTGCGCACGAAGTGGAGTTTGATTCAAGCTCCCCCCTCCCAGTGAATTATTTAGCATCACGAACTATAACACATATTACTGGATAAAGCTGCGAAAAAAGTTGTTAAGAACGACCAGAGACCTATACGCAAGTTGGCATTTTTCGTTGCTCAGGTTATGATGCAGGTATGCTGACACTGCGCTTTCTGACCAGCACTTTCTTGGTACTCATCCTCACCGCCTGTGCTTTCACACGCGCGGATGAATTGACTCCAACAGCAACCCCAACGCCGACACGCGCGCTTCAAACCACGCCAGTGCCTACACTCCAGCGTGAAACGCATCCTGTTGCGACAGCTTTGCCAGAGGCGACGGATGCTCCATCGTCGGTACATTGTCCAGCGAGTCCCGATGCCCCGACGACAAACTATACCATCACCGCCGATATGGATTATCCGAAACGCGCGTTCGAAGTGCAGCAGCAGATTGATTATGTGAATCGGAATGACCAACCATTGGATCAATTGGTGCTGGTTGTCCGGCCAAACAGTTTGCCAGACGTGTTTAAACTGGAGTCCGTTGATTTGGCCTCAGGCAAGGCGACTTATCAATTGACAGGTCAGCGCCTTTCGGTGGAATTGCCTGAAGTGCTCAATCCGAATTGCAGCATCACGTTCACAGTCAGCTTTCATATCAATGTTCCTGAAATGGATACGAGCGGCGACAATGCTTATAAAGGTTATCTGGGTCACAGCTACCGACAAACGAATCTGGGACACTGGCTGCCGACGATAGCCGTGCGGCAGCGCGATAACTGGCTGATTCACGACGAAATCCCTATTGGTGAACAAGACGTGCTGGATGACGCCGATTGGGATGTGACGCTCAATATCCCGGATGCGCCGGACAAGCTGAAAGTCGCTGCGCCAGGAAATGTCGAAACGAATAAAGCCCGACAATGGCATTATCTACTGCCGAATGCCCGCGATTTCAGCCTCAGCATGAGCGAAGATTACAATGTTTCGACCACCAAGACCGACAACGGCGTTACGGTGGAACTGTATACCTTTGATGATGCCATGATCCTGACCGACGGTGGGGCGATTAATTCTCCGGCCTTCGCGCTGGATGTGGCGGCCAAAGCGTTGAGCATGTATTCCGACCTGTATGGCGACTATCCTTATAAACGGTTGGTGATTGTGCAGGGTGACTTCCCCGACGGCATGGAATTCAGCGGGCTGGTGTTCGTTGGTGGCGAATATTTTCGGGCGTTTGGCGGGCCAACCTCCTATTTGATGCTGATTACCGTCCATGAAATTGCCCATCAATGGTGGTACGGACGGGTGGGCAACGATCAGGCGCTAAATCCCTGGCTGGATGAGGCGCTGGCGACCTACAGCGAGTACGCTTTCATCGAAGAATATTTCCCGGCGCTCAAAGACTGGTGGTGGGGCTTCCGCGTCAATAATTATTCGCCAGAAGGTTTCGTGGACAGCACGGTTTACGAGTTCAAAACCCGCCGCGAATACATCAACGCGGTTTACCTGCGCGGCGTGCTGATGCTGCGCGATTTGCGCGTTGACCTGGGGACGGATGCCTTCTTTGACTGGCTGCACCGCTATGCCGAGGCCGGAGCGGGGCGGGTGGTGACGCCAGATTTTTTCTGGTCGCTGCTTGCGCCAGGACAGTTTGATGAAACCGCTGAAACCCGCAAAAAATATCTCAAAAATTCCCAAATTATGGCGACTACTCCTGAAGCAACTCCCTCACAATAATTTGCTGCGAGGTTTAAGCGATGCGTGCTGAACGTCTCACAATCTTAGTCGCTGGCGATGATGAAGTTGAAGGAAAACGTTTATCAAGCCATCTTACTGAATTAAACCAACAAGTTTCCACTGCTGATACTATTGATGAAGCGACTGCGATGGCTAAATCTCATCATCCAATAATTGTCTTTCTGGATATAACTCAACCTGAATTTTCTGACTTAGATTTTCTGACAAAATTTAAAAACCAGCGAATAATCATTATCCTTGATGAACCACGACTTGAATTAGCTTCACAAGCACTTGAAATGGGTGCGGAAGATTTTCTGCTCAAACCCTTCAACCTTGCGATATTGAAAACCAGGATCAATGTATGGCTAGAGTTATTCGGTGTAAGCCAATTTATGCCGATGATGCTGCATGATCTGAAATTATCTTTAACATCTATGCAGGGCTACTCCGATTTACTTCTCTCAGGATTTGCAGGAAAACTTACGGATCAACAGAATAATTTCGTCATGACGATCAAAAATAACACACTTCGTTTAGCCAAACGCTTGTCCGATTTCAGCGATCTGGCAAGAGTTGAGAGCAAATATATCGGCCTCAGACCCGAATCCTCAATTTTAGGAGTGTCCATAAAAGAAACAGCCAAGCCCTTTCAAGCACTTTCGGCTGAAAAACGACAAATGTTGTCATTGCAAATTTCGGAAAATTTGTCTTTTGCATACGCTGATGAGATTCGTTTGAGACAGGTTTTGTTTACGCTCCTCGATAATGCTAGCAAATATTCACCAGAAGGAGGGCAAATCACTATTTCCGCAAATGAATGGGTTGAGAACGACACTAACTTTTTGTTAGTGAGTATTCAGGATAACGGCATCGGTATTGATCCCGACGAGCAGAGTAACGTTTTTAAGAAATGGTGGCGTTCCGAACATGAAAAAGTTCGTGAACAAGCCGGGAATGGGCTTGGTCTATATATTGCTAAACACCTGATTGAAGCGCAGGGCGGGCGCATCTGGTTTGAGAGCGAATTGGGAAAAGGCTCAACTTTTCATTTCACCGTCCCGGTTGCCGATTCTGAATCACCGTAGCACTTTGTCCCAACCAGATGGGACGTTTTCCGCGTAGGCGATGTCCGCAGCACCGAGGAAGGTCGCCAGACTTTCAATTGCTGCTGCTGCTGCTGCCGCAGTGCTTTTATTCATCGGCGCGTCGGGTTCGGCATAGACATTGTTGATATACAGGCGTTTTTCCTTGCGGTTCATGAGCGGGTCAATGCGGCCAATCAATTTGTCGCCGTGCAGAATGGGCAGCACATAATATCCATATTGGCGCTTCTCCTTCGGCACATAAATCTCGATTTTGAATTCAAAGTTGAATAATTTTTCGGTGCGCGCTCGATCACAGATTAAATTGTCGAAGGGCGAGAGCAGGGTGGTACGCGGCTGAAATTCACCCTTTTCAAGCTGCTCTAACAGGGGTAAATCGTCGGTGTGGATGTACCAGGTTCCCGGCAAGGCTTTGTCAGAATCGACGATTTTTATCTGCTGGATGCGTCCCTCTTTTTCCAGGTCTTTGAGAATTTCGGGCAGGCCGGGATAGCGATTGCGGGTGTAATGCACTTGAATATCTTTGATGCGGGCGACGCCCAGCGCTCGCAGCGATTTTTGAGCAGCAAGGTAAACGACTTGGTAGTCGGTTAATTCATCGCGCGGTGTCCAATCGGGCAGGAAGCGTTCGGGTAAATCCCAAAGGCGTTCCGTACCTTTACGTCCGGCGACCACGATAAATCCTCTATCCCACAAGCCGGTCAGCATCTGGCCGACGTTGCGGTTGCCCGTCCAACCGCTCGACTGCCAGGAGGAGTCAGCCTTATCCTCGAAAGCGGAAGACGGCAGCGCACCTTTCTCACGAATCTCCTCCAGAATATGGTCACGGAGCGCCGGATTCGCCTCGATCCATTCGAGCATTCCCGGTTTCCAGGTGGGCTTGTGTGTACGCAGCTTTTGCATCTCGTGGTGATGAATCGGATAATCCTCGGTCAGGACGATGGCGGCGGCGTGCGCCCAGTATTCAAACAGCGAACGGTCTTCCCATAGCAGCCGATCAACATCAGCCGGATCATAATTGCCGAGGCGACTCCACAGGACGAGCAAATGGCTGCGGGCGACGGCGCTGGTCGGGTCAAGCTGCAAGCAGCCGAGATCGCGAACGACATTGAGAATCGATTCAGGGCTTGGTTCTGGCGGCGTTCCAGCCAAATCCTGTTTGGTGACGGCGAGTTGGCGGGCGAGGGTGGATGAAATCGTCAAGGTCATTGGTTTTTCGTTTCCAGTTAAGAGAGCCAGATTCCAGAAAAAGATTCAAGTGCAGGCGAGAAAATAATTGTTTATCGGACTCATTTGTTTTCAATGTCCAGTATCCTCGCTCGTTTACTGGACAAAAACCCTGAAAAGGGGGTATTCCTGCAAACACGCGAGGTTACTGGAATCGGTGTCAAAATGAGTGTAGTCAATATTTGGCGGACGCAGCACGCTGCGTCCCTACGAAAATTTGCCACGTTTAAGGGCAAATGAGTTAAATCAGCAATTACCGTAAAACCATCCGCGAAATTGCGACCTGTTGTGGCGGAAAGTGAGCGTAACTTCCGCCAAAAAACAACCATTTTGGGGTTGTGGCGGCGGATGAGGGGAGCTTCCGCCAGTAGTACACGCGAAAGCGAACAGCCGTTTTTGCTTCGGTGGTATGCTTCGCATAACGTGAAACTGCCGTCGAACATTCAACCCTCGCTGTAAAATCTCTCTGGATGCGGATGCAAGCATATCTATTTTAGAACAAAAATTCTAATATGTCAAGCCCGAATGGTATAACTTATCCATCCAATTTAGCGGGTTATTTTGGGCGTAGCTGTAGCCGCTATATGATTAGCTGCCCATTGTGCCCCTCATCGCGTCTTGCGAGAGGAATGTGTCGCTGGCGGGGTCGTAGTAGCGGGCGCGCAGGTATTGCAGGCTGGTTATTGTAGCTGACAAGGGAGCATTCCAACATATCGCCAAATTGGAGCACTATATGTAGTTATGCCAACTTAATAGCAAAGTGCCTACAAAAACTAACGAAAGTTATAAAAACTCAAAACAGACACTAATATATTATATAATATTATTTTTTCAAGTTTATTCTGTTGCCTTTCATCACGCTCTCTTGCCATACCTATAGAAAATTCAACTCATTCATCAATCTTAGTATTTCCAGTTTTTCCGAGAAGCTTTAATTCATCAGCTTTCACATACTTTAATACTTCGCTTATTCCATAATCCAATTCTGCCAGTTCAATTTCCCACCAACGGTCAAAGGTTTGACTTGCAATTGGAAATTCTCCCAATAAAGTCATATGTCTGGACAAAGGCTACGATTACGACGAGGTACACGATATGCTCACTGAGTTTGGCTTCACCGCCCACATTCGTTCTCGCGGTGAGGAAGTCCGTGAGCTGGCAAGCGGGCGCACCGTTGGGTAGTCGAACGCAGTCATAGCTGGATGAACCGCTTTCGCCGCCTGCTCATCCGTTGGGAGAAGAAGCCCGAACACTATCTCGCCTCATAGGCATCAAGTTAAGGAAAAGCGCGATCCAAAAGCTGAAAAGTAGCGGATCGCGCTTTACGTTTCTGGATGCAATAACGGTTGAGAGAAGGGAGAATAGATTGGAGACAGGAGCAATGAGTATCAAAATGAGCTAAAGCACTGAGAATGTGAAAGGCATGTTTGTGTAAGAGACGAGAAGCCTTGACCAAACTGCTGGCAATAGCCAAATTTGATGGAGTACAAATTTGTCTCATAAACTGCAGATGAAAGTCGTTGGGACAGAGATAGCCCAAAGCGGAATGTCGCCGTACCCGGTTGTAGAATCCGATGATGTAG
>JBDTNB010000268.1:0-6640 GCA_039933955.1 Chloroflexota bacterium
TCGCAACCCCCTCCCCAAACATGTCCGCCCCTCAGCCACTTGTGGAGAGGGGGTTAGGGGGTGAGATTTTGAGCGAACAAAACATCAGGGTATAGAGTCTTTTCCTGAAGCGATTTTACGCTAATCCACTGGCTGGGGAAGGGCAGTCTCACTTTTCTTGAATAACCCCCGCGCTATATCAACCAGACGCAAATTGACGATTCCGATTCCGGTTAGGATAAGTGCTGCTCCCAAAAGCAGCCGAAAATCGACCACTTCCTTCAGGAATATTGCGCCTAGTGCTAGTCCCACTGCCGGGACGATATATGTCACCATCGAAGTGCGCGCAGCCCCCAGGATAGGAATGATCGAGTAAAAAATGATGTAGGCGACGAAGGTGTTCAGCAGCCCCAATGCTATCATAGCGAACAATACGTTGGATTGCATGTCCGCTGGCATCACAATCGTCGCGCCACCCAGTGCAGGTGCGATCACCATCAATACGCCGCTGACGATAGCCGTCGTAATCATCGCACCCGACGCCGCGATAATCGGCTCAATGCCTTTTTTCAACACCCGCCGGCTGTAGGTTCCACCTATCGCATAGAAAAATGATGCCACTACAATTGCCAACTGACCTGTCAAACTGCCGGTGGCAACCTGACCATCTTTCCAACTTTGGCTTACCAGGATAATCACGCCGATGAACCCGACGACCAACCCGCCAATTTTTTTCATCGTGATACGCTCATCTGCGAAGGCGAAGTGAGCGACAACTAATGTGAACAATGCAGCAGCGGCTTGCAGCACGGCGGCTAATCCGCTGTCGATGCTTTTTTCGCCCCAGGTGATGAACGCGAAAGGAACAACGGTATTGACGACACCCAGGATAATCAGGTCGCGGATGCCATCCCAATGCGTAGGCAGTCGTTTTCCGCGCGCATATGCTACCAGTGTTAGGCCGATTGCGGCGATCCCCGTGCGGATGAACACCACTTCAAATGGGCCAAGTTGCTCCACACCAATTCGAATAAATAGGAATGATGACCCCCAGATCAGGCCCAGCACAAAAAATCCGATCCATGCTTGCTTATTACTCATGTTTCCCCTTTAAGTCCACCGCGCTTTATAAAATTTTTGCCGCAAATAATGAGTATCACCGAAAATGGCGAGCCAATCTATCCGAATGTTGCGCGAGTCAAAAATGAAAAAGGAGCTAACGCCCCTTGCTCAAACCCAGCATAATTGGTCTGTAATGGCCTGTCAATGCACCCCTATATCCATTAAATTCCGCCCAATGTTTTCAGTCGTGCGAGTCGCGCAGCTTCATTTTCCACCAGATAGGCGTCGTGTGATAAGGCCTCATACGCCAGCGCGAAATAATGGCTGGCGTCCTCGCTTCCCTGGATGAACAAACATTCGCCCAGTTCTTCGTACACGAAACCATCCGGGTTTTGATTGCCCATCTCCGCCAGCAGGCCACGTTGAAGCCTCAGTGCTTCGTCAATCCGGTTGAGCGAACGCAGCGCCCGCCCGATACACCATTTCGCGATGCGGATAGTATCAGCTTTGCCTTGCTGTTCGCGGTAGGCTAGTGCTTTCTGGAAAGTTGTCAACGCTTCTTCGTACTGTCCCGCATCATGATATGTCCAGCCGATATTGTTATACAGCGAGCCGAGCCAATTGCGTGCCCGCTCATCATCTGTCTTTTCTGCAATTTCAACCGCCTTCAGATTCCATTCCATCTGTCGTTCCGGCGGTTCGACAATCGCGATCATATGCGCCGCGTCGATAGCATAAAAATCTTCGCCCGCCTGGACTGCGTCTTCCCACGCTTGCAAAAATAATGGGTGTGCTTTGGCTTTCTCGCCCGATGAATTGAACACTCGCCCACGTTCCAACTCGTAACGGATTTTCGCGCGGATAAGCGTGGGCATGAGCATCGTTTCTACGCTGTCCAATGTCTCATGCGCTTCCGCGAACTTGCCCTGCAACCCCTGCGTGCGGGCAATTTGAGTCAGCAGTTCTGCCTGATACGACTTGTCGCCGGATGTTTCTGCTGCGGGCAGCAAATCGTGAAATTTTTTCTCCGTCTCTGCTGGCTGATTGTAATCCCACAATGAATCAAAATCGGGTAGAGAAATGGACATCTGCTGGCCTCCATATATACTGCTCATTCGAATCGTAGAATACAAGTTCTAGCTTGTCAACCCGCATATGAGCGGCGGTTGAACGTGGGGGAAGTGTCATGTAAACATTATTGATTTATGAGGTGCATTATTTGTATGATAGATAAAACATAACATCGCATCATAAAGGAAATCAACGTGAACAGCCGCGTCGTTCGCTTTATAAGTATCACAATTTTGGGGATGCTTTTCGTCGCTATAGTGGGTTTGCCGCTTGTTACGGATGCATCCACGACGCGCCGGGTTCGTGTACCTATCCTGATGTATCACCATGTGAGTGATTTGCCCTCTGACGCAGATCGTACCCGCAAGACACTCACAATTGCGCCGGATTCTTTCCTCGCCGAAATGCAATATCTCAAAGACAATGGATATACGGTCATTTCCCTCTATGAGTTGTATGACTCGCTGACGAATAACGCCGCCTTACCACCGAACCCCATCGTCCTGACCTTCGACGACGGCTATGAGGATGCTTACCAGATCGTATTCCCGATTTTGCAGCAGTTCGGTTTCACAGCCACTTTTTTCATCATCACCAAACCTGTTGATGGAGGTGATTCCGCCTATATGTCCTGGGATCAAATTCATCAAATGTCCGACGCAGACATGAGTATGGAAGCCCATACGCAGACTCATCCCGATTTGCGTCATCGCAATGCAGATTTTTTAGTGAATGAAATCGGCGGGAGTCTGGATGATATTGCCGCTCATACCGGACAACAGCCGCATATGTTCGCCTATCCCTCTGGAATGTATGATGCCAACACTCTGAAAGTGCTGCGGACGCTGCCTGTATGGTTGGCCGTCACGACTCGTCGTGGATCGTCCGAATCCTCGCGTCATCCCTTGGAACTTCCGCGTGTCCGCATAAGTCCTCACACCAGCATCGCCGGTTTCGCTGGTCTGCTCAAGCAATATTCCTGAAATTGAATGTTAATGGATGAGGGACGACTGGTTAGGATCGTCCCTCAGGTTGAAGTTACGGAGCAATGACCTGGATGGTTTCCGGCGTACTCCAGGCACTCCATGTCACGCCATCCGCTTTTAGGGCACGCACCCGCCAATACCATGTGCCATTGGGCAGTGCGTATTGACTCATATACGTTGAATCTGTTGCTGGTAATGTACCGCTGGAAAATGATGCAATGGCAAAGTTTTTATCAGCGGCGATTTCCACTTCATAACCGGTTGCCCAGGTGACTGGCGTCCAATTTAAAATGGGTTGGATTGCGTTGGATACGTTGCGAATCGGCGCAACCGTATCTGGCGCATTGACAAACAGAATTTGTGTCGCGCTCCAGGGTGAAGGAATATTGAAGTCATCTACCGAGCGCACTCGCCAGTAGTATTTCGTATACAGCAGTGGGGCGGGTGGTTTAAAAGTTGCCCCGACATTGAAACCGCTGTAAATGCCAATAGGTGGGTCAACAATATCGAGTTGGACTTCGTAGTAGGTGATCCCGCTGACGGCGCTCCAGGTGAAAGTTGGTTGGGTGTTGGTGGTGCTACTGCCGCTTACGGGGCTGATTGGTGTCGGCACGCCGGGGGCAGGGACAACTTGTGTATCCTGGTTTGCGCTATTGTCAGTCATATTGGGATCGGCCAGCGCTGAACTGACTGTCGCTTGATTCATCAAAATACCTGTTGCCGCGCCGTTCACCGTCACATTAATTTCCACCGTTTGGCTGTCACCGATATTCAGGTTGCCTATCGCGCAGGTGATGATATTTGCGGCTCGTGTGCATCCTGCTGTCGCACTTACGAAAGCCACATTTCCTGGCAAGGTATCCACGATGCTGACGACTGTCGCGTTTTCCTGCCCATTATTTGTTACAGTGACTTCGTAGGTCATATAAAATCCGGCAATGACACCAGGAACATCGGTCAATTCAACCGCCAGATCGGCATCCGGCGTGTAATTGTAAGCATATACTGTACCTGCGCTGCTTGCGCCGCCCACCGTTTGGAAAGGTGCAGTCACCCACAACTCATTGTTTTCCAATGCAACGGTTTGACCATAATCATCAAAGGTTGTGTTCCGAGTCAGATTTTGAACTTGTGTCCATGTACCGCCCAGATTCCTGAACAGAATGGCGCGCTCAGAACCGGACGCAGGCGCAGACATTCCAGCGACGATTCGGCTGCCTTCTACACTTACAGAAATACCCATACCATCATTTGGAACGCCGCCGCTGCGCTTCAATAACTGCTGGAAATTCCAATTCGCCCCATCGTAAGTATAGGTATAGACCGCTCCAATACCCGACTTGCCTGGATCACTGTAAGCCTTCGCTCCGATTGCAATACTGGTTCCATTGACTGCAACCGAGTAACCGAAACTCATCGTTGAAGACGAACTGTCAGAACCAGGTGTCAGGGTTTGTGTCAGTCCCCAATTGGAGCCATCCCAATGATAAATATATGTAGTTCCGTCCGCTCCGACAGTCGGGCTGCCGATTACCGCCCAATTGCCATCCATTGCTGCCGAAGTTGCAGCACCAGCAAACTGATCTTGAAGCGCCCAATTCGAGCCAGTTCGCTTATAGAAATATCGCTGCTTGTCGCCAATTTCATCGCCAGTAATGAACATCCAATCACCATTAATCGCCAGTGTCGCGCCAATATGTCCGCTCACACCTATTGGCGAAATTAAACGTGCTTGTTGCGTCCATTGGCTGCCGTTCCGTACATAAACATAAACGATACTCCCATCAACAGTCGTTGCCGTGACGAGAGCCGTATTTCCGTTGATGGCGACCCTACCTCCAAACTGCGTGTTGCGTCCATTGTCGCTGGCGGTCAGCCGCGCTTGTTGGCTCCAAACGACACCATTCTTAAAGAAGATATAAGCTGCCCCTTGATCGGTAAATGCGTTGGGGTCATGACCACCGTCATCATCCCCACCTGCGCCGACGATAGCGTAATTCCCGTCAATCGCAAATGATGCCCCGAAGCTGTCGTTGATGGCGTTGTGGGCGGCAGTTAACCTGGAAAACTGCCCCCAATTAGCAAGTCGATTATGGACATGGAGCGCCCCCGACTGAGCTTGACCGACATCCCCCGTCTCGAAAGGTGCGCCGATCACCGCCGCTGTATCGTCGATTGCTACGCTCGCGCCATAATGGTCGCCTGCTGCTGATTCAGTCCCCAATAGCTTTTTAGCTTCGATCCATACGCCACCATTGTTTGCATAGTCAAAAATATAAGCGGCTCCAGCATCGGATCCTTTAGCGTCGTCACCGGGTGCGCCGATGGCAGCATAATTATCGATAAAATGGGCCACCGACGCCCCGAAATGGTCGCCTGCGTCAGTGTCACTGGCGATGAGTTTCTCACCTTCTGTCCATGAAGGTGTTGAGGGGTTGGTTCGTTTAAAAGTGTAAACTGCCCCCGCATCTTCGGCTGGACTGTCTGCGTCTGGCGCACCTACGATGACAGTTATTTGGTCGGACATATTACTATTGAATAAGTTTGTGAGCGCTGTGCCGAAATGGTCACCATCCGCGCTGTCACCCCCGTTGAGTTTTGTCTCCTGCGACCATGTATTGACTCCGCTTGGCACATACACATACACCGAACCCGAATCGGTTCCCGCATCGTCGTCATTGGGCGATCCCACAATCGTAAACGTGCCTGGGGTGAGTTGGTCAGTATATACCGATGTTCCGAAGCGATCACCCGCCGCGCCATCAGCAGGCGTCAGCTTGCTGACTTGCGCCCATGTTGGCGGAATGTCGCTGCCATCCACCTCAAATAAGTAGACCGCTCCCGTCCCTGCGTCTTTTCCGGGAGCGCCGATTGCCATTCGTGTGATAGTGCCTCCACCATCGCCCATAGATATTGAAGCGCCAAATTCATCACCGGCTGCGCCATCGTCAGCGGTCAAAATGGCATACAGCGGCCATGATTCACTGCCTATTCGTTGGTAAACGTAAACTGCGCCCTGGTTTTCGTTCCAATTTGGTGCGGCAATTGCGGCATATTCATTGCGGAACGTGACTGATGAACCAAACCGATCGCCAGGACTGGCATCTGGTGCGGTCAGTTTGGCTTCCTTCTCCCAGAGTGTTGTTGCCCCATTGTAATGCCAGACATACGCAGAACCGGAATCTGCTCCGCGATCCGAGTCACCTCGAACACCGACGATGCCAAATGTACTTGAAAAAAATATAGCGGTTCCCATCTCATTCGCCGCAGCCGGGTCGCTGGGGAGGAGTTGTGTTTGCTGGTTGTAAGCGGCGGAAACATCGGATTGGGGGAGTAAGCTCAATAAACTGAGGGTAAAAAGGGCTAAAATCGCCCGTTGAATAACGACTTTAAATGAATCTTTCAGCATCATGCCTCGTTAACGACTCACCAACATCGATCTCAATTGTACCTTTAAACCCTTTCATAAGAAGGGAATTTATCGTAGTAACCAATGGTGCGAGTCATAAAGAGAACTCGGCAATACTGAGTTGATAAGGATC
>JBDTNB010000269.1:0-6617 GCA_039933955.1 Chloroflexota bacterium
GCGCCAGATTCGCCGCATCCTCAGCGGCGAACCCGTCTGGGAAACCTACTAATCTGATACATGCAATTGTAGGGGTTTGTCGCTGGCAAACCCTTTTTTGTTTACGCATTCCGTCGTAGAAACAGGGTCACTTCCTGCTTGTTGCTGACCAGTTGCCGTATCTGAATAATTTTGTAGGCTTTTCGCAAGAGCCGCAAACTATGATCCATGCGCTTGCTCCGGTTGTGTTCCCGCAGCTTTAACGTCATAATGGCGATCCCTTCCGAACGCAAATGTGCCGCATACTCCACCATCAACCGCGCTGAATCCTGGGGATCAAGCATCATATCGTTGACAATCAGGTCAAAGGTCGTCTGGCAGCGGGCGAGATAATCTTCTGCCCGTATCGGCTCATGCACGACTTCTTGATCCAATGTCAGCCAGGGATATAACGCCGCAGGTGCAACCGCCGTGACCCGCAGCCCGCGCCGCCGTAAAAGCGTTGTCCATGCTCCCGGCGCGGCTCCCAAATCCAACGCACAATCCCCTTCATGCAGCCGAATGGCAAATGTTCGCAGGGCTTCCAGCAGCTTATAACCTGCGCGGTTTGAAACCGGCTCGGTGACAGGAATCTGCCCGCCTGCCCAAGGTGATAAATTCTGGGTCGCCCACGAGATGCCCAGATGCGCGCGAATCCCGTCGAAATCGGGAGTGAGCAGCACCGATACAATCCGCCCCGAAGGAGTGGTTATATCCTGTCCATTTCGATTTCCGTTCAGGCAGTGTTGAATGTCGGCTATTGAAAAGGGCGGCTCAGTCTCGATGGCACTCCGCACCTGAACACTGGCGTCTGGCGGCGAGATGCGCTGGACTGCGGCTTTGAGCATATCCAGGTCGTCGAGTGTTTTGTTGAGCGTCAGGCTGGCATGGACAGGGAACAGATGATGCAGGTAGATCGGCGTTAACTGCTTCCAGGGAGCGGTAAATTCGCCGAACGAGCAGGGGCTTTTGAGGAGTACATATCCGGGGGCAAGTATCGTTGAGACAGTGGTTTCAGGGTGGTAACGGCGGACTTCATTAACTGCGAGGTCAACAAAATAGGGTGAACAAGATAGTATAACGTGTGTCACGCTCCTTCTCCGGGGCCACGACTTCCCGATTAACTGTGGAACTCAATTGGTCGATATTGGCAGGTTGTCTTTAAAACAAATCTGCCTGAAAACATTTTTAGTATAGCGAATTTCCATCGAAATATACAAGCATTTTGAATAGCTCTGGCATACATCATTACCTTGATTGCTAGTTGCTTATTGTTACCCCCTCACCCGAATTCAAGGGAGAGGGGCTAAAAATCGCACAGCGTTTTGTTCCCTCCCTGAATTCGGGGAGGGCTAGGGAGGGGGCAATAAAGGCAAAATCTCTGACTAGCAATCACGGTATCATTACTTCTCGGAAATGGCTGCTGTAGGGGCAAAGCGCTGCTTTGCTCGCATTTTTGTACGGACACAATCTGTGGTGTCCGACCTTTTCCTTTTGCAACTGTTTGTACCTGTCTATAATAGACCACATGACAAATCGCCTTAACTCGACTGATTTGAACCGAGGTACAGCATGAGTTCGCAACTCAGCGGGCGTTTGCGCGCCGCGCGGCACGCCCAGTTTGTGGGGCGTATTGCCGAAAAAGACCTCTTTCAAAACGTACTGGCTGCCCCGGAACTGCCCTTCGTCGTCCGCCATTATCTGATGACGCCTGGGCTGGCGTTCACGTTCCTACCCTGCGCCAATCCCGATTTTTGGACGAATGTTTTTGGCTACGCTGATCTTTCGCGCCTGCCACAGGCCGATTTCGTGATCGAAGTCAAGCATTATGGCGTGTATGGTCATGATTGGCGCGTCGTGCCGCCGATGGCGTGGCTGGAGCTACTGGGCCAACGCGAACTCACCGCTTTCCCGGAAGCCATGCCGCCCATGCCCATAGAGCCGGTGATTGTCCTCAGCGAGAGTGAATTCGCGGCGGCGGTACAGTCTGCGCTGCGCGACTACAGCCGTCCTGAAGTCCTGCATCATAATCCGCTGCTGCGTTCCAGATTGGTTATCGGGCAGGTTGGCGTGAATGGCGGTGAAACCGAACGGATTACTGCGCTGCGTGGTCTCGTTCGTGAAGCCGCCGAGTCGCTCCAGGTGGCTCCCCGTCATGCGAAATTTATCGTCCCCTCTATCACACCTATTTTTAGCCTGCGACCACCCAGGAACAGGCCGCCAAAGTCCTTGATTTGCCCTTCAGCACCTATCGCCGCCACCTCAAATCGGGCATCATCCGCGTCACTGAAATTTTATGGCGCGCGAAACCGGCAGCCTGGAAACTGAACAAAAATTGAGCACCTTTTGAACTGTTCGCCCGATGCCGCCCTCCGCTAAACTGTGAGTATGAGTGGGGCGTCTTATTCGTAAGGATCGCTATGGCTACCAGTTTATATCGTCAAATGCTGCACGGTGTGCTCGATGCCTGGAATGCGCACGATGTGGATCATCTGGTTGAATTTTTTTCGCCTGACTACATTGGTTATGATGTCGCCCAGTCGGCTCCCGTTTGTGGCTTGGAAGGTATCTCGATTAGTTTTATGCGCTACCTGTACGCCTTCCCTGACATCCATTTCACACCCGATCAGATTGTCATCGAAGACGATCAAGTCACAATGGCCTGGACAGCTTGCGGTACGCACCAGGGCAAATTTATGCACATCCCGCCTACAAATCGTTACCTCACCATAAAAGGTGTTTCGATTCTGACCTTTTCAGGCAATAAAATCGTTCGGGGGCAGTACATCTGGGATGTGGCGGGCTTGCTGCGCGGCCTCGGCCTGCTGCCTGAATTATAGCTATACGTACTTGTTGCCCAACTCCAATACAGCAGTTAAGCACCTTTGTCTGCTATGAAAACGATCATGATTATACGGCTGACGTTTTCCGGAGGGGTTGAGACGGTTTCAACCCACTTCCCGCCGGAAGCCCACGCCCTCATTCCCCCTCCGCCGCCCGCCACCTGCATCGTCAATAAACTGACACCACCGCCAAGTGCAAACCCAAATCAGATTCGAACTTGACGGATTGAAACATTTGTTCTATAATTGAATTTATAATCTTGCAGCCGTTTCAATGCTACCTTGAGACGACTTTTCGCCTGCGTCTACTGGCGGCTGAGAGACACTGGAGCCATAGTCTAAATTTCCGCATTTCGAGCGCGACGCTATATTCTTTTCCATAAATTTCGCCAGATGTTGAAAGGAACTCGTCATGAGAAAAATTAATGTACTCGAATTCATCACCCTGGATGGCGTCATCCAAGCTGGGGGCGGGCCAGAGGAAGATACCAGCGGTGGCTTCGCCTATGGCGGGTGGCAGGCTCCTTTTTCCGACGATGTTGAAGGAGCCGTCATGCAGAAGCAGATGAACATGCCGTTTGATCTGTTGTTAGGGCGCATAACCTTTGACATTTGGGAACCGTATTGGCCGAAACATGTAGACATCTGGCCGGGTGCTGCTTCAGCGACCAAGTACGTCGCCTCCAATACCAGAACTGCTTCCGAATGGCAGCCCTCCGTGTTTTTAGGCGGAGACATTGTGGAAAAAATCAACAAAATCAAGCAGCAGGAGGGACCGAATTTGCACGTTTACGGCAGTGCAAATCTCGTTCAGACGCTGATGAAGCATGATTTGGTCGATGCGTTCTGGCTCAAGATCTATCCGCTGACGTTGGGCAGTGGAAAACGGTTGTTTGTCGATGGCACCATCCCGGCGGCGTTCAAGGTGACGGAGAGCCAGGTCTCCCCAAGTGGCATCATTATCGTGAATTACGAGCGTGCCGGTGCGGTTAAAACTGGAAGTTATGACTAGCCGTGCTGTGTCGGGCAACGGAAGCAGAAGCCGATGCCCGACGATAATGCTGCCTTTTTTCTTGCGGGCAAGCGAACGCTGTACCTTGAGCCATCAGCAGCGAGGTTGAGGTTGTTCACCGCGAGAACGAGCAGGAAGTCTCTCTCTTTTCATCACCTCTTGTGTTTGAAAAGCTTGGACGACATACACCCTACTCCATCGAACCGATGTTCCGGTAAATTTAAAGAAGATAGTGTGGGGAATGGCTTATGAAATATAAGTTTGTTGCGATCCCTGAAATCCTTCAAGAGCATGTCGAGGCAATTACCGTCGCTGAACATAACGGTGAGACGAACCTGACCACCAATGGCTATCTAAATGCCTTACCGGGGATTGTTTTTCAGCACAACAACGGACGCTCTCCGATTGACAATATCACGACCTCATCCGGCTGTCGTGCTGATACGCCGACCTTGTTTGTCTACGGACAAATGACCGAACCCAACGTCGTGAGCTACAAAAAAGTACCCTTCACGACGACGCAGATTTTCTTAAAGCCGCACGCACTACAAACCCTGCTGGGTGTCCACGCAGCGGCATTGACGGATGATTTGGTCGAGCTTCGTGAATTTTCAGCAGGTGATCTGAACATGCAACTGCTTGAAACCAGGAATGAGCAGGCGCGTCTTACTTTACTGACAAACTTTTTAGCGTCAAAACTCAAGCAAGCGACAACCTGCGATGGACTCATAGAAGAAAGCCTGCGTATCATCCACAACAACGTGAGCTGTGTGACCGTCAAATATTTGTTTGAATGCTTGAATCTCTCCGAACGCCAATTTGAAAAAAGGTTCAGCCAAACCGTTGGGCTGACCCCACAATTTTATATTCGGGTGAAGCGTTTTAATGAAGCGATACGGCTCATGCAAACGCAACCGTTTGAAAAACTCACCGATCTCGCGCACCATTTAAACTTCCACGATCAGTCGCATTTTATTCGGGACATCAAAGCCTTCTCCGGTGTTACGCCAAAAAATCTTTTCAGGTGTTATGCCAAAAAATCTTTTTCGAAAGCTGGATTTCCATCCTGATCAACAGGTCTATGGGTTTTATGAAAGCGACGGTTTTTTACAATTTTGAAAGAGACGCCTGTTCTATACTGGCTGTAGGGTGACAATTCAACATTACACCACACCACTACCCTTGAATCCTTTACCTTCACCAAATGGAGCAAGCAGTATGAGAAAGATCGTTGTGTCGGAATTTATGTCGGCGGATGGGGTCATCGAAGCGCCCGATACATGGCAGTTTCCGTTTCAGACAGAGGAAATGGGCGCGATCACGGAGCGCCAAACCCGCGACACCGCTGCCTTTCTGTACGGCAGAGTCACATATGACATTTTCGCCAGTTTCTGGCCGACCCAGACCAACAATGAATTCGGGGTTGCGGACAAGCTGAATAGTGCGCCCAAGTACGTCGTTTCGAAAACGCTGCAAAAAGCCGATTGGAATAACTCGACGCTGATCAACGCTAATGTCATCGAGGAAATCCGCAAACTGAAGCAGGCAGGCACAGGCATTATGGCGATTAATGGCAGCGTGAAACTCGTTCATTCGCTGCTTGACGCGGGACTGATCGATGAGATTCAAGTGCTGGTGCACCCGATTGTCCTGGGCAAAGGCGTCCGCCTGTTTGCTGATGGCTATCATTCGTCCATGAAGTTGGCAGACTCGAAGATTCTCCCTAATGGCGTCGTGTATTTGTCGTATCAGATTGAGCACCAAACGTAGGACTTCTCTAAGTCAGGTAATAATGTTGCACTTCTCGATGATGCGGTGAAAGGCGCGGCAAGATGGATAACCCACAACCAATTATGAACGTACAAGAACAAATCGAAACGTATATTACTAACCAACCTGAACCGAAACGTAGTGATATGCAAGCGCTGCACCGCATCATTCTGGAAGTCATGCCAGCCTGTAAATTATGGTTCCTGGATGGTAAAAACAGTGAAAATAAAACCGTTTCTAATCCTAATATAGGATATGGACTTCAAACCATAAAATATGCGGATGGAACAAACAGAGAGTTCTATCAAATTGGTTTGAGCGCAAACACAACCGGAATCTCTGTCTATATCCTGGGTCTTAAAGATAAGAAATACTTAGCCCAGACCTATGGGGAAAAACTTGGTAAGGCAAGTGTGACAGGGTATTGCATCAAGTTCAAAGCGCTGAAAAATATAAACATTGATATGCTCGAAGCGGCAATACGAGATGGAGTGGAACTCACAATTTAAAAGCGGGTTGGCTTTAAAATCAACTAAAAATATCCAAAATATCACCCAGGCGTTGGGTGTTGGAAAACGATTGTTTGTCAATGGCACAATCCCGGCAGCGTTCAAGGTGACGGAGAGCCAGGTCTCCCCTAGTGGCATCATTATCGTGAATTACGAGCGTGCAGGCGCGGTTAAAACTGGAAGTTATGAGTAGTCGTGCCGTTTCAGGCATCGGCCCCATAAAATCGTCAAGGAGATGAATCATGAAATTTCTGCTCACTTCCGCTGGCATCAAAAACACCAGTATCCACAACACACTGGTCGATTTACTGGGCAAACCGATTGCCGAGTGCAGCGCCCTCTGCATCCCCACAGCGATTTATCCCTTCCCTGGCGGGCCTTCAATGGCCTACCGGTTCATCAGTGGATTGACCGCCAACCCCATGTGCGAATTGGGTTGGAAGTCGTTGGGCGTGCTGGAACTCA
>JBDTNB010000270.1:0-6547 GCA_039933955.1 Chloroflexota bacterium
GAATGGGACTGGCGGCGTCTGTTGGATGTGAATCTGACGGGCGCTTTTTTTTGCAGCCAGCTTGTCGGGCGCGTGATGGCTGACGAGGGCGGCGGCGTGATCGTCAATATCGCTTCGTCCGCCGGACATCCCAATCCGCTGCCAGACGGTGTGGGCTATGTCGCCAGCAAAGCCGGTTTAATCGGCATGACCAAGCAGATCGCCCGCGAATATGCCCCGCAGAATATCCGCGTGAATGCGGTTTGCCCCGGCAATATTGAAGACCCCTTTTCCGAACCCGCCGAAAAGAAATCCATCCCCGCCAACGCGCAAGGCCGCTGGGGAACCCCTGACGAAGTAGCCGCCGTGACGCTTTTCCTGTGCTCCGATGCCGCACGCTTCATCACCGGGCAGGCCATCAACGTCGATGGCGGCGAAAATATGCTATAGCAGCGATGATTTTGTAGGGGCTTATCGCCGATAAGCCCTTTTTCCTTTCTTCACTGCCCGAAAAATGACGTTTCCAGAAAGCGCATCCCGGCCAATATCTGATTGACTCGCCCCTCGCTCAGTGATCCGATATATTCCCCTAACGCCGTTTTATCGACGCTGGATACTTTCGAAGCTTCCACCACACTGGGCTTGGATAAATTCCCTTCGCCCATTTCGAGCAGCACATTGCCCGGTAGGTTGGCACGCTTGAGATTCGAGGTCAGCGCGCACATCACAAGTGTATGGATGCGGCTGTGATTCAGAACATTATCCTGAATCACCACATGCGGATGGCGAATACCCGCTTCTGACCCACTCCGATCTTCCGACAGCAGCCAGTAAATATCGCCTTGATTGATGACAGCGCGTTTTGTACCTGTATTCGGATCACTTTTATTCAATTCATCAACTGGCATTTGATTTTGTTCGCTGATGAAATGCTCCAGCGCCGTCGCGAACAAATCACGCTGCGAAATATTGAGCCGTTTTGCCAGGATTTCGGCTTGGTCGAAGAGGGTTTGGGGGATGGAAACTGACGTTTCGGTATTTTCGTCCATCGGGCTGTGGCTTTCTTAGTCACGGGCGACTATTTCAACGCCTGCTCAACTTCGTCGAGATGTAGAGCGCGATGCAGGGCACGGTTCAGATAACGCATATTGAACGCCGCGATTTGCTCCAGCAGTTCCGGTGACAAATTTTCCAATCGCTGGTCGAGTTTTTCGGCAGTTTCAATCGCAAGTCGGGCGGCTTCAGGCGGCGGAATCACTTTTAACAACGGCAGCATAATATCATTGACGGCGATGTCAATTGTTGGCGCGACCACTTTGCCTTCGCGTTCCGATGCATCCAGCGCGTTAAGTACCCGTTCATCCCAGAACGCCAGATGCGCCAGCGTGACACTTACGTCCCAGTGTTCGCCTACCGGACGCTTAAAATCAGCGTCACTTAAGCCTGCAATTAGCTTTTTCATCCGCGCTGTCACTGCGCGATTCTGTTCGACAAATGACCGATCCACCGCCATGAAATAGCCTCCCAAAGCCCGATTTTATGGGTAGTATACACTGTCCAGCCGGTAATGCCGGTCAGCTTGTGAAATACTTGTGCCTGGGTTTGCCGCTCTATCTTGATGCTGATCGCGAATCTGGATTTGTAGGGGCTTGTCGCCAACAAGCCCCGCGAGGAAAATGGACTGCGTTTAGAAAAATAGCGTTCCCTGAAACGCCGTACAGTAAAGCTGAGGTTTTGAATAAATTTTTGGCAGCGAAAAAGAACTGTCTTTTGAATCGTCAGAGCTGCGGGTTTCCCAGTCCTTCAATCGCTTGCATAAGTTCACTTTTATTCAGCGAGGCATTCGGATTGGTCGCCTGATGGATGTAGCGTACAATGCCTTGTTGGTCGATCAGAAATGTGCCGCTGCGCTGGATCGCGATCAACACTTTGTCGAGCGCATAACGGGCATAAACCGAGCGGTCAGGATCGGCTAAAACCGGATAGGTAAGGTTGAGCAGCTTCGATAAGCGTTCGGCATCCTTACGCTCGCCGCCGCCGATGACCAGTACCTCGACATTTTGGGCTTTAAGCTGCTCATACAGCCGTCCCAATTGAATCGCGTGGCGCTGGCACTGCAAACACGAAAACTCCCGCATGAAGTACAGGATAACATGCTTGTGCCCTTGATAATCGGATAAATGAATGCTGCCGCCCTGGTTGGATTCCAGGTTGAAATCCGGCGCGGCTGACCCTTCTACAACGGCTGCAATATTTTCACCCATATGGTGCTCCTTATACTCCAAAGTGAATGCAACGACCTACCGCAATTGAATATACATGCCAAAAGATGACTTTGCTTGACTTTGTAACTCAATGGCCTTAATGCAGTACCGGCAAAATCAAGGCAATCAGCGTCAAGGGAACCGCCGCGATCAAGGCTTTGCTTTGCACCCGGCGTGCCTGCTTCCGCACCTGTGCCAGTTCGCCTGCATCTTCGATCTTTTCCATCGTGTCACCGATTTTGCGCGAGTTGAGATTCGCGAGGCCCACACAGGTTTTGTCGTGCCACTGAAAATAACCGGTTGCTGCACCAAAAAATAACAAAATCAGTGGCAGCCTCCACAAACGATCCGCGCCCATCGCCATCAAAAGCGCTAAGAGAACGAGGCTGACGACCAGCGTGATAATGCCGAAAGTCAGCCGTTTGCGCCGTTCTGCCGTGCTGATATTCGCGATGCATACTTCGCCGATGGGTTCATCCGACTCGGAATTGAGCGTGATGGGTGATTTTATGCTGGACATCTTGGTTTCCTTTAAATCGATATACTTTGAAGGCTCGTTTGGAGAGTCTATTACAAAAACACAGGTGTGCTTCTTTATTCTAATCCTTTTCACACCCCACTTGAGTTGAGGGAAAGAATTGGGCAAATACGCGCTGTCGATGACCCATGACCTCGATCCTGCTTTCGGGGAAACGCAGGCGCATATATAATAGCGGAAAACGGATGCGTTATTGAAGGCGGACGCGATGCGTAGGTACAAGTTCTTATTTGGTGTCATCATCATCGCACTCGCGAGTGTGGTATGGGCAGCGCCGCGAGCACAAATCGATAACCTGGGTGGTTTCGCGCTGGACGCCCGCGCCGACCTGGAGCTGCTGGCGAACGCCTCGCAAGGCGAGGGGAATCGCCCAACAGGCTGGACGTTCAACGTCAACAACGTGAGTTCACCCACGTATGTGGCTGATCTGTGGTTCGATCACGAACTGCTGGCGGAAGCGATCTATGGGCAGGAGCGCCCACCGGGCTGGACAGGTGCGCCCACCACCAATAACCCGGCGATTGTGCTGGGTAATGTGCGCAGCGACCTGGAATTGGCAGCCGATACCCAATTCGGGCCGAATAATCGTCCGGCAGAGTGGCGCGGCGCGGCTCCAATTTTTCGCTGTGATCGGACAGTGCAAAATCTCGTCCGCACGCTCAAAAGCCTGTATAACGCGAACTTCCAGACTGCTGATACAACAGTCAATTTCTGTCAGGCCATCGTCGGGGAAGCCGATGGGTTGGTGCTGCAAAAGCTTTTCACATCCCCAGACATCGACGCACAAGTGCCGGATTTAATTCTCTCTGTACGTGGCGATCTGGAACGGCTGGCGGATGAAAAGTTGGGTTTGAATAGCCGCCCGCCGACCTGGATTGGCAATAAAGTCCAGGATTCGCCGACCCTCGCCAGTGATTTGTTCCTTGATCTGGAAACGCTGGCGGACGCGCTGTTAGGGGCTGGCACACGACCGCCCAGTTGGATCGGCGTGATCCCGACAGCGCCGATTTTCGCCTATCGCAATTTACGTCATGACCTGGAAGCCCTGGCGGATGCCATCGGGCAAGTGCCGCGTCCGCGCGGCTGGCAGGGAACCGATTCCCTCGCATCGTGCGATCCGGTCATCCAGGATTTGGCCGCCATTTTAAAACAGAATTATGGTTTCTCTACCGATGGGATCACCGTTTCGGGAAGTTATTGTTTAGACGTGGCTGCACAGGCCAATAAACTTGCCGAAAGCCCACCCGCACCGGAAGCTGAGGCCACTGGCGAAGCCAATGACCGCTTTGTGGCACAGTCGCAAATGGCATTCACTTATCTGGATTCATCCGCTTCGCAGTACATGGGTGTGATGCCCGCCGGGACGAAATTCAAAGCCTGGTATCGCAACTTTGGCGATTCAAGCATGATGTTCGTGAGTGGTGACGATTTTGCTGTATTCATTGACCGGCGCTGGACGACATTGGACGGTGATATTTTCAGCCGCCTGCCGACGACGGAAGGCGTAAAACCGCTGACCTTCTGTGATGCGACCTGGTGTAATGGCCCTGGGCCGACGCCAACGCCAACGGGTTCTGGTGCAATTCAGGAATTGTTGAATTCAGCCACGGTGGTTGCGCCGTCAAGCCAGCAAGCCGCCCAAACCGGCGACAAACGGCAGGTCTCCTGGAATAACATCCGTGTGACCTATCTGCTGGATAATGCACAGTCGCGGACAGCACAGGTTGCGCTGGAAATCTGCACGGACACCACCCAGACCGACTGCGAACCGGTGCTCAGCATCTTCGATAATGCATTGGGCGCGGAAAAGCCGGTGCTGTCGCAGTACAACGGTCTGAACGTGTACGAATTCCCGTATGGGTACACTGCCAACCTGACTATCAATGGCGCAACCTTGACTTCGCCGGATGTGTGGGTCAGCGACCCGACCATTCGGTAGGATTAAATAACCCCCTCAGATTCTGGTTTGCTCCCCCTCTCTGCGAAGCGGGGAGGGGGTAGGGGATGGTAAATACAATTCAGGCGTTCAAACGAACGCCTTTTTAGTCTATGCGAGAGGAAAAGGGAAAGCGAATGAAACTGCAACTCATCCGTAATGCAACCTTGCTGCTGGATTATGCTGGGCATCACCTGCTGATTGATCCGTTCTTCGCACCCAGACAGTCGCGCCCGTCCTATGTGGGCAACGGTGACAATATCAATCCGATGACTGAACTGCCGCTCACGCCGGAGCAGATTTTGGAAGGGGTGGAGTTGGTAATCGTGTCGCACCTGCACTCGGATCATTTTGACCCGGTGGCGTATGATCGTGTTCCGAAACATCTGCCGCTGTTGTGCCAACCAGGAAATGAGACGTTCATCCGCGAAAAGGGCTTTCAGAACGTGCGCGTTGTGGAGGATGACCTATCCTGGAAGGGCATCCATATCACGCGCACGAATGGACATCACGGCACAGGTGAAGTTGAAACCATGATGGGAACGGTGTCCGGGTTTGTGTTCCAGGCACAAGGAGAGCCAACATTGTATTGGGCGGGCGATACGATTTTGTGCGATGAAGTACGCACAGCGATTGCGCGCTTCCATCCGCACGTGGTGGTCACCCATTCCTGTGGGGCGGAATGGGCGGACAGTGCCGGACAGCGCTCATTGATTGTTATGGATGATGCTCAGACCATCACGACCTGTAAGTATGCGTCGGAAGCTGTGGTCATCGCGACGCATATGGAGACGCTCGATCACAGCACCATTTCCCGCGCTGCACTGCGCATGGCAGCACAACAGGGCGGGATCAGTGAAGAATGGCTGCACATTCCAGCAGATGGTGATTGTATTGACATCAGAGTCTAAAGTGTTCCGATAACCGCAACCGGCAAAATGAATGTCAATAACTCACCTTACGCACCAAGAGGGATTTAGTGCTTTTGCTCCCTGAAGAGAAGATATGAAAATCACTCGGTTGTTTGAAAGTCCTTCGCCCTGAGGGAGAAGGATTTAGGATGAGGGTCAAATGCGTAAGGTGAGTCAATAACGTAAAATTCAGAAAACCTTAACGGATAATTGTCGCACTAGGAGTATAATCAATTTAAATCAATGCAAGCAAGGATGAAACGGTATGTTACAGACCTTTGAACTCGGCCCAAGTCTCGATCTCGCGGCTCCCGATTTTACGGTTCTCGACCATGCCCAGAACCCGCGCGATCTGAGCGCGTTGATGGGGCGTAACGGTTTACTGTTAGGGTTCATCGGTGACATCTGGCAGTCCGCGAATATCCGCCGGATTATCTGGTTGCAGCGCCATGCGCACAGCTTCATCCGTACCGGACACAACTTCGCACTGCTCATCCGCGACCAGCCCCATATGCTCTATGGTTTTTATGTCAGCAGTCCAACACCGCCGGAATTCCCGCTGCTGTCCGATCTGGACGGCGATATTCACCGTTTATTCAATATGACGCGCTATCCGGGCATCCTGCTCCTGGACACGAACCGCGTTATCCGCCACAAATGGTTGATGCCTGACGAGCGCGTCTGGCCGAGAATTCAGGAAATCACCGAGGTCTTAGAAGCGGTGGATCAGTCTGCACATTAACCTTCAATAACTCCCTGGACGATATTCCCTCCTTGTTGTTGCGCGGGCCGAAAGGTCCGCGCAACGCATTTATGGGGCAGATTCATCCGGTGCGGGGATGATAATCGTAGAAAAGATACGCCGTTTGCGTTCGGGCGCAGGCAGATTTTGCAGGGTAGGACCCAGTGCTTCGTTCAG
>JBDTNB010000271.1:0-6484 GCA_039933955.1 Chloroflexota bacterium
GATCGCTTTGCTGATCTCTTGGCTTATGCCGCTTGATGTGCAAAGTCCAGCTAAGAAGCCGTTTGAAAATGATCTCCGGGACAAGAACTAGCGGTTTATCGAAAAATTCTGACGATAACCCACATGGTTCAAAGGAGCAGTGTCATGCGTAAAGTGGTTGTCACTGAATTTTTGTCGCTGGACGGCGTGATGGAAGCGCCCTCGTGGACAACCTCCTACTGGAATGATGCCATTGCCCGCTTCAAATGGGGCGAGTTATTTGCCAGCGATGCCCTGCTGCTGGGGCGCGTGACCTATCAGGGTTTCGCGGCGGCGTGGCCGAGTCAGACGGACGACCAGGGCTTCGCGGATCGTATGAACAACTTGGCAAAGTACGTGGTCACGACAACTTTGAACGCGGGATTGTGGAACAACACGCACTTAATTCGGTGCGACGCTACGAAAACCATCGCCGATCTGAAGCGGCAGGACGGCATGGATATTCTGGTGGGCGGCAGTGCAACGTTGTCTCAAGGGCTGCTGGAAAATAGTCTTGTCGATCAATATAACCTGTTGGTGTATCCGCTGGTGCTGGGTAAGGGTAAAAAGCTGTTTAAAGACAGCCCTCTGCAAAGCAAGTTGAAATTGATCGAGTCCTGCGATTTCGGGGGCGTGACCCTGCTGCGTTATGCGGTGGAACGGGCATAATCACAGTCCCTATGCGAAGCAACATTCAAATGTAAAATGCTGAGATTGAATCTCTGTCCCATGTCCTACAGTATTGGGGGTTTATTTTTAGAACTTTTGTCCTATAATTATAGCGTAAATAATGAAGGGTAGCACCCCATTAAACGGTGAGCGGTCAAAATTTACACATTTAGCTGTCATAAATGTGACTATAATGGTTCACAGAAGGTCATTAAAGCCCCCTCTCCACTTGTGGGAGAGGGGGTTGGGGGTGAGGGGATAGCCTGCAATCACTCACCCACCACTTAGTGCAGTCCTGCCTAATGAAGGAGAATAGGCTATTCAGCGAATAAAGCGGCAGCACAGCCTCATATCAACATCGGCGACACCCTCGCCCAGCCCCGCCCGACAGATGTGCAATTTGCGAGTCTTGCGCGCAGCGGCGGATCACTCCCCCATACCCGCTGCTTTCGTGCCCACGCGGTGGCGCTCCTCATGCTTCGCGCCGTTTTTTGTGTGTAAAATTCGCCCCTCGGCGGCGTTTCTCCTGCTTGCCGCCTGCAACCTCGGCGACAATTTCGCGAATCCCGATAATTTATGTTCGAGTTGACGATCTGAAAATCTTTACTTTTAACCACCATCAAAGGGTGATGCGTCCGTTCCGTTTTTAGGCTATAATAGAACAAAAGTGCTTAAACCAGGAGAATTTGCGGCATGAGCGCGATTTTTGAAGGACGAACCTCAGATTCGCCATATATCGAAATCATCTGGCGCGGGCGGGTGGAAGGCGATTATTCCCCCGTTTGCCCCGCCGATGTGCGCTGGAATCTGCTGTTCTCCAAGCAAAATGGACGGGTGACGGTATCCGCCGAGGGCGCGACCACCCGACATGTGCCCAAACAGCAGTTAGGTGGGAGCGAATTCCTGGTCATCAAATTTAAGCTGGGCACATATATCCCCTATTTGCCGCCACAAAATATCGTGGACGAAGACGCGATTTTGCCGGAAGCGGCGAGTCGATCCTTCTGGCTGAACGGCTTCTCCTGGCAGTTCCCGGATTTTGATAATGTCGAAACTTTTGTCGAGCGGCTGGTGCGCCACGAGATATTGGTGACTGACCCGATTGTGAAAGACGTACTGGACGCGCAGCATCCGGAAACATCCTCGCGCACGGTGCGGCGGCGCTTCCTGCGCTCAACCGGGCTGACACACGGCACGATCCAGCAAATTGAACGTGCCCAAAAAGCGGCGGCCTTGCTGGAACGCGGCATCCCGATTCTGGATGTGGTCGATCAGGCCGGATACGCCGACCAACCACATCTGACCCGTTCGCTGCGGCGCTTTTATGGTTATACGCCCGTCCAGATTGCGCGCGGAAATGCCCTTGCCTAGCTGTCCATTTTGTTCAAGACACTGCCCCTTTGCCAGGATATGATACAAATGTTCTGCACAAAGTCCATATCAGCAAAAGGAGCATTTACATGAGAAAAGTTATCGTTTTCATGATGACCAGCCTGGACGGTTACATCGCACGTCCCAACGGCGACATTGACTGGCATGTGGTGGACGAAGAATTCAACACCTTTGCCGAAGAGCAAATTCATTCGGTAGATACGATTATGTTCGGGCGGGCGACCTATGAAGGCATGATGAGTTGGTGGCCGACGCAGATGGCAATCGAAGCCGATCCGGTCATCGCCAACCTGATGAATACCATGCCCAAAATTGTGTTTTCGACGACCCTATCCAGCGCCGACTGGCACAATACCCGGCTAATAAAAGATCATATCGCGGAAGTCGTCGCCCAACTCAAACAGCAGCCGGGTAAAGACCTGATTATTTTCGGCAGCAACAAACTGTCGGCGTCGTTCATCAACCTCGGCCTGCTGGACGAACTGCGAATCATGGTCGCACCGGTGCTTTTAGGCGAAGGACTATCACTGTTTGAAGGCGTGGCTGATACGGCCCATCTCAAGCTACTCAAAACGCGCGTATTTCAATCCGGCAATGTACTACATTATTACGCGCCAGTGGATAAAACGGGCTAAAAATCCCTTCCCCACGCCTTCGGCAGCCCTCCCCACTATGTAGAGAGGGGAAATGCGGGAATCAAGAGTGGATTAACAATTACAGTTTTTCACAGGAGAAAAATCATGGACACACCCACACGGACAATGCTGGACAATCTGCGCTCGAAGGATAAATCTATACAGAACGCGGCCTATTTCGCCGCCATCGAGGCTACGGATCAGCCGGTTGACTGGGCATATGCGGTATGGGACGACATGCTGGCTGGCCTGACCGACAAGGACAATCATGTGCGGGCGATTACTGCGCAGGTATTGTGCGGCCTTGCCAAGAGCGACCCGGAAAAGCGTATCCTCAAGGATTTTGATGCGCTGCTAAAAGTCACGAAAGATGAACGCTTTGTCACGGCGCGGCATTGTATGCAATCGCTGTGGAAAATCGGCGTGGTCGGGAAAGCGCAGCAGCAAATCTACATGGCGGGTTTAGGAAGTCGTTTCGTGGAGTGTGCCAGCGAAAAGAACTGTACGCTAATCCGCTACGACATCCTGCAAAGTATGCGGAATGTCTACGACGCGGTGCATGACGAAAGCATCCGCGAAAAAGCGCTGGCCTTGATTGAGACCGAACCCGACGCCAAATTCCGCAAAAAATATGCGACCCTCTGGAAAAAGTGAAATGATACCGCGCAGCAGTTCCTCAAAGCTGGATTTGTTGATGAGATTCTTATTCATCGTGTGGCAGTATGGATGGGGGAAGGTCAGCGCTTATTCGAACATCACTGCGATCTTCCGTCTGAATTGGAATTCATCCGCGTCATTGATTGCCCAAACGTCACCCATTTTCATTATCGCGTCGTCAAATAGCCCCTAACCAAAAGTTTAGGATACCAAAGTACAGTCCAAGTCTGGCGAAAAGAAGGGTGTGAAGCACCCCTCACCGGGCGTAAGCTGGCTAAGGTTGAACATGACCATACAACGAATGAAATGACAGGAAAGGATAGTAAAGCCATGATTCAGCAGTCAATAAGCGAATTAAAAAACCAGATCGCAGGTGAAGTAGTTTTGCCTGACAGCCCGGAATATAACGATCTGCGCAATGGATTTTCCGCGACCGGCAACCCAGCAGTCATTGTGCGCCCGCAAAGCAGCAAAGATGTCGCGGCGGCCATCGGCTATGCGCGTAATAACCAACTGAAGTTATCCGTGCGCAGCGGTGGTCACAGCCAAAGCGGGATGTCCACCAACGACGGCGGCATGGTGATCGACCTCGGCCATTTCAATACTGTCGAGGTGATTGATCCGGCACAGAATCGGGTACGGATTGGCACGGGCGCAAAATGGGGCGATGCAGCCGAGGTGCTGGCGGCGCAGGGCCTCGCTATTTCATCGGGCGATACCAAATCGGTTGGTGTGGGCGGCCTGACGCTGGGCGGCGGCATCGGCTGGCTGGTACGCAAGGTCGGCCTGACCATCGACAGCCTGGAAGCGGCAGAAATTGTCACGGCGGATGGGCGCACGCTGCACGTCAGCGCTCAGGAAAATCCCGATTTATTCTGGGCGATTCGGGGTGGCGGCGGCAATTTCGGCGTCGTGACCTCGTTCGATTTCCGGGCGCAGCCGCTCAAGTCGGTTTTTGCCGGGATGGCGATTTACGATATAGCCGAGGCCGAAAGCGCGCTCACCAAATGGGCAGAAGCGATGCGTCACGCGCCCGAAGAACTCAACAGTACGGCGGTTTTATTCTCCGGGTTTGGCCCTCAGGCCCCGGCGCAGCTTATGATTCTGGTGTGTTATGGCGGCGATGACGAAGCGGCTGCCAACCAAGCCATCCAACCGCTGCTGGAACTCGGCACGCTCAAGCAGCAGACGATTCAAGCGAAGCCCTATTATCAGGCGTTAGAGGAAGCCGCGTTTCCTCCCGGTATAAAGGCTGTGGCCGAAAACGGCTTCATCAAAACCCTCAACAAAGAGGTCATTGCAGCCTTAGCAGCCCATTATGGCAAGCCAGGGACGGCTATTGTTCAAATCCGCAGTCTGGGCGGGGCGGTGGCGCGCATCAAGCCGGATGCCACCGCTTTTGCGCACCGGGATTACGAAGCGTTCGTCATGGCTGCGGTGCTTATGCCGCAGGATGTTCCCCAGGAACAAGCCAAGCAAAAAGGAGCGGAAGCGTGGCGTCCGCTCGAACCGTTTGTCAGCGGTGCTTATGCCAATTTTCTGACGGATGCGAGCGAGCTAAGTGTTACAGCCGCTTATCCGGACAGCACCTACGCGCGGTTGGCGCAGGTCAAGGCGCAGTACGACCCGGATAACTTGTTCAATCAAAACCACAATATCAAGCCGCAATAAGTGTTCTCCATTGATCGAAAACAGCCTCAAAGCAACCTGCTCCGGGGCTGTTTTTGTGCGAGGAAGTGGTGTTGAAATAGTGTCCATTTTGTTCAAGACTGTGCTCAATCCGACATGCTATCCTGATTGCATTGAACAACGAGCAAATGAGGGAGAACAATATGCGCAAAGTGATTTTACTGATGCACGTCACACTGGATGGATTTGCGGCAGGATTGAACGGCGAGATGGATTGGATCAGCTATGACGATGCCCTGGAAACCTACGTCCACGCGCTGCACGACTCGACGGACGCAGCCATCTATGGGCGCGAGACTTACGAGATGATGCAGAGTTATTGGCCGACGGTGCTCTCCGACCCGACCAGTTCCGAGGGCGCGAAGAATCATGCGCGCTGGTACGAGGCCGTGACCAAAGTGATCGTGTCGCGGACGCTGGAATCGGACGAGTCGGTCAAGCGGGTCGTCATCGGCAAGAATTTGGTGGCCGAAATGCAGGCCATCAAGCAGCAGCCGGGAAAAGACCTGTGGCTCATCGGCAGCCCCAGCGTCAGCCAGGTCTTGGTTGAACACGACCTGATTGACGAATATTGGCTCAATGTTAATCCGGTCATTTTGGGGAAAGGTAAGCCATTTTTCGGCAGCCCACAGGATAAGCTCGGCCTGAAATTGATCTCATCGCAGACGTTCGCGGGCGGAGTCGTTGCCCTGCGTTATGAGCGCGACAGATCGTAACGCGAGTCGATTGAGCGCATTGCGGGCGTTCCAGAGGGGATGCCCTTTTTGATTCTCGATTGGTGTGGCGTTTGCGGACGAGGCGTGCCTCGTCCCTACGAAAATATCGGGTTGATTTGATTGACTCCTTGACACAGCAGAACAAATGAACTAAACTAAGTGCAACCTTTTAGTTGCACTTAGGAGTTGTAGGATGAAAATTGTCGTGACCAGCGTATTTGTGGCGGATCAGGCTAAGGCGTTGAAATTTTATACCGAAGTGATGGGCTTTGTGAAAAAGACCGATATTCCGGATGTCCGCTGGCTGACGGTCATCTCCCCCGATCAGCCAGATGGGCCAGAACTGCTGCTGGAACCCAACGAAAATCCGGCGGCGCAGGCTTTCCAGAAAGCGCTGGTCGAGCAAGGTATACCCCTCACCTCGTTTGCGGTGGATAATATTCAAGAGGAATACGAACGCATGAAAAAATTAGGCGTGAAATTCACAATGGAGCCGACACCGATGGGGCCAGTGACGATAGCCGTGCTGGATGATACCTGCGGCAACCTGATCCAGATCGCACAGCACCACTAGGCCCACGAGATATTCACTATGGATAACACGATTGTCTTTGAGCGCGACATCTGGATCGCCGCCAAGCGTGAGCGAGTCTGGAAAGCGATCACCGACCCGGAACAGTTTGATAAATGGTTTTCGCCGGGGACGCA
>JBDTNB010000272.1:0-6469 GCA_039933955.1 Chloroflexota bacterium
GCCCCGGCACGAAAATTTTCTGCGTCAGCGGGCATGTGAATAAACCGGGCAATTATGAACTGCCGCTGGGCACGACCATGCGCCAACTTCTGTTCGATTATGCAGGCGGTGTACCAGACGGGAAGGCAATGAAGGCCATTCTGCCTTCGGGCGGATCAGGGCCAATTATGCCAGCTACTGATGCTGTCCTGGATACCCCCCTGACTTACGAAGACATGGCAAAAGCCGGTTCCATCCTGGGGTCGGCCTCGGTTGTCGTGATGGACGAAACCGTAGACATCACCTGGGTAGCCGCAAAAATTACACGGTTCTTCAAGCACGAAAGCTGTGGCAAATGCACGCCCTGCCGTGAAGGAACCTACTGGCTGGATAAAGTGCTGGAACGGATTATGGACGGTCAGGGTGAACCGGGCGATGTTGAACTCATCAACAATGTTGCCAAGAATATGGCGGGTGTGACGTTGTGCGCACTCGGTGATTTCGCCGCCAACCCGATCATCCATACCATTAAGAATTTCCCGGATGACTTCAAAGCCCATATGAGCAAACCGGCTGAGCATAAACCGGCTGTCAAAGCAGCAGCCCCGGCAGGCGACTAACTAAACCTTCGAGGAAATGTAGGGGTTTGTCGGCGACAAACCCCTACTGAGAATGTAATGTATGACGGATGATTTAAATCGAGAACCAGAGCAAAATCCAGAAGATATGGATTTTGCTGATGCAGGCGCAAATCTTGAGGATGACCCTGCGGTACAAGAAGTGATGATTCGGGGCTTTCAAGAACCGCCGCCAAGCTCTACGCGGGAGCAGTTTGCTCAACTTGAAGCTCAGGCAGCAGAAATGCTATCCACAGAAAATAACGTCCAACTCTCTATCGCCGACGAAAAGAAAAAAAACCGGCGACTCGATCTGGGTAACATTGAGAGGGTTGTTGATGGGTGATAGCGAAGCCGTTGCCGAGCGTATCCGGCAGTTGGACTCGGCAATCGAGAAGGCAGTCGATACGCCCACCAATTATGTATTACGCGGTGAGTTATACTTGAGTGCGCGGGAATATGCGCTGGCAAAACGCGACTTCCAGCGCGCACAGGAATTAGCAGCGGCACAATTCGAGAGCAGTGATTGGGGTCTGATGGCGCAGGCGATGGAAGATCGGGCATGGATGGGTTTGCAAAAAGCTGAACAGAAGCTGCAAACGACCATTCCATAAGCAAAAAACAGAACTTGTTTGGATATTAGGTGAAAACACGGCAGACGCAAAGCGTAGACGACACATCACAGCAAGGATAAAGTGCATGAGCGTCACAGTGCGTTGGTACGGCGACGATAAAAGAATCATTTATTACGAGTTTTCCGGAAGCTGGACGTGGGAGGAATTTGAGCCTGCCTACGACGAAACGCTGCGCATGATGGACAGCGTGGATTATAGAATAGATTTTATTCTCGATTTGGTGCATGTGGAGCGTATCCCAGCCGGGGCGATCCAGCGGATCAAGCGGGCAGCCGATTACAATCATCCGAATATGGGATTGGCGGTATATGTAGGGCTGCACCCGATGATTGTACCGCTGGGCAAAATTTTTCTGAAGCTGTATCCGAAATCGGCCACCTATTATCCGGTTGATTTTGCCCGAACCATCGCCGAAGCCGAAGCGATTTTGGCGGAGCGAGAACTGAAAAGCAAGTAGTTTTTTGGGCTGATTTCGACTACACTATTGGGCACTTATGACCCATTGAGCGAGTTAGGAAGCAATGGTAACCAACCTCACCACTACCAATACGGTCACGATTTTTATCGATGGCAAAGAATATCAGGTGGCTGCTGGAGCCAATCTGGTTGATGTCGCCAAGTGGATCGGTAACGACATTCCGGTGTTTTGTTACCATCCCAAAATGAAAGCTGTCGGCATGTGCCGGATGTGTCTGGTCGAGATGGGCAATGCGTTTGACCCGAAAGTCAAGCAAATCGTGCGCGACGAACAGGGCAACCCGCAAATCCGCTGGATACCCAAACTGCAAACCGCCTGCACGACCAACGTCAGCGAAGGGTTGGCGATCAAAACCAACACCAAACTGGTTGATGATGCCCGCCGGAATGTCGTCGAATTTTTGCTGACCAGCCACCCGCTGGACTGCCCGATTTGCGACAAAGGCGGCGAGTGCCCACTGCAAAACCTGACGATGGCCTGGGGGCCGGGTACGAGCCGCATGGCTTTCGACGACAAGCAGCACCTGGACAAGCATGTGCCGCTGGGTGATTTGATTTTCCTGGACGAGGAACGCTGCATCCAATGTGCGCGCTGCATCCGTTATCAAGATGAAGTTGTGGGCGACGATGTGCTGGCCTTCCACGAACGTGGACGCCGTTTGCAAATCATCACCGACAGCGACCCCGGTTTCGACACCTATTTCTCTGGCAACACCACCGACATTTGCCCGGTGGGAGCGCTCACGACGGCTGATTTCCGTTTCGGCGCGCGTCCCTGGGAACTGACCGAAATCCCTAGCATCGATCCCTGGGATGCGGCAGGCTCGAACATCAGCCTGAGCACCCGCCTTGACCGCGATTTCGGCGGACGGGCGATGATTAAGCGCGTGATGCCGCGTCAGAACGAATATGTCAACGAAATCTGGATTTCGGACAAAGCCCGTTTCGGTCATCACTTCACACGGGATGTTGAAACCCGCCTCGCCGAGCCTCAGCTTAACACCGGCAGCGGTTTGAAGCAGGTCGATTGGAATATGGCACTGCAATCGGTTGCCGACAAAATCAAGGCAGCGGGCAGCAATGTCGCGGTCATCGGCGGTGGCAGCCTGAGCAACGAAGATTTGTGGTCACTGCGACGTTTAATCGCTGAACTCGGCAGCGATCAGATGGGGACATGGCCGCCTACCCACGCGGGCGCAGACCTCGTGGCGCAGGTGGGTGTCGGTCAAGGCACAAACCTCGGCAACCTGGGCAAAGGCGATGCCATCCTGGTGGTCGCCAGCGACCTTGAAGAAGAAGTTCCGGTATGGCGGCTGCGGATCAAGCAAGCCCATGATCGGGGCGCATATCTGGTCGTTCTCAATGCCCGTTATACCCGGATGGATGACTTCGCCAGTGAAGCCGTGCGCTACGATTATGGCGATGCCGCCAATGCGATTGGCATCCTGCAAGAAAAATATCCTGAATACGCGAAAAAGCTGACTGAAGCTAATAATCTGATCGTGGTGGCGGGCGCGGAAGGGTTGACCCTGAGTGGCAGCCGTGCGCTGATGCAATCCGCCGCGAATTTCCTGAGTCAATCCGGGCATGTCGGCAAAGCCAACAATGGTTTGCTCTCGCCCATCCCCGGCGCGAACGGCATGGGTCATTTTTACCTGGGCTTCACGCCGGAAGACACCCAAGACATCATGACCTATCCGCCCAAAGTGTTGATTGTGGCACAAGCCGATCTGCTGGCGGATGATCCCAGTGCCCTGGCGTTCCTGGATAAAGTTGAAACTGTGATTTACCTGACCCTGTTCAAAGGGGAAGCCCCGGCCAAAGCCTTCGCTGCCCTGCCGATCCAGAGTTTCGCCGAACGCGATGGCTCATTCGTCAACGGTGAACGGCGCGTACAGCGCTTCTACACCGCGCAAGGGCCGTTGGGCGAGGCGATGCCCGTCTGGCAAATCGCGTCACGGCTGGGGGAAAAATTAGGACAGGGCCGCGCGAAAATGTCCGCCGCTGCGGTGATGGCTGAAATCAGCCAGAATGTCAGCGTGTTTGCCGGAGCGCGTTTCTCCGACCTCGCCAAAGTCGAACGGCAGTTCCCGGATGTCGGGGGCGAAAATCTGTATTACGGCGGCACAGCCTACCAGAACAAAGGTGGGCTGGGCGTGCAAATCCCGACAACCGCCGACAAAGGCGAGGCCGTGAACGTGGGCGACATCGCCAAAGTGCCCGCGCCCAAAGCCGGTAAAGATAAAGTCCTGATTGTGCCAACGACGCGCCTGTATAACCGCGAACGAGCTTTCACGCCCAGCGAGTTGGTACATGCGCGCATCGCTGATCCATTTGTGGAAATCAACAGCGCCGATGCCAAGAAATTGGGCATCAACAATGGCGATGCCGTACAGGTCAGCGTGGATAATGGCCCGACGGTCAAGGTGCGGGCGCACGTCAACGGCGGCGCACCCAAAGGCAGCATCGTCCTGCCGCGTCACCTGACCGATGAAGTTGTGCCGCTGGTCATCAGCGCGGGCAGCGTGGCGAAGATATAGGCAGTATTTATCCCCACCCCCTAACCCCTCCCCATTGCATCCCACAGGGACGCTTCGCGGTGGAGAGGGGGACAGATTAACCGTTGGTTGGTCTAAGTGGGTGATATTAGGGTGAAACACCCTACAAATGTACGCGATAACTATGGAGCGTATACGAGGTTTAATCTATGGCTGAATCAACTTTGAAACCACCGCCCTCGCGCGGTTTCCGCATCAATCCGATCATGGTGATTATCGGGTTGGTGGTGCTGGTCGTGGTCGCCGTCGTCGCGATTGATGTGATCCACATCCTGGAAGGCGGCAACCAGAGCAGCATCATCTACCGGGCGGGCGACGCGATTTTGAAATTTGTCTTTGAGCCGAATTCACGGGTCGCGCCGGAAAACATTGTCATCTGCCAGCAAGACTCGGCGTGCTCGACGACCCATGCATTTCTGTTCTCGGCGATTGTCCTGCTGGTGGTCATCACCGGGTTCGCCTACACGACACTTTTGGAACGGCGATTCATCGCCTTCTTCCAGAGCCGCGTCGGGCCGAACCGTGTGGGGCCGCTGGGCTTGCTGCAACCCGCCGCCGATGCTGTAAAACTCATCACCAAAGAAGATATTGTTCCAGCCGGAGCCTATAAGTTCGTCTGGTTTATCTCGCCGATGATTAAAGCCGTTCCAGTGCTGGTGGTGCTGGCGGTCATCCCGCTGGGGCCAGATTTGCTCATCCCCTGGTTTGATGGCAAGTGGTATCAGATACCCCTGTCGTTGGCTGATCCGAATGTCGGCGTCCTGTGGCTGCTGGCGATCACCAGCATCGGCACCTATGGATTGGTGCTGGCGGGTTGGTCGAGCAACAACAAATATGCCATGCTGGGCGGTCTGCGCGCATCATCACAGATGATTAGCTACGAACTCAGCCTGGGTCTGACGATGGCTGTCCCGGTCATGATCGTCGGCAGCATGAGCATCGGCGATATTGCCCACGCACAGCCGATGATCTGGAATTGGTTTATATTCCAGAATCCGCTGGCAGCAGGTGTGTTGTTCGTGGCACTGCTGGCAGAAATCAGCCGCGCGCCGTTTGACCTGCCGGAAGCCGAGCAAGAACTCACCGCCGGATTTATGACCGAGTACAGCGGCATGAAATTTGCGCTGTTCATGATGGCCGAATATCTGGGCATGATCGCGATCAGCCTGATCGTGTGCTCATTGTACTTTGGCGGTTATCAGGATGGCTTCGGTATCGTGAACAGTGTGCCGATCTTGGGGCCGCTGGTGCTCATCGGCAAAGTCGTCCTCATGTTGATTTTCATGATCTGGATTCGCGCAACCCTGCCGCGTATCCGTTATGACCGTCTGATGCACTTCGGCTGGAAGGTTTTGCTGCCGTTGGCGCTCATCGCGGTGAGTTGGACAGCCATTTCACTGGTGGTTGGCGACACTTTCCAGAGCAGTTTCGCTTATATGATCGCGGCTGGTATTTTCTTCGTCGTGATTATCGCTGGCGGCTACTTCTTCCTGCGCCGTTCGGGCGATGGCTCAGAAGGTGAATATGAAGAAGACCTTTCTACTGATCCGATTATTACCGGCGAACGGCACGGCATCGCCTTTGGCATTTTGACAGCCGTTGGCGTGCTCATCGCCATCCCAATGGGACTGCTGAACTTTGGCATCGACCAATTGGAAAAAATCGCAGAGTGGGGTAAGCCTGAAGAGCAAGAGACCGCTCTGGCAGTTGCGCCCGCCGCGCAAGCAGCGGTTGTACAAGCGCCGGTTCAGTCCGCTCCGGCGGCAGCAGTTGCAGCAGCACCCACGCCAGTAGCAAAAGCAGCTCCGGCAGCGGGAGATGCGCCTAAACCAGCAGGCGGCAAAGCTAAATTTGACAAAGAAGCCATGCTCGCAAAAATCCGCGAGAAGAAGGCTCAGAAAGGCGGCTAGGACACATGAATATTATCAAAGGGTTTGCGACCACATTCCGGCACGTGCTTGAAGAGCCGGTCACTATCGAATATCCGGAGCAGCTACGCCCTTTTGCGGAACGCTATAAGGGACGGCACGAACTCAAGCGCTATGACAATGGCCTGGAAAAATGCATCGGCTGTGCCTTGTGCGCGGCGGCGTGCCCTGCGGATGCTATCTGGGTGGAAGCGGCAGAAAACAGCGACGAAGTCCGCTTCAGCCCCGGCGAACGCTATGCCAAAACCTATGAAATCAACATGCTGCGCTGCATT
>JBDTNB010000273.1:0-6467 GCA_039933955.1 Chloroflexota bacterium
TTTCGGCGGCCATTGTCTGGCTGCGTTCGACGGCCTGGTTCATCGCCAGCGTGAGTAAATCTTGCAGATCAGTCAGCCATTCGTCGTCGCTGGTGTCGATCATTTCTTTTTTGATTGTGACCGACTGCACCCGCTGGTGTCCGGTAATGAGGACTGTGACCGCGCCGCCGCCCACCGACACTTCGACGGTTTCATTCGCCAATTGTTCCTGGGCAGTCGCCATGTCTTCCTGCATCTTCTGGAGCTGCTTCATCATGCCGCCCATGCCGCCCTGCATTCCACCGGGCATCCCGCCACCGCCGCCGCCACCAAATCCGCCGCCACGTCGCTTTGACATTATGTGTCTCCTGTTTTGTATATGACATGCAAATTCTAAAGATATTCATCACCGAGACACCGAGAGCACGGAGATTTAATTTCAAGAAATTCTCTCTGTTATCTCGGTGTCTCGGTGGTTCAATTATTCATTCGGTTCACTGTCGCCTGGTTTGATTTCCGCGCCAAGTTCGCGTCCCAGCGCCAACAAGGGATCGTCAAAATCCACTGGCGGCGGTTCAGGCTCATCTGAACCGGGAGTTGCGCCACCATTATTGCTATCACCACCCCTGGCGATAATCACTTTCACCTTCAGCGGCAGTTTATGCACCGCTGTCAGCGATTTTTCCACCAAATCCAGCTTGGTCGGGACATTCAGGCGATCAAAATACAACTCGTTATCGGTAGCCAGAATCACCTGATTACCGTCCACCTTTATCGGGCGAAAATACTGAACCAAGTCCGGGCCAGTTTTGTTCAGCCGCCCCAGCGTCCGCAGCATATCATTCCACTTGTCGCGGATAGTTTGCAGCGGGATCACCGGTGGTGTGCCGGGAGGAGTCGATTCAATCGGTGGTAAAGATGTTAATTGATCTGATTTTGTTGTACTCGTGGGAAGTGGCGGTGCTGACTGCTGGGTAGTCCATTGAGGCTGAATTTCTTCAACTTTGAGCGATTCCATGAGCGCCAATTCCAGCCCCAACTGCGGCTGCCATCCGCTGCGACCCTGACTGACGGCGTCATTAAAGGCGCGGATCGCCTTGAGCAAACGTCCACGTTCAATCGACTCGGCTTGATCGGCGTAGAGGGCACGTTCTTCGTCCGTCGCTTCGACCAAATCGACGCTGGCAGTTTGCGCTAACAAAACGGCTCGCAGATGTTCAACCACCTGCTCGGCAAACTGGCGCGGATCAGAACCGGAGTCGAGCGCCTGATTGATGAGATGCAAACCACCCGCGCTGTCCTGGTCGATCACAGCCTGCACAAGGTCTTTGACCGCGCCGATGCTGGCTGTCCCCAAAATGCGCTGTACCAATTCAACCGTAATCACTTCTTCAGGGTCGGACACAATCTGGTCGAGCAAGCTCACGCTGTCGCGCATACTGCCCCGGCCATTGCGGGCGACCATCTCTAATGCGCCGCGCTCGATTTGTAAGCCTTCCGAATCGGCGATTTTCTGCAAACGGTCTGCGACCTCATGCATGGTGAACAGACGGAATTCAAACGGCAGGCAGCGGCTTTTAATGGTCGCTGGCACTTTGTCGATTTCGGTGGTCGCCAGGATAAAAATCGCATGATTCGGCGGTTCTTCCAGCGTTTTGAGGAGCGCGTCGAAGGCGCTGCCGCTGAAGCGATGCACTTCATCGATGATATAGACTTTGTACTGTCCCTCGCCGGGAGAGAAGGCAATTTTGTCGCGCAAATCACGCACGTCGTCCACGCCAGTATGCGAGGCCGCGTCGATTTCGATCAGATCAAGATAACGGCCTTCATTGACCGCCACACAGGCCGAGCACACATCACAGGGACGGTTCTCCGGGTTGGGGTCGTGGCAGTTGATGGCCTTCGCCAGCAAACGCGCGGACGTGGTTTTGCCCGTCCCGCGCGGCCCGCTGAACAGGTAGGCGTGACGGATGCGCCCGGACTTGAGTGAATTACGCAGCGTCCGGGTGATATGTTCCTGGCCGACCATATCGTCAAACGTGGTAGGCCGCCATTTTAGATACAGGGCTTGTTTAGGCACGCGGAAATCCTCCACCTATGAGTCTAGCATTTCTGAACCCTAATAACAACACAAAATTTGCCAAAAATCGAACATTTGTACATTTCCCCCTCACCCTTAAATCCCCTCTCTAGGAAGTGGCGAGGGGACTTCAAAAGCACTGACGGATGCAGCAGCAGATGAGAACATTTTCATGTTGCAATCCCATTTGCGTTTTCAGGTGTTATAATGAGCAAAATAGATTTTCGTGAGGAGATAACATCGTGAGCCTTGGCCCAACTGAACTCATCATTATTCTGGTGATCGTGATTCTGCTCTTCGGCGTTGGTCGTGTATCGAAAATTGGCGGCGAGTTGGGCAGCGCGGTTGCCAACTTCCGTAAAGGTCTGCAAGAAGGCGGCAAAGACAAGACTGAAACCAAACCCGCCGATAATAAAGAAGGCTTTAATTAGCGGATAGCCATTAGCTTTTAGCTACCATGCCAAAAGCCAGTTCACGGCTCAATTGATGCGATCAAAAGGCGCTGGATACTATGCCAGCGCCTTCTTCGTTTACTAACGCTCACCCATCACGAGTCCGATTTCACGTTGAAGATTCAGCAGGCGCTTGTGCGTCACCCCCGACGGAACTTTCAAATTATAAACGCCGATTTCCTGGTTTAACTTGGCGGTTGAGGCTGTCAATTTGGCTTGAACGGTTTGCCAGGATCGGGCCGCCGCCGCGCGGGTTGCCCCGGTAGCATCCGGCGCGTTGAGAGCCGCATGATAGGCATCCGCAGCCTGCCGCAGGCGTTTCAGAATGTTCTCAGCGCTATGATCCAAACTCTGTCCCTGCATAATCCAGTCGGGCGCGAGGTCATTCTCGCGGAGTATTTTATAGGCCATTCGCAGTTCTTCGGGCGTGTTTTCATTTTCCTGCAAGTCGAGCGGCTTGCCCATCCCCGGCAGATTATCGAAGTCGCCATCTTCCATCGCCTTGCGGATTTGCCGGTCAATATACGTTCCCCAATCGTTCACGCAACGCACTCCTTAATATTCTCGGTGGTCAAAAGGGCGCACGATACTGCGCCGATTTCAAAAAAGCATTTGTCAAAAAGGGGATGTAATTTTTATTTGGTAAGGGCGTGTCGGCGACAAGCCCCTACAATCAGGCAACGTGTATTATGGTAACGGTTGTGATGTTGGAACGCGATAGGTCGATTGTACGACCCCATTTTTATCAGTGAGGGTTAGCACATTGCCTGGATCGGTGAATACCGGTGTATTGCGGTTCCAGAAAGCGACGATGGCCGTATCCTGACCGGTGCGCGTGAACAAGGTGATCGACGCATTCGAGAACAATAAGCGTTCGCTGAAGGTATAAATATTGCCATTCGAGTCGCTCAGTGTCCAATCTTTGATGTTGATGGACTCGCCGTTATTACGGATCACGATGCCCTCGGCGGTCACATCACCGGGCGAAACGACCTGCACAATCTGTACCTGGGCGCTGGCGGCGGTGGGCGGCAGCGTCAAAGTCGGACGGATCGTCGCTTCAGCCGTCGCTTCGGAAGTTGCCTCAGAACCCGTGTCTGAAATGGAAGCCTGTCCTTCCGTCGTCGGGGTTGCGCTGGCGATGTCCTGGGCGGTCAGCGAACAACCTTCCAGCGGCACAATCAGCACATCGCCGATTTGCAGCAGCGCAGCGGTTTCATCATTCAGGCCGTTGACATCCATTAGCTTTTGACCATCCGCGCCATACTGCGCTGCGACGCCAAAAGGTGTATCCCCGGATTGCAGAACATGCAAAATGCAATTGGGCGGCAGCGCGGTTGCTGTACCCTGCAAATTTGTGTCGCCTTCCGGCAGCGGTTGGGCCGTAATCAATGCAGCGGTTTGCGCGTCCGGGGTTTGAATTAAACCATTAGGGAGTGTGACGCTTCCGGGCGTTCCGGGGAGCGGGGTCGCAGTGATAATCACCACACGCGGAGTCGAATTGGCATCCGGCGTATTGGTGATTTTGATTTCCACCGTCACCACCTGTACAGGCGAGGTTGTTGGACTCTGATTGGCGAAAACATTCACCACGATGAAGGCGACGGCAGCCGTCACAATCACGTTGAGGATGATAAAAATGACTGATCCTCGGCGCTGCATAATCCCTCGTTTTCGCTACTTCCCCCATCTTCGCCCCAGTTGTGAATAGTAACACAACCTCAACCTATGGGCAATTCACCGGGTTTGAAGTCGGTTAGAAAGGAAATTCAAATCCCCTCCCCCTGGCCCCCTCCCCGCTTCGCAGAGAGGGGGGATCAGATGGCACATATCTCCGTATCTAAAACTGAAATCACATTATAGCGTCCCTACAAGCCGATTGTTTTCCGCGACAGATATTTACTCTTTCCACTTATAAAGCGTATAGCCGCCGACACCATCGCTCCAAACGGGAGTCATCCAGCGTTCGAGGGCATCGGGGAACAGCGGATTCTCGTCGAGGAAGCGGCTGTCCTTCGCGTTGAACTGGTAGCCTAAATCGAACACCAGCAGGTAATCGTTGCCCGCGTCTTTCCAGGACTGAAAAACCTCGTCGGGCGTTTTCTTTTCCACACGCAGGGCATGAGGCCAATAATCAAACAGGATGTCAGGGAGGCAGGTCACGGTTTTGGGACAGTAATAGGCGCGCGGTTCCCACATAAAGCGCACGGTTGAGCCATCCGGCAATGTGGCAAGCTGGCGCATGGCATTGCTATACACGCCCAGGTTATCGTCGAGATAATTATCGCGGCTGAGGTTGGCGGTCAAAACCGGCAAAACCTGCATCCGCACGGTGTCACGGATCACGTCGATGAGCGTGAAAATCAGCGTCAAAGTCACCAACGCCTGCGCAATAAAATACACATTCAGCGGTTTGCGCGGCCAGCGTGACAGACTGTAAAAACCGAGCGCGCCCAAGACCGCCGCTACCGGCATCGCCATCATCATCAAGCGGGTTTGCACGCCGATGCTGCTCAAAGCCGCCATTACTACCCAAAAAATGAGCATAGGTAAGCCGATAAGCAGGCAAACTCGCCCTAACCCGCGCGCACGATCATCGAGCCAGCGCCAACCGAGCAGTAACAGCAGCGGTGCGGTCAGCAGCCAGGGGCCAGCCGTGAAGCTGAAACCATCGCCCTTCTCGACACCCAAAACCGTCGCAGCCAGTGGCAAAATCGGAATCTGCCACGCACCAGAACTGAGCAAACCGGTTCCAGTAGTGCTGAAAGTATTCGCACGCATTGCATCCCAACTCAGGCCGCCAAAAATGAAGGGGTAGACTGGATTTTGATACAGCAGCAGTCCCTTGATCGCCCAGGGCAAAAAGGCGACCAGCGCCGCCACGCCCAGAATCAGACCGTTGCGGATGATCTGTCGCGGTGCGCTCATGAAGACAAAAAAGCCTAATCCGAGCAGCAGTCCGCCCGCCGTGTATTTGACACCCAGCGCCAAGCCGCCAAAGACGCCCATCAAAATCAGCCAACGGAACCCCTCCCCCCAGCCCCCTCCCCGTACACGGAGAGGGGGAGCAATACGATTGTCTTGGGAAGAAACTTCGTCATCAGAAGATTTTTTGTTGAGGCTTTCCCGCCACTGAACTGCCGCGACGAGGGCGACCGCGCCGTAAGTCATCACGCCGAGATCAATATACGGCCAACCGAACAGCGACCAGATGCTAAACGCGCCGACCAGCAGCGTCAGCGCCAGCCACGCCGTGACGACATTGCTGAAACGCCGCACCAATCCAGCCACCGCCAATAAACCCAGAGTGCCGATCATCCAGTGCAGCGGCGCGGCAGCGGTATCGCGGCCAAATAAGCCCATCGCTACACCGTACAAAATTTCCATCCCCTGCGGGAAACCCAGGAAATGATTATCGGGTTGGGCGGCGATGTGTCCGGCATCCAGATAGCGCGAGGGGCCGACCAGATGATAATTAATCGAGTCAAAAGCGGTGGGCGGTGCGAGGGCGTGCAGCAATGCGGTGAATAGAAAAAACAGGGTGATGATCGCCAAAAAGCGTGACCAACCGGCATCCGGCGAAAAGGCGCGGCGGATGATCGCCAAAATATCGCGCAGCCAGCTTATTAAACCGCGAAAGCTGACCACCGCCAGAACGATCAACAGCAGCCAGAAAACCAGCCCTTTATACAGGCCGATTAATCCCAACAGCAGCGCCAGCCCTCCGACCACACCTAAACCAAGCGCGCCTTCCAGCGCGACCCGTTCTGCGCGCGACAAAATGCCCGCATCAATACGGGAAAGCAGCCGCTGTCCTAATCCACCGGCGATGCTGGCAATCGAAACCGCCGCGAAAATATCCACAGCCGCCCCGCCCAACGATCCCAGCAAAGCCGGATCGAACGGTTTGTGTACCCAGAAATAAGCGATCAATACCGCCACCAGCCCGACCAGCG
>JBDTNB010000274.1:0-6341 GCA_039933955.1 Chloroflexota bacterium
TCATCCACTTCCTGCGCCTTGCGGCTCAGGCTGCTGATTTTGTCATTCAGCGTGGCAGGCATCTGCCAGCACACGAAGCGTGCCGGTTCGCGCAGCGTTCGCAGCCACGTTGAAAACCGTGCCTGCAAAGACTGCACCCCGTCTTCGGTGGCGTGCAGCATGATGTCAAAGGGTTCGATCAGGAAAGTGCGAACGGTACTCATCAGCGGATCACCTCCGTCATCGGGGCATCCACGAACACCAGCCCATCGTCCCGATCCGCTTCAGCAGCACGGGCAAACGTCACCCATTCGCGCATGTCGATGTCGTAATTCGGTTGGGCAGGCGCAAACACCACCGCCGCATCCAGCTTCACCAGTTCGATGGGCAGTTCCAGCGATTTCGCCAGACTGCCAAACAGACCCTGCGTGTCACGCGCCGCCGCCAGCAGCAGCGTCCCGCGCACCTGATAGATGAGGCGCTGCCACAGCGGAAGTCCGCCGCGTGTCCCGGTCATCACCAGCACAAAAATGGCAAACACCACCCCTGCCGGAATGGACCAGTTGGGCAGGGCAATATTGCAAAGGGTGTAAGTTAAGCCACCGCCGACACCTGCCAACAGCAGGCGTTTGAACGGAATGCCGAAGAAGCCCTTCTCATCCCGCAGCAGCACATGCGATTTGAAATCAGCAGCCATGCCGTTCCTTTCATAGAGAAAAGGCGCGAAGCGCATTCGCGCCTCGCGCTGCGTGTGGGATGGGGTTAGGGAGCGCCGAACGTGATGAGGGTCGTGACGCTGGAGGCAAAGATGACGAAGAGCAGCCCGATGACCACCTGATTGGCGGCTTTAGGATTGTCCTTCTTCCAGTCCCCAATAATCGGCCATGAGCTGCCCATGTAAAGCAAACCCAGCCCCAGAAACCCGATGACGGCTGCGATAGGCGCGATCAACTGCGCCGTATCCCGAATGTCGTTGAACAACTGTTGGACAAAATCGGAAAGGTTCAAGCGAGAAGCTCCTCACTCAGCTACAGATAAACAGAAAAGGCAGCCGATGCGAGGAGTGCGTGCGCCATGACGAATGAGGGGGTCGCCTACGCCACTACCTGCGGGTTGAGGTCATCTGGCACGAAATCTTCGCCCGCACCGGCTGAACTCAGCGTATCAAAGTGGGGACTCTAAACCGCTGTAGGATTACACTTTTAGCCCGTCAGTTTTGACAAATCGCCCGTTAAAATTACAAAAATGTGGGGAACAGGCGGGGAAGATGGGCTGAAGGTCATTCAGCCCATCCGTGTTTAAGTTAAGATCCGCGTGTCAGTTGAATGGCAAAACGATACTCACCCACACCCATACTGGCGTAGGGTTCGCTACCCCAGTACCAGATCAGTGTCAAATCAACTGCCTGTTCCGGCAGCAAATCGAAGGGTGTTAAACCTTCGGCGGGGTTGCGCGGTCCGGGTGGCTCAGGCGCATAACCCAGTGCCAGCCAGATGTCATCCTGCGTGAAGTGCAGCGTTTCAGTGCGTCCGTTGTAAATCCGCAGATGGGTGGTGATCTGTCCTTCCACATAGGTCACACTCACCAGCCGCACATCTACCCCGTCGTAGCGCAGATCGAGCGGCTCAGTGGCAAATGCGAGGGTGAAGGACACGCCGTTTCCAGCGGTATCGGTGACGATCCACCTGCCGCCTTGCAGGGTATCGGGCACGATGTAGCCCACCGAAGCCGAGAGCGCAGACAGCGCCGGGATTTCCAGCGGCAGTGCGTCAAAATCGGTATAGCTCAGGGCGGCGCTGCCCAGTGTGTAAATCTGTCCACCGGCATCCACAAATTCCACCCGCCAGGTGGTGGTATCCAGTACCTCCGCGCCCGCTAAAACCTCGTAATTCAACAGCAGGTACTGACTATCAGTGGGTAAATCGGGTTGGTCAGTGATGAGTAGTGCGCCCTGCAAGGTGATTGACGCATCGCCCAGCGTCAGTGTCTCGCCAACACTACCTTCCTGAAGGGTGATATCCATGCCGATGATCTGCCCATCGCGGGAGAGTTCCTGTTCCGGTGGATAGGTCGCCGTGACCAGTGTGCGCGTCGCCGTTGGCAGTCCATCGTCGTCCGTTTCGCCAATTAGCAGCAGCACTAACCCCGGACTGACCTGCCGGAAAATACTCGTCTCACTGCGGCGGACTTCGCGCCGATCATCAAACTCAAAGCGCAGCACCGCACCCGTGTTCATGGTCAGCAGGAAGGATGCTCCTGCGCCAATGTCGTCGAAGTAAGACTCGTTCTCCTCCGACCAGGGGATGCCAATCACCGGACGCACCGACATGCCGTTCACAAAAGATGCCGTATCAGGATTGAGGTCGAAACGCCATTCGGATGCCTGTACCCGGCGGCGCTGCACCACCCAGACACGCGGCGCATCGCCCTCCGGCAAAATGACCTGTAAATTGACCGGGTAGGCGACTTCGCGTCCGCTGTCGCCGCCCTGAATCACATCGTCCTGCGCTTCCAGCGCCAGCGGCGTGGGGGTCGGACTGACCAGTGGGGTCGGCGTGGGACTGACCTCCGGTGTCGCCTCGACCTCAGAGGTGGAGCGCCCATCCAGTAAACGGGTAAACATGAAGCCGAAGAACAACAGCGCTGCAAGCCCTACTCCCAGCATCACCTTTGGAGAGGGCTTGCCAGAGGTGGGTTTAACTTCATTCTCCGGTGCATCCAGCACCACGTTCTGTTGCGCCGCTTCCTGCACTCTACCGGGGGTACGCGCCCAGCGCGATCCCACCGGCACAAGCGCCGCTTCGTCATAGCGTTTGAGCAGTTCTGTGGCGACTTGCCGTTCCAGTTCGTCCGATCCGACAGCACCCGCCGTGCGGACTTCGCGTTCGTAGGCGGCTTTGTAGGCACGCTGGCGATCCGTAGGGACGAGTTCCCAGAGCGCATGAAGCTCACTCAGGGATAACCCGCGCAGTGCTTCAATCGAATGATAGCCCAGAGTCTCCATTAGGAACTGCCTCCAATCACACTACCACTGCCGCCGAGAGCGGATTGCTTCCGCATGGCTTCGGTGTAGGCGGCATCTTCGTTGTTAGGCGCTGCTTCAACGGTGACATCGACCTGTGGTTCGACGGTAATCTCTGGTTCCACGTCAATCTGTGGTTGGATAATCGGCTGAACAGCCGTCTGTGGCACTGCCATCATGCCAAAGGCAGTGATTTCATTCGGGAGCATCTGAGCGCTGTGTTCCAGTCGATTAACTTCCTCACGGGCAGTATCGTAGGACATATTGCCGTCAGACCGTACCTGCTCTACCAGTGCCGTCCGTGTCTCGTTAGTTAATCGGCCATCCGGCGACGATTTGACCTCACGGACAACCTGTTCCGCCTGATTGCCGGAAATCCCGGTCCGCAGTGCCTGATCCGCGAACAAGCCAAAGCGTGACACATCTTCCTGCACCGGCGGTTTTTCACCGCCAACCGGCATCACCCCCATCGCCCGTGCCATACGATCCGCCACGGTCAGATGGTCAACACCGCCAGCGGCGGGCTGCCCGTTCTGGACGCGCTCGGTTTGCATTCCTCGGATGACATCGCCCATCACACCCGCAACATCCCCACCGCCCGACACTTTTAACTGCCCTAACATGACCTGCATTTGCAGGCGGGCAACATTTGCCAGCGCCTCAGCACTCTGTTCCAGCCGTGCCGCTACCTGGTCGAAGCGGCTCATATCGGACTTGCCATCCTTTTCCATCATCGCCCCCAGTGTCGAGTGCGTGCCAGTGGAGGCTTTCAGCGCGTCTGAGACGTGCTGCTCCATCTCCTCGCTGTTCATCTCCGCCGCGTAATCGCTCTTGTCCTGTCTCCGTCGAGCATCGGTCTTATCCTCACCACCTTCATTCATTGGTACAGACGAGACAGGCGTGAATATGCCGGTGCGCCGCGCTCGGGCAGGGGTGAAGCTGGAAACCATCTCGCCGTTTTCGTCTTCAAACCAGTCGGCATCGTTCTGCGGACGTGCGCCACGCTTGCGTTTGGCATCCTTCGGCAGCGTCCAGCCTTCGAGTGCCTCACCGACTGCCGGAACCAGCATCGGACGCGACACCAGCCGCCCGTAGTCGTCATACTCGGCTTTAGCCGGATCACGATCACTCAGCAGTGCCGCCCCAACCAGTGGTGCAGCCGCCCGCCCGATGACGGGAATGTTCCGTGCCACCTGCCGCGTTGATGCGCCTTCAGTGAACTGCTCGGCAGCGTCGCCCAGCGCTGTGCCACGTAAACCCGGCAGATGCGTGAGCGTTCGTGCCGCGCCGCTCAAACTGCCAAACCCGCCGAACATCAACCCCGCCGTCTGAGCAGTGGTTGCGCCATTGTTCAGCGCGTTCATCCCTGCCAGCGCATTCGATCCCATGCTGGTCATCAGGGAAGCACCGCCCGTTGCAGCAGCAGTTGCTCCGGTCACGGCAGCCGATGTGACCGAACCAGGTGACAACAGGACACTACCTGAGACCTGACCCATTGCATTGAACAGACGGTTGAAGCTGTTCCAGACAGCTTTGATGCCTGACCACATGGTAATCACAATGAAAACCAGGCAGATCAAGCCGATGCCGATAATGGCGGCGGCGCTGCCCGTTGCCGCGCCTGCCAGAAAGAAGCCGATCACCAGCGCCTGAATCAGGGCGATAATCGTGGTCTGGACAATCAGTTCAATCCACTGATTGATGATGCTGTGGGCGATACTCTCGGTGCGTTTGAAGAAGGCAAACAGGATCGCCACGCCAAACGAGACAAAGGTGATGCCCATGGCAATGGTGATGAGCAGATGCACGATCTGCTCGACCAGCCCAAACAGCAAAAGCGGCCACGCCGTCAGCCCTCGCTGCTGCGATGAGCCTGCCATCGACACGGCGCGGTCACGGACGCTATCTTCGACCCCATCCCAGGTAATGGGCGAGACATTGTGGTCGAAGTAGTTGCCTTCCATATTCCAGTCCATCGGGACAACCGATGTACCGCCTGCACCCGCCCAGGTTGAGGGATTGGGATTTTGCAGATAGATGCCGCAGCCGGGGGAATACACGGGTTGCGGATACCCCATCACATCCTGCGCATGACCGCGTAGATACGCCATCGCAATGTCAAGCCCGTCAATCGGTCCGGGTCCGGTTGCGCCGGGCAGGTAAACGTCGAACTGGTCACAGAGTGGTCCTAGACCCAGATCGTTGGAATTGACCTGCGCCAGCGACGAGAAATCTCCAGCATTATCGTCCAAGCCCTGAAGTACACTCAGATACATCAACTGACTGATATTCATGCGGAAGGTGTTCATGCCCTGATAGAAACTGGGTCCAATGGTGAAAAATAGCACCCCCGCCACATACCACATGATGGCGCTGCGGGGCGCGACGACATCCAGGCGGATGAAGGCCGCCAGCAGGTAGGTGATCCCCAGCACCAGCAGCGCGACGACAAACACCACACCGATGGCAAGGCTCAGACTGTTGTTGGTCTGGGCGATGATCGGCATGAAGGCATTTTCGATGAGCCACTGATTCACCAGTTTGATGGTATAGCCCGCCATCAACACGGCTTCTTGCAAACTCCAGTGAACCCCGGCAATCAGGACGATCACGCTGTAGAACAGTTCATCAATCATCCGTGCAAAATCAGGCATGGTTGCTCCTTTCCTCTAATCGGCGACATCGCCGGAGCAGTACGGATTAGCCGCATTGACCCAGGTGATGCGGTTGCCACCGTCGCCATCCAGCAGATAAGCGAACTGACGCACACTTCCAGCGGGAATATATGTCGCCAAGCGATAGACGCGCGTCGAACCGGGTGGCAGCGGGTCATAGTTTTCAGTGGTGAAGCCTGCCGCCGCCATCGCCACTTCGGAGGTCTGCCATGTTCCGGTCTGTTCCCCATTGGCAGTGGTGATACGGGTAATAACCATCAGCGCGACGGGGATGGTTTCGTAAGTCACGCTGCCCAGATTGCGGACTTCCAACCGCCACGTCACCAGATTGCGCGATCCAGCAGGCTGAACCTGTATGTTTTGTAAACGAAACCGCAGACGCAGCGGCGCACTGGACTGCCCGACCAAGACGGCATCCCCGACGTAAAAATCCTGCGGCGGGGTGATGCTGTAGGGTGTCGGCGGTGGTGGCAAAGTAGGTTGTGGCGTACCTGCCAGCGTCGTCGCTGTTGCCTGTGGCACACGGGTTGGGCAGGTGTAGGAAGCGGTATCGGTCACAAGAGTCCCGCACGCCAGCACCGCGAACAGCAGCATGACCGGCGCGACCAGCAGATAGATCGAGCGCAGCAGCATGGAACGCTGCACCTGCGCCAGAGATAGTTCAT
>JBDTNB010000275.1:0-6310 GCA_039933955.1 Chloroflexota bacterium
TGTCGTCTGCCGAAACCTGGAACATCTTCTCGGCAGCAGGATTAAACTGCACGATGTGCTGGCTCTCGTCGATGGTGATAATGGCATCCATCGCCGACTCGATTCGCGCCTTCAGCCGCGCCTCGCTTTCTCGCAGCGCTTGTTCTGCCCTTAAACGCTCGGTGATGTCGCGCAGGATGACGGAGTAAAATTTCCCCGTACCCACATCAAACTGGGAAATCGAGGCTTCGATAGGAAATTCCTCGCCGTTCGCCCGCAAGCCGCTGATCGCCCCCAATGCACCCATACGACGGTTGGTCACGCCGGCTTCTCCAAAAGCTCGGATATGGTCGCCATGTATAGGTCTGAAGCGCTCTGGAATGAGTTTAATAATCGGTTGGCCGATGATGTCGTCTGCCGAAACCTGGAACATCTTCTCGGCAGCAGGATTAAACTGCACGATTTGCTGGCTCTCGTCGATCGTGATGATGGCGTCCATCGCCGACTCGATTCTCGCCCTGAGCCGCGCCTCGCTTTCTCGCAGCGCATCTTCGACTTTCAGCCGTTCGGTCAGGTCATAGGCGACGGTCAGGATGGCTTTACGGCCTTGATAGCTCAATTGATGCCCCACTGCTTCAACCGAGATGACCGAACCATCTTTTTTAATAAAGCGATTGATGGTAGACGGAATAAAGGGCAAATTTTCCCGTTTGGATCGTTGCAGACGTTCCGTCGCGCCCCGATAGTCGTCGGGATGTAAAAGGCTAACTGTTTTCATGCCCACGAATTCTTCGCGGCTGTATCCATACATGGCAAGCGCGGCGTCATTGACGCCTAACATTTCGCGTGTCTCGGCGTCCGACACAAACATGGGGTGTGGATTGTCCTCAAAAAGTTGGCGGTACTGTTCTTCGGAAGCGCGCAAGGCTTCCTCGACTTGCAGCCGTTTGGTCAGATCATGGGCGGCGCTGACTACCGCATCGTGTCCGTTGTAGTTCAGGCGGTGATAGGACATTTCGACCCAAATAACCGACCCATCCTTTTTACGATGCTGAACGATCCCGCCGCTCTGATGGCTCGGCTCCTGTTGGCGTAAGTCATCGGCTTGTTTCATGATGGTGGAAGCCTCTTCCACGCGGAGGGCGGTGACGATCATGGTCAAAAATTCTTCACGACTGTAACCGTACTGGTTGACTGCCGCATCATTGACTGCCAGAAATTTGCCTGCTTCGAGATTAACCACAAACATCGGATGGGGATTGGCCTCAAAAAGCTGGCGGTATTGTTCTTCCGAAGCGCGTAGGGCTTCTTGGACATGCTTTTGTTCAGTGATATTTGTGGAAATGGCGGTGACTTCGACCACCTGTCCGTCCTCGTAGACAGGTGCAAAGCGAATAGCATACCAGGCTGACTGCTCGCCTGGTCTCAGGTTCTGGACTTCGATTTGTTCGGTGCTTCCTAATTCGAGTACCCGGTTTACGGCTGCACGATAGGCGTCCCGTGAATTCGGGTGTAGAAAATCATAAACTGATTGTCCGATGAGTGTTTCTACGGACGCCATCGTTGACCGGTTCATATAAGTAATCTTGTGGTTTCGATCCAGCGTAAAAATGGTATCGGGGGCATTCTCGACCAGGGAACGATAACGTTCGTCGCTGTGCTGTCGGCTGCGTCCCTGTTCGACTATCCGTTTTTCCACTTCACGAATTGACCGAATCCTCATATAGAATAGCAGGGCGGTGAGCACAAAGGCTGTCGTATCACTCATCCAGGTGACCTGGGTCGTAATGGCTCCAACCGCGCCGACATATTTTCCAGCGTCGGCGAGTTGCACCAGCCATAGCCCGAACACACTGCTCAACACGGCGAACCCTAATGCCGCCCACTCGTTTATCAGCAGGGCAGCTATCACGATGACAATGGTTTGTATACAAAAGAACGGATTCAAAATGCCGTTGTTGGCGTAGGCTTCGAGCGAAAGAAGCGTCCATATGAACAAAGTCAGTGTGAATCCGGCAAGGCGCACGTACCCTTTCCGCATGAGGACAAAGAGAGCGATTTGCAACAGCAGAATGACGATATTGGCGCTTACCGGCCCAAGTGCTTGACCAGCCAACAAAAATGGTCTGACTAGAATGGTCGCGATATTGGCAATCGTGGTGACAATCAAAATAAAGTGGAGGATTGTGGCGATGCGGCGTTTATCTTCATCTGCGAATGAGGGAGCATGAGTGATGAAAGAAAAGTATCTCATAACCTACTTCTCAAAAAAGTTTATTTGGCGAAATAATCCCCACCACTGTAATGTATGTGTGTATGTCAACTTACTTTATTCTACTATAGTTTCTATTCCCATTAACGCGATAATGTTCGTTAGTGTACACAGAAGGAAATGAAATACAGATTCACTGGCTGGGGATATTCAAGATAGCTGAGGATTTATCCCTATGAAGAACCTGGGCTGCCAGACGATAACCTGTTGCTTGTTGAATACATTCTTAGTGAATAAAAAGCCCCGAACCCGATGAGGCAGAAGAATAATCAGATTCTGGATTGACTTTTTAGAACTTTTGTGCTATAATACATCTCCCAAAATCAGCAGGTAGCACCGCACTAAACGGTGGGTGAGATTAAGCTAATGTTTTCGCTGGTCAATTGCACTGTAAAAAGCTATCTTGATCTTTATAGCCCCTTTAGTGGGCTTGGCACTTCGGCAGCCGGATGCTTTAGCGTCTGGCGGCGCAAGGCGAGAATGACTGGAGAACCCACTCCCACCACTTAACGTAGTCCTACCAATCACGTTATTGGAAGGTGTTATGCAGCGAGTATGGCGGCAGCAGGGGTTATCAAATCAATGTGCGGAAATTTCCCTCACTTGTCGTCGTCGGCTACCCCTCTCGACGGCAAATAGCCGAAATTGCCGTGCCGGACAACCTTTCCCGTATTGGCGGCGCGGCGCGTCCATCAGCCCTCTGCCGGACACATCCCGCCGACAACTTGTCCGAAAATCAGGCTGGTTCGGACATCGCATTTCCCGTTTTGGAAGTTTCCCTTATCCACCACCAAAGCCCCTCCGCTTTTGGAAAACAGCCGGAACATCCAAAAAATTTCAGCCTTTTTATGCTCCTTTTTTGGGATCACTTTTCAAAATCGCGGACACGAGCGCAGCGAATGTCGTGTCCCTACTCTGCACTCTGAACTTAATAAAAAAGCCTCGACCATTTTCAGATCGAGGCTTCATGTAGGGACACGACATGTCGTGTCCCTACTAACGGCTAACGACTATTCGCCGCCTTTGGTGATCTCGACGGTCTCGGCTTTCCAGTCTGCGCCGGTCACATCGACACCATCGGCCTTGAGTTCGTCAACAGCCTTTTGTGCCAGATCGGTGCGGTACGCGCCCGCATCGGGTTCTTTGGTGATGACTTCGCCCGCCAGCGCAACCTTCACGGTCTGGTCATACAGGGCTTTGTCCATGACGCCGATGCCATCGGGTGACGGCCAAATCAGCTTGTTGATTTCATTCAACTGCCAGGCCATGTGACCCTTGCCCAGTGTCGGGCCGTTGGAGAGCACAATGTCCACCGCTTCGTTGAAGTGGTCACGGGCATAAATCCAGCCCTTGAGCGAGGCCTTGATGAACTTCACGGCGATGTCTTCATTCGACATGCCGCTGGTCGTGCCCTTCAGCCAGGTTTCGGTGCTGAAAATCTGATCCTGGAGCATGGCCGTGCCAACATCGTTGAAGTTGATGACGTTGAGTTCGTCGGGTGTGTACAGCTTGCCAGTCGCCGGGTTGGTCTGTTCCAACACCTGGGCATATTCATTATAGGTCATGGCTTCAGCGGCATCGACTTCGCCGTTGAGCAGCACCGACATATCGAACGGCTGCTGGACAATGGTCACGTCCTGCGGATTATTGGGGTCAATCTTTTCGCCGCGCAGGGCTGCGTAAAGTTCATGCTCATTGCCGAAGCCCCAGGTTCCGACTTTCATACCCTTGAGGTCAGCTACACTTTCGATGCCCTTGTCCTTGAACGATACTTCGAGCGTACCGCTGCGTTGGAAGACCTGGGCGATGTCCACGAGGTCTGCGCCTTGTTCACGCGAGGCCAGCATTTTCGGAACCCAGGCGATACCGAACTGTGCGCCGCCGGATGCGACGACGGTCTGTGGGACAATATCGACTGCGCCTTCGAGGATGGTCACATCCAGGCCCTCGTCTTTATAGTAACCCTGGCTGACGGCGGCATAGTAACCGGCAAACTGCGATTGGGCGACCCATTGTAGTTGCAGCTTGATCGGGATCAGTCCGCCTGCCATAGCTTCCGAAGTCGCCTCAGATGTGGCTTCCATTGTCATTTCGGCGGTGGCTTCCATCGGGACGGCTGTCGGCTCGATGGTGGCTTCCATTGTGGCTTCAGAAGTCATTTCGGCCATCGCGGTCATTTCTGCGGTGGCTTCCATTGTCATCTCTGTGGTGGCCTCAACCATCGCGACTTCGGTTGGTTTTTCCGTCGGCTTTGCAGTCGGCGCTTCGGTTGGTTTTTCCGTCGCAGCCATCGCGACTTCGGTCATTTCGGCTGTCATTTCAGCCGTCGATTCCATCATGGCTGCGGTCATTTCAGCGGTGGCTTCCATGGGCGCTTCGGTCATTTCAGCCGTAGCTTCCATCATGGGTTCTTCAGTCGCCATCTCGGTCATTTCAGCGGTGGCTTCCATGGGCGACTCGGTCATTTCAGCCGTAGCTTCCATACCCGATTCGGTCATTTCAGCGGTGGCTTCTTCCGTCGCCGATTCGACCATTGCTTCAGTCGCTTCGGTGGTTGCCTCGACGGTTGGGGCTTTGGTTGCCGCTGGCTTGGTGGGCGTGGCAGCCCCACTCCCGCACGCGGAGACAATAAGTGTCAATATAAGTAACAGCAATGCAATCTTACTCTTGGACATCTGTCCCTCCTCAATATGTAGATAAACAATCAGTTGGTCGAGGTGTAAAAATGAGTCCCGTGATTCAGGAAGTCTCGCGGAACGAGACATGCCAGGGCATCACCCAACGCTCTACCAACAGCACTACCACGTAAAAAAAAATCCCGATCAGCGACGCCATAATAATGCCGGTCCAGGCGCGGGCGAAATTGAACCCCGCTGCCTCCTGGGTGATGAATACACCCAGCGTCGCGCGCGGCCCGCCGAAAAATTCGGCCACAACCGCGCCAATGGTACTTAACGCGCTCGCTACTCGCAGCGCGCTAAAAATATAAGGTAAAGCGTTCGGAATACGCAGTGACCGCAAGACCTTCCAGGGGCTTGCGGCGTAGGACTCCATCAATTCAAGTTGGCGCGGCTCGACCAAAGTCAGGCCGCGCACGGTATTAATCATGGTTGGAAAGAAAACAATCACTGCCACAATCGCCATTTTTGAAGCCGGGTTGGTCAGGCCAAACCAGTTATTGGTAATGGGCGCAAACGCGATGATCGGCACCGAATTGGCCGCAATCGCGAAAGGCATCATCGCCTCACTGATGACTGTCCAGCGCGCGGTGATGAGTGCCACCAGCACACCTGCTCCACAACCTACAAAAAAGCCGCCAATCGCCGCGTAAAGAGTCGCGAAAGTCGCTTCGACGAGGATGGATTGGCTGCCCTGCCGCAGTTCGCCCAAGAGTTCATCGAGGATGGCTGTTGGGCGCGGCAGTAGAAACTGTTGAATGTTAAACAGACGCACAGCCAATTCCCAGATCACTAACACGCTGACGGCGATCAAAATCGTCGGTAAGTAATACCGGATTTGTTCACGCAGCCGCCGCGACCAGGGTTTCGTCTCGATTATCGGCTTTAAAGTTGCTTCAACCATACATTTTAGTGCTGAGTTATAAGATTCAGATTAAAAAATCGCCTCAGGCAGATACGGCATTAATCTGACACTCATAACCCTGGACTCCTCTCAAAATCCATGTGCTTCGCGCAGGTGTTCGCGCACATCGGTGACTAACTCGAAAAAGCGCGGTTGTTCGCGGGTTTCGAAGGCGCGCGGGTAGGGTAGGTCGATGTCGATCATTTTAGTGATTCGCCCCGGACGTGGGGACATCACGACGACTCGTTTGGACAGGAACACGGCTTCCGGGATGCTGTGGGTCACGAAGACAACGGTGATGCCCGTGCGATCCCAGATGCGCAGGAGTTCCATGTTCATGCGTTCGCGGGTGAATTCATCCAGCGCGCCAAAAGGTTCGTCCATCAACAGCAAAGACGGTTCGAAGGCCAGCGCCCGCGCAATGGCGACGCGCTGCTGCATCCCGCCGGACAACTGCCAGGGATAATGTTTTCCAAA
>JBDTNB010000276.1:0-6126 GCA_039933955.1 Chloroflexota bacterium
GGCGATGTGCATGACATCGGCAAAAATCTGGTCAAAACGATCCTGAGCAATAACGGCTACACCGTGCATGACCTGGGCAAGCAGGTTCCGGCCAACACAATCATCGAAAAAGCGCAGGAATATCACGCGGACGCCATCGGCCTGAGCGCCTTGCTGGTCAGCACATCGAAGCAAATGCCACTGATTGTCAACGAATTGGCGCGGCGCGATCTCAAATTCCCGGTGTTAATTGGTGGGGCGGCCATCAACCGCAAGTTCGGACGGCGCATCCTGTTCCTGGACGAAAGCAAAGAGCCGTATGAACCGGGCGTGTTCTACTGCAAGGATGCTTTCGAAGGCCTGCATGTTATGGACAAACTCGTCAGCCCGGAACACGAAACGTTCCGCAGCCAGATTATCACTGAGGGTTATGAGGAGCAGGGCAAGCCCGCGCCTCGCAAACGGGAAAGTGGCAATTCTGCCAGCACGGTTCGTCCCGCACCCAGCATCCCGACGCCCCCGTTCTGGGGCGTGAAAAGCATCCACGAGATGCCCCTGGAAATCGTGTTCAAATATCTCGAAAAGAAAGAGCTTTTCCGGCTGTCATGGGGCGCGACCAACACACACGGCGACGATTGGGTCAAACTCGAAAAGGAATTTGAGGAACGCCTCGCGCAGATGCAAAAAGAGGCTATCCATGCCAAAACCCTGAACCCGCAGGCGGTGTATGGCTACTTCCCGGCCAACCGCGATGGCGATGATTTGGTCGTGTGGGATTACAAGCCGTTTGTAGAGCGCAATGGTAAGGAACCTGAACGCATCGAAGTGGCGCGTTTCAGCTTCCCGCGCCAACCCAACGGCGAATTTTTATGCCTCGCGGATTATTTTGCGCCCGTTGAAAGCGGGCAGGTCGATACCGTTGGTTTGCAAGTGGTGACGGTGGGCGAAGGCGCATCACAAGCATTCGAGAAATTGCAAGGCGCGGACAATTACAGCGAAGCCTATTTCTTTCACGGGCTGGCGGTGCAAACGGCAGAAGCGACGGCCAATTATGTCAACCGGCAGGTGGTATGCAAGGGGCTGGGTATCCCCGGTTCGCAGGGCAAGCGTTATAGCTGGGGGTATCCGGCCTGCCCTGACCTGGACGACCATAAATTGGTGTGGCAGTTGATGCCTCAGGCCGAGGCCGAAATCGGCGTTTCGCTGACCGAAAGTTACCAACTTGTGCCAGAACAAAGCACGGCGGCGATTGTGATCCACCACCCGGACGCGAAATACTTCAGCGTTGGCAGCCTGGATCGAGTCGCACAGATTTTGGGCGAGGGGTAGTGACCAATATGAGACCCCGGCAGTTAAGCTTCTTTGTTTTGATGATAAGCGTGCTGTTCAGCTTCACTGTGCCTGCCTCGGCGGCCAGCAGCGGAGAACAGACACCCGTTATCACGCCGCTTAATGCCGGGAAGCTCGATGTGCTGGCCGTGCTGGCTTATGGTCAGAGTTACGATGGCGATTGGTCGGCAGATGGCAAGCTGTTTTTTGTCGCGAGTGCTAGCGGGGTCTGGTCATATGCCTTCGATGATTTTGCGGCTCCGCCAAAACAATTTCCCTTGTCCTCATCGTCACCCGTCCAAGCGATTGCGGCTGATCCTATGGGGCGCTATCTGGCAACCGGGCATGAGAGCGGCGATATAAATCTATGGCTGTCCCCGGACTATACACGTGCGATCACTTTGACCGGGCATAACAAGACCATAAACGACATCGCCTTCAGCCCTGACGGGAAATGGCTTGCATCGTCGAGTACCGACGGAAGAGTGCGCTTATGGGATGTCACCGCGCATCGTACAGTATACATCCTGCATGGTCATATGCCGTACCCGTTAGTGCTTGCTTTCAGTCCAGACGGTAAAACTCTGGCGACAGCCGGAGGTAATCCCAGCGAATTCGGCAAGCTGCCAGCGCGCGAGATAGTTAAATATCCCTCTATCAGCGTGAAGATGCAGACCAACAGCAGCGCGGTACTCCTGTGGGACGTGAAGACCGGTCAACGAGTGGGCGAATTGACCGGTTTTGAACACGCCGTAATAAGCATGGCCTACAATGCCGATGGGACGCGATTGGTCGCGGGTGGTCTGGAGGGTAAAGCCATTGTATGGGATGTCAACAGTAAGAAAATTATCGCAACCCAGACCACCACAGCCACCCCTTACGGCATAAATTTCACGCCGGACAATACGCGAATACTTTTTTCCAGACCGAGCTTTAATACGGCGGAAAATCTACAGCTCATTCCCACAGCCATATGGGCCTGGGATTACAATCAGAAGAATAGTGATCTGAAGACTGTCATTGACCATATCGGGTCACCACTTTCCCCCTGGGGGCTGATTGAAACCCTGCGTTATAGCCCAAATCATCGGATGCTGGCTGCTGTCTCGTATCAAAGTGTGACGTTCTACAATGCCGAAACCTACAATCTTATTTTCGACGTGCCACAGGAGCACCACTATCTCAGTTCAGGCGGGCTACATGTCTTACCCACTTTTAGCCCTGATGCTTCCATGCTGGTCGATTTCGATTATGTGACCCAACAAATTGTGGTCTGGGATACAGCCACGCAAGCCGAGCGTTTCCGCTTCCCACCGCAGGAACAATACGGTGTTTTCAGTTTTGCCTTCTCACAGGATAGCCACCTTTTAGCGGCTGGAGCAGGGAACGGTGATATTCAGGTATGGGATTTGCAAACCCGCGAACAGGTTGCAACACTCAAGGGGCATGTCGGAAGACCCGCCACGATGGTCTTCAGCCCGGATAATCGCTGGTTGGCATCCAGCGCCAGCAATACCAATGTCGCCTTTGATTCGGATTTTACGGTGCGCCTGTGGAATATTGTGTCGGGAACCGGCGAGATCATTCAGACCTATCCGACAACCGACGTTTTTTTCCATGTCGCTGGGATTGCCTTTACGCCGGACAGTCGCTACGTGGTCATGCGTGATACGAACCTGGGCGCACACTTTTATGAGGTCACAACACACCGGGAACTAAACCCATCGCAGATCAGCGCCCTTGAGCCGTTGCTCCAGGCCGAACCGCCACAGTCTGCTTTCCGCCGTGAATGGTATCTCGCCCATTACCTCGATTCCCATAAAACGCCCTGGGGTTTCCCCGTAAATCTTACGCCAGATCATATTCATCAATTCTCGGAAGGCTATTTAGCGCTGCGTGGTAGCTCCGAAAACGATACTGTATCGGTGGAGAATCTGGATACTGAACAGCAGCAAGTTGAACTCATCGGTCATTCCGGTGAAATCCAGGAGAAGGTCTTTAGCCCGGATGGTGAACTGATTGTGACGGCTGCGGGTTCGCGGATGGGGGGGAAACATGACAACACCCTGCGCCTTTGGGAAACTCTAACAGGTAAACTTTTGGTGACGCGCACCGTGTCGGATACACGCGACGGCATTGACTCTGGCATATACGCCCTGGCTTATAGTCCAGATGGACGTTATATCGTGACCAGCGGAGATGACGGCGCAATCCGTTTGTGGGGCATTCCGTCTGAATCATGAAAAAGGGTGTAACTGAGATGAAAAACCTGACGTCCAAAAATTCGCCGTCACTCGATCTGCTGCGGATGCCAGCACATACAGTTAACAGGCAAAAATAAGGTAATACGAGATGCGCTCACAGTACACAGCAATCATGGAACAACTTGTGGAACGATTGGCGTCCAGCGCTGCTTATGAAGGGACGCTGGAAGGCTGCTCCGAAGATGAGATTGACGAAATCCGAGAAACTCAAGGGGTTAAACGCCTCCCACGTATGTATCGGGAATTTCTGCTGCATATGGGGCGGCATACCGGCGGTTTGGAAGGCTACCTGGGGTTTGAGATCACTTATCCGGGGGTATGCGAATTTAAGCGCATGTCATTTGATTTGTTACGCCAGCCGGACATTTTTGTGATGACGCATATCGCGGATGGTGACTGCGCGTTTTACTTTCACATTGATGAGGATGATCCAATCGTCTACTGGGTTGGCTATGATCGTCGCCCTGAATTTGTCGAATTCAATGTGTTGGAAACGAAAGACTGCGGTTCGTTGTCCAACTGGCTGATCGATGTCGTTGGGGATTTCATTGGCGACCCTCAACTGCCCCCGAACCCCATAGATAAAGAGGAATAGCGCATGGAAGACCTGACGCCCAAAAATTCGCCCTCGCTTGATCCGCTGCGGAAGCCCTGTCCGGTATGCGGCAGCACCAGCTATACCTGGGGACGTACTGTCAGCGAAAGCCCTGGCCAGTTTGTCTACTTCCGGGCTGAGAGCGGCGCATGGGGCGACGGCAAGCGCATGTACGCCCGCGAGTGCAATCACTGCGGCAACGTGCAGATGTTCACGAGGGAATGAATGTCATTATCTGAATTTATCCGCGAGATGCCAAAGGTCGAACTGCATGTTCATTTGCAGGGCGCGACCCAGCCGGAAACCTGGCTGGAACTGGCAAAACGCAACAACGTACCACTCCCGGCAGATACCGTTGAAGGGATACGCGAATGGTTTACCTTCACTGACTTTCGCCATTTCATCGACACCTATATTCAGGTCGTGAAAACGCTGGTGACGCCAGAAGACTTGGAACTCATGACGCGCGAATTCCTGAAAAATCAGGCCGCGCAACATATTGTCTACAGCGAAGTCACCTACACGCCGCGCCTGAGTACCATTCGCGACGCCGGAATCAACCGCGAACAATTGGCGGCGATCAACCGCGCCCGCGCCTGGGCGGAAGCGGAATTCGGCGTGATAATGGGCTTGGTCATCGACATCCCACGCGAAGTGACCGCCGAAGATGCCGAATTTTACGCCGATTGGGCGATCAACGGTTATGGTAACGGCGTGGTCGCGTTCGGCATCGGCGGCTATGAACCAGGCAACCTGCCGGAAAAATATGCCAAAACATTCGCCAGGGTTTATGAGGCGGGCATTCCCTGTGTGCCACACGCGGGTGAAACCGTCGGGCCGGAAAGTATCTGGAATGCGCTCGAAGTGTGTCATCCAGTGCGAATTGGGCATGGTGTACGCTGCATCGAGGATGCCAAACTGGTCGATCTGCTGCGCGAAAAGCAAATTCCGCTGGAAGTCAGCCCGACCAGCAACATCTGTTTGAAAGTGTATCCAACATTGGCGCAACACAGTCTCCCGCGTCTGATCGACTCCGGTTTATGTGTGACGATCAACAGCGATGATCCACCGATGTTCAATACCACACTCACCAATGAATATGCGGTGTGTGCCGAGACGTTCGGCTGGGGTACGGATGACATCGAACGGTTGTCGCTGAATGCGCTGCGGGCATCGTTTTTGCCGGAAGCGCGTAAGACCGAACTGGAAAAGAATTTCGCAGGGTTGAACCAATAGACCCTAATCGACCTCATTAAAGTGTCAGGATAAATGTATGGGCAAGTTACCCTTTCTCGAACGGCTAAAAAATGGCGCTCCCTTGCTGGGCGATGGTGCGATGGCGACCATGCTGCACCAGCACGGCGGTTCGATCAACATGTGTTTTGACGAACTCAACCGCCAACACCCGGAAGAAGTGGCTGCCGTTCACCGGGCTTACATCGAGGCCGGGGCGGAATTGATTGAAACCAACACCTTCAGCGCGAACCGCTATAAACTGGCGAAACACGGCCTGGAAAATGATGTCGCGGCCATCAACCAAGCCGGGGTTGATCTGGCGAAAAGTGTGATCCGCAACCTGGGACGCGACGATGTATATGTCGCCGGGTCAGTCGGGCCGCTGGGCGTGCGCCTGAAACCGTTTGGCCGGGTGAAGGCGGAAGAGGCTCATGACGCCTTTGTCGAGCAAATTGGCGCACTGGCAAGTGCAGGCGCAGACGTGATTTTGATGGAAACCTTCAGTGACCGCATGGAACTGTTGGAAGCCCTGGCCGCCGCGCGCGAAGCCGCGCCAGGAATTCCGGTGATCTGTCACATGACGTTCGCCAACGATGACCGCACCCTGCTGGGCGATTTACCGGCACAGGTCGCGCGCGATTTGTATAAAGCGGGCGCGGATGTGGTCGGCGTGAACTGCGGCGGCGGGCCAGAACAGCTTTCGCACATCCTCCAGCAGATGCG
>JBDTNB010000277.1:0-6078 GCA_039933955.1 Chloroflexota bacterium
CCTGGCTGACCGCCAATTGCAGTGCGACGGGATCGCCGGATTCGCACCATGCATATGCAGCCATCAGTCCAAATGTGGAGATGGCTTGCGGCACATACTGCCAACCCGCGTTTTCATAACTCGCGCCATAATCAGCGGAGAGAGTGCCGTCTACGTCAAGACGATAATTAGGCTTTTCCAAAAAAGCTCGATAATTGGAGTCATACAACAGAGCATGAACCGGATTGCAGGTACGTTTGTATTGTTCGGGTTGAATTGTGATAGGCAAGCTGGTCAGAGTTGCTTGACTATCAGGCTGTATGGTGACATTATCCTGGGCTTGCATCAAATCTGGAGTGAGCAGCAATAATGTCAAAATAAACATTCTGAAAATACGAACAGCTAGTAACAACTTTGTAGATTTCATCCCGTTGTCTCATTGCTCTCAATAGGATTGATTCTCTTAAATTTCGGTGTTCAATACTTGCTCCTAGCCTCCTGCACCAGCAATTCATATTTATGATACTGATCCAATAATTTTCGCATTTCATTGGATAGTCGAGGAAGCATCAGCGAATATGGGTACATTGGACGTATAGGATTTTGGTATGGTTTATAAGGCTCACACCACAACCCATATTCTTTGTCCGAAGCTATATTCGGTTGTGTTTTAATTCGATAACCATATTTCTCTAAAATGGGGCCAAGCTTGCCTACCGCTAAACGCAATTGCATTTCGATAAACAAGGGGATAATCAGACTGGGAGAAGTCGCATCAAAATCTACGAAGTAGATGTCTGATTCATTTAGATGCCACCACTTTGTCTCATCGCCTATGAACTCCATCGCCACTTGGTCGGCATGTTCAATCAAGTCATTTATGTCCTGCTTGAGGTGATTGAATTGATCAGTTCCCAGGGATGCTGTGACAGCTTCTTCATTTTCTATCTCCTTATCGGACAATTCTTTGTACCATTGTCTCAATATCACTCCTGATTGTTTAATAAATTCTTGGCGTATATTCTCCATCTCTGATTTGAGGGATATGACCCGTTCTTCAGTTGATCGATTGGTCTCAGGATTGTCCATTTTACCTCCCAGGTTTATATAGTGTTGAGTCAAATTCGCCAGTCACATAAACCATTCCGATGTCATTGAGTGCTTATACCCACCATTTTATCCCAGACACTTGCTTATTGCGTATCGAGCGCTTCGAAATCAAATGGCAATATCCGCTACCTTAGCATTGGAATATGATAATAACCTTTGACAAACCCAAGAAATTTGAACTAGTGGATTTGGATAGTTTGAAGGAAGAGATCGTCGAGTCCATTTGGAAGCAATAGTCGTTCAGAGGTTTGCCAATCATAAACAATCAGGCTAAGAGAATATTCGCCCGGAAGTAAATCTGAGGGGAGATTTAGGGTGCGAAAATCTATATAGATTTGTTCAGGTTCGAGCTGAGATGTATTGATAATCTTAACGCCATAATGATTAATCGGGCCATCCGCCTGGGATACCAAAACCCCATTTTTATTTTCCAGCCTAAGACTTATCGAATAATCTTTTGAGGGTGCTTCCTCAACACGCCACCACAATCGGGTTTGAAGTGTGTTATGGGTTACAGTGTCAATGTCTATACCCCAGAATGCCATATTCTCGCCGAATTTTATTGGACTTTTGAGGGAAGGAGCTTCCATTAGTTGAATCAGGTAGCACCAATCGGTATTACAGTCTCCAAAGCCCCCTTGTCGTGGATGAGTATGCTCAATTTGCTTGTAAGTTGCCTGAATCTGAGGGTTAAACCAATCGCCTGTTAAATACCATACACGGCGTCTAGACACGGCATCGTCAATAGTGCGCACAATTGCTTGTTTCATTTCTGAAGTAAAAATGTGGCTGTATTCCCAATTGAACTCAACCGCACGATTTTGTGGAGGGTCAATAAATATTCCATCTCCAGGCCTAAAGGCGTCGGCCAGATTGGTCAGGAGCAGCTTGTAAGGTACTATATCATGAGGGAGGTTAGCAGGTATTGCCCACAAATTAATGCTTGCAAAGCACAATATACTAAACCACCGGAACCGGAGTGGTATTCGTCCCAAAGCTGCTGCAACAATTACGCCCAACCCCAAGACAAAATTTATAATATAACGTGGTGTATAAACTGCAATCACTAGATTCAAGACAAAGGCAGCGGTAGGTACAGCTAACGCCCAGAAAAGTGCGAGTCGATAACTCGGCTTTTTCCACCAATGCCATGCCCCGAAAATCATCAAGGGCACATACAACCAGATTAATCCATTTGTTGCCGCATGGGTTAAATTCAAGACCTCAACAATTGAAGTAGGTTGAGTGGTCGCTCCACTTCCTGCTAGACCTCGCGCCATTCCGGAGGTTACTTCAACGGTTCGAAGATTTCTAACTTGATTGAGAAAATTTGGAAACCAGGGCAAGAATAATAGGAAAGCGAAACCCGCTGCTCCAATTGCTTGAAACCACAATTGACGATTCAAACGTATGAAAAACAGAAAATATAGGCCTTGTATCAATACCAAAAGAAAAAGAAAATAATGCACATAGAACAACATCGCAACTGTTGCAGCGTAAACGAACGCGGTACGAAATGTTCGCAATGAAAGCCATCTTTGGAACGCAATCATTGACAAACTTGAAAGTAACATTGCGAAAGCATAGGGACGGATTTCCAGCGAATGGCGGAAGAATAGACCACTCACCCCTACCGCAATCATAGCAAAAATACCAAAGCGACGGCCACGTAACCATTGTTTTCCCAGTTGAAAAACAAAAGCTAAGGTCATCATGCTGAATAAAATGGCCTGTAAGCGCCCAGCAAAATCACTATCCCCAACTAGACGACGCCAACCCCAAAAGAAAGAAAACCATAGCGGCGGATGTACATCCCTGTTGGCTAAATAAGAAACCGACTGCCCTAAATCATCACGTGTAAATTTATATACTAGATATTCGTCAGCGGTTATATAAGTAGTATTCGCGCTGTGTACGAGTAGCACAAAACCTAACAGAACAATCAATAAAGCTATTCCCTCTACCATTCTTGATGAAAGGGAATATTTTATGATATTGTTGTAATCAAATTTCATGACGTGTAGAGCGTAACCAAGAAGCCATAAAGTCTATTGTAGATTCGCCAAGGAGTTATGGCACTACACATGACGATCATATCCCAATAGCGAGTCCCTATAATCTCAGAGAAGATTCCTATAAGAATCGAGCACGTATAAGGAGATTGACTTTGCTCAATTAAAACAATGGCTTCCAGAAACCTTAAGAAAGCGGATTTTCGAGATCATATAAAGACGTAGGGTCTATAGGATCAAGACCCATATCATGAAGAACAAATGGCTGTATATTTTCTGACAGTTTGCTCGAAGTTTGTCCACCTGCAATCCAAAAATCTGGATGTAAGGCGAACACGAGATCTGGAAACTGTTTTTCAACACAGGATAACAGATTACTAATTGAAAATTTGGCCTCAGTATCAACACAAGTCGGCAATCTGCGGAATTGTGGGTCGTGAATATGGGTCATTTCCGGAATGGAATGATCTGATAACCAATGAATTAGTGCCTCTGACGCATTCCGACATGTAAAAACTGGCTGTGCTTCAGGAATAATTCTAACGAACGCCTCAAAATCCTCTACGACTGCCGTAAATGGCTTCTGCTTATCATTGTGCGTACTGAGAGCATCATACATAAAACCAATTTTTTGTCCCAGCGAGTGGATCATGTGAACTTTTTCGCTTATAGGCGATGCCACCAAGTTGTAATTGCTTGAGCGAAATGAAAAGAAAAATGTCCCAGAGACCTTCAACGCACGATTTTCTCTGGCTAATTGCAGAGCAGCAGTTGGAGACAAATCTACATCATGTCGCAAATATATATGTTTTTCACCTGGCTTTGTAATTGAGGTAAAATCGCAAAACTCGTAGTTCGCTTCAATTGCGGTTGATAATAGGCGTCGATAGTTTTCCCTGGAGTACATGAGAATATCCTTTTTAGTATACGCGCTTGGCTCTAAAACTCGCTTCTTAACCTATACACACGATCATAATGACATGGATGAAAAACATTGAAAGTCTTTCTCGGTCTTCGCGAAACTTCTGGTTATCTTACCAGACTAAATGAAGGTTTTCACGCTCTGGACATCGACTCAACATTTATTAACCTTCGAGAACATCGATTTCACTATGATACAGATTCGCGATGGAAGTTAGTAAAACTGTATCAATACATCACAAAACAATACGGCGCATCACGCTTTCTCATGAGACTGCTTTGGGGAAGCTCACTGTTTTTGTTATCGTCGATATTCCTAGTGTGGGCCATAGCACGATATGACATATTTATCTTTGGCTATGGGACAAGTTTTCTCTTCTTACATGACCTTCCTATTCTGAAATTCTTCGGCAAAAAAATTATCTTTGTGTTCTACGGTTCTGATGCACGCCCACCTTATTTAAATGGAGGGCATATTGATATAGACAACCAGCAGAGTACACTTAGCTGCATTCGGAGAACAAGGAAAACTAAACAGCATATCGTAAAAATTGAACGCTACGCTGATGCTATTATTAGTCTTCCACCATTTGGTGTATTTCATCAAAGACCCTATATCTTATTTGGGGCTGTGGGTTTTCCATTCAATTTCAGCAGTAATATGCCCTGGTCAGCTTCAGCCAATGATGAGGTCGTTCGTATCCTTCACTCCCCTTCAAATCCTATCGTCAAAGGGTCAGCAGAAATCGAAAAGGCTGTAAAGAATCTTCAGGCACATGGATATAAGATTGAATGGATTACTGTCAAGGGACAGCCGAATGAAATAGTCTTGCAGGAATTGGCACGATGCGATTTTGTTGTTGACCAACTATACAGTGATTGGCTGATGCCAGGTTTTGCAACTGAAGCAGCAGCATTTGGTAAGCCGACCATCATCGCAGGATATGACCTGGCAGCTATGAGAGATCAATTGCCTGATTTATCATTACCGCCAGTGCATGATTGCCATCCGGATGAGATTGAGGCCGCTATTGAAAGGTTGATTCTAGATAAGGCTTATCGTTTGGAGTTAGGATTGCGGGCACAAAAGTTTGTCCAGATCAATTGGTCATCGACAGCGGTGGCAAAACGATTCCTTAAAATCATTCAAAACGATGTCCCGGCTTCATGGTATTTCGATCCGATGGAAAGCAGCCTGATTCATGGCTGCGGAATATCTGAAACACGGCTGAAGAAATTTTTGCAGTCTTATATCAAAGCTGGTGGCAAAGACGCCCTACAACTGGCAGATAAACCAATTCTAGAACAACTTATTATTGATTTTGCGTTCTCATCAGGGATAGCTGAGCGAATGGACTGATACCGGAGTATATAAAGGCTTTTTGTGGTCAAACGATTTTTCAAAGACAGTGCCATTTATGGCTTCGGCAAATTCCTGGTTTATGGTGTCCAAAGTTATATAGAGGTCAGAATTCACTATGAGTGAGTACAAAAAAACCCAATTTTGTATTAAAGGAATTACTAACACTCAATTTCAGGGATACACAGATGGAGACACTTGGAATGGCTTCGCCTGTCCATATTTTGAACGAACCGTCGCCGAACAGATATTGAATAACGCTGCCAAACACGGAATTTCCTGGCTATACAACTATGAATATGATGCCTTTATAGTGCGAAGCATTAGTGATCCCGATGGTTATGCACCGGAGGAATTTCAAGGGCATATGATAGCTATCGACGGCAAGGAAACAAGGGTTTATGGTATAGGAGCATATACGTGGATGTGGCGTTTTTGTAATTAATCAAACGGTTTGGCATTTCGTAATCTCACAGGCGTAACTTTTTAAGAATTTGTGTTGAGCAATGTATCATTGATTTTGCATTCCGGGAAAAGTAATTGGAATAACTGTGGTCTAAATAATCTCTTGAAATAGAAAGCATAAAATGATTCGCCGGTATCCCTGGATTATCATCACTATTGCTGGTTTGCTCCTGCTCATCGCAGCCAGCCGGATATTGCGCTTCGGCGGCTTGACCATGAACCCTGATGAAG
>JBDTNB010000278.1:0-6019 GCA_039933955.1 Chloroflexota bacterium
TCCCGCTCCACTTCTGCAACCCGTTTGCCGCTCGTTTCTTGTAAGCGTAGCGCTTGCCGTTTGAACTCATCGCTGTCCTGCTTCTTTTCAATCATTCTCATGCTCTCCTCTTCATTGCTCTATTTTACAAAGAGAGACTCACACACTCCATTTTATTAGGGTAATTCCACGGTGTGCTGAGTCCTTCAGGCAAACATCCATTTGTGGAACCATCAGTATCCAGCACCTACAAATTGCTCTCAATATGTACGTTTCTATGGTGACAAATATCAAATAAATATAAATTCTTTACGAATTTAATGCCTCTTAACGATAGGGTGAAACATGTAATGATTACAATTTAAGTATGATTATTTAGAAGGTTACACAATGTCTAAACGTGCCATCTCTTTCATCTTTCTCATCAGTTTTTTGCTTGTTGGTGGTCTTATAGCCCTAACTTTTAAAAAACCTCCGCAGTCCACAGCCATCTTACCCACATTGGCTCAAGTTCCCGATATGCCATCCGGCGGCGAGGCCGCAAATAACACAATACTACCCACAACCCAGTCACTTCCCTCACAAACACCTGGGTTAGATGCTGAACTATCGGCGACAACAACCAATAATGAGCCAATTGCCGCACCAGATGTTGCAACGGAAACCGCAAAGCCAGTATTGCTAGCCAATGCAGCGATAACGCCATCCAACACACAGAATTCGCAGGTTATGACATTACCAATCGAATCGGTACCGAATGTGGTGGTGGTGTCACTTGCCAATGAAGCTGACCGTGCGGCGTTTGTTGCGCAGGTACAAGCGCAAGGCGGGACAATTACCAGCAAAATTGATGCGCTCAACAGTTTTGTAGTCAGCCTACCGCAAAATATGAACGCGGCTGATCTGACACAGGGGATCACAGTTGCTAACACCGAGCCGGATTATTACGTCGTCGCGGCGAACGATCCGCTGATGCAGAGTCAATATGCACTGGATATGATCGGTGCGCCGCAAGCGTGGGATGCCATGCCAGCCAATACACCGCCCGTTGTCATCGCGGTAATCGACAGCGGCGTTGATGCCAATCATCCCGATTTGGCGGGCAAAATTGTCGCCCAACACGACTTCCTTCAAAACGATGACATTGCTCAGGACGAATTCGGGCATGGGACTGAGGTTTCGGGCATCATCGCGGCAGCGCACAACGACATTGGAATCGCGGGTATTGCGCCCAACGCCCAAATCATGGCGCTGCGGGTACTGGATGCCAGTGGTCGCGGACGTTATAGCGACGTGGCTGCGGCTATCATTTACGCAGCAGACCATGACGCAAAGGTGATTAATTTGTCGCTGGGCGGGGCGAACGACAGCGACCTTTTGCGCAGCGCCATCGACTACGCTATTAACAAAGGCTTGACCGTAGTTGCCGCAGCAGGCAACCAGGGTGCAAGCCAACCGATGGAACCCGCCCGATATGCGCCCGTCATTGCAGTCGGTGCGGTGGATGAAACCGGCGCAGTTGCCAGTTTTAGCAATCAAGGCGCAGATGTGCTGGCCCCCGGCGTAAACATCCTGACGACGATCCTCAATAACGATTATGGTGTGGTGTCCGGGACAAGTTTTGCTGCGCCAATGGTCAGTGCCGGGTTGAGTATAGGCTACACACTACCTAGCAATTTTGAACAAACAGCGGTGTTTAAATTCGCCGACACTATTTCTGCGACTCCTTTGCCGAGCGCGGAAGCGCCACATGATCTCTATTTTAGTGGCGAAAGCATTGACGAAGTAATGCGTCAATCTCACATTTTGTCTACACCCGAAAGCTCAGTGCCGGAAAATGATGTAAGTGGACAAAGTGCATACAACGCAACCGCCGCTGTGAATTGGGCGAGAAGCAACATAAGCTACCCTAATCGAGGTGTAGATTGGGGATCGAACCCACACTATCAATATAATCGGTATTGTACCAATTTCGTCGCGACATCGCTTAATCAAGGCGGATTGAATACTGATCCAGGATGGACAGGGAACCAGCAATTAGTTCAATGGATGTGGTACAACCAGGATCAATGGGAATTTCGAAATCTCAATGAATTAGTTCCTGGTGACTTTGTCTTTTATGGCTACGACGTATATAACGGCAATTCCTCTAATTGGATGGATACCGATCCAACCGCAACCGGCAATGGCTATCAATATGGCCCTAACGTCAATTTCCAGGGCTGGTCGCGTTTTGCACACGTAGCATTTGTCACGGGTAGTGGGCTTGTTTCAGCGTGGAATGCTGAGTATTTAGACGTTTCGATGACTGGTTGGTATACCGGAGGATTAAATGCTCGACTCGGAATACACATTAAATCGGAGAGTTCTCCTTCTGCTCCCACCAACCTCGCATTCTCAAATGCGACTCGCACTAGCCTCTCGCTGACATGGACGGATACATCCAACAATGAGACTGGTTTCTACGTCAAACGGCGGTTGCTCGGTGGAAGCTTCACGACCATCGCGACGTTAGGGGCGAACGTGACCAGCTATGTCGATACAGGTGTGGTCTGCGGAACAAACTACGAATATGTAGTCTCCAGTTACAACAGTGCGGGCGTAGCACAATCGGCACAGGTTGGCCGCGCGACCCTGCCCTGCCTGCCGACGGTTACACTCCTCGCGCCCGCTGCCAATGCCACCGTCACAACCAACCGACCAACCTTATCATGGCAGGCTGTCCCCGGCGCCACATCGTACCAGCTTGAAATTGACGCCGGCACAGGCCCATTCCTGAACATGCGCACAATCAGCCTATCCAGCGCGACCTTGAGCTACCCGCTAACCTTCAATCTGATGTCAACCAATTACAAATGGCGCGTCAGACCGATTTTCGGCGCAGATATTGGCGATTGGTCAACACGCAATTTCACCGTCAACGATGTGAACACCGTACCCAGCGCGTGGTACTACAACACAGCCACTCCAACCATAACCTGGACAACGGTGAATAATGCGCTTGATTATCAACTGACCATTGATGACGGCAATCCTGCAACCCCTCCACTCATCATCAACAACATCGCGGGGCTGCAATATGCCGTGCCTGCGCAGCTTGATGGCAGCTATACCTATGCGGTACGGGCGCGGCTTTCCGCCACAACCTTCTCCGCCTCTACGCCCGTTGATACATTCATCGTGGATGTGCGCTAATGCGAACCACGATTACAGGAAAACTCACCATGACACTCTCTAAAAAATGGCTCGCGCTCTTGATCGTGGCGGTATTGTTGGGGGTCAGCGCCCCGATCACCGCCCAGGACATCACCGAAACTCCCTCGCCGGAACCGACCTTAATCGAGCCGACGGCGACACCGACGGACATGCCAACGCTAGAACCGACTGTCGCACCAACTGAAGTCGCAACTGACATCCCGACTGAACTACCGACTGAACAACCGACGCTGGAAACCCCGGTTGAAGTCACTGACGAAGCGACTATCGAGCCAACCGAAGAAGCAACAACCGAAGTGACCGAAGTCGCAACTGAGACTCCCGTTGCCACAATAGGTGTTGAGGAAACCCCGGTTGTTGAGCCGACCCTGAGCGTCACCGAAGTTGATCCCGAACCGGCGTTGCAACTGCTGGAACGCGAATTATTCGATAATCTGCCGGATGCTGCGGTCTGGTCAATCCCGGCAAGCGCCTCGCTGACCGAGGGACAGGTCGGGCAAGGGTTACAACTCGCTGCCGACGAAAACACATCAACTGAATCCCTTGCGCTAATTACACCCTATCAGGATGTGGTTGTGCAGGCCGATTTCAAATTGCAAAGTGGCGAAGCACGCCTGAACACCCGCGCGAATGATACGACGAGTTACAGCGCCGGATTGTCTGCCGATGCGGTCACACTGTATCAGGGGAGCGAAATCTTATTATCCACTCCGTTGACACTCGATCTGAGCCTGTGGCATACGCTGCGGCTTTCGACAATCGGTAATGTGGTGCGCGTATCAGTTGATGATGTGGAATGGATTGTCGCGCGCCAGAATACATCCCTGGAAAGCGGCACAGCTTCAATTTCTGGGACGGAAACGGGCAATTTGCTGGTCGACAATATATTTGTGTGGATTCCCGAAAGCGTTATCGAAACTACGCCGATGACTGTGACACCTGAAGCCACACAGACCGACGAAATTGTCGCGCAAACCACCAACCAGGGTGCGATGCTATTCAACACGACCTACTCACGCTCAATGTCTGCCGATGGGCATCGCTGGACATGGTACTTTGACCAGACCTATCCGAACTGGCTCCTGGATATTCAACCTACGAGCGGAAACTTACGTTATCAGATTGTTCTAGTTGGCCCGTCCGGAACTTATTCGACACGGTCTTCCGACAACGGACGTGGCATCTTGTGGAGACCGCCCAGCACAACAGCGGGCAACTATTATGTCGATCTGATCCCATATGCAGGCTACAGCAGCGGTAACTACAATATCACAATTTGGAGCTGCTGTAAGCCGAAAATCCGTGCAGACTGGGGCACGCAATACGGCTGGTCTACGACGAACCAATGGTATATCGAAAATACTTCCAGTGGACAGCAATATATTCGGATGCAGGTCGAACCCGGTTATTCGATGACCTATAACTGGTCGCTTTACGGCGCGACAGATAGTGCCACTCCCAACGGCGCGATATACGCTACTGGAAACGGGGCAAGCAATCTAACCATCGTGCCGATTAGCCTACCGGCAGGCGGCTATCATTTCAATTTCAACGTCGTCAGCGGCGGCGGCAGTTACATGATTGGCTTATATAGCGGTGCACCCTATACGAGCGTGCCGGGTAGTTTCAGCGTCGGCAGCTTAAATACAACGGGCGGCACGCTGACCTGGACAGACACCAGCGGCAACGAAGACGGTTATCGGGTCTACCGCCGCACGCCTGGGAACGGCTGGGGCAACCCTATTGCGACATTGGGCGCAAATGCGACCAGCTATAACGATACGACTGCCACCTGCGGCGCACAATATGAATACATGGTCTCCAGCTATAATTGGAATGGGCAAGCGAACAGCGCAGGACAAACGGTCACAATACCCTTCTGCCCTCCTGTCAATGACAACCGTGCCAATGCTGAAATCATTTCGACTTTTACCACGCTGGTCGGACGCAGCCCGAATGGAGCGACAACCGAAGGAGTCGATGCAAACTTGTGCGCCGCTGTGACGCATACAATATGGTATCGTTTTACCCCGACGACTAGCGGCCCAATAACGATAAACACAGTTGGCTCCAATTACGATACTGTCCTGGCGGTCTTTTTGGCGGGCGACAATTACTATCAGGTTTGCAACGACGATGCCAACCCACCCAATCAATCCAGCAGCTTATGGCTTGATGTGCAGGCGGGACAAACCTATGAAATTGTGGTAGGCAAGTATGGCTCGAATGCCACCACAACCGGTCACAGCCTGACTTTGGACGTGCGGACGCCGCCAGCGGTATCAACGCCAGTGGTTCTTCGAAGTCCCGCCGCAGGTTCATTCTCGATGTATCCCAATGTTGTCTTAGCGATTGTGCCGAACGCCGCGTGCAGCATGTTTGAATTCCAGCTATCAACTGCGGCAAACTTCACATCAATACTCGATCAATGGGTCTATGCGCCCGATCCAAATAATATCAATGCAACCGCCGCCTTGAATGATGGTCTGTACTTCTGGCGGGCGCGCTGTCGCGGTCTGACAGGTGGGGCTGGCCCCTGGTCGGCAGGGCGTAGTTTTACCGTCGATACCGTCGCAACAGGATCGCCTACGCTTACTGCCCCTCTGGACGGCTCAATCCAACCCAGCCTGCGCCCGACTGCCAAATGGGATGTTGTCCCTGGCTCGAATCGCTATTCAGTCGAAATCGCGACTGACGCGGACTTTATAAACACACTATCGTTCCCGACCACAATGGTTGAAACCACCGCAACCACCTTCGTTTTGCCGCCGCTGCCAGGGCAAGGACAATTTTGGGTGCGCGTGTATGCTAAAGATGCTGCCGG
>JBDTNB010000279.1:0-5823 GCA_039933955.1 Chloroflexota bacterium
GCTGAAACTGACGAGCTAGCGATAATCTGCAAAGCTCTAGAAGCGCGGGGATATATGCTGAACACTGATGTAAGCGATTGGGTTCTTGCACTGACTGCGACAACCTGGAAGCTTCAAGATGATACGTAGGGCTTGAGGATAATGAATGGATAGGGAACAGGTTATCCAAGAAGCAAGGGACAAAGGATGGACTGTGAGAGATATAAGAGCCAAAGGTGTTGATATTGATATTCCCTGGCAGCATTGGGAAGTTATTGATCCCAATAAACATCCTGTTTTTAGAACCTTTACTGAAGAGGAGGCCTGGGACTACATTTACGAACACATGATGGATCATCCATCAGGGGAAACATAACCTAAATAGAGTATTCCAGATCGAGTGCAGTGGAGGACACTGCGCCCGTCTGTAACCAATCTCATATTGGTAGGTTTATGGAATGGTATTTCAGTATTATGGCTACAAAAAAGCATCTAACAAGGCAAAAAGTTGAGACTTCTAGTCGGATTAAAGCCTTTATCCGCCGCAGCTTGTGCAGCCGTCCGGCAAGCAGCTCACCAGATGCGGCCAGAATCTCACCCTGCCCCACCGAACTCTGGGCGAGTCTTCTAACGATAAGCTGACGCCGGAAGCAAACTTGAAATGGCTCATCCTCGATGTGTTGAAACGGACGGACGCCATGTCGCAGTCGCAGGGAATCCAGTGCTTGTGCCGAGAAACTGCCAGGCGCTCTCCCCATCCACCGAAACGGCGTAAATGCGCATATCCAACGTTTGGACGAGCAGTTCCTGACCGTCTGGCGACCATGAAGGGCTGATGTCAAAAACTGTGTTGTCAGAGAGGGTACGCAGATGACTGCCATCCGAGTCTACAACATACAATTGCGGCGTAGTGCTTCCTTCGTGCCTTCCAACGAAAGCCAATTGATGACCGTCCGATGACCATACGGGATCGCTGTTGGATTGGATGCCAGAGTCCCAGACTGCCCCAGTTTTCCAATTCAGGATGCTAATCTCTGATCCTTTCACTAGGGCGATGTTTTCCGCGTTTGGCGACCAAATAGGTCTGAAGACATCACTCACATCAGCAACAAGCGGTTGCACCTTGTTACTGTCGACATTCAGCGTGAACAGATGGAAAACTGAATAAACTGGGTCTCCTCGGTTGGAAACAAAGATGAGCTGCGAACCATCGGGCGACCATGACGGATATAACTCAGATGATGTTGGTGCGTTGGTCAGATTTTGTAGGTTGCTGCCATCGGTATTCACGATGAATAGTTCATCATCGCCGATGTAGTTCTGGTCATCACCTCGATTAAGTTGGGTTGAAAATACAATCTTTTGACTGTCAGGCGACCAGGCATAGCGTGAATAACCCAGGCTGTTGTTCACAGCGTGCGTTTTACCCGTGTCGGTGTCCAACACAGTAATGCCCATCACCGAAATAAAAGCGACTTTCATTCCATCCGGCGACCAGGACGGTTGCTCGCCCCACATGCTGGGGATAAGCGGGCGTACATTGCTCCCATCAGGATTCATGACGAACAATTCTGTGGTATTCACAAAGTGACTGGATTCGGACTCAAAGATAATGGCCGGTTCATGTGACCCCAGTGTCAGGCCGTAGCCATCATCAATTTCAAGAGCGGGTATGATGGGAGTTGGTGTGGGCATCAGCAAAGGCGTGGGGAGCGGCGCTGTAGGGGTTGCGGCTAAAGGCGCGTTGAGTGGTTTCAGCCAATAATCACTGCCAATCCCTTCGGGTGTCCAGCCCACCAAGCCCTGATAATCAATTTTCCACCACGAATAACCATCAGCGCAGGTAGGCCCATCAAGCACATCCACGATGCCTCCTGCTGGTATTTGTCCCAGGAAATCGGCGCGTGTACTCGGCTCGGCGCGAACATTGCTGTCTGGGCCGGGTGGACGCTGGGCTTGTTCACCAACCTGTAATTGCGAGGGTGGTGCGCCTGCACACCCCACCCCGCCAGCAGAAGTGATTCCTGGTATGATGAGTCCTAAAGCGAATAAAAGACACACCGATGCCAGACGGATTGTGCGTGCCATGCCCATACTCCTGATTATTGAGGTGTTGCGCTATTTCAGTTTACCGAGCTTCTGATATGCCAACCTGACGCAATGGCTACGGTTATCCTGTTCAGTTATTTGGATAGACTAGCAGACAAGCGCTATTGGCATTTTCTTCACTTATCGCCTACAAACTTAGCTTACGCAGTTCAAAATTGGGAAGCCAACTGCGGGACATTGATGGCCGCCTGGGTAACGTCGGTGGCTAAAGTTTCAACATGTCCATTATCCAAATGCAACTCCATCAAATGCACACCAATCATGCCTTCCAGGGAGTCAAACATATTCGTCGTTGGTAGTGACATCTGCCCACGCGCCAGCGATCCGACTAATGAACCCGCGTTTTGCGTCTCACTGAAGATCAGCAGATTGGGCAGTGCGACCAGATTGGTTATGCCGTAAGCGTAACTCTGATAGACAAGGGTACTGCTGCCGGTTACTTTGTCGTAACGGTAAAGCGACGACTCGTAGCTGGTTGGATCAGCTTTTGCATCAATGAATGCGTCCGCAAACAGGGATTCGTAGTGCGCTATTTCATCGGCGGTCAAACCATCAAACATCGTGCCGCTTGGATCGCGGTGGCTGTAGAAGATGGTGTTGTTATCTGTACCCCAGGCGACGATTTCTGGCTCAACCGGTGTATCAATGATCTGGCTGGTCTGGGTTGATAAATCGTATACCGCCAGTTGTGCCGCGCCCCCACCTGAACTGCGGGTGATACCAGTGGTGTGCGTGCCGTCGGGCGAAAGCGCAGTATTTTGCATGTTCTCAGACAGGCTTGTCCCCGTATTATTTTCAGGATGCAATAAATAATCCCCAGGGATGAAACAGTTGCCCGCAAAGACCACGCCATACGGGGTTTGAGCCAACAGGGTTTTCATCCAGATGTTGTCGTCGTCCAGGTATCGGGAATGAGCGAAGTTAACGGGCGCTCCACCACATTCAATACCCGAGCTGAATGGCATTATCATATTTGTGTCGGTGACGGTTGGGTTTGGGGTGGCATCAACCATGCGGAGGGTTAAATCCTGGGAACCCTTTACATGGTCAATAACCATAATTTTCTGGCTGTCTGCCGTAAAACCAAAACCCGCAGTATAAGTTTGATAAATGCTGACTGCCTTACCTTCGCTATCCTGCGTGTTCCACAGCATCAACGAATGACTGCCCCCGGCATGGCGATCCGCCTGGGCGATGAATGCCAGCTTTGTTCCGTCAGGACTCCACATGAGATCAAAATACCCCTGGACGGTGTTGGCAGTCAGTGCGTGGGGATGGTCGCCAAACACCCACACATTCCCTTGATAAATGCCCGCCATCGGGAGTGTTGGTGTTGATTGTGCTTCGGTAATAAGGCTGGGGATCAGTGAAAAGAGAATAAACAGCACCAGACGGCTAAATTTAAACATCTTTTTCTCCTTTTTTATTATCGTAAGCAGTGCTGTAAGCTTCTACCCGACGTTTATCCAACGCCTCTCCTATGATCGTCAGAAATGGATAGATGTGCGCTTCTAGATAGTCATACCGACATAACTGAGTTATGGCTTATAATGAGCACATAGAAGGAGTTCTGTGAGGTGCAAACTTGGGTGCTAAAGAGGCTTTGATAATCGACGTAACGTCGGAAGAACGGCAGCAGATTGAGGAATTAGCCCACCAACGGGGCTACAAGACACCAACAGAATATGTGCGGGCGCTTATCGATTCAGACACAAAAGACATTCGTGAGCAGGCTTATTTCTGGTCTGAGGAATGGCAAACTGGTGAGCATGAAACGGATGAAGATATTGCTGCCGGGCGTGTAGAAACTTTCGACACCATAGATGCACTTTTGGCCGATCTCATGGATGAGGATGAATGATATATCGGCATACAGCACGCTTCAAAAAGGCATTCAAAGGATTGCCGAAAACCATCAAAACAAAAGTGGCGAAAGCATTCTTGTTATTTCAAGAGAGTCCTCAGCATCCTTCACTGGGCATCAAGAAAATAAAAGGCCGCGAAAATATTTGGGAAGGTCGGGTAAACGATTTTTACCGATTTACGTTTGAATATCAGATTGACCCGGATACTAATGAGCGCGTTTGTTTATTTCGGAATATTGGACGGCATGACATACTTGACCATGATCCCTAAAATATGGCAATAGCACACGGTCAACGTCTTACAACCTTTATTTGATACACCCTATCCTATTTTAGCATCTGCTGTATTCCGGTCTGACATGCCCTACTCCACCTAATCCATTCAGCTTTGACAATGTATATCCGCGTTCTGCACAATTTGTGTTGTCTGCTATCCTCCACCAGCATATTATCTTCACTGTCTTTATGACCTGCTCTAGCGACGGGCGGAGTATTATCAATAATCAACAGCCGTGGTTGTGCGGGGAATAGTCATGTTTGCGTAATGTGTCAGATATGTGCTGCTTGGCAGCAGCACCAGCGTTGTGATGCAACGCTCGAACCCCCTCAGCTAGGAACGATGTGTTGCACACATTGGCTGCTTAGCTGGGTGACGCACATTGGTGGCGTAACCCGGCTGAGGGGGTGACATTTTTAGACTGTCAAGAATCAAGAGTAGCATGAGTTTGTGGAACCGGGCGTGTTGTGTGTAGATTGGACGAGAGAGTGCTGCCTAGCAGCAGCACCAGCGTTGCATAGCAACGCCGACCCCCTCAGCTAGGAATAATGTGTTTCACACATTGGCCGCTTAGCTGGGTAACGCGCATTGGTGGCGTAACCCGGCTGAGGGGGGAGCCAGCTAAAACGCTGGCACGTCAAGCGCCCGTGGGGCTGATGTGCCGCGCTCACGCGCAGCACCACTGACCCTGCACCGAGGTGCAGGTCAGTGCATCGGCTCGGCGTACCGAACCGACCCAACGCATCTTGTAGTGTGTACCTGCCGTTGTCCTACGAAATCCTACATTGAGTGCTGACTACAGCTTGAGAAACGTCTTACCTACCTATTCCACTAGCAAATCGTCTGTTTACTGTGGGTTGATTTTGATTTGAATGTTCAAGCGCTGCGAGCCTCTGGAGATGTCTTACATGCCTCGTAAGGTACTGATCTCAAATTCGATGTATTGAAGCCATATCACTGGAATTTATTGGACTATAGCAGCATTGGTCATAGCGACACATAACTATAATTTTAATGCTTGTTATCTGTGACTTTCTGATCGTAACCAGATCATCAAAAATCCAGTCGGGTTATCAATATTCTTGCGCTGTGCAATGACTGCCAAAGCCTGTTCCACCAAATGTACTCCATAGGTGATGACCAAGCGGCGAGCGGCAGTCCGACTGATATAGCCCTTTGTGTCGCGAGCGTTTTGCCGCATCTGACTATAGATTTTCTGGGCCATCTGCTCCGCGTGGTCATCGGCTAAGGGCTGCTGGTACTGGCTGCGGCTTTCTTTCGGTTTAGAGCGGTTCGATAATCGTATTACCACTTGAGCGGCGGATTTGTCGGGATTCCGATGGATCGTCAATGATCTTACAGGCGACTGCTTTTCAAAAACACGTGGATCTGACAAAACCGATTCAGTATCAGAAACCCAAAAGCCGGAAACTTCCATACCCTGTATTACACGCATCGGCTTAGTGATTGTGGGTTGTTTTGGGTGTTGACTGCCACCCTGATTCCACGTGGTCAGTGTGCTCCCATTCTCATACCAGTAGTAGTTCACATCCTGGCGTTTATAGATAATATGCCTCCCCTGCCCTAGTAAGA
>JBDTNB010000280.1:0-5745 GCA_039933955.1 Chloroflexota bacterium
CATCATCGCAGCGTCTACGCTGAAGACCCCAAAGCACCTGCGAGTCATGCGTATGCCCACCTGTCTGGCAGATTGGTCAAGCAGTTAGGGGGTGCATAATGGCAAAGTCGAATGACGCTGACCGTCTTTCCGCCTTACTGAAATCGGTGAATGTGGATGTCCTGGCAAGCGATGTGCCACAGGTCTTTCAAGATGACAGTATTCGAGTGGAGCGCATCCTACTCGATCTGGTGCGTCCTGATCCGATTCAGCCGCGCCGGGTGCTGCCAGAGCGCATCCACCATGCCTTCCATGCAGGCAAGCTAACCCCCTCTCAATCACTGCGAGAATTGGTACAGATCGCCCAGGTTGCCGCTCGCCAACGTGGTCGTCCGTTCAGCAACCTGCTGGAACTTATTCCCGATGCAGAGCATGAAACCGACTCAGAGAGGATTCTGACACCTGAAGAAGAACTGTTATATGAATTGGTGACATTGGCAATGACCATACGGAACGATGGTCAGGTGAATCCTATTACCGTAGTCGATGTGTCGCAGGCTGCGACCCGGATGTATCGCATTGAAACGGGTGAACGCCGCTACTGGGCAGCTTGGCTGCTGCGCGATTTCCTGCCCGGATACGAGAGCGATGGAATGATTGACTGTTTGGTCGTAGCGCCAGATCGTGCCTCAATCTTCCGGCAGGCACGAGAAAACACCGCCCGAAAGGGTCTGTCGGCAATCGCGATGGCTCGGCAGGCAGCATTACTGCTTCTGACCGTGAACGGCTGTGAAATTCCCAATGATGCCATCACGAATGATTTTTACCGTAAGGCACTTGACCTACGCATTCCTCGTGGTGCTGCCGAACCCATTTATGCAGCGATGGGTGGGATCGATAAACGTCGCTTCAGTCAATACAAGGAATTGCTGAAACTTTCGGATGAAGCAATTGAGCTTGCTGACAGACATCAGCTTGATGAAGGAGTTCTTCGCTATATCACTGGATTATCACCGCAGGATCAGGCCGAGATGGTGCAGCAGATCATTCAGTTTGAACTAACAGGAAAGCAGGTGGAAGCCATCATCGAACAAGGAATCCATGCGCCCGATGACAAACAGACGGATGATTTACCAGGTTTCATGACCAAGTTTGCGAGAAACTATGTCCGGGATGCAGACAAATTCGATCCAGATTTATTGTGGAATGCGATCTACCGCGAAAAGGGTGATCCGCACATGGCTCAAGCTTATTTGCGGCGTTTAGCCCAGGTAGCGCAGGCAGCTTCTGAACGATTTTCGGGAGAGGGATAAGTCCACATGTGTGGACTTATGTTACTAGGAGCCGCACAGATGGCACGTAGTCCCCCATAGAAAACAAAACCCACCGACGAATCAATGGCGCTGGTGGGCAGGGTGAAACTGATACTGTTTAGCCTAGATACCTAAACTGTATCATATCCCCCGCTCTCTGGCAATCGAAATTTGACCCATTTTGCCGCATTTCTAATACGACCTTTGTTCGACTTTGCCTGATTACAGGGAGCTTTTCAAATGGTATTCGATCTGGAGCAGATACGCTCACGCAATCCCATAGAAGAAATTGTCGCGGAGAAATTCGCGCTCAAGAAGTCTGGTACACGCTTTATCGGTGTGGAACACGACAGCCTGGTTGTAGTTCCTAATACTGGTTGGTACTTCTGGAACTCACGGAACGAGCAAGGAGATGTGTTTGATTTTGTCGGACGACATATTCTGTCATCTGGCTCATGGAATAACCGCAGCCCAGAGCAGTTTATCGAAGCAACCGACTATCTCGCTCGGCGGGTTGGTATACCTTTAGAAACCGGTGTCGATGTCAGACAATCGCCTGCCTGGTCGGAGCGCCAGCTCGTTCAGCGTTTACATGATACTTTACTGAACACACCGACCGCTTTGGACTATGTCACGCAGCAGCGCGGTTGGCAGCTTTCCACCGTCACGGCGGCACATATCGGTTATATGCCGCAGGACAAACGTGCTTTGCTCGCGGATCTAAATCTGTCTGACAGTTGGTGCTCGGTCATCCACAAATTTCCACCCGGTATGATTGTCTATGTACATATGGTGTCGGGGCGATTGTCTTACCTCAGTGGTAGGTCTATTCAAGGCAAAAAGCACTACAATCCACCGCGTGAAATCATCGGGGAACGTCAGCCGTACTACAATCATTTATACAGCCCTAAGGTGGAACAAATCGTGATTGTTGAGGGTCAGGCGGACGCTATTACCTTTGGTGAATGGGGTATTCCGGCGCTGGCGCTGGGCGGGATGAAGCTGTCAGACAACCTACTCAATTCGCTGCGAGATTTCCGGCGCGTGTTCGTTGCGCTGGATAATACTGAAGATGCCCAGTACCAGTGCCAGGTGATCGCTAAGGCGCTTGGCAGCCGGGCGTATCTACCAAAACTGCCCGACGGAGTGAAGGATGCGAACGAGTGGTTAGCAAAACATCATGCCACAGCCGATGATGCCAGCAAAATGCTCAATCGCGCACCACGCTGGATCATGAATGAGATTGAACGCGCCAGCCAACTTGAAGGCATTGAACAGGAAGATGCTTTGCGCGACCTGTTCCATTATGCGGACGACCTGGACGAACTCACGCTGGCACGCTTTAAAAGCATGATGACAAAACTGGGTATTCGCGGTCGCACCTTCAACGATCTGGTAAAGGCAGGTAAGACAAGCGAAAAACATCCCCATGATGGAGATGAAATGTCGGAAGTATTCGGTGATGACATCCCCGTTTTGTCCCCTGCCCAAGGATTTCAGAATGATCTGGCTTTAGTCACAGTGTCCCTGCGCGAGCGCACCCAGAGCAACAAACTCATCGTACAACCTTATCTGGTCACCAGCACTCGTGAACTGATACGCCTCAAAGACCAGCAAATTCTAAAAATCAGTGGTCGGGAAGTGGCGCTGCGCGTAATCCCTGAAGGCTCGGAATTCCTGATGCGCTGGCGTTACACCGATATCCAGCGCTTCTTGAATAGCGAGGCAATTCACCCCAGTGAAGTGTTCAACGCCGTTCACGAACTGTTTACCGCTTATGTGGATTTTCGGTCTCCGGTCGAAAGCCGCATTCTGGCGTTGTGGGCAATTGGTACTTATTTCTACCAGATGTTTCCGGCTTATCCTTACCTGGCGTTGAATGGCCCGAAGAACAGCGGCAAAAGCACAGTGCTGCGTGTTTTGCAGCCGCTGGCCTTCAACATGATTACCACCTCGGATCCAACTGGCCCCGCCATGTTCCGATTGATCCATTACACAAGCTGCACTGTCGGTGTGGATGAAGCCGAACGTTATCACAACCCGCGTGATCCGGGGATGCAGCAGATTCGGCAACTTCTCAACAGTGGCTACAAGCAAGGAATGCCCGCTATCCGCCTTATGGGTGACGACATGAAACCACAGGCGTTTGATGTGTATTCACCCAAGATTCTTGCGGCGATTATGGGGCTGGAAGATATACTTGCCAGCCGCTGTATCGCCATCCCGATGCGTCGAACAGACCGAAAAATGCCGCCGCTGCCACCGAATTTTGATGGGGCAGCAATTCGCCACCAGTTGTATTCATTGGCATTGACTTCCTTCAGTCATGTCCATGTCAACTACTTCGAACGTCCAGAACTACATAAGCTGCACAATCGTTCTGGTGAATTATGGTCGCCGTTGGTCGCCCTGGCAGCGTTCTTTGAGGAACGAGGGAGTATCAGCGGGCTGCTGGACGCGATTTCCGAAGCTGCCGAGTGGGATGAGCAGATGAGCGAAGGCAAAGCCCTCAGTGACCGCGAGGAAGCGGTTCTGCAAGCACTGGAGTTGCTTACACGAAATGCGGAATCGGAAGTATGGATTAAAGCCGCTGAACTGCGTGAGCAGGTAGCGCGTCTGCTGGCTCAACCGGTGGAACAGCTCGGACATACTCAGTGGATTGCTCACATCATGACTCGCCTGCAACTACTCGACACCAGCAGACGCAAACGCCAGACCGATGGCATGGTGTACTGTGTGCAACGCAGCCAGATATTGGATATGATGCGTCGATATGACGTAACCAGCATTTGAAATTGATGCTCTGAAAAACTCTACATGCTCTCCAAACTCTACATACTCTTCATGATTAAGCAGCGGTGTATGTAGAGTTTCCTGCTCCAATGCAGGATAAGGGGATAAAGAATAAGCCAAGCTCGGTATGTGGATTACCTTATATAGCGGAGATCCACTTCTGGATAGGTACTCCTGCCAACTTACAAAAAACATCGTAAGCGGGCTTTTGAGCGAAATAGCTCAGATGCGTTTTACATTGACAATCAGACGCCCCGAAGCGCGGAACAGCGATAGCGGCATCTGGTAAAGTGCAGAGTATTGCTGCCCATTCATGCTCATGCGCTGTATCACTGGTGATACACCAGACTTCCTCTACACCTGCCTTCTGGCGCAGATAATCAATGTGCCAGTGCGGTTTTTTCACAGGTGATAAGTGATGCTTGAGCCTTCCCTGTAATCCACCTGCGCCGAACGCGCTGCCTACGTAGGCAATACCACCCCCATTCAAAATGGAATGATCCAAGCTTACCAATCCTCATTAGTGTAGGCGCGATCAGCTTTAGAACCAGAATGTGGGTTCCTTTGTCATACTCCGTAAATCTAGTTTGTTGGTCTGGATAAACGATTTCTGGCATTAAAGTTTCTTATCTTTATGAACTGCCACCTTGCCAGGACAACTTGGCTCTATGAAGAGTATGTAGTCCGTGTAGAGTTTTTCACGATGCAAAATCAATATGCAAAACCCGTAGAATTGATTACGCTCGGCTGATCTGTCTGCAACCTTTGAAGGGCTGCCTAGTTATGAAGTGCCTGGGCAGTAGGGCATCATCAAGGGGTTATCCAACAAAATATTTCTGGTGATGGATTTGTAAAAGGTTTTGATCTGGGGAAACTTGTCAGGTAATTTGATAGGTGTTCCTGCATAAAGCTCGAAGCTTCGAGTAATGATCTCATCAGGGAGATATTGGCGAATGCCCTGCCCAATGATAACTTCGTAGGATGAACTTACTGTAATTAGACCCCGATCAAAGCTTTTATCGTGTAACGCACATAAGCAAAGCCCATTTTGTGGATTTACCCTAAGTTTTTCGTCGTCGCGCCATGGGATAATGTGGCTGGCAATTAACAATTCTGGTATAGGCAATCCGCAAATGCAGCATTTATTCGCATAGCTTGTTAGAATAACTTTTCGGAAGAAGTTTTGACCGATCCTAATTTTAACGATCTGTTCTGTTTCGGTCATACCCCTGTAGGTTGGCAAACTTGTTTCCTTCACACTGGTGACTACTTCGTCATCCCCGACCAATTGCTGATAAACTGCCTCACTTTCGACTGCGAGATGACTCCAGTTAGCATTAAACTCCTCCCAAATTTCATGGTCAGCTTTGCTAGCGTTTTGCAGCCCAATAATACCTCTGGACTGAGGGTAAGGATCAAGTGATGCAAAGTTCGACAGCTTCATCGCAACTGCATCGGGAGTGCGTCCAATCAAATTGGCTATTCTGACAATTTCATTATTTCGGCTGTGATACTGCCCAAACGGAAGCTTGCAATACAAATTCAATGCAAGCAGCAGTTCTTCCCTTCACCAATTGTTTCTGCTCATCATGCACCATTTACTAATAACCAATGGTGCGAGTCATAAAGAGAACTCGGCAATACTGAGTTGGTAAGGATC
>JBDTNB010000281.1:0-5687 GCA_039933955.1 Chloroflexota bacterium
TCGCCCGATGAGGCCAATTTGAATCGCTGGCAAACGATTGAACAGGATACAATGGGGTCTCATGCCGAACAGTTGGCGGAACTCCTGGACAGCATGGACAAAAACGAACGTCCATTGGTCAGCGGCGCGGAAGGGCGGCGCATCATCGAGTTCAATGCCAGCCTGTATAAATCGGCTTTCACCGGTCAAACGGTTGAACGCGGATCGATCCGCGCAGGCGATCCTTATTATTATTCGATGAACGGCGCACTGGAGTCCGTACCCAAATTATGAGTATTCGTTTTGCAGCCATCGGTTTAAATCACGGTCACATTTACGGTCAGGCCAAGTGTTTGCTGGAGGCGGGCATGGAACTCGCCTGGGTCTACGCCGACGAGCCTGAGTTGATACAGGAATTTTTAGCGCAGTATCCGGGGACTCCGGTTGCACGCTCTGTCGATGAAATTTTAGGCGACGACAGCATCCAGGTCGTCACGGGTGCGTCGATTCCGGTGGATCGCGCGCCGCTCGGCATCCGCGTCATGCAAGCGGGCAAGGATTATCTGGTGGATAAACCGGGTTTCGCCACACTGGAACAATTGGCGGAAGTCAAGAAGGTGCAAGCCGAGACTGGACGATTTTACTCAGTCTTTTTCAGCGAGCATTTCGCACAGAAGGCAACGGTCAAGGCGGGGGAACTGGTTCAGGCCGGGGCGATAGGCCGCGTGATTCAGACCACCGGCTTCGGGCCACATCGCATGTTCGGCTATTCCAAAACAGGCCGCCCGGATTGGTTTTTCCACAAGAACTTTTTCGGCGGCGTGCTGAACGACATCGCCAGCCATCAGATCGAGCAATTTTTGTTTTTCACGAGCAGCGATCAGGCCGAAATTGTGGCCTCGCAGGTCGCGAATTTTCATCATCCACAGTATCCCGACATGGAAGATTACGGCGACATTCTGATCCGCAGCCCGCAAGCGACGGGGTACATCCGCGTGGATTGGTTCACGCCCGACGGCCTGAGTACCTGGGGCGATGTACGCCTGTTCATCATCGGCACGGACGGCTACATCGAGTTACGTAAAAATGTCGATATTACGGGGCGCGAGGGCGACAACCATCTGTTTTTTGTGGATCAAAAAGGCACAAATTATATCGACTGCAACGATGTGGCGCTGCCCTTCGGCGCGTTGTTTGCCAACGATGTGTTGAATCGTACCGAGACCTCGATGACGCAAGCGCATTCATTCCTGGCCTCGGAATTGGCGCTCAAGGCACAGGCCAATGCCACCGTGATTGCGCCGAAGCGTTGACAATAGTAGGGGATAACCTCACCCCCTAGTGCAAGTTCGGGGTAAAGAGGTTGAATACGACATACTTTCAACCCGCATCCTCTGCCCGCGCCCTCATGGCGAGGGGAGAAAGATTCAAATACTTTAGAGCGAACCTGCACTAGCCCCTTACGGGGGTAGCTTTTCAGGGATGGGTTTGTCCGGCTGCGCCACCGGAAGTTGGCTACGCACAGCCATCCGGTTGCCGGTAAGGACAAGCCCGCGGAAGAGGCACAAGGCGAGTATCTCCGTTCCGAATAGGTCATGTTTAAGGTGGCAAAAATCATAAAAACAAGGGCATGACAGGTCGTGCTCCTACGGTGATTATCGCGTTTCGAAGCGAGGCATTTGTCATTGAATTGACGAACTCACAATCTGAGTCATGACCAATTTTTTAAGTCGCAAAATGCTGCTGACATAATGGTGTCACTCGGTGCTCATATACTGAAACTGTAGTACGAAATTGTGAGATTACAGCAAAGGGAGCGCCGAACATGAACCTGAATTACATCATTCTCTACGTGCAGGATATCAACAAGCTGAAGACGTTTTACACCGACGTGCTGGGTATGGAAGTCGTGGAAGCCGGTTCCAGCCCAACGTTTGTCACCCTGTGTCTGCCGGAAGGCGCGAGGATCGGTTTGCAGGATAAATCAACATCGAAACTGCCGCCCGCGCAAGAAAAAGCTGGCAGCGTGGAACTCAGTTTCGCGGTAGATGATGTGGACACCACCTGGAAACATTGGCAGGAAAAAGGTGTCGAACTCGTGAGCGATCCGGTAGATTTACCCTTCGGGCGTTATTTCCTGGCAAAAGACCCCGAAGGCCATTACCTCTCGGCTTATCGCTTCAACACGAAGTAAGCAACCAGCATCCCCACCCCTAGCCCCTCCCCGCAAGTGAGGAGGGGCTTCAAAATAAGCTCGATAAGCTACTCTGGAAATCCACGAAAGACACCATCGGCATCGGCGTTATCGGCAAAATCCGCGAAGTCCATATTGGCAATCGAAAGGTTGTTTTCGACGCCCCACATCTCGGCAGGGATGACACGAAACGTGCGCCCACGTTCCTCATATAAATCGAGCACCACAACTGGATGTTCGGGGTTGGCAATCGCCTCGTGATCGACGATGAACAAAAAGGAATGCCGCCAATCTTCGGAGGTATTTTCTAGCACCTGTTCGATGCTGATACCCTCAAAATCCCGGTCACTGACGAACTCGACCACCGCCCGGAAACCGTCATCGGAAGTTGGGGTTTGGATGGCCTCACAAAGTGCATCCCATACGGCATCATTCGAAAAATCAGTCCGCAGCACCAGACTTTTGAGCGTTTCTGGAATCGGTTTCATCGCGCAGCCTTTCTCAAATGGGTCTAACCTATCGAAAAAATCTCAACATTACTTCATCTTAAATCAATTTGAAAAAAGTGTTTCCGTAAGACGATTCATGCGCTCATTTCTTTACGGCAGTTAGAGGTAGATTTCAAGACTTGTCCGCCTATCATTTTTCAGTGTCCGCCGCCAAAAGCTAGAAGCCCTCAGGCTGAACAGACAAAATCTTTCAACCACCAGCGGCACAACTCGGCTGCAAAGGGGAGTAGAATCAGGTAAAATATGGTTTGGAAACCAATCTTAAAATATTCCGTAAATGTTGTATTGACCTATGGCAAAAGCAGCACCCAAAACCTTCTATATTCTGCACGGTGATGATGACTTCGGCCTGGAACAGGAACTCAACACCTTCCACGCGCGCATGGCGGAAACGCCCAACGGCGAACTCAACACCAGCGAGTTTGAGGGGCAGAATACTGGCGCGTATGAGGTCATCAACTCGGTGAGTTCGTTCCCGTTTTTGGCCGATAAGCGGATGGTGATCGTCAAAGGGATGCTGGCCTGGATCACGCGCAAAGGCGCGGGCGAAACCGGCAAAAAAGCTGTCGAACATTTTCTGGAATCCCTGCCGCAATTGCCAGAATATGCGCGGCTGATTTTTGTCGAACGGCAAATGCTCTCCGACAGCAATAAAATCGTGAAGCTGGCACGTGAGGCCGAGAACGGCTACGAAAAAGCATTTCCATCGCCGCAGGACAGCACCGGCTGGATTATGCGCCGCGCCAAAGATGCCTATCAGGCTGAGATTCAACCGCCCGCTGCTGTCGCCCTGGCTGGAGTCACGCAAAATGATTTACGCCGTGCCGACAACGAACTCATCAAATTGGTGTGTTATGTGGATGGGGAGCGAGCGATTACCGAGGATGATGTAGCGCTGCTGACACCTTATGTGCCGGAAGCCAAAGTGTTCGATATGGTGGACGCGCTGGCAGAAGGCCACGCCGATCAAGCGCTGACGATGCTGCACCGCCTCCTGGCCGAAAAAGACGAAGACCCCTTTCGCATCTACGGCATGATCGTGCGCCAATTCCGACTGCTGCTGACGGGCAAGGAATATCTGATTTCCGGCGGCTACCCCAACACTATGGCTGATGCGCTGAACATGAATGGCTATGTTGCCAAGAAAATCGCGCAGCAGTCGCGGGGTTTCACGCTGGCGGGTTTGGAACGCATCTACCGCGCCCTGCTCGACAACGACATCAAAATGAAAACCGGGCGCATCGACCCCGGCCTCGCGCTGGATTTACTGGTCGCCAGCCTCGCGGAGTAGCGGTATACAGCCCCCTATAATCGCAGCAGGGCAAAGACAATCCCTCACACGAATGGAACGCCGCCGATGAGGCACAACTCCGAAAAAAGTTGGCGGCGTTGGCTTAGAAGTTTTGGTGTTTCCCTCATCACATAACGCCTGCCAGATCGCCCCCGGCCCATCAATGTCTGCTAGCGTCACCAATTGGCGCGGTTTCACGGTGATGCACGGCGAAACTTTACCCCTGACCGATTCGCGTGCAGCGTTTGCGCCTTTGCCAATATCCTTAACTAACAATAAATGTTAATATAGGATTTTAGTTATCAGTAAAAAACGAAACAAAACGTCTTACAATAAACACAAATTCAAAAGGAGAGCCGATGCGAAAAATATTTTGGACATTGATCATCAGTCTGTTAATATTGCCACTGATCGTTCATGCTCAGGAAGATACCAAGCCATTTACCAGCATCGAAGAATTTCAAACTGCTTTAGCAGGCGCGCTGAGCGATGGTGGCGAATTCGAGGCGCTGTGGACTCGTTTAGTAGACAATCAGCAAATCCCATTGGTGATTGGCGAAACGGCAATCTTCCTCTATCGGGGTGAAGCAGCAAGGGTGGAATGGCGCGGCGACTTCAGCAATTGGAAATTTTCAGTGAGCACGCAGGGGGAACAGCAAGGTGATACTGATTTATGGATGCTGACCCAGGAGTTTCCGTCAGACGCGCGCCTGGATTATAAGATTGTCATCGACAGAGACAATTTGATACTCGACCCCAATAATCCATTGCAACAGATGGGCAGTTTCGGTCTGAACTCGGAACTAAGGATGCCAGATTATGTGCCATCGCCGTATATCGTCTATCGAGATGACATTGAACACGGCATACTGACGGACAACCAGCTCATCGACAGTACAAGCATGGGCTACAGCATCAACTATCGGGTCTATCAGCCAGTGAACTACAGCGAACTGGACAATCTACCCGTGATTTACGCGACGGATGGACAGGATTATGCGAACGACGCGATGGGCAGCATGGTGATTGTGCTGGACAACCTGATTGCTGAGGGATTGATTGAGCCAGTGATGATGGTGTTCATCGACCCGCGCGACCCCGAAGACAGCACTATCAACCGCCGCGAGGGTGAGTTCCTCATCAATCCGCTGTATGGTGATTTTTTGGCGACAGAACTTGTCCCCCTGATTGATGAGTTGTACGACACCAACCCTACACCAGAAGCACGGGTGATGCTTGGTGTATCATTTGGTGGAGTGAACGCGGCATATGTCGGGCTGAAGCACTCGGATGTGTTCGGCTGGCTGGCGATTAATTCCCCTACATTTTCGGTGAGTCCAGTCATTTTTAAGCAGTTTCAAGAGACTGATCGACTGCCGTTGAACATCTTCATGACCACAGGCTGTCCCTGGGATACCTGCGACGATGCACAACGAATGCGCGACATCTTAGAAGAAAAAGAATATCCACTGCACTACATTGAAGTCCATGAGGGACATTCGTGGGGAAATTGGCGCGCACTGATGGATGATATGTTGATTTATATCTTCGGGGCGAAGTAGCTAGGGCTAGCAATCAGGGTATTTTGCAGGGACAAGGCGCGCCGGTAGGTGGGTAGAATAGCGTGGACAACATTTTCCACTCTATCCCCTCCCCTAAATCCCCTCCCCACTTCGTAGAGAGGGGACTTCAAAACGTCGCGTGGAGTGAGAAC
>JBDTNB010000282.1:0-5674 GCA_039933955.1 Chloroflexota bacterium
ATACCTTTACTGAAATCGAGCGTTTTGGTTTGGCAAAAGAAGAGTGGCTCAAGCACTTTTTAGCCTTAGAAAATGGGATACCTCCCATGACACCTTTGGTCGTGTATTTCGCTGGCTAGATGAAAGTGCCTTTCAAGAGGCTTTTCTAAAATGGATACACAGTTTGTGCCAAGTCAGTGCAGGGGAAATCATTGCTTTTGACGGGAAGAAGTTGCGAGGAAGTGAAGATAAAGCCCCCAAACGTCCCGGTATATGGATGGTGAGTGCGTGGGCAAAAGACAATCGTCTGGTTTTAGGGCAAAAGAAGGTCGGTGAGAAATCCAATGAAATGACAGCTATCCCTGAATTAGTGTCGCGCCTCGATATTGCAGGCTGTGTGGTGACGGTGGATGCACTCAATACGCAAACCCACTTAGCCGACGTGATTGTGGAGGCAGGGGCTGACTACATTTTTGCGGTCAAAGGGAATCGGGGGACGGTTTATGAAGATTTACAACTGTTGTTTGAGGGCTTTGAGCAGACAAATTATGAAGGTGTGATCTTTGAAACGGTCAAAAGTCACTCCGAGGCGCATGGTCGAGAAGAGTTTCGACACATTTTTGTGGTCAAAGAAAGTGAATATCAAGATTATCTACGGCGCGCAAAGGCTTGGAAGCATTTGAAAACGTTAGTGAAATTGGTCACCGTTCGTACCACCTCTCAAAAAACAGAAATCAGCACCCGCTACTTTATCAGCAGTTGGGATGCACCCGCCGCCGATTTCCTCAGAGCGATCCGCGATCATTGGCAGATTGAAAATGGTTTGCACTGGGTATTAGACATTGCTTTTCGAGAAGATGCTTCGCGCATTCGTAAAGACCATGCCCCTCAAAATATGGCTGTTCTGCGCCACATTGCCCTCAACTTGCTCAAACTTGAGCAGTCTAGCAAAGTGGGTATCGCTGCTAAACGCAAAATGGCAGGCTGGAACAACGACTAATTGCTCAAAGTCCTTTGCTCTTCAAGTATTGAGATTTGATATGCAATCGCCCTAATTCAATCTCAACCATGTTGAGCCATGAGGCATGTTTGGGTGTATAGTGAAACTCCAAGCTGCTCAAGATGCGGCGTGCCTCAGCAGGTGGGAAGGTCGTGTAGAGAGAAGTGGGCGTGTCCGTATTGAGATTGTCCATCACAACGCGAATTTTCTCGGCGTGAGGGAAATGGATATCGACTAAGTCACGCATACACGCGGCAAAATCAGCTTTGGTGCGGTGGTCAGTGACTTTGGCGTGTCGCCAACCTGCGCCGGGTTGGAACATCATGAACAGATTGCAGGTGCCGTTGCGCTGGTATTCGTAGTCGTAACGGGCTGCTTGACCGGGTTGGGTAAGTGTGGCAGGACGAGTTTCCTCGTGTAGCACACACGGACGTTCGTGAACGCACACCACGGGTTGCCACGCTTTTATAGGTTCAGCATACAGTTCCAACACATCCTCCATCCGCCAGACAAACTCGGCACTCACTGTCGGGATGCACCACTGCTCTTTGTGCCAGGGCTTAAGCTCGTTTTTTTCAATGTCGCTCGTATCGTCTCATACGACACAGGTTCATCGACCACCTGCAATTCGACCAACTTATCTGCCAATAACTGTAATGTCCAGCTTTCCCGTCCCTCTGGTTCATCACTGCACGCCAGCGCCACCACAAACGCTTCCTGCTTCCCATCCAGTTTCTTGCGTCGTCCCGGCTTAGGCGCATCGGCAATCCGTTTCTCTTTACTCCACCGTTCACGGGCATGAGCGACTGTCAGCACATTCACCTAGCTAGCGCCGCGATCTCGATGTCGTGTTTGTCTGCTGCACTCCACAGCAGCACTTGTGCCCGCTGACGTTCCCTCTTGTATGCTCGCCTCGTTTCAGCACATCCGTCAATTGCTCTATTTCCTGCTCACTCAATGTCACTGGGTACTTCTGTTTTTGCCCGACCATGACACACTCCTTTTGATTGGAGTATATCTCACTTTCGCTTACCTTCTTGATGGACACCTAGCACGCTCGCATATGAATACATTTTTATGGATAGTAATGGAAACGAAGGCTTAGGTTCGCGACGTGATACGCATTATGCAATTTTCGAGCCAGAAGCCCAAGTCGTCAGAAAGATATTCAACGATGTAGCAAGTGGGAAACCTCTAGGTCAAGTTACCGCAGAGCTAACAAAGGAACAAGTTGAGGTGCAGAAAAGATTCGTATTGGATATGGCAACTCAACTGAAGAATGCAGGAAAGCTAAGAAATGTTCCTTTTGAGGTCAAAATGCAAATCATCAAACTGGTTGTAAATCAAATTATTGTAGATACCCGCGCACAATCGATACGTATTGAAGGCGCTATCTCAGAGATGTATGCACTTGTTTCTATTGCCGGAACAAACAAATCAGAGGTAATCCAAATTCAACAGGAAGCGATGGCTTCGCACACTGCCCCACTTGCGATTATGAATAATCGTATTCGGCTCCAGGCATAATTTTTAAATGAACGTAGCCTTTGTAGCGGTATTTCGTGCGGATGATGTCCACCGTATGCAGAATTTTGTCCTGGGTGGTGATGCTGCCTTTGATAATGCCTGAGGTTAGGAAAAGACCATCGGCGACGCCAGCGCTTTGCAATTGGTCAAAAGTTGAGGCCATCTCATCGGGCTTGAACGTTACCCGCTGGGTTTTGCCACGTCCGGCGCGGAAGGGGCAGTAATAGCAGTTGCGCTCGTAGGCGTCTGGACATCGGAAATACAGGGCGGAATTTCGCGTTTGCGGGTAGGACGGGCTTCTGATGCAGGTTGGTCGCCAGCGGGTTCAAACTGCGTCGAATCGCCGAGTAATTCCAGTTTTTCGAGCGTGTTAGGCGACTTTTGAATATTCATCCCTTTGATGTACGAACTTCTGTTCTGATTGTCAAGTTAGAGTTGAATGGGTAGGCTTGTGGAAATCAATTCACTTGCAGGGAGTCTATTTTGAGTCAGCCATTTTTACTCGGTGTGAATTATTGGCCGCGCCGCAAGGCCATGTATTGGTGGTCAGATTTTGATGCGGGCGAAGTGCGCGAGGAATTTGCGATTATCCGGGAGTTGGGTTTGAAAGTCGTGCGTCTGTTTTTGTTGTGGGACGATTTTCAGCCGACGCCGGATACGGTTTCTTCGGCATGTCTGAAAAATCTGACAACCGTCGCGGACATTGCCCACGAAAATGGGCTAGGGTTGGACGTGACCTTTTTTACCGGTCATATGAGCGGGCCAAACTGGTCACCCGGATGGCTGCTGGACGCCAATGGGCGTGTACCCACACGCGATCAGCGGCAGGTGGTCAGCGGCGGAAAAATTATGACCGGCGGCTACCGCAATCCATTTCACGACCCGGTTGCGCTGAATGCGGAACGTCTGCTGTTGGGAACCGTCGTAGAGATGCTGAAAAATCATCCCGGTGTGTGGATGTGGAACCTGGGCAACGAACCAGATTTGTTCGCTTTGCCGAATGATGCTGCTTCTGGACGCGCCTGGGTGAAAGAAATGGTTGGTCATATCAAAGCCCTTGATCCCCAGCATCCGGTGACCTGTGGTTTACATCAGGCCAGTCTCTTTGAGGACAATGGCTTGCGAATCGACCAGGTTTACGGCGAGGCTGATGTGGCGGTCATGCATTCCTACCCGATGTACGTGCCCTTCACGCCCAGCCCACTGGATACGGATTATGTGCCGTTTACCTGTGCGTTGGTGTCCGCATTAAGCGGCAAGCCAACATTGATGGAAGAATTTGGCGGCTGCACTGTAGGGCCGGGGGAACCATCTCAGATGTGGGAATGGACAGGTTACGGTCGGCAAATCAAGCAATTTATGGCCTCGGAAGATGATTTAGCGGCTTATTTAAAAGAAGTGCTGCCGAAGCTGGTCGAGGTTGGCGCAACCGGGGCATTTTTGTGGTGCTATGCTGACTATATCGAGGAACTCTGGGGCAAGCCGCCATGCAGCGAATCCAAACATGAGCGCTTTTTCGGTCTGGTACGCCCGGATGGAACTTTAAAGCCGCATGCGCAGGTGTTGAAAGATTTCGCGGCGACCAATCCAATGGTTTTAGATGTGCCGACGCGAAAAGTTGAATTGGGTGTCACACCGGATGAATTTTATCAAGCGCCTGCGATGCATACCGTTCAGTTGTATCGCAAATTTGCAGGCTTAGATTGATAATTGTTTCGGGCGATATTGGACGGCCTCAGCGACGTGATGGACTTCGATAAGGTTTTTGCCGTCGAGGTCAGCGATGGTGCGGCTAAGTTTGAGCACGCGGTGATATGCACGGGCGCTCAATTGCATCCGTCGGACGGTGAGTTCGGCAAGCTGGCGGGCTTCGGGGGTCAGCACGCACATTTCCTGAATTTCGCCTGCGCCCATGTCGGCGTTGGCGAATAGGCTGGGATGATCGACAAAGCGTTCTCGCTGGCGTTCGCGCGCCCGTTCTACTCGTCCCCGAATGGTTGCTGATGTTTCGCCGCGTTCCATGCTCATGAGTTTGTCGTAATCGACGCGCGGCACGTCCACATGGATGTCGATGCGATCCAACAATGGGCCGGAGAGTTTGCTCTGGTAGCGCGTAATCATAGCGGGCGTACAGGTGCAGGGTTTTACTGGGTCGCCAAAATAGCCGCACTGACATGGATTTTGAGCGCTGACCAACAGGAAATTGGCTGGAAAAGTCAGGCTGCTTTTCGCACGGCTGATAGTGACAATTTTGTCCTCAATCGGCTGGCGCAGGACTTCCAGGGCTTTTGAGGAAAACTCATTTATCTCGTCGAGAAAAAGCACCCCACGATGCGATAAGGATACTTCTCCGGGCTTGGGGATTGTGCCGCCCCCAACTAAACCAGCTTGCGAAATCGTGTGATGGGGTGCGCGGAAGGGTCGGGTATGGATGAGCGGTTGGCCACCCAGGAGCATATCGGCTACTGAATAAATGCGGGTGACTTCGAGGGCTTCTTCCATGGAAAGCGGTGGCAAAATACCGGGCATGGCGCGGGCAAGTAGGGTTTTGCCAACTCCCGGTGGGCCATTCAGCCGAACGTTATGGTTGCCACCAGCGGCGATTTCCAGGGCACGCTTAACATGTTCCTGACCTTTAATGTGCGCACAACAGAAGCTTCGTTTTCGCCTCCGATATACCATATCTAGTCAATCCACATCTTTCCTTGAAGCCGTCTTTGTATGACGCCTCGCTCTATGGCGCTGTAATCCATCAAAAGCCCTTAGTTGCATGAGGTGAAATCATGAACGAAATAATTGACCTGGAAAAACTCTACCGCCAAGAACAACGCCGCTGGCTCCGCGAAGAAGCCCCCCGGCGCTCCTTCCGCGACCTCTTGACTGGCAGCGTCCCCTATTGGATCGTAGTAGTCGCGTTAGTGCTCTATGGCCTAAGCGCCCCGCACACCGCCGGAGTATTCGACAAACTCACTCCCGGCTGGGGCTTTATCGCCCCTATTGGCGTGGAGTTCGGTCTCCTCTATGCCGCCTTCCGGCGGCGCTTGGCAAATTCCCAAAAAGAACCCTTGCCCTGGACCCTCTGGGCACTTGAAATCCTGCTCTTCCTGACGGCCATGCTGGTCAACGGGGCCGGGGCGTTTTCGTCGGTGGTCGCTGCCGTAAAGCTGG
>JBDTNB010000283.1:0-5662 GCA_039933955.1 Chloroflexota bacterium
ATGATGGCCGGGATCGCGCAGTATTTTTATCATGGGTCGCGGCTGGTGCTGGTGTTGATGGCGGTGTATGTGCTGCTGGGAGCGATTAAAAGTAAAGCTAAAGGCGTAACGCAAGGTCGCAAAGAGGCAAAGACGCAAAGGGGGTTAAACCTCTTGGCGACTTGGCGGTTGAATATCTTTTGGGTTGCCCTGGCGTTTGGGGTGATGGCGCTGCCGCGCTTTGCGCCCATGCTGCTCAACAATCTGCCTATGACCGGGAACGAAAAGGCCATGCGGCTGCCGCTCGATTTGGGCATGAACAGTTTGCGGGCAGCGTTGGCGTGGGTCGGCAAAAGCGATCTGTCGCCATTCTGGTTGAGCAGCGCTCCATTGTTGCAATGGTTTGCTGTCCTGGCGTTCGGGATTGGGTTGGCAGTCAGCCTTTGGCGCTGGCGCGATGGACGCTATGCAGTCTTGATTTTATCGGTGATTCTGACGACGATTTTTGGCGGCGCGATCTGGACAGCCGCTCCTTTATATGTGCGCTACATGACGGCAGTTCCGGCGATTGCGCTGCTGGTCGCGGTGGGGGTTTCAATACAAGAAAAAAATTTCACCACAGAGACACAGAGTACACAGAGGAAAATAAGAAAGATAGATCACACGGCCATCATACAAATTATTGTGGTAGCGGCAATTTGTGGGCAGGGAATATGGGCGGCGATGGCACAACTCCCAGAGGCGAAGGGGCAAATTCGGGCGGAGCTATGGGAAGAAGACCGGTTGGCGAAAAAAGCTGCCGCGCTGCCCAGCGGAATGGCCGCCGTATTGATGGCCTCAGCGGGATTCGGCGCGAAACCGCCCGACCCGCGTGTCATGGAAGCGATTGGCATTGCCCATTATGTAGCAGCTTATGGCGAACGAAGGGCAGTCGTTTTAAATTGGGATGGCGGAAAAATTCTCGACAAACAGTTGAAGCGGCTGAAAATGGATTATACGGTCATCAAAGCTTACCCTGAAGCCATTTTCCAATAGACACAAATTGATTTCAAAAAACTTGCGTATAAATGACCTTTAAGTTCGGTTTACAGATGGTTGCTGGACAGGCGAATTCGCGTGTAAAATTGGTTTGACATTGGTGTGGGGTTATGTTAATCTCTGTTTAGTTTAATTGTTCAGAATTGAACAAAGTCCATGTGTGGAGTGATAGATGGCTCTCCAAGAATTCGCGCCCATCGCGGCGCTAGTGATTTTAGCCGTTATCGTGTCATTACTGGTCGTGAGTATTTCGTGGCTTTTTGGCCCGTATAAACCGACTACGCGCAAACGTGCTCCGTATGAAAGCGGTATGAAACCGATTGGCCCCGCGAATCGGCGCTTTCCGGTGAAATTTTACCTGATTGCCGTATTGTTCATTATCTTCGACGTTGAAGTCATTTTCTTCCTGCCCTGGGCAGTAATCCTACGTGAGATTGGCCCCTACGGTTTGATCGTCATGGGCGTCTTTACCTTTATCTTGACGATAGGATTCATCTATGAATGGAAGAAGGGAGCGCTGGAATGGGAGTAGTTAGTTCAAAACTCGGCAATCTGGGCGTGGTGACAACTACGCTGGATCAGGCCGTCAACTGGGGACGTACCGGCGCAATGTGGCCGCTGCTGTTTGGATTGGCCTGCTGCGCGATTGAATATATGAGCACACAGGCTTCGGAATATGACCTGTCGCGCTTCGGCATGGAATTAAACCGCGCCAGCCCACGTCAGGCTGACCTGATTATCGTATCGGGGCGGGTATCGCGGAAAATGGCTCCGGTAGTACGCCAGCTTTACGACCAGATGGCCGAACCCAAGTGGGCTATTGCGATGGGCGACTGTGCCTCATGCAGCGGCGTATACAACAATTATGCGCTGATGCAGGGCGTAGACGAAGTGATCCCGGTAGATGTGTATGTAGCAGGCTGCCCACCACGCCCGGAACAACTACTGCACGGTATCATCACCCTGCACGAAAAGATTCGCGGCGACACGATCAGCGATTGGGCGTCGTAACCCCTCCCCCCAACCCCCTCCCCGTACACGGAGAGGGGAGCAAAATGAAGTTGATGTGACAGAGCAGTAAATATAGGCAATAGGTATCCTTTCCTCAGCAGAGATCGGGAAGGGAAATACAAACTGTTTTGAATAAGGATTTGAGATGAGCATACCGCAAGCACTCGACCCGGCTGTCGCCGCCAAAAGCGCGTTCGCCGATGCTGTGCATGATGTGATCGAATTTCGGGGCGAAACCACGTTGGTCATCGCGCCGGAAAAAATTGTCGCTGTCTGCAAGTACATGCGGGACAGCGTCGGGCTGGTTTACAATTACCTGTCCGACATCAGCGCTGTCGATTATTGGGAACCGGGCGGATTGTGGCAGCGGCCAGGGCGCTTTGGTGTGTCCTATCACCTGCTCTCGATGCTGTATAAGAAGCGACTGCGCTTGAAGGTTTATCTGCCGGAAGAAGAACCGACGGTGGCTTCGGTCATCAATGTGTGGCCTGCGGCGAACTGGCTGGAACGTGAAACCCATGATTTGATGGGCATCAACTTTACCGGCAACCCGGATTTGCGCCGTCTGATGCTGCCCGACGATTGGCAGGGACACCCACACCGGCGTGATTATCCGCTGGGCTATGAGACGGTCATGTTCTCATTCAACGTGGAAGAAATTCTCAAGCATAAACCGAAAGCAAAAGAGTAACCTCACCCCTAGCCCCCTCTCCATAGTAATGGAGAGGGGGAATAAATAGGCAAGTGGGCTGAATTACGGAGTCACCATATGGCAATACAAACTCCTGAAAAAAAGAGCGACAAAGCCTTCAAATGGGAAGGCAGCGTTGAAGAACTCAAAGGGCTGGTTTCGGAACGGGCGATTACCGGCGAGACCATGCTGCTAAACATGGGGCCGCATCATCCCAGCACGCACGGCGTGTTACGGCTGCTGCTGGAACTGGACGGTGAGGAAATCGTGACCTGCCTGCCCGACGTGGGTTATCTGCATACCGGCATCGAGAAAAATATCGAGGCCAAGCAGTACGAAAAAGGCGTGACCCTCACGGATCGCATGGATTATCTCGCGCCGATGTCGAACAATATGGCGTTCTGCATGGCTGTCGAAAAACTGGTTGATCTGGACGTACCGGAACGCGCCCAAATCATGCGCGTGATTTGCCTGGAACTGACACGGCTTAACAGCCATCTCGTCTGGCTGGGAACGCACGCGATTGACCTGGGCGCGATGAGCGTATTCCTGTATTGTTTTATGCAGCGCGAACGCATCCTGGAAATGTTCGAGATGCTTTCCGGGCAGCGCATGATGACCAGCTACATCCGCCCCGGCGGTTTGTGGCGCGATTTCACGCCTGAGTTTTACCCCGCACTAGACGCTTTCCTGGCTGACTTCCCTGAAAAAGTAGATGAATTTGAACGCCTGCTAACGCACAATCCGATATGGATTGACCGTACTCAGGGTATCGGCGTGATCGAACCGGAAACGGCGATGGCCTGGGGCGTGAGCGGCCCAAGCTTGCGTGGAAGCGGCGTGAACTGGGACATCCGCAAGACGATGCCCTACAGCGGCTACGAGACTTATGAATTCAACGTACCCGTCGGCGAACATGGCGATGTGTATGACCGTTTCTACTGCCGCGTGCTGGAAATGCGCGAAAGCCACAAAATTCTCCAGCAGGCGATCAAGCGTTTGCCCAAGAAGGGGCAATTCCGTTCTAACAACCGCAAATTTGTGCCGCCGCCGCGCAGTGAACTCGGCCAAAGCATGGAAGCCGTGATCCACCACTTCAAGTTGTGGACAGAAGGCTTTTCCGCGCCCGACCAGGAAGTTTTCTCGGCAATTGAAAGTCCGCGCGGTGAAGTCGGTGTGTATCTGCATGGCACGGGCGGGACGAAACCGCGCCGTGTGCATGTGAAAACACCGTCGTTCATGCATATCGCGGCGATGCCAGTGATGACGCAAGGCCATTATATCGCTGATCTGGTAGCGATTATCGGCAGCGTGGATATTGTGCTCGGCGATTGTGACCGTTAAAAACCCCTCCCCCACGCCTTTGGCAGCCCCTCCCCGTGTACAGAGAGGGGGGACGAAGCAACGTGTGGGGAGTAGGAGCACGACATATCGTGCCCGTACATGTTAAAAGTTAAAAGAGTCGAACGGCACTTTTAACTTTCACCTTTTAACTAAGGATTTGATATGGCAATTGCAGAAAAATACGCAAAACAGATTGAAAAAGCTTTCTCTAAATACCCGGATAAACGCTCGGCAGTGATGCCGCTGCTGTATCTGGCGCAGGAAGCTTATGGTTGGGTCAGCCCGGAAGGCATCGCCGAGGTTGCCGAACTGTGCGACATGGATCCGACTCAGGTGAAATCCATCGCCGGGTTCTACACCATGTATTCCGAGAAGCCCAAGGGCAAATACTGGCTGCAAGTGTGTACTGATTTGGCGTGCGCGCTGCGCGGGGCGGATCAATTCCATGAAGCATTGAAACAGGAATTGGGCGTGGAAGAGGGTGGCACGACGGAAGATGGCCTATTCACCGTCGAGCATGTGATGTGCCTCGCCGCCTGTGACAAAGCGCCGATGCTGCAATGCAATTTTCATTTTCAAGAACAGTTGAATATGGAAAAAATGCGCGGTCTGATCGCCGAGTGGCGTGCGGAAGCGGCAAAAGAAGCGAAAAGTTAAAAGTGGAAAGTTAAAAGTAGGGACACGATACTGTGATTTAACAAATTAGCGCGGATATAAATCCCCACCCCTAACCCCTCCCCGCTGCGCAAGGAGGGGAACAAGACATAGGACGAAGGTATCCGTATTTAAAAGTTAAACGTCATCATCGTGTTTTTACAATAACATTTTGACCGGGAAGGGACGTGATATGAACATTCTGCTGCGCGGACGCGACATCAAAGACCTATGGAAATTTGATGTCTACACAAAAAATGGCGGCTACGACGCATTCAAAAAAGCAGTGTCGATGAAGCCGAGCGAGGTGATTGATATTGTCAAAGCCTCGAACCTGCGCGGACGTGGGGGCGCGGGCTTCCCGACGGGCATGAAGTGGAGCTTCATCCCGCAGAGCGAACCGGTCAAATATGTGGCGGTGAACTGTGACGAGAGCGAAACCGGAACCTTCAAAGACCGCGAAATTATGGAAACCAACCCGCATCAATTGATCGAAGGGGCGCTGATTTGCGCCTACGCGATCCAGGCGAAAGCGGTTTATATCTACCTGCGTGGCGAGTTCTGGGATATCGGGCATGACCTTGATGACCGCATCGCCGAAGCTTATAAAGCAGGTTTTATCGGTGACAACATCCAGGGTTCGGGCTGGTCATGCAATGTGTATACCCACCTGGGCGCAGGCGCCTATATTTGCGGCGAAGAAACTGCGCTGCTGGAAAGCCTGGAAGGCAAGCTCGGACAACCGCGCGTGCGTCCGCCTTTCCCGGCGAACAAAGGCGGCGGCCTTTACGGTGAACCGACAGTTATCAATAACGTCGAGACGCTGACCAACGTCCCCTGGATCATCAACAACGGGCCAGACGAATACAAGAAAATCGGAACCGAGCAAAGCCCCGGCACGAAAATTTTCTGCGTCAGCGGGCATGTGAATAAACCGGGCAATTA
>JBDTNB010000284.1:0-5640 GCA_039933955.1 Chloroflexota bacterium
ATATTACGAATGTCACTTCTTTGTGTCACAAGTCACCCTTACAAACTCAAGCGCTTCTTTGCATTTAAACTTAGTCTATTTTAGCAAATGAATGTTACCTTAAGATAGTGGTGAAATGGTCTTAGATGTTAAAATCTTTCGATGGAATACCCATAAACCGCATTTTCACAGCAAAATTAAGGCAAATTACCCTATAATAAAGGAGATATTATCAGTTCGACATTGTAGGGGAACGGTTTAGAATCCAGTGCTCCACGTCTTACTTAAAAACCAACTCGATCAATTTGGTATCCTTGACCCCACTCTTCCCCCGGATGCGGATACCTGGCGGCGGCTCCTCGATACTATCAGCGCAACCTACGAACAATCGCATCAGTTGGAATTCACACGCCCGCTGTTCGAGCAGACCAATGACGGGGTATTTATCCTGGCGCTGGATATGACGCTCATATCGGTGAATCAAAAAGCCGCCGATATGCTGGTTTATACGATCCCAGAACTGCTGCAAATGGCCTTGCCGGAAGTGATTTCCCCGGATGAAGTTCCGCACAGCGCGGCTATCGCGCAGGCGGTCTTAGCCGGGCAACGTGTCCCGCCATTTGAGCGCACCTTACGCCGTAAAGATGGTGGTGAAATTGCCGTAGAGATGAACACGGAGTTGGTGCGCGACGACCAGGGTAATCCCAATTACCTTCAAGGAATCATCCGCGATATATCGGAACGGAAACGCACGGAACATGCGCTGCGCGAACGTGAAACCCTGTACCGTACCCTGGTCAGGAATTTACCCAATGTTGTGGTGTTGATGTTTGACCGGGATATGCGTTATGTCCTGGCTGAAGGTGGAACCATTTTCCGCTACGGCTACTCTAAAGAGACCTTTGAGGGCAAAACGATCTGGGAAGCTATTTCGCTAGAACGCCAAAACCTGTACTTGCCATATTACGAGGCAGCACTTGCAGGCCGAGAATCGCAATTTGAAACCGAGCGCGGAGGCTACATTTACGAAGTCCATATCGTCCCGGCGCGGGACGACAATGGCAATATCATCGGCGGATTAAATATCAGCGAGGACATTACCGAACGAAAACGGGTCGAAGCAGCCCAACGACGCCAGGAAGCGCTGTATCGAGCGCTGGTCAAAAACCTGCCCAACATGGCGGTTATCATGTTCGACAGCGCCTATCACTATATTCTGGTCGAAGGCGGAATCCTGGATCGACACGAAAATTTAAGGACATCCTACGTAAACAGCAACCTGTGGGATACCTTTTCGTCGGAGCGTGCCGAATTTTTCCTGCCTATTTATCAATCAGCATTGGCAGGCAAACCGGTTGATTATTCATTTGAAATGGACGGTTATTTTTATACGGCGCATTTTGTGCCGGTGCGCGATGAAAGCGATACGATCATCGCGGCGATGTCGATTACCGAAGATGTCACTGAGAGCAAACGGGCAGGCGACGCCTTACGCCGTTCGGAAGAACGCTTCCGCACGCTGGTACAAAATTTACACGTCGGCGTTTTGCTGCAAGGGCCAAACGGTGAAGTATTTTTGTTTAATCAGGCGGCGCTGGATTTATTAGCGGTCAGTGAAGACCAAATCTTTGACCGAGTGCCTGTCGATCCCAGTTGGAATATTATTCACGAAGATGGTTCTGATTTTCCGAAGGCTATGCAGCCCGTGCCCCAAGCCATTGAGACCGGCAAACCTGTCCGTGATGCGGTCATGGGGGTATTTCACCCGGATACCCAGGATCGTGTCTGGCTGCTGGTGAACGCCGAACCTTCGCTAGGGATCGACGGTACGGTCAAAGAGGTCATCTGCACGTTCAGGGACATCAGCGCCCGCAAGCAAGCAGAAGATGCCCTGCGCGAAAGTGAACGGCGCTACCACGAGCTTTTCGAAGGAATCGACGATGCTGTGTTTGTACATGACATGGAGGCCAATCTCCTCGATGTGAACGAGGCCGCCTGCCGCCGCCTGGGTTACAGCCGGAATGAACTCTTAAGCATGAAGACAACCCAGATTGACGATCCCGATTATGGTCGTGGATTTTATGATCGCCTTGAGCGCCAGAAGTCCGGGTTCGATTTGAGTGACAACTATGGGGCGCATATCACCAAAGATGGACGCCGCATTGACGTACACACAAACAGTAAATTAATTTCATACAGGGGACAACCAGCAATCCTTTCGGTCATCCGCGATGTTACAGCGCTCAGAGAGGCGGAGAGCGCAATCCGGTTCCAGGCCGCGCTGGTCGATCACATTAGCGATGCGATTTATTCTACTGATATGAACGACTTCATAATGACCTGGAATCGCTCGGCTGAACGGATGTATGGTTGGAGCGCGGATGAGGCTATCGGTCAATTCACGGGCAAAATGGTTGGTTCACACTTAATTGGCGCGGAGCGAACGGCTGCGCTCAAACAAATCCATGAACTGGGTTTCTGGGAAGGTGAAATTGTTCACACGTCGCGCACGGGGCGAATCATTCAGGTATGGGTTTCGACAACCCTATTGAGGGATCGAGACGGAAATCCTGCCGGACAAATCGCCATCAGCCGCGACATCACGGAACGCAAGCAAGCCCAGGAAGCGCTGCGCCAGAGCGAAGAAAAATATCGCCAATTGTTTGATGCCGCTCAATGGCAGGCGCAGGAACTCACCCTGTTGAACCGGGCGCGCGCGGCTGTCGCCACCGAAATGGATCTAGCGCCGCTGATCCGCACGGTGGTTAAGGCCATCGGCGAAATCTTCACCTATACCTACGTCAGCCTGTATTTACTGGAGGACGACCATCTGCTTTTGTACCATCAGATTGGTTACGATGCCCCCTACCCTATCATTCAACTCAATCAGGGGATCATTGGCCGAACTGCGCGCATGGGTACACCCATCTTTGTCGATGATGTGACAACCGATCCTGAATACCTCTCGGCGGCGAATGATATTACATCCGAAATCAGCGTCCCTTTATTTGACCGCGAACGCACTGTCGGGGTGCTCAATATCGAATCCAGCGCAGGCCGGCGTCTCACCAAAGATGACATGCGCCTGATGATTGCCCTGAGCGAACAAATCAGCATTGCTGTGGAGCGCGCCCGTTTATACACCTCACTGCGTGAAAGCACAGAACAATATCAGAATGTCCTGAGCAGCGTGCGCGAGGTTATTTTCCAGGTCAACGAACGTTCGCAGTGGTCATTCCTCAACGCCGCGTGGGTTGAATTGACGGGCTACAGTGTCGAAGCGAGTTTGGGCCAGCCCATCCTGGACATTCTCCATCCGGATGACCGGGAGATCACCATCCGCCAATACAGACCGCTGGTCAAACATGAAATTCCATTCAGCCGCTACGAAACGCGCATCATCACCCAGGAAGGAAGCCCGCGCTGGATTGAAGTCCACGCACGCCCGACAGCCAATGCTCAGGGCGAAACCGTTGGTTTGTCCGGCACATTGACGGATATTTCCGAGCGCAAACGCAGCGAACAGCAGGCCGCAGAACTGTTGGCCCAGTCGCACACGATGGAAGCGCTGCGCCGCTTCCTGGATAATGTTTCCCATGACCTGCGCACGCCGCTGTCAGTCATCACTACCAGTCTGTATCTGATGCGACGGAAACTGGCCGAGCCAGAGACCGCTATTCGCCATTTGGACATCCTGGAGGAACAGGTTTCCCATCTGGCGCGTATCGTGGAAGATGTGGTGGAAATTTCCCGCCTGGAAGACCAGATTGTCGAGTTTGAATTCATTCCTCTATATATCGGCAATCTGGTGCGCGATGTCCTGGTGAGTTATGAAACCATCGCCCAGGACAAAGAAATTACCCTGACACATCAGGCCGACCCGGATTTACCCGTCATCCAGGCCGATCAAATGTGGATCGGGCGCATGATGCGTAATCTGATCGACAACGCGATCCAATACACACCCAATGGGGGCACAATCACTTTAAAAACGGGTCAGCAGGATGACGGAATCCTATTGACCATACAAGACAATGGAATTGGCATCGGCCCCGAAGACATCCCTCACATTTTTGACCGTTTTTACCGGGCGGATTCGGCGCGGCCCACGACCAAAGGCGGCACGGGCTTGGGCCTCGCTATCGTCCGCAAAGTTGTGGATATGCACGGCGGACGGATCAACGTACAGAGCGTCCCCGCACAGGGCAGCACCTTTACTGTTTGGCTGCCGATACGACGCTAAAACAAGGCATTGAACGGCGAGCTAAGTGCGCCAAGATAAGGGATTTTAGAGCGAGAACCCTTTTTTGGAGTGTTACACCGCAGTACACGAGGGCTTGTCACCGACAAGCCCCTACAAAAACCTTTTTCGCCGTGAACTGTCCTGACCCCTCCAAAAGCCTCTCTATAGGTTAAACACAATTAAGGTTAAAATAGACTCCCGATGAGCATCAACATGGGAGTGATTGTGGCATTTGAGTTGAAAATTATCCTCGACATTCTGGGCGATGAGGTGATTCGCGTTATCGGTTCAACGGAACGCAGTATCTCGCGCCCTGCCCCGATCCACGAAGCGCCCGACGACAGCACAATGTCTTATTGTATCTCCGGACGCACCAATGCCCTGGATTTGATTCGGGCGACGCGCGCGGGCGTGGTGTTATGCCCAACCGATGTTTTGCTTGAAGAATTTGCAGACACGGGTAAAACCTATATTGTCGTGGAAAATCCCCGGCTGTCCTTTTTGCGGCTGGTGAGTGTGCTTTATCCGCAGCCACGCCCGCGCGGTATCCATCCCACCGCTGTTATTGATCCCAACGCGAAAATTGGCAAGGATGTGTATATCGGGCCGTACAGCACGATTGGCGAATGCGAAATTGGCGACGAAACCGTGATTCAGGGACACGTCCATATCTACAGCAATTTCGTCAAAATCGGCAAACGCTGTACGATCTATGCTCACACCGCCATCGGCACGGACGGCTTCGGCTACGGGCGTAATGCAGAGGGCGAGAATGAATTTTTCCCCAGCATTGGCGGGGTCATCATCGGAGACGATGTAGACATCCACTGCCACTGCAATGTTGACCGGGGTACGCTGGGCGATACGCTCATCGGCCAGGGGACGAAAATCGACAAATACAACCATATCGGCCACAATGTCCACATCGGCAAACACTGTATTATCATGGCGCAGAGTGTATTTTCCGGTGGGGCGCAAATTGGCGATTACGTGACGATGGGGATTTGTGTGGCCGTCCGCGATCAGGGCATCCGCGTCGGAGACCACGCTTTCGTCGGTATGGCGTCGGTGCTGACCAAAGATGTTCCTGCTGGAGCCTCGTATATGGGCGCGCCTGCCCGCCCCATCGAGGAACAAAAACGCATCCTGGAGGCGCTCAAACGCGCCGCTGAGATCGAGTAAAATCATTGGTGCTAGTAATTTTGCTGAGCTATTACCACTCCTCCCTAACCCTCCCCGAATTCAGGGAGGGAACGAAACACGGCGGTTTTTAGCCCCTCTCCCTTGAATTCGGGGGAGAGGGGTTGGGGTGAGGCGGTAAAAATAGCACCATAAGGTCAGTAAAGGCTTTTTGTGGTCAAAAGATTTTTCAAAGACAGCGCCATTTATGGCTTCGGCAAATTCCTGGTTTATGGCAT
>JBDTNB010000285.1:0-5605 GCA_039933955.1 Chloroflexota bacterium
TGACCGGCCATAATGTCACCGAAGAAACCCTGAATTTCGCCCGCAAGCGTAACGTCACCAAAATTATTGTCGGCAAACCGCTGCACTCGGTCTGGCGCGATTTACTATTTGGTTCTGTCCTGAATGATCTCATTCGCAGGAGCGGTTCCATAGATGTGTATGTCATCAGCGGGGAAGCCGTCGAACCCTCGCAGCCGCCTGTCACACAAACGCTGCTGGGTATGCGCAATCCGATTCAATGGAAGCTTTATCTACGGGCTTTTATCGTGGTCGCCATTTGTTCAGTGATTGCAGGACTCGTTTTCCCATTTTTGGAATCGGCCAATGTGGTCATGATTTATCTGGTCGGTATCGTTGTGGTCGCCGTCTGGTATGGGCGTGGCCCGTCGGTTCTGGCCTCGCTGTTGAGCGTGTTGGCCTACGACTTTTTGTTTGTCCCGCCGCATCTGACCCTTGCCGTCAGCGACACCCAATATTTCATTACCTTTGGCGTGCTGCTGTTGGTCGGGTTGACCATTAGTACCATGACCACGCGCATCAAAGAGCAGGCCGAAATCGCCCGCGAACGCGAACGCCGGACAGCCAGCCTGTACAGCATGAGCCGCGAGTTCGCCAACAACAGCAGCGCCGACGCCCTGGCTGACGTAGCCATTGAACATATCCACGACGTTTTTGACAGCCAGGTTATTCTGTTTTTACCCGGTTCCGACGGCGAATTGCAGACCTATGGTTCGGATGAAGCCAAGCAGAAGTTGAATGAGCAGGAACGCGGCGTAATGCGCTGGGTCTACGATCACGGTCAGGAAGCCGGAATCGGCACGCAAACCCTGCCCGGATCGGACGGTTTTTATCTGCCGCTGCAAACCCATCAAGGGAAGATTGGCGTGGTTGGTATCTATCCGCCGCCCGCGCCTATCGCATATCGCATGTTCTCGCCCGATCAGTTACATCTGCTGGAAATTTATGGCAACCAGACGGCGCTGGCGATTGAACGCGCCCGCCTCTCCGAAGAAACCGAACGCGCACAGGTGCAAATTGAAACCGAGCGGATGCGCAATTCGCTGTTGAGTTCGGTGTCGCACGATTTACGCACGCCATTAGCGGCGATCACGGGCGCGGTGAGCGGCCTGCTGGAGAGCGATAAAAAACTCGACCCGCACAGCAAAGAACTGATGCAAATCGCTTATGAGGAAGCCGCACGCCTCAATCGTCTGGTTGGCAATTTGCTGGATATGACAAGGCTGGAATCCGGCAGCGTGGTTGTGGACAAAGAATGGCAGCCGTTGGAAGAAGTGATCGGGACGACGATCCTGCGCCTGGACAGCATTTTGCAGGATCATCCGTTGAAGACCCATATCCCCGATGATCTGCCGCTCGTGCCAATCGACAGCCTTCTGATTGAACAGGTACTGGTCAATTTGCTCGAAAACGCAGTCAAATACACCCCAACCGAGTCGCCCATCGATTTGTCATCCTGGTCAGAAGCCGGCGAAGTGGTGGTCGAGGTGGCGGATCGCGGCCCTGGGTTGAAACCCGGCGACGAAAACCGCATCTTTGAAAAATTTTATCGGGTGCGGCCTGCTACAACCGGCGGCGTCGGCCTGGGATTGGCAATCTGCCGTGCGATTGTGGAAGCACATGGTGGGCGCATCTGGGCAGCAAATCGTTCTGGCGGCGGGGCAAGCTTTCGGTTTACACTACCCCTGGATGGAGAACCCCCACAGGTCACATTGGACGATGAGTAATTTGCCTGACCAAACAGCCGGATTGCAGTTAATTCTGGTTATCGAAGACGATCCGCAGATGCGCCGTTTCCTGCGCGCAACCCTGACCACCAGCGGTTATAAATTGCTGGAGGCCGGTACTGCCCAAGAGGGTATCAGGCAGGCCAGCGTCCAGCATCCTGACCTCATCATCCTTGATTTGGGTTTGCCAGACATGGACGGATTGGATGTGACACACCAACTGCGCGAGTGGTCGAGCACGCCGATTATTGTGCTGTCGGCGCGCGATCAGGAACGCGACAAAGTGATGGCGCTGGATGCGGGCGCGGACGATTATTTGACCAAACCCTTTGGGACGAGTGAATTATTGGCGCGGATGCGGGTGGCACTGCGCCATGCCCTGATCGCCGCCCAGGGTACGGATGATCCCGTGTTTACGCTCGGTGATCTCAAAGTGGATATGGCGCACCGGCAGGTCTTCGTCGGTGATGAAGAAGTGCATCTCACGCCGATTGAATACAAATTGTTACTCAAACTGGTGCAGTACGCGGGGAAGGTCATCACTCAGCGTCAGCTTTTGCATGACGTGTGGGGGCCAAATTATGTCGATGAAAGCCATTATTTGCGCGTGTATATGGGGCAGCTTCGGCATAAACTCGAAGCTGACCCCACCCGTCCACGCTACCTCATCACCGAGCCGGGGGTCGGTTACCGGTTGAAAATGGAATAATATTCGGCAAATCTGATGCAGAGACAAACAATCGAACCTCTACCAAAGACCGCACATTTTGATTGTTATGATTTGCCTGAAACCCCGGCCTTGACCGTGATCGACGGAACCCATTCGGTAGCCTCGGCGGGTTTGTCCAGCGTATATAGTTGGCAATGCTGACCCTTCAAACTGCGTCCCAGGTTCCAGATTTGGAATTTGCGCCAATAGGGGAGCGTGCTCGCCGGGATGCGGGCGAAAACCACATCAGCTTCTAGTTCATTGGCAGCTTGCGCGACCACATCCAACACCGACAAACACTGGATTGAATAGACATCCAGCTCGATGCCGTAATCTTCTGCCGTTTCCTGATAATCTCGCAATTCCTGATGTTCCTGGGGGTTGGGCGCGATCTTGCCCATATCAGTTCCCAGGTACGAGGGATGGCCGACTTCCATAAACCGTACCAGCGTGATGCTGGTTTCACCGCCGCGTGCCATCGCGCAGGCCAGATGAAGGGCTTCCATCGTCCAACTTTTATTTGCGACTTGAACCATGATCTTTTTCATGATGATTTTTGCCTTTTTTCTGTCTACACTTCTACTGTAATCCTTTCGGCATAAAGATTGGGACAAGAGGCACGGCAGGCGCGTAAATTCTCCATCAAGATTGGAATGACATCTTTACGAAATCTTTTCGCGGTCTCTGTGATTTTTGATATTTACGGGGGTAATTGTTGCAGGGGTTTATCTGCGTTCGGCAATAAACCCCTACGCACACTGCGAATTTATCTTATTGTCACCGACACATTGCAATCAGCTTTGCCCTCTTGCAAGGGAACAATATTCCCGGAAACCGATTTCCCGTCAACTTTTAATGACACCTCGTTACCGCTGCCCTGGCGTTCAACCGTGATGTGATAGGTCACGCCCCGGAAGATGCGCGTCGCTTCAAAACCTGACCATTGCGTCGGGATCACGGGCGCAATTTGCAAACCGTTGTAATGCGGGCGGATGCCCAGAATCCATTGGGTAATCGCGGCGTAATTCCAGGCTGCTGTTCCGGTCAGCCACGAATTTTTGGCCTCGCCGTGCGTCGCGGCATCACGTCCGGCGATCATCTGGGCATAGACATAGGGTTCACAGCGATGCAGGTCGCTGATGTCCTCGCGTTTGGAGGGGTTGATGCGCGAATAATAATCATGGGCAAGGTTGCCGCGCCCGACAAGCGCTTCGGCGATCATAATCCAGGGATTGGTGTGGCAGAAGATACCTGCGTTCTCTTTGTATCCGGGCGGGTATGACGAAATTTCGCCCAGGTTCAGATAATAGTGGGAGTAGGCGGGCTGCTGGAGGATAATCCCGTGCGGCGTCGCCAACTTTTCGCCCACCGAATCCAGCGCTTTTATTGCGAGACCATCGTCCATGCCGATTCCTGCCATGATGCAGATGCCCTGCGGCTCGATAAAAATTTGGCCTTCCGCACAGCTCGACGAACCCACTTTAGCGCCAAAATGATCGTAGGCGCGCAGGAACCAATCACCGTCCCAGCCATTGGTTTTCACCGACGCATCCATTTTGGCGGCTTCGTCGCGATATTTTTGGGCTTCGGTGTCATGTTTCAGATGAACTTCAATATCGGCCATCTCTTTGGCGGCGATTACAAATAACCCGGCGATGAACACCGACTCGGCGACCTTGCCATCTTTGTTGGTGGTCGTCTGGAAGGACTCGCCCGGTTCGTCCGAGAAGGTGTTGAGATTCAGGCAGTCATTCCAATCGGCGCGCCCGATCAGCGGCAGATCATGCTGGCCGATGCGATCCAGCGTGTACTGGATGCTGCGGCGCAGATGTTCATAAAGCGGTTTTTCGCTGCCCGGTTGGTTGTCGAAAGTGACAGGCTGGTCGAGAATTTCCCAATCGCCCGATTCTTTGATGTAGGCCGCGACGCCCAGCACCAACCACAGTGGATCGTCGTTGAAGTTGCTGCCGACGGCATTATTGCCGCGTTTGGTGAGCGGTTGATACTGGTGATATGCGCCGCCGTCTTCAAATTGAGTCGCCGCTATGTCGAGGATGCGTTCACGGGCGCGTGCCGGAACCATATGCACAAAACCAAGCAAATCCTGATTCGAGTCGCGGAAGCCCATGCCGCGTCCGATGCCTGACTCGTAACCCGAAGCCGAACGCGACATATTGAACGTCACCATGCATTGGTAGGCGTTCCAGATGTTGACCATGCGGTTGGTGTGTTCATCCGGCGATGTTACCTGATAAATCGCCAGCATTTGATCCCAATAAGCACGCAGCGCGCCGAAAGCACTTTCAATAGTTTCACTGTTGAGATACTTGGCGATGACCGGTTTCACAGTCCGCTTGTTGACGATCTGCGAGCCGGGAGGATCAAATTTATCGTCTTTCGGGTTTTCCTGATAACCCAATATAAAATTGATGACTTTACTTTCGCCCGGTTGCAGATGCAGCCGTACATGATGTGACCCAATCGGCGACCAACCATGCGCTTCGGAGTTGGTCGATTGGCCGTTTTCGACCACGAGCGGCGTATCTGATCCGCGATACGGCCCTAAAAATGCATCACGCGAGGTGTCATAACCTTCCAGCGGTTCGGAGCAGGCGAAATAGGCGAAATGGTCACGGCGTTCGCGGTACTCGGTTTTGTGATAAATCACGCCATCTTCAATTTCGACCTGACCGATGCTGTAATTGCGCTGGAAATTGGTCATGTCGTCGTTGGCATCCCACAGACAGAACTCTACATACGAGAACAACGACAGATCGGCGGCTTCGTCCCGGCGATTTGTGACCGTCATCTGCCAGATTTCCAGGTTTTCGCCGGACGGTACAAAGTAACGGGTACTGCTGTCGATGCCCTGATAAGTTGAACTGATGGTGGTATAGCCCAACCCATGACGGCAGGTGTAGCTGTCGAGTGAACGGCGTGTAGGCTGCCAGGACGGCGACCAGTAATGGCCGCTGGCCTGGTCGCGCAGATATAAATAACGGCCACCAGTGTCCCAGGGTGTGTTGTTGTAGCGGTAGCGCGTCAGGCGGCGCAGGCGGGCATCCCGATAAAATGAATAACCCCCGGCTGTGTTGGAGATGATCCCAAAATAATTTTCGCTGCCCAGATAATTGAGCCAGGGAAGAGGGGT
>JBDTNB010000286.1:0-5305 GCA_039933955.1 Chloroflexota bacterium
GGAAGTCCATCTCTCAATTCTATCTCGTTTTCACTTTCTCTGAACATGAGCCAAAGAGTTAATTCAGAAATAGTGGAAGGCAATAGATTAAATTTATTACAGCACCCCTCAAAATCTAATAGATTTCTTATACAAGGCAATGCTTGCCCAACCAAAACAAAAAGGTATCTCTTAGTGAGATGCTTGACAGAATCTTCGTGGCAAAATAACCGGATATGAAAAAGGCTTCTTAAAACAAAGTCCGCTTTTGAACAGGGCAGGCCTTCAAAAGCGGATTCTCGAATCTTTCGATCCTAAATTTATTATGGTCAGATAGTTTTCAGGCTTCCATTGACGACTTTGAAGATTATCACGATGCTGTCAGACCGTTTCCAATTTTCCATTTCGGAGACCAAGTTCAACCGATGAGGCCAGTTGTTGCAATTTGAAATACATCAAAATGGCTTCCAGGGATACTGCCAGAAACCAACCGATGCCCAGACCGGTCAGTGCTCCCAATTTCAAGCCGATGATCGCCAGGACAATTTCAAAAATGCTGCATAACAACAAAGTCGGAATCGCATTTTGAACCTGATCGTAAACCCGCAGCAGTGCGACATAATGATAACGGATGATGAGCGGGAAGACGCCCAGGCTCAAAAAGCGCAGACACCATGCGGCTCCCTCACCATATTTCTTGCCAAAAATGCTCAGGATCAGGCTCGCGCTCAAAAATAAAATGACGCCAATGGGCAGGCACACCAGGAATGAAAAGCGCATTGCCGAGCGTATTTTGGCGTTCACGACTGCCGGGGTTTGCGCACCCACTGCGTGCAGCACAGTGGTCAAATGCGATGGCAAAACAAATACGAAACTCGCGATCATCCAGGCCGCATAAAAGCTGACGTTCGCCGCTGCCGACAATACCGTCGTCACAGCAATCGGCATCAACAAACTCGGCGCTTGCAGAATTAAGTTGGTCGTATGGTGCGCCAGCGCTGTCGGCCCCAGATTTTTGATAAAGCCCCACTGCGGGCGATAGACAACCTGTACACGCTTGCTTATCAGATAAACCAGCATCGCACCCAACGAAATGGCATTGCCCAACATCCAGGCCAGATAAATGTTCATGCCGCTTTTTTCGTTGAAAAATACCGCAATCCCATACAACAAGATCAGCTTTACCACTGCGAACAAAATATTGCGCCCAAGCTGCACCCCGCAAACAGCAGCGCGACAGCATTATTTTTGTAGCGATACCAGGCTTCCAGTGTGCGCGCTTTTAAAACATTCAAACCATTGGATGCGGCCCGACTCTTGAAGGGCGAACGCCATATTTCAAAGAGACCAAACGGCAGCATAACGATAATCGCGACAACCGATAAAATACCTAGAATCCGTTCCCACAGTGGTGTTACGAGTCCGGCTGCTCCGCGAAATAACTGCCGCCCGCTTTCTTCATTGAGGATCAGGCGCATAAATTCAGCGATACCGCCCCCGATGACCGGCGCGAGATAGTCTTCAGCGACATTCCCGGTGAATATCGTCCAGGCAATGACCACCACAAACGCCAATACCGCTACAAAACCGATGTTGGCCGACTCACGTCGAGACCGCCGCATGACAAAAGCAATCAAAGACCAGGCCAGCAGTAAATCAGCCACGGCAAAAGCAGTCAAATGATGGGTGAGCACGACAGCGATAATGATCGGCAAAATGAGCAGTAGAAACCTGAAAAAGCTGCGCCCTTTTTGGGCGCTGCTGGAGCAGCACAATATATAAGACGGCGGTAGCCAGCGGAAGCGATAAAGACTCGTAGGAAAATTGAGAGTCAAAATACAGGAAATTGGAGTTGCCCAGGTAAAGTAATGCAGCAATCGCCCCTACCTGCTCCGAACGCCCGACCTTTTCATAAAACAGATACAGCACCAGCATGAACATCATACGTACCACGCCCAGAAGAACCATGCCTGCTTCAACCACCGTTAAGCCGCTGAGATGGGCAAGCGCGGTAGTCGCCAGTTCCAACCCTGGGTAAAGTGGGCTGACCGTCAATATGGGGTTGGGCGTAAATAAATGACCTGTGAGCAGAATATCGCTGGCTGTGCGCTAATGGAGAAATTCATCATGAAAAGCGAATGCCTGTGGTGTATAAAGCACCTTCACCAGATACAGCGCCAGCCCTGTCGTGATAATCAGCCCGATACGCTCGTTGCGGTTCATCGAAGGCGATGCAACCCGCAGTGCAGCCGGTACAAAAATCAGAATCAGACTCAGCCAGAATAACCCTGTTCCCCAGGATTCGCCATTTCGATTAGCGGTATAAGCAACCGCTGTCAAGACCAGAGCGAAGGCCTGAATCAGGGCGATGGGTGCAAACAATACCCGTGTCGCCGTGACCCTGGTGATGGTCGCTGGTGATGAAACTGCACGATGTTTCCGTGTTATTGCAAAATTCTCGGACGCCATAAGCCTGTTAATCTCGTAAACTGCTACCGTTAAATGTGTGACTTACCAATAAGAATCACATTGCAGGCGTGAATGCTGCGCGATTTCACTGCGCAATTTTACACTAGACCGCATAATAATTGCGTCAGAAAGATTTTTAGTTTTGTTTGTGTAATTTTTGCAAGGGAGTGGCTGAGGGAAGCGCTTCGCTCAACAAGCAGTGAACTTACAAAGCGACAAGGATGGACTGAATAGCCTCCTTTCATTCACCTTTCAACTACGGCTTGATAAATTATGAATAACAAACAGCCGATATAAAACTGTGTTTTCCGCCCGCTTACAGGCTTACAACACTGTTTCCATTATAGTATTCATAATCTGCATTCAATCATGGAACCGCGCAGATTTTTTGTGGACGGCGAATGCAAAAATATGCCAAATCTTTACATCGGTACATCGGGCTACTCCTACAAAAATTGGCGTGGTCAATTTTATCCGCCGGGAGTGCCGCAAAAAGCATGGCTCACCTTTTACGCCCAGCATTACAACGCGGTGGAGATTAACGCCACCTTTTATCGCCCCTTCCCGGAGCACGTTTTCGCCCACTGGTATGAAATTACACCAGCCGAATTCCGGTTTGTGCTGAAAGCACCCAAAGTTGTCACCCATGAAAAAGAACTCGATGACGTGGACGCTGAGCTTCAACAATTTGTGGCGAACGCACGCGGGTTAAAAGAAAAACTTGCGGCGGTATTGTGGCAATTCCCGGCTAGCACACAAGCCTCCTCATTGGGAGCGCGGTTCCAGAAGTTTTTAGGGATGCTGCCGCAGGATATAAAGCACATATTTGAGTTTCGCCATGAGTCCTGGTTCACAGAGGAAACTTACGCTTTATTGAACCAGTTTCATGGCGGATTCGTCATGAATGACAGCCCTCATTTTCAGAGCCGTGAAGTCATCACCGGACAGCTTGTCTACGTTCGTTTTCATGGTTCTGACAAACTTTACAATTCGCTATATAGCGGCGATCAGTTGCGCGGCTCGGCAGACAAAATTGCGCCTTATCTTGACCGCTGCGACGTTTACCTTTTTTTCAATAATACCTACGCGGGGCAAGCCCTGGAGAACGCTAACGAAATGAGGCGTCTCCTGACCAAATAATGCAATCTACTGGGGCGCGATTACATTGCGGCTTAACGAGTCTTCATCATCCCCAACTCACACAAATCGAGCCTGTAGTTGAGAAATTTCTAACACAAAAGTCGATATGCTGTAAAACAGCCACCGACCCGATGGACGATTAACCATGCTGTCGATTCATTCTCGGTGCTACCCTGTTTCCCTTTTAGATAACCGCTTGTGGAGGTATATAGATGGCCGACATTCTCGCCGTCGTCACCGCTATGCAAAGGCCTGACCAATTGAAGGATACTCATCACGAATTTTATCCACGTATGGACTTTATTGAGCTGCAACGTATGTTGGATATCGACGTGCTGGATTATTCGGTGTATCAATCGAACGTTTAGGCAGCCGTTTACAAGCGTTAGAAACCAGATTACGAGCTGATATTTGCCTGTCGGGATTAGCGCTTCTGAAAAAACGCGCCTATCGCCTTGTATTTACGATGGGCGAACGAGTCGGCATCCCGTTCGCGGCTTTCAATCGACTCGTACCGGGCCGAAAACCCGTACTGTCGATGATAACCAATTGGTCGCCCCGCCAGGAAAAGGTGATTAAAAAGTTAAATCTTTTCTCCGATATGGGAAAAATGACGGTCATGTGCCAGAGTCAAAAAACTACTTTGTAGAAACATTGAACACACCTCCCGATCAGGTTTTTGTCAATCATCTCGGTGTAGACAATCAATTTTTCGCGCCGCTACCCCATGTGAAGCAGGATGCAAATCTGGTGCTGAAGTTGGGCGAAATCAGGACGCGCGATTACGATATACTGTTCCGTGCTGTAGATGGCTTACCGATCAAGCTTCTCGCAGCAGCATCCGGCTACTGGTATGCGCGTGAAACCAACACCAGCCTGCCCTTTAAAATCCCGGACAACGTAGAAATTGCTGGATATTTTTCTCAATTTGAGTTGAGAGAATTATATGCGCGCTGCCAGTTCGTCGTGCTCCCGCTTTTCAATGTGAATTACGCGGCGGGTGTGACCGCGACACTGGAAGCAATGGCGATGGGGCGTGCCGTGATTGTGACCCGATCTGAAGGTATTCTGGACTACATCATTGATGGTCAAACCGGGGTCGTGGTGGACAACGGTGATGTAGGGGCGCTGCACAATGCTATTTGCCACCTTATTTCACATCCAGAAGAAGCTCACCGTTTGGGACAAAACGCGCGCCAACGGATTGAAGATGAGCTTAACATGACCACTTATTTAGCACGTACAGCCCGATTGCTACAGGATACCTGAATGCTTCAGCTAGTAGTCCATCAAGAAAGTAACTCAGGATAAAGGCGTGCCAATTTAGTGCGAGCGTGCGAAAGGTCGAACTGCCAACGGACGGTGGCTTGTTGAGCATTACGGACACTCTCCCAAGCAGTGACCTCGCGTGTTAAAGTGTCCATGTTAGGGATACGGCGGTTGAGACACTGGTGGACTAAAAGAGACAATTCAATCTCTAGGGCAATCGCATATCAAATCTTAACGGAGGATAATGGCAAGAAAAAGGACTTGCCATGTTGCCAAAGACGGATCGGTTTAGCTATTTTTCAGAGTTAGAAGACCCAAGAATAGAGAAGAATCGCGATCATCCGCTCATCAATGTACTCATAATAGCTATATTGGGTGTGATATGTGGAGCGGATACCTTTACTGAAATCGAGCGTTTTGGTTTGGCAAAAGAAGAGTGGCTCAAGCA
>JBDTNB010000287.1:0-5237 GCA_039933955.1 Chloroflexota bacterium
AGCGCGGGGTGAATTCCGGCACATCGCGGAATAATTTTTCGGCGCTGTAAATCACATTGTGCGCGAAAATTTCTTCGCAGATGCCCAGTCCCGGTGTATTCAGCGCTTGTAAATCCGCCAGCGGGACGCCCACCAATTCCACCTCGCGCCCGATGACCTTCATCGCTGTTTTGTGATAGTCTGCCCAGGTCGTGAATCCCCGGTCAACCAGATTGTAAACCTGCCCGATGCATTTTTCTTTGCCCAGCACGCCCGCGAATCCCAGCGCCGCGTCATCGACGTGCAAAAAGGAGTGCAGCGCGAAGCCATCGCCGCATACCAGGATCGGTTTACCTTTGCGCACGCGGTCAATCCACGAAAATTCCACTGCGAGTTGGCGCAGCAAACCTTGTTTTGGCCCATGTGTGGTCGAGGGCTTGATGATCGTCACCGGGAAGCCTTCGCTGTAATAGGCCGCCAGATATACCGCGTCGGACTCGGCTTTCTCTCGCCCATAATTGCTGATCGGGCGCAGCGGATGGTCTTCGGTCACCGGCAGCCAATCGTAATGGATGCCAAATGTACAGACTGTCGAGCAGTGAACCAACTGTCCGATTCCCTTGAACGCCCGCAGATTACTTTCGGCATCTTCTTTTTTAAAGGCGACCATATCAATTGCCGCGTCGAATTTTGCCGCCTGCATCGCCGACTCGTAGGCTGCTCGATCCGCGCGATCTCCCTTCATCGGGCGCGCGCCTTCCGGTGCATCGCCGCTGCGGTTGAAGCAGGTCACGTCATGCCCTTGTTCCAGCAGCAGTTTGACAATACTTTCGCTGATATTCCCCGTCCCGCCCACAATAACGATTTTCATAATGTGCCTCGCCCTATAGTTGAATGAAGAAGTTTGCAATCATTTTGAGTTGATGGGTAGAAGTGTCACAGATTGTACCCGGCGTTCAAGGCCGTATTAAGTCCACGCTGCGGATGCGGTAATATGGACAAAAGGGGTAAGCTTACCGCACAATGCAGAAGGAAATAGACCTGTGATGACCGTAAAATTTTCGATGGAGACTCAATATGATTAAACCAGAATTTTTTCTGACCGCGCTGGTGGTCGTGCTGATCCCTGGAACGGGCGTGGTTTACACCATCACCACCGGGTTGACGCTCAATTGGCGCGCCAGTTTGGCCGCTGCTGTCGGCTGCACATTGGGGATTGTCCCGCATATCGTCGCCAGCATATTGGGTTTATCCGCCCTGATGAATATGAGCGCGCAGATTTTTTCAGTTTTAAAGTTAGCCGGAGCCGCCTATTTACTGTATCTGGCCTGGAATATGTGGCGCGAAGCCGGGACACTCGACCTCAATAAGAAGAGCAGCGAAACCAGCCTGCGCCAAATCATCCTGCGTGCCATCGCCATCAATTTGCTCAATCCCAAATTGACGATTTTCTTCTTCGCATTTTTGCCGTTGTTCATCTCCAAAAATGCCGCATCACCGACCACCGGCATGATTGTCCTGAGCGCGGTGTTCATGGGCATCACCTTTGTCGTGTTTGCGTTGTACGGCATTCTGGCGAGTGGGGTCAGAACCTATCTGATGAATTCACCCAAAGCCGTCAAACGGCTCCAGCAAACCTTTGCCCTCATCCTGGCCGGATTTGCGGTTCAGTTGGCCTTGAGCGAAAAATAAACGGGTTAGCGTGGGCATACCTGAAAAGTGAATCAGCAGTCGAACACCGACCAGCAGATGTCGTTTCTCAAGCACTGATCGTCCAGAACGAGTTCGCGAATCGTATCGGGGAGCTGCTCGCGCTGCCACTGGCACTCGACCTTGCCAGCGTTCTCGGCCTCGCTTTTAAGGACAGAAGCCTGTACCGCCTTGATTGCGTAAGCCGCCGCACCGAGTTCGTGTGCGGCTACATGCCCGACAGCACCCGCCTGACCGGCAGCAAAGGCAGCATGGCGAGCGGCTCCCTGGAGTTCCCTGGCCGCCGCATTGGCGTGGCCTCCGGCTGAACGCGCCTCCCACCAGTCGATCTCGCCGCGCACCCACTGCCGGATCAACTCGATGGCCTGACGCGGACGCGCATCTGATGGCTGAACCGATTCAAACAGGGGCAGAACATGCTCCGCGCACGCTGCGGCCCACAACGCGAGTAGCTGGTGATCTGAATCCGTGAGCGTTCCACCGCGCCGAATGGTGATGAAGCGCGGGTCGCGGACTTTGGGGAGAATCATGGCTGCTCCTGTCTGAGACTCATAACGAACCGATAGCTACCTTCATCTGCATGTTTTGTTTTTCTCGCTTAATAATGTGCCTTGCGAACGGCGAGTCTGACTCCCCCTTTCTCTATGCAGTGGGGAAAGGGGGTTGGGGGGATAGGGGATTACGCTTGAAACCTGCACACCGGGATCGCTATTTGTCTTCACCCGGCGCTGGAAACAGCGTCTTAAACGTGAAGGCCGTCGCGGTTTCGCCGTGTACGCGCAGATGCTCCAGGTGTTCTTTGGCCTCGCGCACCGTCGGCTCGTGCCCTGCGCGCACCCACCACATGCAGAAATGGGACTCGGTCATTTTGCTGAACCACTCTTTACGCCAGCGCAAAAAGTCGGTGTGATGACTCTTATACACATAAGTATGCAGTGCTTCGACACTTTCCCACACCGACATATTCACGATAATCATGTCATCGTCAAAGGGGCGCAGGCTGGATGCGTCATTGCCTTCACCGACTAAGCGCCACACAAATCCGGGGCTGCCATCCGCCAGCGCGTTAATCTGATCCAGGTTGTTGGTGAATTCGGCCATCATCGGGCTGTCTAATGGTTCCAGTATCCGCCCGATATTGATCTCGGCGATGTGATAAACATGCTTAGGCATCTCATATTCTCCACAATAATCGACACCGATTATTTTATCACCGCTCATCCATGCCGCCTAATGCAGTCGCGATGGATTTTCAGGGCAAGCATGGGAGATTTCCCACGCTTGCCCTGAAAGGTTGTCATTTAGGCGCGGAGTGAAGTCTCGATGTAGTCTGCCATCTTGGCAAAGGCTTGTTCCCAACCGCCGCTTGCGCCGTCATTGGCCGGTACACCGCTGTGGGTCAGCGTCATTTTGGTGCGCCCATCAAGCGCTTCGAACAGCACGGTGACTTCCGTCGTCACCGGATAATCCTCAGGCATCCCCATGTCTGACGGCGAAACCACATTGCCATTTTCATCGGCCATGCTGTCGGTGTAGACCAAACGCTTGTGAGGCACAACTTCCGTGTATTCCCCGGTTGACCACATTTTTCGGCTGCCATCTGGCGTTTTCATTTCCATGCAAAATAAATGTTTGCCGCCGACGCGCACATCCATTTGGGCAACCGGCACGGTGAAGCCTTTCGGCCCGTACCAATTTTTGAAATGCTCCGGTTGCGTCCATAGCTGCCAGATCAGGTCTACCGGGGCATCGAAAGTGCGTTCCATCACGATGGCATCTTTAGAAAGGGTGTTGTCACTCATTGTCCTGCTCCTTTTGGTTCAGTTGATTGATATAGTCGTCCATACGGTCAAAGCGCGCCTCCCAGATTGGGCGGTACTGCTCTGTCCAACTGGAAATTTCCTGTAGGGGCGTTGCGTCAATGGTGCAGGGTCGATACTGTGCTTTTTGCCCCTGTATCACTAACCCCGCACGCTCCAATACTTTGATGTGCTGAGAAATGGCTGGCAAACTCATGTTGAATGGCTCGGTGAGAAAGGGTTCCGCCAGCTCATTGACGGTTGCTTCGCCCTGCGCCAACCGGGCCAGGATCGCCCGCCGTGTTGGGTTTGCCAGTGCTGCAAAAGTCTGACTTAGTTTGTCGTCATTACGCTCCATGATTATGATTTACCTTATTTAAGCAGTCACTTAATTAAGCTATATGTAAAATACGACAATTTGTTCTATCTGTCAAGCAAATGCTCTACAGTAGTACGAAACTAGACGTTGGGTAGTCATTTTCTTTTAGGTCGTACTATCTCAAAAACCGTGTTATAAGCCCCCTCACTATACAAAGTGGGGAGGGGGTTTGGGGACTTACAAGGCTAAGTTTTTAATTTCTCACAAAATAGACCAACAAAACGTTCTAAAATGGCCTGCTCTGGCCTTTTTAGCCCCTTCAGTGGGCTTGTCTGACAGGCTAGCCGGGGTGCTTCAGCCCCCGGCTTAACCACCGCACCAACCCATTTCTGAAAAACCTACTCTTGTAAGGGGTTTGGGGGAGGGGATACATGGCGAAGATCTGAAACACAGGCCAATACTGCTTTGTTTTTGCTAATTGCTAACGGCTACTGGCTTTATACCGCATCATACGACATAAACAACTGCCCCAATCCATCCAAACCCGCCGCATCAAAATAAAGCGTATTGAGTTTAAGATTGACGGGCGGATCAAATAAATCGCCGTCCACGATCCCGGCATACGGGTCGCCACCCAGCAGTTTATTGGCCTGGGTCACATAGAGCCGGTTCAGCACATTGGCTTTCACCAGCAGATGCATAATCTGCGGCCCAGCGCCGGAATAAATCGTGTGATAACCCCGTTCGATCATATGCGCGACCATCGCCGCGCCATCCACCTCATCTTTGCCCGCCACAATCACCTGAACCCAGTCGGAAGTGAGCGCTTTGATCTTTTTAGCGTCCGCCTGTTCCGTCGTAAAAATAACCAATTTGCGACCATTGGCGGTGAGTACGTCGGGGATCGGAAAATCCAGCTTATGGCTCACGACGGCAATGTCGGCTTGCGGCGATAAACCGTGCCGTTTTCGCCAGTTGCGCAAATCGGCGAATTTCGGATCATCAATCTGGAGGATTTCCTGGGCTTTACCTTCGGCCTGTTCGTGTAAATAACGGCTGCTGCTGATGAGGATGTCCGCCTGTGCCGCCAATTCCTGATACAAACGCCAATCGCGGTCATTGGCAGTCGCCGGGGGAACACGCAGCCCTTTGCCATCCGCGTGCGGGATCGCGATCCGGCCATCGATGCTAACCACAAAATTGCTGTAGACAAAAGCCTTACCCGATTCCTGAGCATAGCGGCGCAGGTCATGTGCCAGATAAGTGCCTTCGAGCGCTAGGGTCTGCATCGGCTGCGGGTAAAGCTGGGTAAGTTCCGTCATATTGCTATTTGTATTTCTCATATTTGGCTAAACGAAAATCCATTGATTAAAATCCCCTTTAGAGCCTATCCGAATAACCCAGCGGCACGGAGGGCAATCAAGCCACAG
>JBDTNB010000288.1:0-5226 GCA_039933955.1 Chloroflexota bacterium
CTGAGTGCTGAGTGCTGAGTGCTGAGTGCTGAGTGCTGAGTGCTGAGTGCTGAGTAGATTGTGGTGGCATGATACCAGTTGTCAATAGCAAACGAAGCTGGAATCATGCCAATCAGGACGGATTCTAATCGCCTGCGGCTTGCCCGGAAGGGGCTGCCCGGTTCGGTTCGGGGGCATCGTCGGGGATGCTGGTCGCCATGCGATAGCCGATGAAAATCAAAATCGCGCCGAGCATCGTGCCGATATACTGGAAAGATGGATCACCTAACCGGATCAATGCGCCGCCCAGCGCGGGCAGCAGCCCTCCGGCGGCAATCAACCAGTTACCAACGACGCGGTTCCGCATGATGTTTTTGCGCCGGAAAATCCAGGCGGAATAAATCGCGCCGCCAACCAGCGCCACCGTCCCCCAGACGTTCATAATCGGCGAGAAGAAACGCACAGTCCCGCGTGCGCTGCCGGACATAATGCCTTCGTGGATCACCGTTCCATCGGGCGCAACCTGATCGCGATAAATAGTGGTCATGTCCGCGCCGGGATACCAGGCTTTAGCGTTGAAAGGCGTGAGAAACAGCGTCCAGGGTAGAGTCATGATGCCCACTAGAATCAGCGCCATCTGGATGTTGCGGGCGATATTCCCTTTCCGCCAGAGCAGATAAACGGTTCCTTGTCCCAGCCAGGGCGCAACCATCAATGCGCCGCACCAGTACCACAGGCTGAAAAAAAGCGGACTCCAGGTGAGTGCCAGAACGACCTGTGCCAGCGTGCCGACGGCGTACATCACGAGGCCGACACCCCAGGCGAACAAGTGCGGGCGGCGGAGTTCCCACCAGCGCCGCAGTACCACGAACGCAAAAGCACCGCTGACAACGGTGCTCACAATCGACAATATAAATGCCAGAGACAGCATAGCTATTTGCCTTATTTCACAGTTCCAACGCCTTCTTTAAGATGATTTTACCACCTATCAGGAAGTATGTGAATTTTAACGCAAACCTGTTTAAATTACAAAAATCTATAGAATTCTGCCAAAAATTCTACAGCGTTGGGATTTTCAGGCCGAGAGCCATTCCGCCAACAAATGATCGACACGATTGGTATAGCGCAGCCGCAGGTGCAGCTCCTTGTCAAAATCGACGAAATCTACACGGCTGATACCGGTATTGTAGTGGGCGAAAAAATGCTGCCTGGTTGGTAGTTGGTATAGAAATGCTTTGAGCAAACAATCCGCGAATGTCCCATGAGTCACTAATGCTACACGTTCATCAGTGTTGGTTTTAGATTGTTTGCGAAGTGTGGCTGCAACACGGATCGCGCGCGCCTGTGCGTCTGCCAGGTCTTCTTCACGTTGATTCGGATTCCACCACCCTTTGTCGGTGATGTCGTCCGGCAGGGCATAATCCGGGAAGCCTGCTATGACTTCCGCACGGGTTAAACCGGGGAAGCCGACTACGCCGCGTTCATCCTGATAATCCATATAGAGGCCGCCGTGCTCGTGGATGTCGATCCAGACTTCTGGTTTTAATCCCAACGCTTTGCTGATGGGCAGCGCGGTTTGCAGCGTCCGCAGCATCGGACTGCAATAGAGTTTGGTAATTTCAAATCCTGGCTTGCCCTCGCCATGCCCATAGGCTGCGTCGATTAAAGTGTCTGGATTGAGGCCGGATTTGAGGTGTTTCGCAACGGCATCGGCTTGCTTTTGACCGAGTTCGGTCAGGGGCGGGTCGGCAACGCGATCTTTACCGTCGGTAATCATGCTCACGTTGTTGACCGATTGTCCATGCCGGATGATATAAAGTTCCATGTGTTTTCCCTGGTTGTGGTGTCCGCGCCGCATTTTACCAGATTTCAAGGGGACAATTGCAGGATTGGACTCGTGAGTTGGATATAACTACCGTTGGATTTGATACGAGATTTAATCCGGGTTAAAGTTTGTTAATTATCAGTTCAGGATAAGCGTGTGATCGTGCGCCATCAAACCAAAGACAAAGGCGATCTGGGTGTTGCCAAAACAATCCCGCATCTGCTGGAATATGGAATTCGTTCGTGCCTGCCATTGTCAGAACATCTTCCCTTCGACCTGATCGCCGTCATGCCGGATTTCACCACCTTGCGCCGTGTGCAGGTGAAATATCGCAAGATTGCTCGAAGGGGATGTATCGAACTTAATTTTCGTTCCAATTACTATGATTCAAATGGTATTTATAGCAAACCAGTCAATATGGACGAGATTGATTGCTACGCGATCTATAGTCCTGAAACAAGCGAGATTTATTATCTCAACATCAATGAAATTCCCCAGGATATGGTTGCAGTAACCTTACGGATTGAGCCGACCAAAAATGGTCAAGAAAAGCGTGTTTGGTGGGCTAGAGATTTTGTCGATCCTCGCCGCATCGCTTCTTCGCAAATGATCGCTCAACCTTACTGCCGTACAGTCAGCGAACAGGATGAACTGGCGATTGCGAAAGCTAGTGCGTATCTGATGGAACAGGGTATCCAACCCTTTATAGCGAACTCACAATATCTGCCCTTTGACTTGATTGCTGTGTATCCTGATATGAAAACATTAAAGCGCATCCGGATTGGGTGGGAATACGTCTATACGACGCCTTACACCGACCAATATGCATTCTACGACTCCACTCATAAACAGTGTTTTGTGTTTGGTGCGGCAGATGTGCCACAGGGTATTGAGCAAATCACCCTGGCTGATATGAATACAAAAACATGTAAATTTGTGGGTTGAAAATTTTGCGATCCTGTATAGAATACTTTAATACTTGGCCCCGTAGCTCAGCGGTAGAGCAGGCGCCTTTTAAGCGCTTGGTCGTAGGTTCGAATCTTACCGGGGTCACTTTGGATGATCTGAAATGAGCCAGCTTTTGAGTTGGCTCTTTTCTTTTCACGGGGTGAACTGCTGCCTCGTGCGCCGTCTGTACCCCCTTTTGCAAGGGTTTCCAGGTAGTTGAACGGCGGCTTCAGCTCGATGCGGATGATCCTACCCTCCGGGTCAATGAAAACCCGTTTGACCATCTGTTTTAGTATATCACGTTGTCGCTGCGGTGTGTGTTCTGCATAACGATCTGCAATTTCTGCAATCACGGCCACCGCAGCGTCCAGGTTTTCAACCACCTCCCCATTTTCCTGTTTGATGAATTCAATGGCAGCCGCAATCCGCTTTCGTTCGTCCTCATATTCACGGGACAGCTTCTCATAAACTTGCGCACGCATTCCATGTTCAGTGAAGGCACGCCACAGGTTGATCTCTTTCTCTTCAAGTTTTTTGACGGCATTCTGGAGAGTCTCACTTTCGCGGTGACGATCACTGGTATAGCGGTTCATGTCTGCCAGATACACTTTCCGCACCGCCGGTAAGACCTTGGGATCGATTTGAACTGCCTGGAGGTGTGCAGCAATTTGCTCATCGACTTTCCAGCACAGAAAATTCTGATTGCTGGATGGGACACAATAATAGGAGACGCCACCACGAGCGCGATTGGCATTCGGTCTGCCGCAGGTCAGTTTCAGAGTTTTTCCATTTTCCTGTTCGAGGTAAACTAGTCCTTGCAGCAAGTAAAAATACTTTTTTGTTGGCATCGGTTTACGGTTGCGAAATGCCAGGATCGCAAGGCCACGTTCAAATTCTTCAGTGGTGACAATTGGCTCCCATTCGCCGCGCACCGTTTTCGGCGGGATGTGTGCCCAATCATTTTCCAGGACGACCCAACCGGCGTAATGCCAATTGTGAAAGGTGCGGGATAGCTGGGCAAAATAGGTTACGCGGTTGCCTTTTTTGTCGATGGATACAAACGGCTGTCCACTTTTCATCCGGTAACCACGTTCGTACAATTTCTCGCAGATTTCGGCTAAGGTATATCGATCTGTGAGCAATAAATCCCAGGCATAGCGCCAGACCTTTGCCTGCTCAGGATCAATTTCGACCCAACGCTTATATTTGGCATGTCGGCGGCGGTCTTCATCCGTGACCCCATCGCTTTCAGACAGCTTGATTTCCTTGTTCAGGTAGCCGTCAGGAGCGTGCCAGGGCCAACCGCCATTCAGCAGTTTAGACAGCATTCCATTGCGGCAGCGTTTGGCGATGACCGCTGCTTCCCGCTTTGCCATTCCAAACAGTATGTTCAGATATAGGCGGTCATCTTCGTCAGCCGGATCGAGATCAGGATGTCCTGCAAAACGCACCACAACACCCATCCGGGTCAGCTCGTCAATCGCCCGCAGCGCCTCGACATCATCGCGCCCAAAGCGATCTGGAACGGACGCAAAGACATGCGAAAAGCAGCCTTTACGGGCATCCGCCAACATCCGTTGATAACTCTTCCTGTCTGCCGAAGTCCCCGTGAAGTTATCCACATATTCGCCCAGGTTAGGCAGCTTCGGATAGCTGTACAACAGGCGCTCAATGTCGCGGCGCTGACCGTCCTGAGAACGTTCCGGTGCTTGCGCGTCTTCGTCACTGGTGCGCAAATATTTGACATAGCCTGATTTGGAAGTGATGCGTTTGGATTTCGTGCGTGGACGGGCCATGATGTTCTCCTGTTGCGTAAGTTTCAATCTACATCAGGTTTTGATTCTTGTGTTTTTTCACTCGATTCCGACGAGTCATCAGGCGGTTCCACCTGATCTTCGTCGCTGCGGCGTATCAGTAAGTCTGCAATCGTCATGATGCGCTCTAAGATGATCTCTGCGGCTTCTGTTTCTTGCTGCTGGTTTTTGATACTCACGCGACGTACTCCCCACGATATGCGACGTTGATCAGCGTATCAAAACAGGCAGTGGCGAACGCTTAAATTTTACAGTTTGCGGTTAGCAATTTTGGCAGGTGGGTTAGTAAATTTACAGCAGTAAATGTGCGGGGCTAAAACACAAAAGTCTCTGTATTACATCACATCTACTGCTATCTGATTTATCCTCCGCTTGATCCATTTCAGATAGGGAAAATATCGCTTCGGTTTATCCCACTATCGTTGTCTAAATCGAAAATTTCCAGCATAATCTCCACATCAAGTTAATGTTTTAAACCCCTAATAAACCTGCTTGGTGTAGTGGTGTTATTTTTTAACCCATATAAGGATTAGTCATGCTTTATCCATCCAGTTTGTACCTCCCGCAAGACCGTTTGCGTGCGCTTGCCACCGGAAAATCACTGTCCACACATGTTATTGGAGCGGCACTGTTTGCGGACATTTCTGGCTTTACGCAACT
>JBDTNB010000289.1:0-5194 GCA_039933955.1 Chloroflexota bacterium
CGCCAGCGCCGCCTGATCTTCAGGCGTTAATCGAATGGTGAAACTGCGGGTTTTGACTTCGTTCTCGTTTATATCGCTCACAGTTCCACCTCCCAGGCATCACGGGTGTAGTCGGCAATCTCGCGGGCGGCATCTGGTTCCAGTGCCACGCCGCGTTCGTTCTCCCACAACTCACGCTGGTCGGTTGCCAGCGCCATGCCTTCAGCGGCATCAAAACAGCGGTCAATGCCGCCTTTCTGTGCCACCTGAATCAGATACTCGGCTGAGGCATATGCCTTGTCCCACTCGCCGGGGACACAGGGTGCAAGCTGCGCTTCCATCTCACCCGTTTCAGGATTACGCCCCAGCGACAGGATGGATGTGACACAGTTCTCGCGGTCTTCTTTATCGGGCTGGAAGACCCCGATCCAGTAGGCGGTTCCGGTCTCGGCATCATAGAAGGGCGGCGGGTCTTTAGTCGGATCGAAGTTCTCGGCTTCGATACCAATGGCATTCAACGCCTGAAACGCCGAGCCATCTTCAATCTGCGGTGCTTCTATCTCTGGCTCAACTACGACCCCGCCCAGTTCAACCGCTGACTGTATCAATGGGTCAACAGCATGATCGGGCGGTTCGTCGCGCCCACCGATGCCGCCGTCATCCAGATCGCGCAGGTGTTCATAGGCAGCATATTCTTCGGGCGTCGCCCCACGCCAGTGCTCCGGTTCCGGGTTCATCTCAGCAGCGCGGGCTTCTGCAAACTCCGGCACCTGATAGGCTGGCAGTCCCTGATCGTGCATCTGTTCCTGCAAGTTGTGGTAGAAGGCGGCGGCCACATCCACATCCTCAAACGATGCCACCGGCAGGTAACTCCCGCCCAGATCACCCGTGTTGACGTTGGCGTACACATCCATTGCGCCAATCTCGTAGCGTGTGCCGTCGTCGGTCTCGCGTTCGACCCCAATCAAGCGAGCATCGTGCCAGCCCCAGCCCTCATCCAGCGGTTCCGGCTGTTCAAACCCCTGTAACCCATCCTGCGCCAGCGGCGGCACATCCGGTAAGTGCTGAACGTCCTCTGGCATGAAACGCTCATCGTCCGGCAGCCAGGGGTCATCGACTGGCGTATAGTCGTAGTCTTGCGACTCACTGCTGAACAGATCGTCCGGGAAGGGGTCGTCCGGCATAATGTACGCCTCATCCGGTGGCGGCGGCATCCAGTCGTCGTAGTCCAGCGGCGGTGGTTCGGGCATGTAATCGCTCATGCGTTTATTCCTCCGCCGGACGCAGCATCAGCGGTTTGGGTGTATGTCGTGCCTTGACCTGCGCGAGGGCATATTCTGTCGCTTTGCCCAGGCGTGGATTGAAGCCCTCCCAGAATGTCCGCAGCACCTCCAGTCGGGTTGTGCTGCCCATCGCAATCCGATCTAGCGACTCTTCCAGTCGGGCGGTGTAGTCGTAAGCCAACACATCGGCGAAGTGCGCCGTCAGGAAATCGCACAGCGCGATGCCATTCTCCGTCGGCACGAGCCGCTTCTGACTGATTTTCACGTAGCCCTTGTCTTTCACCGTTTTGACCATGCTGGCGTAGGTCGAAGGACGACCTATCCCACGCTGTTCGAGCGCCTGCACCAGTGCCGCTTCGGTGTAGCGCACGGGAGCGCGCGTCTGATGGTCTTCCACCTGCGGCGCGACCAGCTTCAAGGTATGGTTATCTTGCAGCGGCGGCAGCGTCCCGGTCTCTTCGTCCCCGTCTTCGCCCTCGTCGGCAGGCTCTTCGTAGACCTTGAGGAAACCGTCGAACAATAAAGAGCGTCCCTGCGCCCGAAATTCCATTGGGAAGGGCTGTCCTGGTGCTTTCCCCGCATAGATGACCGCGCCGGTAAAAGTATAGAGAGCGGGCGACATCTGCGAGGCGATGAAGCGCTGCCAGATCAGGGCGTACAGCGTCGCACCGTCACCCTCAGCCACCTCTGGCAAACGATTTATGTCCGTTGGACGGATGGCTTCATGCGCCTCCTGTGCGTTGGCGGTTTTGACGGTGTAGGTGGGCGGCTCTGGCGGCAGGTAGTCCGCCCCATGCTCACGGGCAATGTAGTCGCGTGCCGCCGTCTGCGCTTCGGGCGCGATGGACACGCCATCGGTCCGCATATAGGTGATCCAGCCCTGTTCATACAGCATCTGTGCCAGCGCCATCGTCTTATCTGGTGACAGCCCCAATCCCTTCGAGGCTGCCTGCTGAAGGGACGAAGTGGTGAAAGGCGGCAGCGGATTACGCGCTTTCACGCTCCGCCCCGCTTTGCCGACCCAGACCTGCGCCGGTTGGAGCAGGGTCACGAGTTTGTCCAGCGGCTCGCGGGTCTTGAAGCTGCTGTCCGCGCCTTTGACGCGGTGCAGCTTCGCCGTGAATTCCGCGCCGTCAGCAGCCAGCTTGAGCGCCAGCGTCCAGAAGGTTTCCGGGGTAAAACCTGTGATCTCGCGTTCGCGCTCGACGACCAACCGCAGACAGACGCTCTGCACCCGCCCGGCGGAGAATTTGCCATCCAGCGCTTTTGCTGCCAGCGGCGAAGCCAGATAGCCCACCAGCCGGTCTACAATCCGCCGCGCCTGCTGTGCTTCGACCAGATTCACGTCCAGCGCACGGGGGTGAGCAACGGCTTCGCGTACTGCGTCTTTTGTAATCGCGTGGAACAGCGCCCGATAGACAGGCTTATCCTTCGGCACATTTGCCAGTTTGAGCAGATGCCAGGCTATCGCTTCGCCTTCCCGATCCGGGTCAGTGGCAACGTAGACCGCTTCGGCATCCTTAATCGCCTTGAGCAGCTTCTTGACGACATTGCCCTTACCGGGCAGCACTTCGTAGGTCGGGCGGAAGTCAGCGGCGACTTCCACCCCCAGCTCGGCTTCGGGCAGATCACGGACGTGTCCGAGACACGCCTCCACCCGCCAACCCTGCCCCAGAAATCCGGCGATCTTTTTGGACTTCGCCGGGGATTCAACAATCACCAGTTTCATGTGTTACTTGCCTCCTTCATCCAGCGCCGGATGGCGGCGCTGTCTCTCAGGTTGTGTGCCAGTGTTCGCAGCATCTGGCGGGCGCTGCGCCGTGAGATGGGTATCCAGTTCACGTTCGCGTAAGACCAACCACACCGGCCATTCGCGGAAGGCGTGGTAAGCTTCTTCTTCGAGCGCCTGAAAAGGACTTGCAGCCGTTTTTTTCGACACGGTTCATCCTCCATTGGGTGATCCTTCTAGGTGGTCTGGAAGCGGGCGATCTCCCCCGCCGCCGGGCGGTTGTACAGATACCAGAGACCTTCGTCCTGAATGTCGAGGACGTAGTGGAAACGCGGCAGGGCGGCGATGATGTCGCGGTGCTGCTGGTTGAGATGCTGGAAAGCCGCATCTTCATGGAAGACGTTCATGCCCTGCCGCTGCGAGAAGACCACCCGGATCGGGCAGTTCTCGAACACCAGCCGCGCTTTCCCCTGTAAAAAGATCGACATCTGTTGATCCACACAAACCAGCTTTTTTCGGCGGGTACGAAAGGTCTTCGCCGCTTCGATCAAGAAATCCAGGAGCGACGGATGACGCATCAGGCGGTAAACTTCATCCACCGCGATGATGCGCGGCTGTTCGTCGATGAGGCTGTCGCGGCGGATGGCGGAAAGCACCTGGGTATATGCCAATGCCTGTAAGATCGGGTCGCTCTCCAGTTCATGGAAGCTGAAGATACGTGGCTCAATCGTCTGCCTGCCGCCGCGTGACAGGTCTACATTGGTCGCGCCGTTGAGGAATTCCGCCCACGGTCCCGACCCGGTGCAGAGTCCGGCGATCTCATCCGCCAGATTTTTGGCAATGGGTTTGGTCGCTTCCTTGTCGCCCAGTCCCGCAAGCACATCACAGACCACATCACAGGTCGGCGCGAGTTCGGGCGAGACTTTATTCAGGTCAGGGAAGCCGCGATACAGGATTTCCAGCGCCTCGCCCAGCAACCCGCGTTCGAGGTTCTCGCGCTGCGCCCCTGACAGGGTGCGTCCCAGTACGGTTTCATAAATGCGGGTGACGTGGCTAACCTGCTCGATGAGTGTAGGAAACATCACATCCTGCGGGTTGAGCTTCGTCGCCTTCGCGCTCATCACGTACCAGGGCAGCCCAAAGGCATCGGCGATGTGTTTACCATGTCCCATCGGTTCCAGCATGTCGAAGGGGATGCCATTCTCGGCATATTCACGGGTCAGGTAGCAGTTCAAACCAAAAGTCTTGCCGAAGCCCGATACCCCCACCCAGATTTCGTGGGTCGCACGTTTGTCGCGCCACGAGTTATGGAAGACGGGGTAGGATGCACCCACCGCTTCGCCGCGCAGAATGCCATCTGTCGCAGACAGCTTACGATAGCCCAGCGGCGACAGCATCACGGCGAGTTCGCGTGAGGTCACGGGCCAGGTCGTTGTGGGTACATTGATGTCTTTGGTACGCTTCGCCGTAAAGAAACCCACTGAACGAGCGAGTAATTCACCAACCTCCTGCCGCAGTGAGAACCATGCCCGCGTTTCATTGACGACGGTTTGCACCCGTTCTTTGAGCGTATTCAGGTCATCAGCGGCAATAGCGATGGTCAGTTGAACCATGTGCAGGGCATCGCCGTTGTTGATCTCCTGAAGCGCTTTACGACAGTCGGCAATACGCTGCACCGAGCGGCTGTCTTCGCCCGTCGCCCCCGCCAGATGCACCTGATAGGCTTGAATGATGCCTTCCAGCGCGTCGATGGCGGCGTTGCGGTCATAGGTTTTCGAGATGTCCACCGCCAGCGCCAGTGGGAAGTTCAGCCGCAGCAGCGGCGGCAGCGGACGGAAAAAGTTCCAAGTCGCCGGGGCGAATTCGTAGCTGGTCAGAATTGACCAGTAGGGACGACCACCGGGACGACCTGCGGGAGCCAGATGCCAGAACGGAGTCTCGCGGATTTCGTAGCGTCCCTCAAACAGCGACGGCCACGCGCCTTCAGCGACTGGACTTTCAAAGGCAGAAGCCATCCCACCCGCTAAAGCGCGAGGATTCTGGTCGCTCCAGACGGCCATGCCGCACAGCGCTCGTTGATATTCGGCGCTATCGTTGAGACTCTCGAAGTGGCGGCGGTATTCCATCAGCAGGGAGCGTCGCTGCACATCATCCACTTCCTGCGCCTTGCGGCTCAGGCTGCTGATTTTGTCATTCAGCGTGG
>JBDTNB010000290.1:0-5187 GCA_039933955.1 Chloroflexota bacterium
CGCCGTTGCCAACTCCTTTTTCCTGACTTTCTCCCTTGTCTCCGTCTTTTTCTTTTCCCCCCATCCCCTCCTACTTACCTCAATTATCAATTTGTGTCTCAATCACTCTTAGTATAGGTATTTCGTACCGTTTTTTTCGCGTAAATGTACTTTGTAAGGGAAGCGCAAGGCTCAGAATCGACAATAAGGGGTGCATGTAATAATTTTAGGATGTCATATGCGCCGCTATCTATTCTTGCTTCTGTATTGTACGCTCCTTCTCACCGTTGGACAACCCGTTTTGGCAGCTTCTCGGCTTACACTCCCTCCCGGTTTCGTCGATGAGCTTGTTGTAGACGGTCTGTTTTCACCTCGTGCTTTTGTTTTTGCCCCGGATGGTCGTATTTTTATTGCTGAACGTGGCAACGCCAGCAGCGACGACCAAAATTTTGCCAGTATTCGTGTATTTAAAAACGGGACGCTCCTGCCGACCCGCGCCTTAGAACTCAATACCTGCGGCGACTCAGAACGCGGTTTCCTGGGCTTGGCGCTTGACCCGAACTTCGCCAACAATGGCTACGTTTATATTTACTACACCCGCCAAGCAACCAATGGCGCACCCTGCGCCTTCAATACCTATACTTATTCTGATGCTACGCCGCCCAATCGTTTAATCGGCCCACGCAATCGCATTTCCAGGGTGACGATGATTGGGGATACAATTGCTCTAGCGTCCGAAGTTATCCTCATCGATGACATCATCACTGACGTGGGTTATCATAATGCCGGTGACTTACACTTTGATTCGCAGGGCTATTTGTACGCGACAACTGGCGACGGTGGCTTGAGCGAAGCCCACCAGAACATATCGCCTGATAACGACACCCTGAATGGCAAAATGCTGCGTATCAAGCCTATTGACACGGCTGTCGATCCACGCGGTTACGTGACAACCGGTAATCCTTACGAAAGTTCACTTGGGTCACGTACCTGCGGCACAACGTCGCCCAGTGCCGATCCGTCTATTTCCACAAATAACAGCGCACCCTGCCGCGAAGTTTTTGCTTCCGGCTTCCGTAATCCCTTCCGTTTTACCATTCAATCCGGCACAGATACACCCTTTGTTGGCGATGTAGGTGGCGGCGCTTGGGAAGAAATTGATCAAATAACCCCTGGTGGCAATTACGGCTATCCGGTTCGCGAAGGCCCTTGCCCCGCCGGTGTGGTCTGCTCACCGCCCTTTACCCCTTCTGGCCTTGATGATCCGATTTATGCCTATTCACATGTCGCCATCAACACCAATGTTGACTCGGCGGTTATCGGCGGTGACTTTTACACTGGCACTGGAAATGCAATTCTCGATTACCCCTCTCAGTATATGAATAATTACTTTTTCGCCGATTTTGTGCGCGGATTTATTCGCCGCCTGAAATTCGACAGTAGGACGAATACCTGGAATGCTCAATTGCCGGAATTTGCAACTGGCGGCTTAGGGATTATTGGTCTGAAAACTGGCCCAGATGGCAACCTCTATTATCTCGCCTTCGTGGATACCGATACACAAATGCATATCAGCCAGATTCGCCGCATCCGTTGGGCCGAAAATGAAAATCAAAAGCCCGTTGCTAAAGCCAGCGTCAATAAAGTCAATGGCCCCTTGAGCACGGTTTACACCTTCTCGGCATCTGGTTCATTTGACCCAGATCACAACACCCCACTCAAATACACCTGGGATTTCGGCGATAACCAAAGCGTTTCAACGACCTCTACAACAGTTACACACACTTACTCAGCAGCAGTCAACGCTACGGCTACTCTCACCGCAACCGATTACAATGGGAGTGGCGCTGTTTCTGATCCTGTGACACTGACTGTATATCCAGGTAATACGCCAGCCACTGGGACGCTGCTGCTCACGAATCTGACCGTGCCAACCCGTATCACAACCTACTTTGCGGGTGATACTTGGCAGTTTGATGCTTCTGGCCTCTCTGACCCCGATGGTGGCCCCGCGCCGATTCCAACCTGGTCAATCGTCTTTCACCATAGCAACCACACCCATCCATTTGTGCCGCTTGCTACCATCGCAGGCACATTCCAGATTCCCTATCAAAATTTTGAGCCAGCGACCAATGTTTGGTTCAGGGTTTACTTATTCATCACCGATGCGCGTGGGCAGGTGACAACCATCCAGCGCGATATTCATCCTGTGACAGCGACCATCACCTTGAACACCAGTTTCCCCGGCGGTCAGGTTGAGGTGGACGGAGCAATATTCCCTTCGCCACATGTGTTTTCGCGCGTTGTCGGAATGCGGACGACTATCAACACATCAAATACGGTGAGTGTCGGCACAACAACCTATCCTTTTATCCGCTGGTCAGATAATGGCTTACAGTTACACACCCTTGTTGTGCCATCTGCCAATACGACTTATACGGCATTCTATTCGCCGACCACACAGCCTGTCCGCAATTACGATGCTGGAACATTGGTAGCCCTCACCTGGAATCGTGTTGATTGGGCAACTGGCTATGAAATCCAGATTGATGACGATCCTGGTTTTGTGCAGCCACTCCACACCAGCACTTTGCTTTCGGCGGATACATTGACCTACACCGCGCCCGCTCTGCCCAATGGCTTGTATTACTGGCATGTCCGCGCCAAAAAGTCCGACGGAACATTTGGCAGTTACGGCCCAACGGAATCGTTTGCGTTGGTCGCTCCATAAGACAGATTTATCGAACTTCAAGCGTTGGTAGTGATCGCTTTGACCATGCCAACGCTTTTTTATTTCTGACGAAGTTATAATCAGATTAAGTGATTATTGCGCGGATAATAATATACATCAACCGAGACCTTGAAAATCATGCGATGGTGTTCATATCTATTCCTGACGATGCTTTTTACCTTGTTACTCGCTGTTTTGGCTGTTTTTTTCGGCTCTGATCAAAAAGTAAACATGTTCGTTGCATCGACCATAAGCATATGCTTAGTGGTTGGATGGATATATCTGATATCCCGTTCTAATTTGAATGGTCAAGGTACTCATTTACATTCTATGCCTACTGACAACCGGGATCGGCGGCGCTTGTTTTTTACACGCCTTGATAGATACGGCACTTGCAAAATATTTCAGCCTGGGACGAAAGAGACAGGTTGGAAGCCTTGTAAAATAGAAGTATTTTCAACTTATGCCGTATTGTATGTGGGTTCAATCTGGCGCAGAGATACCCTGACTTGCAATGCGCATAATTTGAAGTGGATGGGACATATTCAGCATATTGGCAAAAATATCGGCGAAATTTGCCTCGATCTGGATGTAGATGGGATTTGGTATACGGTCTGGGTGCGAATGCTAATGCCTGATACCAAAGATTTTGTAGCGGCGCTTACGCAAATTTTGCCGGAATCGCTGCATCTCAAGCGAAATCGAGAGCGTCCTAACATACGTCATACACCCATTCAAGCGTATCTACTAGACATGGAAAATCGCACTCAGCAAAAATCCAAAAATCCGCTGGAGCTTTATTTGACACCTCTCTATCTGGTCGTCGTGATGAATACGTTTGTGGCGCATACTATCCCGGTTGACTCAATCGAATCTTTTAAAGTGGAGTCAGCCCCAGAATTACCGGATGACAGCCGCTTGTTACGGTTAACGACATCGACTGGTATGCTGAACTACTCCATTCCTCACTGCCCAGAGTTTGAAGACCGATTGGCGCAAATAACCCATTAAGTTGAAGGCTCAAAATTAAAACAGCGACTCATCTCCGAGTCGCTGGCCCCCTATGGCTTTAGGCGATCACTATGATTTAGGTGTCCGCCGGAACATCCTCATCATCGTCGCAGCACCGATAATCCTTGTACTTATCCAGGATTTCGATCTCGCGCACCAGCTTTTGGTTTTCCAGTTCCAGGCGTTCCAATTCGAGTTTTTCTTTCGCCATCACATACGGTTCGCACAAATCGCATGGGCCGAGTTCGCTTTCCACGTACAGCGCTTCCGTTGGGATGATGTCCACGCTTTCAAACTCGAACTTGAGCGGAGGTTGCGCCGCCAGCATGGATTATTAAAAAACCTGTTAAATCTTGCAAACAGGATTAAATTTGAGAGGGTTTACCCTGTTGCCAGCGCGGCCACACTATATTGTTGTTCCATCTGGCCGGGTGTTTCGCCGCCCAAAACCATTCGTGTGACGAAGCGGTTAAACTGCAATCCATGACTGATAACGATAGCTTTCGCAGCAGTATTGGCTTCCGGGATATGAGCCTTCAACACGCTTCCCGGTGTCGCTGCAATGAGGCTTTCCAACAATATTTCCGCGCCTTCAGGATTTTGGTGATACCAGGGGCCGATGCTGATACTTTGGCTGCCCGGTTTGGTCATCAAATATCCCTGGATATTTCCTGGTTCGCCCAACACCCAACTCTGTCCTGATACTGCCAAATCACGGATCATTTCTGGGCGCGCGACTCCAAACAAGCGCGTGTCAATTTCAATAATGCCCGGAATATCCGTTTCGGTTAAGGCTCGTGTGGCATTATTGTTGCCAGATGTAATTCCCGTCCCCTCAAAAACTTCAATTTTATACAGTGATTGGAAACCCAGTTTGAAGTATAGCGGATACCCCATCTGCGATGCATCGAGCATAACTGTCCCAATGCCGCGCTCCTGAGCATATTCCAAACCAACTTCCATTATTTGCCGCGCCAAGCCCTGTCGCTGATAATCCGGATGCGTAACCACCATGCCGATCCACGCCAGGTCTGTCCCATAGCTCATGACGATAATGGTTGCTAACAGTTCGTCGTCCGTTGCTAGGCAAAAACTGCCGTCCCCGCTCCATCCGATAGTCTGCTCCCAGATGGCCGCAGTCTGGCTCCATCCAATCTTTTTGACCAATGCCGCGCCTCGCACGCCATCTTCGAGAGTCATCTGCCGTAGTTGAGTTGTTACCGACTGGATGTCCATATTGGGGTGCTTTCCATATTTGAAAGAGGAAACCAATTTGTCTGTTAGTGCTTGTGAATGTCTTAGGGGCGTTCAACCAGCGAAGCGAACGCCCTTTTTTGAAACAGAGTCCCGTAATCGCTAGTGTCCGCCAATAAATTGGCGACATTCTCCCGTATGTTCCCCCTCTCCACTTGTGGCTGAGGGGCGGACATGTTTTAAGTAAAGCGGAAGTCAGGGATAAAACATAA
>JBDTNB010000291.1:0-5139 GCA_039933955.1 Chloroflexota bacterium
GTCCTCGAACTCCTGCAAACGCACGGCCAGATGAGCGGCGCGGAATTGGGCGCACGTCTGGAAGTCGATGCCCGCACCGTCCGCCGCTATATCATGATGCTCCAGGACATCGGCATCCCGATTGAGGCCGAGATGGGGCGTTACGGCGGTTATGCGCTGCGATCCGGCTTCAAACTGCCGCCAATGATGTTCACCAACGACGAAGCTTTTGCGCTGATTTTAGGGCTGATGGCCGCGCGCAAACTGGGTTTTGATGCGGCGGCGACGGCTGTCGAAGGCACGCTGGCGAAGCTCTACCGCGTGCTGCCGGACACTCTGCGCGAGACGGTTCAGGCCATCGAAAATACGCTGACGTTTGATTTGCCGCCGGGACAGCCGATTCAAGGTGCGCTGTTGGCGGCTTTCAGCACGGCGGTGCAGCAGTGCCGACAGGTAACATTTACCTATCAAACTGAGCGCGAAACCAGCCAACGCAGACTTGATTCCTACGGTCTGGTGATGCATGACCGCGCCTCGTATGTTGTTGGTTACTGCCACCTGCGCGCGGGCATCCGCATTTTTCGGCTGGATCGCATCCGCGACGTACATTTATTGACCGACACCTTCACGCCGCCAGCAGATTTTGACAGCGCCGCCTACGTGATGCACTCGATTGCCACCATGCCGGATCGCTGGATGGTCGCGGTGATTCTGGGGACGACGCTGGAACAGGCCGCGAAAATCATCCCGCGCGGATTAGGCACGCTGGAAACGCATCCCGACGGCGTTTTACTCCGCACTGGCGGCCAGGACATCGACTGGCTGGCGCTGCGGCTGATTTCATTCGGCTTGCCGCTGACGATTGTCGAGCCGCCCGAACTGCGCGACGCCTTCCAACGCCTCGCCGCGACGATTTCAGACACCGCCAAGCCGCCAAGAACGCAGAGAAAATCTTCGTAGGGACGAGATATATCTCGTCCGTTTTTATTCGTCCTCATCCTCGTCGTCATCTTCCATAGTGAGGATTTCAAGGTCTTTATTTTTCAAAATGAGTAGTTTATTGTGCCGTTTCAGGGCCGGATTGATAATCCCCTTCTCAAAGTTCGCGATTAAATCCGCTTCATCTTGATACGTGCGAACCTTCATCATCCATTGATACTTGTGCTGCAAATCGACAAACATCGCAAAGGGCTTTTCATCGCCCTGAATGATTGGCGCGAACGGGATCATATAATTGGGAACCGTCGCCTGCAATTCCAGCGGACTCGACTTCGGATTGGTGATGTCGGCGATCACGAACAAACACATCCCTGCCAGCACTTGAATTGTCTCGGTGAAATCCCGCTCCGCCGATTTCTCAAAATCGAACACAATCGGCAGATAGCCCTTCTCGCGCAGTTTATTCCGCATCGCCTCCAAAATCGCCTTGCGTTCTGGCAGCGCAAACCGCCCCAGAATCAGCACCGCCTTTTGTCCAATCGTGCTGATTACATCGCGGATTTTCTCATTGTGCAGCAGCAAATACACAAACTGCGCCACCTCAATATTATCAACCGTGATTTCAGATTCATCCCAATCAGTGATAAGAAGGCTAGATTGGTTCAGATTGTGGACTTTCAGCTTCCAAGCAGATATGCCAAAAATGCGGCAATTAGATATATTAGCTTGGGTAAGATTAGTCTCAATAAGTAGGGTGCGTGAAAGGTCGGCCTCGCTTAGGTCTGCTTCACTAAGGTTGGCCCCACTAAGGTCTGCTCCAGCGAGGTCTACTTTATTGATGTACGCTCCAACCAAGTGCGCATCCCTAAGATTGGCATCACTGAGGTCTGCTTCATTGAGGTCAGCTCCGTTGAGGATTGCCTCGCTGAGATTGGATTCGCTCAGGTCGGCCCCACTGAGATTGGATTCGCTGAGATCTGCTTTGCTCAGGTCAGCCCCGTTGAGGACTGCCCCACTAAGATTGGATTCACTGAGATCTGCATCGCTCAGGTTGGCCCCACTGAGATTGCATTCGCTCAAGTCGGCCCATTTGAGGACTGACTCGCTCAGATCTGCCCATCTTAGGTCGGCCCCACTGAGATTGCATTCGCTCAGGTCGGCCCATCTTAGGTCCGTTCGGCTAAAGTTATAGCCGCTGAGATCTATGCGGCTGAGGTTTGCCCCGGTGAGATCTGTCTTTACGTCAGGGTTTTCTATTCGCCATTGGTTCCAGTTTTTTACTTTCCAAGTTAAAATCCGGATATGTTGCACATCAGCCATATCAGCCGCCTATATTCAAATACCTTGAATCTATACCGATCTAAGTAAACCACTATCCCTTTCCCTCGGCCATCCTCCCCCGCCCTTTTCCGCTATAATGACCGCATAGCAAACAACACGCGAACAGGCTTTTGATCCGATGGCAGAAATACCAGACGGCGATCTTCCCGTTGATGACACCTGGGTCACGGTCACGGAGGCCGCCGAAAAATCCGGCTATAACCGCAGCTATATGCAAAAATTAGCGCATAAAAATTGGAAATTGCCCGAAGATCAACGCACAATCAGGGTGCGAAAACCTATCTATGGCTATCTCCTCTGGATGCCCGATTTGATCCGCTACATTGATGAATTTGGTCGCGGCCCCCACCTCAAAAAAACAGACTAATCCCTTACCACAGTTTTAAAGCCCCTCAATGCGCAGCGGGGAGGGGTTTGGGGAGGGGATAGACGCGGCGCAACTGCAAACGTTCCCCCTTTTAACTTTCAACTTTTAACTCTCTTCCAGTTGATACTTGACAGACATCTCAATTATGAGATATAGTATCCCCTAAGCGCGCACACCATTGCGCGCCAGCCAATGATCCAACGTCGGCTATGGAATGAGTGGGCGTGGGGTTGTGAAAGCTGTGCCGGACGGGGAGCAGGCACTCCCCGTCAAAGGTGCTTGCCCCCTGGGCATCCCGGCGCGGTGCATCAAGACCCTGGTTCGCGGCGAATGAATCCAAGTCTCTCATTAAACCGCAGCTTTTTCTCGCAGTGTAGTTTGCTATGTAACACCTTAGGAGTCCTCCGCCGGATGTTGGCGCATCAGACGGGGGATTTCTTTTGCATGATTTTCAAACCATTTTCCAATTGACGAATAAGAACTTTTGTGCTATTCTAATCCTGGGCACAGTCTATTTTGCTGCCTCGCGCACTCAACTTGACACTGCCCGTCATCGACCCAACGCCGCCGCCGCCGCCGCTACAACGGGCTAAAACAGCGGCTTTTTCGTCGATTCGTTTTCGTCGCTTTCGTCGCCATCCTCCCTCAAATGAAGGCGAAATGGGCGAATCTTCGCGCAAATTTAGTTTTCACTTGCCGCAGTTTGTGCCATAAAAATCGGAAATTTTTGATAACCCCACTTTCAATTTTTTCAATGTAACCAGCGAGAATGGATAACATAAGACAATTTCTCAATTCTTATGCTTATCCTTATCATCAGGTAAACGAGAGTTCAAACACAGTTTAAACAAAAAATAGACAGTGTAGATTGTTTAATGCAAGCTGTAGCTCGCAGTCATTTTGGCGTGGTTTGGCTACAATACAGGGAGAGAGGAGGCTCTATGGAAGCACAACAGCTTCGCATCCTGGTTCTACAACCGGAAATTATCCTACGGCACGCGCTTATGGCTTTTTTAGAAGCCCTGGACGATTTAGAACCGGTTGGCGAAGCCAAAGACGCCGCCTCCGCGTTGGAACTGTGCCAAATATTGCGCCCGGATGTCATTTTGATGGAAGTGCAGCTCCCGGATATGGACGGCATCCAGGCCATCCGCCGCTTACAGGAATGCTGTCCCGGCACGGCGATTGTGGTGCTCACCTCGGCCAACCAGTGTGACCTGATGAAGGATGCGCTGCTGGCCGGAGCAACCGGTTGGCTGGAAAATTGGATGGGTGTGGATCAAGTGGTGGCCGCCCTGCGGATTGCGAACCGCAAAACCGCCCACCACGCGCTTTGAGATCAGTTTTCGCTCAGTAAGGCTGCGTCCGGAGCCATTCGCGCGCAACTGCGCCCACCAGAATCACCAGATCGTCGGCGGCGATTTGCGCCAGGTCTCCGACATGCCGGGACACCATGACATTCAAGTAACTGTCGAACGCCTGCAAATGCCAGTTGGCATAGGGCTGTGCCAGGGATTCATCGCTGGCATTACGACTGCTCCATACTTGCTTGACCAGGGGAAATACACTCATCAGGGTCTTCATCCAGCCGGTTATTTTCACTCCACATCATCGTGTTCCATCCAATAAAAGTTCGCGCTGCCAGCGGCTTTACTTCCGTTAAAACTGTTAACGTCGGCCAATGTTACAAACAGCCTCTACGTATACGTATCCTGAGTCAACACGTTTTCATTTTTCGGAAATTCTGATGCGAGTCTTATATAGGCTGAACGTTACGAAACTGCACAGTGCTTGCCCTCTATAATGAAAATGATGGTCAGATTTTCATGTCAGATATGAGAGGCAAAAATGGGCTATATGAAAAATCGGTTGGGATGGCTGCTGATTGGCGGCCTGTCGTTGGCGTTCGGATTCAGCGCAGCGCTGGCGCAGGATGCAACCCCCGATCTCACGAATCTACCGCTGGGCGATGGCAAAGTCAGCACCAGCGTGCCGCAGGTCGGTTATATTTTCGTCTGCAACAGCGGCGATCCGAATGGTGGCGGCGCGGGCGGCGATGGCCCCTGGATCAACAGCAGCGCGGGAACCTTCGATTACACCCAAAAAGCTATCGTCGATGGCGCTGTGGCATGGCCGGATCACGAATTGACGATCACGCTGGATGGCGCTGTGCGCCGCATCAGCACAAACGATTTACCGGATCACACGACGGGCGTATTCCCGATTGCGTCCGGCGATGATGCTTACCAATATGACCGCAATCCAAACGCGATCAGCACGCAAACTTTTGCAGTGGATTTACCCGCCAACCCGACGGCAGCCGACGCGCCCTCGTGTGTATCGGGTGGGCCTATCGGCGTGACCATCAGCGGCAGCCTGATTTTCGATGGTCTGGACGCCCAAAATCGGGATGCTGTCGCCCACGAAACCCAGGATCACTGCCAGGGACATCCGCAGCAGAACGGCGAATATCATTATCACAACCTGAGTAGCTGCATCCTGGACAGCCTGAG
>JBDTNB010000292.1:0-5081 GCA_039933955.1 Chloroflexota bacterium
TTCATGTATAGTAAAAATACGCGCTTTGTTACCAAAGGACTGAGAAAAATGGCTATGGCGACGATGCCAGAACTAAATAATCATGCTTCTTCCCGGAAATTGTTAGTCGGGGCGCTGCTGGCAGTGGTATTTCTCCTGCTGGGCAGTGTCTTTTTCTTTGCTTCGTATCAACCGGCTAAAGCAGCCGACGCGAGCGATAAAATTCTGGTTTGGGCGGGCAATGGTGCTGCCCCCGGTCAACATTCGGCCTCTGCGCCCGGAACCCTCTCATTTATGGACGGAACCGGCGCGACCACCCAGGTGATGGAAATCCCACCGAAGACCACCCGCGTCGAAAGATGCGGCGATGGCGCGACCTCGCCCGATGGGCAAAATACGGCGCTCTATATCGGCCTGGATGCCGGTACGCTGTACATGATGAAAGGCACGGATGCCCCGGCGAAAGTTGCCGATCTTAACGGTCTGGCCTGCACCGGCGGCGGAACCTTCCAGTTCTCGCCTGATAGCAGCCGCTTTGGCTATATCTCCTATGAAGCCGACGCTGCCCAGAGCGAATTTGCCGATGGTCACCTGCATGTGTATAACACCAGCGACCTGAGCGAAACCTATAACTATGAAAATGTGACCGCCTTCGACATGCGTAATGATGGCGCGGCCTTCGTCAGTTTCTTCACTAACGATAAAAACGAGGCTGATGAAGCCGCCGTCCTGTGGTGGAGCGGCAGCGCCGAAGTTGAAGTCGCGACCCTCAAACCCAACAGCGAAGATTGCAAATTCACCAGTGCCAATATCGTGGTGGGCAACGACGGCAAATATATCCTCGTGCTGGGGCATCGCTGCAAGAAGGGCGATACCCGCACCGCGTGGCAGTTGTATTCGGTGGATCCGTCGGCGCGCACCGCGACCCTCGCCGCTACCGATTTCCAGGCGGGCAGTTTCGCGGCTTTTGCCCGTAGCAACCAGATTTACCTGTCGCCGGATGGCGCACACGCTTTCTTCACCGTCCCGGATGGCATTACCGCCAACACAGTCGGTATCAAGAGCGTGGGTACAGCCGATATGTCCCTGACCGATGTCGCCGAAAAACAGGTCGTCATGCCGACCTTCAGCGGCGGCTCGAATGCCTTCCCCCAAATCTCAGCCGATGGTAAGTGGCTGGCGGCGGTTGTGACCTCGCCCAACCACGACAATGTGGTGAATATTTTCAACCTGTCGGATCCGACGGTTGCGCCCATTGTGCTGGAAGCCGGTAGCAAGGGCGACACCATTTCCAACTTCACCTTTTCTTCCGATAGCAAACGCCTGATCGTGATCGCAGGCGGCGACAAAACCGCCAATAATGCGCTCATCGGCGTTGACCTGGACACCGGCAACAACTTCCGCATCAGCCGCGGACGGTTTGCGCCGAATTTCGCCATTTCGCCCGATGGCACACAGATCGCCGTTCTGGACTGGACGATCCCCGAAGACCCCAAGGAACCCGCTTATACCAAGACGGTCATCATCAACGTGGACAACAGCGAAAAAGCCGAGTTGTACAGCGGTGCGGTGATCGGCGCGGACGGCAAGATCGACAAAACCAAGTTGACCTTCGTCGCTCCGCTGATCTGGAAGCGCAGCTAGTTTTCTGATCCTGTTTTGAAACACAAAAAACGCCCTGGCAAACCCGCCGGGGCGTTTTTTATAGTAAAAACAAGGCTCATGTTCAGATTGAGTGAAAAAAGGTCTTTGTAGGGGCGACCCAGCGGGTCGCCCGGACGGAAAATCACTCGGTCTGACCAAGAGCCAAAAACAATAGATATGACAGACTCAATATGTTATGATCGGGTGATGGATATATGGGTCACATTTCTAGGCTGTGAAAATGGATATTTTGCGAGTCTTGCAAACCATTGGCATTTGAGTTGGCGCGTTAGCGTTGGTTGCCATTGCGATCAGGTTGTTTTTGATAATCTCAACATTTTTGCCTGCCCTGCCTCCAGAAATTGACGAGGAATCATTGACCGCCCTGAACCTGGATCGGCCATCACGGCGTAAACAGCGGCGTAAAAAAGATGCTTCTCCGTCAAATCCAGCCTCTGTTGAGGATAAACCTAAAGAACAACCCTGATCGCTTTTTGAAACCTACAAAAACACCCTGGCGGGTCGGTCAGGGTGTTTTTATTTGCAAATGCAGGCTGCAGCAGGGGCGAAATACATCTCGTCCCATGCCGCCTGAGGTTCAAAATCGCAGTCTAAAAAAGAATTCTTAAACCTCTAAAGCTCGACTTTATCCAATTACGGAATATTACAAATTCCGGTTATAACAAACGTAGTGTGTGACCCACAAAGACCTCTTTAGCCCCTTCAGTGGGCTTGTCTGGCGCATCAGCCCCCGGTGGCATAACTACGAACCCTTTTAACCCTTGCTGACCTTACGAAAATGTAATCGGATAAAGTCGAGTAAAGAGGTTGAAACGCGACTCAGCTTCCGGCAGAAACCTTTTTGAGCGCGTGCTTCAACCCCCATTGGAAACCGGGAGCCGCCACTTCACAATGATTCTGGTCGAGAAAAACATGGCGCACCAGCGAAAAACCTGCGTAGTTGCGGCCTTGCAGAATCGCGGCCATACGCAGCGTATCGGTCATCGTCGTATCATGCAGGTCTTCTTCCAGGTCAGCTACATACAGATATACGGTAGCCGGGAGTCGTTTATGTTCCTGGGCGAAAGCGGCCTCGCGCTCAAACGTGAACCGGTTGCCATAACTCAGCGTCGGGCTGCCGATAATCAAGCTGCTGAACAGGTCAGGCGCTTCAAACATCGCGAACAATCCGAACAGGCCGCCATACGAATGCCCGACCAGAATCCGCTTGGCGGGGTCAGCGCGATAGGTGCTTTCGACAAATGGGGCGAGTTCGTGCTGTATGAATTTGAGGAAATTGCCGCCGTCACCGTTGGGTACAGGCCGCTTTTGCGCGGCCTCCATTGATTTTTCCACCGCCTCTTCGCGGATGGGCGTCAAATCGTGGTCGCGCCGGATGAACGACTCGCGGAAAGATTGAATCGCGTCATCGCTTTCCGCATACCCAATGCCGATCACAATCGCATCGGTTGTGCTGCCGCACCATGCCATCGGGCGGATAATGCCCGCCACCATGCTGGCGTACCAATTGCCGTCGAGCACATACAGGGTCGGCCATTTTGCGGGCGTGTTGTTGAACGGCCAGCCTTCATCCGGCGCTTTGGCATACCCCAGCGGCAGGTTGATAGTGATGCGGTATGTCCTGCCACTGTGCCGCGAGTCCATCATGTGCATTTCGCTGCCGAGTACGGTCACGGGTGCTGCGGTCATCCTGTGCTCCTGTTTTGCCTGAGTGGATCGTTCTGATTAGCACATTTATTCTAGGTTTGATGCCTGTATTTGTCAATCAACGCCGCCTTGCAGCCCCGCGATAATCAAAAAAAGGCTATGATGGAACCATAGCGTTTAAATAAACGTCTTTACTGATGGGCGATTTCGCCCGGTTCAAATTGTTGAAGTGGTTTGCTGTTGGCGGACGGGTCACTAAAAGGGCTGCTTGTTCGGCTTGCTAACCGCTGTTCGGTTGCAAAGATGGTTTTGCTTATCTTGTACCCCCCTTTTCAAAATGGATAAGGGAAAAGGCAATGTTTTTAAGTCCCTCTACACGAAGTGGGGAGGGATTTAGGGAGGGGATAGGCGAACCTTGCAACAGAGCAACTAACCGCTAAAAACGAATCGCTTATTTTGAGAAAGGTGGCTTTTGGATGTCACGTTTACGTGTAGTAGGTCTCATTTTGACCGTCGCATTGCTTGGCCTGTTGAGCCTGTCGGCGGTCTCGGCGTGCGGCGGCTTGTTCTGCCAGAATGTCCCCGTCGATCAGCAGGCCGAGCGCATCATTTTTACCGTCAACCCGGACAGCACCATTACGGCTTACGTCCAGATCAATTACACCGGCTCCTCAACAGACTTTTCCTGGGTCGTGCCGGTTCCGTCTGTGCCCAAAGTCGATGTCGCCGAAATTGCTACTTTTGACGAACTCAGTATGCTGACTTCGCCAGTATTCATCGCGCCCTTGATGCCGCCCTGTGCCCCGATTCCCATGCCGATGGCGGCTAGTGCTAATGATGCAGCCGGTGCAGGCGGTGGTGTTCAGGTTTTGGCGTCCGGCACGGCGGGGCCATACGCCTACAATGTCGTCACCAGCGTTGATCCCAATGCCATGATTAACTGGCTGCGTAGCAATAATTATCGCATCACCGAGGAAATGGAACCGCTCATCAAGGTTTATACTGACGAGCAGATGGATTTCCTGGCGATGAAATTACGGCCTGAGCAGGGTGTGCAGGACATCCAGCCCATCGCCATGACCTACAATGGCAAGCAGCCCATGATCCCGCTGCGCCTGACTGCCGTTGCCGCCACTCCCAATATGAACGTCATCACCTGGGTTTTTGGCAATGCCCAGGCGCTCCCCACCAATTACGCCCATCCCGCCATCCAGAATGACGACATTCGCGGCACATTCTTTACATCCGATGGCACGAATTATTTGCAGTTGGTCGATCAAACCGTTGACCTCTACAGCGGGCGCGCCTTCATCACCGAGTACGCCGAGCCGACCAGCGCCCTCAAGTCGCAAACCATTGATCCCCTGCTGCAAAAATTATTCAGCGATTACGGCTATGTGACGCGCGTGTTTGGGCGCATTTCGCCCGAAGAAATGACGGTTGACCCGGTTTTCAAACTCAGCAGCGATGTATCTGATGTCACTAACGTCCACGACCTCTCGAAAATGGATCAAAAAGTCTTCTGGGGTTGCAGCGACGTGGAACAACCGCCCATCAACATCCAATACGATCCCAACGTCGTCCCGCCCGATTTCCAGTAAATCCCTATATGCAGCAAAATAAGGAATTACCGTGATTGCTAGTCAGAGATTTTGCCTTTATTGACCCCTCCCTAACCCTCCCCGTGCGAAGCCCCGCGAAGCGGTATTCAGGGAGGGAACAAAACGCTGTGCGGTTTTTAGCCCCTCTCCCTTGAATTCGGGGGAGAGGCTGCCGAAGGCGTGGGGTGA
>JBDTNB010000293.1:0-5033 GCA_039933955.1 Chloroflexota bacterium
TCATCGCCCGCGTCAAATTTTTTGGGTTTGTCGCCGGATTCCAGCGCGACCATATCCAACTCGACGCGGATGCCGCCTGCCCAATTGGAAATTACGTTGTAGAAAAAGGAATACAGCGCGCCCATAATCGCCCCAGCAATCGCCGCGACCACGATAGCGATGACATATGAAATCAGGCAGCCTGCGAGGCTGGCCGTCGCAAAGGCGCTGCCGTTGAAGCCATTCGATCCACCTGAGCCGCCGGTTTGGGCGTTCAATTGATTGAGCGAGGCGGTCAATGTGCTGACAAAAAGGCTGTTACAGGCGAAGAACAACACACCGAATACCGTCACGGTTACTGCGTTTAACAGTGCGCCGACTTTCATGGCGGATAATATATCCACCCGTTTGATTGTGACCATGCGAACTCCCTTCCAACATAAACATGATGTTCCTACTATAACCTGAGTTTTGTTTACGGCATATCCGAGTTCGCACATGAGCATTAGGGCACAAAATGACCTAATCATGCGCAATGATGATATTGGGGGAACTTATCGAATAAATCAGCGAGGAGAAACCAAGATGACGACAGCAACACAATCGACAGGAGATCATAAGGTTCGTGCCGTTCCTGAAGGTTATCACACAGTCACACCCTGGATTATCGTCAATGGCGCGGCCAAATTCATCGATTTTCTAAAAGAAGCTTTTGAAGCCACAGAACAGGAAGGTTCGCGCGTTCTGAACGAGGATGGCAAAACCATCGGACACGCGGAAGTGCATATTGGCGACTCGGTGGTCATGGTGTTTGATACCAGAGAAAATTGGCCGGAGACGCCCTGTTTCATGCGTTTGTATGTTGAAAATGGTGATTTGGTTTATGAGCAAGCCTTGAAGGCGGGAGCAACTTCTGTGACGGAAATGGTGACGCATATGTTTGGCGACAGGGTTGGCCGCGTGCGCGATCCCTTTGGAAATGTATGGTGGATTCAGACGCATGTCGAGGATGTTGATCCTAAAGAAATGGCACAGCGCATAGAAGCCTGGAAAAGTGGGCAGAAAAACCAATATGCCGAGGCCATGCGTTATACCCAGGAGTCGTTCGACCACGAGATGGGCAGTCGCACGAAAAAGTAGTCCACACAAGATGGGGGGGGCAATTGCGTTACAATTGCCCCTATGGATGCTGCGACGATTGCCCGCCTCAATCACATCAACCGCGAATTTTACCGCATCACCGCCCAGGATTTTGACCAGACACGCGGCGAATCCTGGCCGGGATGGGAACGGTTGCTGCCATACTTGAACACGCCACTCTCGGTAGCGGATGTCGGCTGCGGGAACGGGCGCTTTGGCGTGTTTTTGCAGGAACATATGGTAGGGACAAACGGGATTAATTATCACGGCATCGACAGCAGCATCGCCCTCCTGGAACATGCCCGCACGACGCTCGACTCTTTACCCGGATTGAAAGTCTCTCTTGAAGCACGCGATATTGTTGAAAATCCGCCGGATTCGGGCGAGTATGATTTAGTTGTTCTCTTTGGTGTGATGCATCACATACCAGGGTATAGCCAGCGTCAAACATTCATCAAAAAAGTGGCGGATCGGGTAAAACCGGGCGGCCTGCTGGCTTTCGCCTGCTGGCGTTTTTATGAGTATCCGCGTTTTCGGGAACGCATTCTCCCCTGGCCGGAAGACCTCACGGTTGAAGCGGGGGATTATCTGTTGGATTGGCGGCGCGGGGCAACGGCGCTGCGTTACTGTCACTATGTGGACGATGCAGAACATGCTGCACTGGTTGCTGCCAGCAGGCTGGACGAAATCCTCTGCTATCGGGCGGACGGCAAAATGGGCGATGCCAACCGCTACAGCTTGCTGTGCAAAAACGAAAAATGAGTAAAAAATTTAGAAGTCCGTAATGTTCTGTTCATTTAGGCAGTCTACATTATAGATATACCCAATCAATTGATTCTGGAGATTTTATCGTGTCCCTCATCATCAAAGAACGCAGCACTGGCAATGTCATCGCATCCGGTACAGAAAATGAAAATGTCCGCGTGTTTGAAGGCAACTGGTACTTCAAGCCGGAAACCGTCAGCATGGAATATCTGCGTGTGACAGAGCGCACCTATACCTGCCCCTATAAAGGTATTTGTTACTGGATTGACATGGAAACACCCGACGGGCAGCGCGCGCAGAATGTCGGTTGGGTGTATCGCCAACCGAAACCAGGGTATGAATTTATCAAAGATGAAATTGGATTATATGCGCGGCCTACACAGTTGACACTGGCAGATCGCAGCTAGTCAGTCGGACACGTTTAGAAGTTGATGCGCTGGAGCGGAGAGGGCTGCCTGTCCGCTCCAGTTTATGTCCGATTAACGGTTCGAGGATTTGAGCAGTACATTGTCCGCATTCGCAACCGCTGAATTAAAAACGCGCGTGCCGCAGTGGGCACAAATCTTCTCGCTGCCAACTTGCTGCCAGACGGCGGGCGTCCGGTGGCAATAATTGCAGGTGTCCTTGGTGCGTTCCTCGAAGTGTTTGGTTTGATGACGTTCGTTTAACATGATCCTTCTGTTTCTTTCTCACTTTCTCTGACGGTTTTCCGTTACAATAATGCCGAAAACTTGCAATTTCCTTAATAGCATTGACTCTATAACAAATCAACTTAAATAGCATACTGCTGAATGTTTAAGAAAATCGTAAAAAACCTGTGTAGATTCGCTAAATTTCTGTGACAGAACAACTTATCATCGGCAAAGCGCTCGATTTTGGCCGAAAAAGCCTTGCAAACATCTCTGATTCAGCCAGCCTGGATGCTCAGCGCTTGTTAAGTTTTGTAATCCAACAAGATCGCGCCTATGTGCTGGCACACTCTGAAGTTTTGCTAACCGATGAACAGATCACTCAATATGCTGCCCTGGTTGAGCGGGCGGCTGCCGGGGAGCCGCTGCCGTATATCCTGGGGCATCAGGCATTTTATGACCGCGATTTGGTTGTGTCGCCCGCTGTTTTGATTCCGCGTCCGGAAACTGAACTGCTCGTCGAAAGTGCACTGGCTTTTGCACGGGCACATCCGCCGTGTATCGCGGTGGATGTGGGCACGGGCAGCGGCGCGATAGCCGTTACGTTTGCCGCTAATTGTCCTGGGACAACCGTCTACGCGGTGGATGTCAGTCCAGCGGCGCTGGACATCGCCCGCCAAAATGCGCAAGCCAACGCTGCGCGTATCAATTTTTTTGAAGGCAACTTGCTCACACCGTTTTTGGAACAAAAAATAAAAATCGACTTATTGATGGCAAACCTGCCCTATATCGCGACGGACGATTTGCCTGCGCTGGCTGTCAGCCGCTATGAACCACATCTGGCGTTGGATGGTGGCGCGGATGGTCTCGATTTAATCCGCAAGTTGTTAGACCAAGCGCCGTTAGTTTGCAATCCAGGCACGCGGATTTTGCTGGAAATCGGCGCGGATCAGGGTGCGGTGGCACTGGAATTAGCGAAAAATGCTTTCCCCGGTGCGGCGGTCAAACTGCTTCAGGATTATGCAAATTTGGATCGAATCGTGCAGGTGGATTTGCCCTAAAATGATGCCGCCGACCTCTATGAGAGCAGGTCGGCGGCATACCGTTGGGGGAGTCGGGGAACTAGTAAAGTTGTTATGACTCAGGCGTCACCTCGGTCATTAACTTTAGTATAGAGAGAAATGGACTTTTGAAGTATTGAGATTTCCAGGTTGTACCAAAGTCCTAGCGGATTGCCCCGTGCGGCAGCAGCACATGTACCCCGCGCACACCCGCGTTCACCAACTGCGTGATACGCACCTCGGCCACGACACTCGCCAACGCCAGCGCCATTTGCCGCTCATACCCATAAAATTCTTTCATCAGATCGAGCATGGCATCCAGGGCGATCCCGATGGCTTCGTCTAAGTTTTCGTGAAAGGCCAGCGTGATCCACCCGGCAGGTGTGTTGGCGCGCGGTGTCGTCAGGTGCATATCCGGGAGCAAATCAAAGGTTAATTCGCAGCGCTCCATGGGGGCTTCAATCGCCATCTCGGACACTTCACCATCACCCTGCGCGGCATGACCATCGCCCGTCGAAAATAATCCGCCCTCGACAGCAATCGGCAGGTAGAGGGTCGTCCCGACTACCAATTCTTTGCAATCCATATTGCCGCCCGTGATGCGCGGCGGTGGAGTCGGCTGCTTGCCGGGGACATCGAAAGGCATCCCCATCACGCCCATGAAAGGATGCAGGGATACAGTGTGCCCAAATTGATCAGTTCCGTTCATGGCAGCGGCATTTAGAGTCCATTGAAGACTGAATTCAGGGAGTTCTGATACTTTCAGGCGGTCATTGAGCGGTGTTGACCAACCGCCCGCGCCCGTCCAGCCATATGAACCAACCCGTATGTCATCAATATGGACGCTCAAGGTCATGCCGGGTTTCGCGCCTTTGATGAAAACCGGGCCACAGAGCGCATGACCACTGTCATCATCGGTGCGCGGCTCAAATTTTTTTCGAGGCTCACCATCTGCTTGCCGACCTTCCAGTCCCCAACCGGCATCCAGCGTGCGAAAACGCACGGTATCGCCGGGATCAATCGTCAGGACAGGTTGCATATCGCGCGAGAAATGCCCGTGCAGCGTGCGCCGTTCGGGTTCGATAGTGTGTAATGTCATGAGTGTTTCCTTTCGATGGAAAAAGTTGACTGAATTGTGGGTCAGAATGGCTCAAAAAGCAACTTTTCAACAAAGTGCTTGACAACCGATTCATTCCGTATATACTGTTAACTAAATGATGTATAGGAAACAGTGTAAACGAAATGCCTCGCACACGCCACATCGAACAATTTGAAGCCATGCGAAACCAGATTATGGAAATCGCACGCAGGCAGATGACAGAACAAGGCACAGCAGCATTGGCTTTGCGGGCGATTGCGCGCGAAATGGACGTGACCGCCCCGGCGATCTACCGTTACTTCCCCAGCCTGGACGACCTGATTACCGAACTCATCATCGAAAATTTCCATGCGCTGGCGG
>JBDTNB010000294.1:0-4947 GCA_039933955.1 Chloroflexota bacterium
CTGCAATCACGCGGCGAAGTGAGCGGTCATGATCTGTCGCAACTGGTCGAGGTCGATGAACGCAGCATCCGCCGCTACATTATGCTGCTGCGCGATATGGGCATCCCGATTGAGGCAGTGCGCGGACGAGGCGGTGGCTACATGCTGCAACATGGTTTTCGCCTGCCACCGCTGATGTTCAATAACGACGAAATCACAGCCGTCACCATCGGCCTGATGCTCATGCGTGAACTCGGTTCAACATCATCGCTGGCTGTCGAAAGCGCGGCTGCCAAAATTGAGCGCGTTTTGCCGGATGAACTGCATGAACATACCCTGGCGCTGCGTGAGTCACTGATGTTTGACCATGTGAATTTGCGGACGGTGGCGATTGCCGACGAATATCTGCTGACGTTTAGCCGCGCCTTATCTCAGGAATTTTGCCTCGACATCAGCTATCAATCCGGCGATGGTGAAATGAGCCAACGCCGGATTGCGCCCTACGGACTCGGTTTGTATGCGCGGACGTGGTATGTGGTCGCTTACTGTTATTTACGGGAAGATATGCGCGTGTTTCGGCTGGATCGGGTACGGTCAGCCGTGCTCTCGCCGGAAAAATTCACGCGGCCTGCCGATTTTGACACCAGGGCTTTTATCTTCGACTGGCTGGCGCACATGGGCGGCACGTACACCTGCGAAATTCTGCTGGATGCGCCCTTAGAAGTTGCGCGGGAAGTGATTCCAGTATCCCTGGGGATTCTGGAAAACGTGGGCGATAAGACACTGCTGCGCTGCTACACCGATAGCCCAGCGTGGCTGGCGCGTTACCTGATGCGCTTTGAAGTGTCCTTCAAGGTGCTTCAGCCGGAGGAATTACGAGCCGCGCTGCGCACATTGGCCGACGAAATTCGCGCCAGTACAGGTTGATGATTTTATTCCAGGCGTTTCCACTGGCGGAAAGCGCGCAGGAGTTCGTCGCGGGCGGGCGGGGTGACATGTTCCTCGGTCAATTTGCCCGTGAGTTGGATCGTCCGGCGCATCTGTTCCAGATGGGTGTGGCATCCGGTACAATCGTTGGCATGTTCCTCGAAGGCCGCGCGCTGTTCCGGCGTGAGCGTACCTTCAAAATATTCGGTGACCAGTTCGACCAATTCCTGACAGGATAAATCGTGTGAATGCATGGTTCTCGCTGCTTAACTTGCTAAATAGTGTTCCAGTGCCCGACGCACTTTAGACCGTGCCCGGTGCAGTAAAACACGCTGATTGGTCTCCGAGATGTCGAGAACGTTACAGACCTCGGCGGACGACCAACCATCGACATCACGCAGGCGGATCACTTCGCGCTGACCGGGAGGGAGCGCGTCAATGGCTTTGTCGATGAGATGCAGCGTTTCCTCGGATAACAGTCGGTCTTCCGGGATGACATCCCAGCGGTTGGGCATACTATCGCCCAGCCAATGTCCCTGCGAACTGAAATGTTCCGGCGTGACAGCCGGTTCATTTTCCTCGCTCTCGTCATCCCAAACGGGCGTGAGCGGAACATAACGGCCTTCACGCTGGGCGCGGGTTTTGGCGCGGTTGGTAAGGATGGTGAAAATCCAGGTTTTGAGCGAGGAACGGCCTTCGAAACGATCCAGACCGCGCAGTACGCCGATCCAGGTTTCCTGCACCACGTCTTCAGCCACCGCCTGATCCGAGACGTACATCAAAGCGATACGCACCATCGAGGCATAATACTTGTCCACGAGGTAGGCGAAAGCGGCCTCATCTTCGTTGCGCAGTGCGGCTAATAAATCGGCTTCGCTGGGTTCGGCAGACTCATCCCAGGATTGAATTTGCCCGGTCATGGGTTCCCTTTCGGGCAGCATATTACGCTAATCAATAACCTGTGGTAATGATAATGTGGCCTGAGAGGGGTGTCAAACCGATTCAGAAAGATGGGGGCAGTCAAAATCCACGCTACATTTTGGGCAGGTCTACATGATCCACAATCCCCATGATGACCGCGCGGGCTGGCCCTGTGCCGCGCTTGCCGATGATCTGGCGGGCGCTGCTGCCCTCATCTACGACAATCACGACATCGCCCACGCCTGCTTGTACATCGTCCAGGCAAATATCGTATGCCTCGGATTCGCTGCCGTCCAGGTTCAACCGCGTCACCAGCATCAGCTTATGCCCCTGGAACAGCGGATGTTTGATGGTGCTGACCACCGTGCCTTTTACACGCCCAATATACATCAGAATGTCCCTACGCTTTACTTTTGCGGCTTTGCTTCTTCGCGTCTTTGCGTTGAGTCTTTTCTGCTTTTTCGCCGACAAATACCCGCCATGCCACGCTGTCGGCGTCGTACAACGGGCGGTCATCCACATCATCGACAATGCCCACTACAGCAGCATCTACCGGCACAAATGAAACCGGTAGGGCGAAAGCGGCTTCTTTGGAGGCGATGACGAAAACCAGTTCGTCCATCCCTGCCTGATTGGTCGCGTCGGCGGCGACATAGGCCTCACCGTCCGGCTGGCGCTGTTGATTCAACGGCTGGACGATCAAAAATTTGACGCCTTCCAAACCGCGATATTTCTGGCTTGCGACCAGATTGCCAATGACCCGCGCAAATTTCATAACAGTTTCCAGTTACAAGTTTCCAGTTGCCAGATTTATAGGGTGCGACAACCGAAAATAGATATTATCATATAGGAATTGCGCAGTTGAGACGCACGAACAAGGGGTTTAAACCTTGTCCAAGCGAGAAATGATTTCCAAGTGCGTAACTCCTAATCTTAATTGCGGGTACTTCACCTAAACGGTGCTCATCCCTCTTCATTCCCCCTCTCTACGAAGTGGGGAGGGGGTTAGGGGGAGGGGATGTTAACGATGAATCAATAACTAGCAATTAACACACATACTACGTCACCGGTGGGCGCAGCGGTTTGCTGCCCTGTGCCTGTTGCAGGGCTTGCATGGCTTCCATTGTGCCAATCCCACGCAGCAGTTCGGCGGCTTTCTCTCGTATGGCGGGTGTCGCGCCGGATTTTACCGCTTCGGCAAGGCCGGAAGTTGCGATTCCGCCCATCGCTTCTACTGCACCCGCTGCTGCCTGCCGCACCACATCGTTCTTGTCGAACATCGCTTCGACCAGGGCAGGCGCGGCGCTTGGTTCGCGCAGCCCCCACAAGGCATCGGCAGCACTGCGGCGGACTTTCCAATCATCATCTTGCAGTGCTTTAATGAGACCCGGTACAGCAGCCACGCCCATCTTGCCCAGCGCGCCGGTTGCCGCCCAGCGTAGATCATTGTTATTGTCTTTGTTCAAAATATGCAGGAGTACCGGCACAGCGCTTGGCGCGCCGATCTCGCCTAATGCAGTACAGGCCGCGACTTTGATGCGGATGTCCTCATCTTCCAGGGCGTCCAGCAAACCGGGGACAGCAGCAGGTTCTTTGTTATGGGTCTGTTTGGTCAGCATAAAAGCTGCATCTACGCGCACATCGCGCAAGGTATGCTGCACCGCGCCCACCAGCGCCGCATAGGCCGCAGGATGATTCATCTGCGCCAGACTGCGCAGGGCAGAACGGCGTTCTTCAGCATTGGGGCTGTCCATCGCGGCAACGGCGGTTTTCACGGCGGGCGGTGCATCGCGCGCGACCATGACCGTGTTCGGTTGATTTTCGCCCTGGATTTCGTACAAACGGCGGATCAATTTATCCCAGGGGGGACGCGCCTGATCGGTAAAATCGAGGTATTGCAGCAGTTCAAGCTGGGGATGCAGGCGGAAAGTTTCGTGCAGCATGATCGGGATGACTTTGACACCCGCGCCCTGAGCGAAGGCCCATTCATAAGTCACGAACTCAGAAATTTTCGCATCGGGCGTGACCACTACGACCAGCGCGAACGAGTCTTTGATGGCATAGTTGATCTCTTCGCGCCAATTTTCACCCGCGCGAAGCTGTTCTGCATCCACCCAGACCTTGAATCCCGCCATTTCGACCTGGCGGATCAGCATGTCAACGAACGGTTTCTCTTCGTGTTTGTAGGCGACAAAAACATGCTGGCCCATACACTGCTCCTGATAGGTGCTGCGGTTATTGATGGATCATCAAACCCGCGTATTCAAATGGTGTGTCAGAAATGCCTACCCTTATTGAATACGACATCGGTTCACCACCGCCACCCCTTTCCGTAGGGGTCTTGGCTCAGACTGTCGCATCCTCACCGATGATCTGCATTTCTTCGGGCACGGCCTCGCCGCGCTGACGACGCCAGCCGCGCACCGCCGCTTTGCACACCCGCGATCCGATGCGATCCAGCGCGTCGGCGGCGGCTTCCTGCACCACCGGGTTCGAATCTTTGAGCCGGTTAATCAACCCGACGACAGCGGGCGTGCCAATTTTGGCTAAGCGCTCAACCGCTTTTTTACGCGGGATGGCGTAACGGCTGCCCAGTTCTTTGAGCAGCAGGTTAACTTCGGCATTTTTGGTATGCATCATTTTACTCCTTCAAACGACAGGAGGGCGTTACATCCATTATAACAAAGTTGCTGTTGCCAATGAGCCTGATATTGCCCAAACCGGACTATTTACTCACCCGCTGCCTGTGTTTCCAGATATTCATAACAGAACGGACGCTATAGTGACGGCTGACGAAATAATTCGGTAAACGTTTCAAAACGGGCACGACATGTCGTGCCCCTACTCGTCTTTGGGATTACCCTTTTCGTATTTGATCGCGCCGCCGATGTCCCAGGTATCGACAATCGCGAAGATGGTCGCGTCGGCGGGGCGGTTGTCGGTGCTGGGCGTCTGGCGGGCGCTGCTGCCGGTCACATACAGGACAATTTCGCCCTCGCCTGCGCCTACCGCGTCAAACGCGACGACATAACCACCTTTGGGCTGCCCCTCCAAATCCAATGGCTGGAGAATCAACATCTTCAGGCCGTCGGTGCGGGCGCTTTTGGCGCTGGCAACCAC
>JBDTNB010000295.1:0-4902 GCA_039933955.1 Chloroflexota bacterium
AAATTCCCGCCAACCGGTGTATTCGATGACCTTATCGGGATACCATTCTTTTAAATACGGCAGCATCAAAGGCGCATTCCCACCGATGATGAGGATGGCGTTGATGTCGCGTAGACCGTCAAAGCGGGTGTCGAGGGCGTTGTTTGCCAGCCAATTGGCATATTGTTGGCTCAGATAGTCCAACATTTGTTTTAAGTCGACTTCTGATCGACCAAAGGCCAACTTATAATCCCCGCTCACGCTGCCGAGCCGGATCACCCGGTCAAGGTCATCGACGGTGACTGCTGTGAAGTCCCCGCCCCCACCCTGCACCCATTCCAACAAGGGCAGCCGAATATGGGTGTTGCCACCGCCATTCTGGATGCTGGCGAAAGGCAGATCGGCGGGATTGAATGTGCCATTGTGCAACCGAAATACATTGGCAGTGTACGCGCCGCAGTCGAGCAGCAGCACCTCACCAGCCAGCTTCGCCGCCAGCGCCGATTTTGCGCCGCTAGCATCCAACATGAAACAGCCAACTGCTGCAAAGCCTTCCGGCCAAACCGTCACACTCTCGTAGCGCCATTCACGCGGCTTTTTGTCACCTTTGAGGGTGATAACTACCGGTTGTTTGGAATAAGCCTCAATGAGAGACTGTTTGTTCTCATTGAGCATAGCGGGTGGCAGCATCAAAGTCAGGTCAACCGAACCCGATTTGATTCCCAACCGCGCCAGGGCGTAGGCCGTCAGGAAACGGTGATGCTCCCCACCATAGCGGGCAGCGCCCATGTGCCTGTCGATTCCTTGCCGGTTCAATGTTAGGGCGTCATCGCCAACAGCATAGCGCTGGCCTTCCCAATCAGCCCAGGTGTAATCCAGTTCATAGCCCTTGCCTATTTTCAATTCCTGGCTCGTGACACGGGCGCGGATACTGGGAAAGGTGATGCTTTTCTTCGCCTTTGCCAGCATTGCGTTGACATTCCCATTGCCGGTGTCTGAAGCTGCAATTTGTGGTGTATACTCGGCCATAAGTAACCCGCCTCCAACGCGGGTAAACATGCGAAAACGCGCTGCCCCCAGCGCGTTTTTCGTCACTGAATGAATGCCAAAAATGAATCGGCAATCGCGCCTGCGTCGGCTGCCGGAGTGGTTTTAGTTGTGACCATCGGTGGTGCGCCTATTTGTTTCATCATTCCATAGCCCGCTGGTGGCACACCCATACTCCCCTGCTGCAAAATGATTTGCTTTAGGTCAGCGATCTGACGTTCCAGATCACTGTTATGCGGCTGTGCTGGTGGTTCTAATGCCTCTGCAATCCAGGGGAATAGTTCAAATAACACAACTAACTGTCCTGCTCGTAGATCGACTATCAACCGAATACCGTCACGGACTGTAGGAGCAAAGGATCGTTGGTTTTTGAGAATTTCAATTTGGTCAGCAAGTATGGCCTCTTCTGGTTTCTTCATATCCAACCAGAATGGAAAACGCAACCGGAATCGGTTTGTAGCCATTTGAAAACTCCTGGCACTATAAGCCGTTGTCACTGGTGCATGATAAACCAATTAAAATAAAAGTGCAACTAATTGGCGCTAAAAATATGATATAATCTATTGAAGCCATTTGGCGAAACCAATACGCGCTTAGTAGAGCCATTGGCGATACGAGATAGACTCTAATTGGCGATTTGGCGCTAATGAGCTTGGAGGGTTATAGTCTCAATATGTTTACGACTAAACACGCACAAGTCATGTTTCGGGTTGCTTCCCCACAAACGATTCGTAATTGGACGAAAGAGTTTGCAGGCTACCTATCACCTAGTGCTACACCAGGCAGTGGAAGTACACGGCGCTTCTCCGGTGAAGATATGGAGATATTGGCGCTAATTGCCGAACTTTCCTCACAAGGTATTGGCTTTGAGGAAATCCATGCGTCACTAGCATCGGGCCAACGTGGAAAACTACCCAATATTTCACCTGAAGATATTGATGTTCTCGTTGCCGGTGAGATGGAACGTCAGCTTAGTACCCAACTGCATGAGACTACAGAACTTGCCCAAAGATTACAGGGAGAGCTTGACGAATTAAAGTTGCAGGTTCAGCCACTCCGAGAAGAGAATATTCGTCTTAAAGCTCAAATTGAAGATCGTGAGTCTCGCCTCGATCAACTCAACCAGCAATTAAGGGATGCTCAGGAACGCATCATACAGTTGGCAGAAGAAAAAGGGCAGGCGTATGTAAAAGGTACAATGGAAGCACTAGGACGTAATCGCGATCAGTCGAAAGATAACAGCTAACCAAAATAAATGTCGAGAACACTTTTAGCGGCCTCCATAACTGTTATGGAGGCCGTTTTGTTTCATTTTACCGAAATCAAATTTTACAGAGTCGCTTACTCACAAATGTTTCGTGATCGAATACAATAATAAATACGTTAGGAGGGCTGCAAACTGCCCGCTACAGATTGGATAGGCCGCCATGCTCAAACCAGAAGAACGCGCTCGACAGACGATTGATTACTTGCTGGCTTCAGCAGGGTGGGTGGTTCAGCATCGAGATGAACTCGATTTGAGCGCAGCGCGTGGTGTTGCGGTGCGCGAGTTTCCGCTCAAGACAGGGTTCGCAGATTATCTGTTGTTTGTGGATCGAAAGGCGATACTCAGAGCGCCTGCAAACTGCTGAAGATGACGCAAAAAGGCTGCTTTTGAGGGAGAAACAGAAAGCTAGTGAACACAATGGAGATGGTGTCTTCTAGATACTTTTGTTTGGCTTGCTAAATCTAAAAAGCAAGACAGTTATGTTCTAATTCCTTTGAAAAAGTGATTCCCCGTCCTATAATTTATCGCAACTGGTGAATAAGTTTATTGCTATCTTAAATTAGCCATAATATCTCTTCCAGCCGGTAAGGGAAGTTTATAGCTATGAAAACCTCACAGGTGATCGAAAATCAGCAGGCGCTCCAACAAAGTGAAGCGCGCTTCCAGAGCGTCTTTAAGGCCGCCAATGATGCTATGTCATTATCAGATGCTAACGGTATGGTGTTGGAAGCTAATCCAGCTTACTTAGAGCTTTATGGCTACTCAGCAGATGAGGTAATTGGACATCATTTTTCCATCATTTTTCCTGAAAAGCAGCGTGAGTCTGTTAGCGATCAATACAAGCTGGTTTTTGACGGAGCGGATAACAGAGTGGTTTACCGCTCGAAGATACAGCGTAAGGACGGCACGACGCGGAGCGTGGAAACCCGAATAGCTTTTTTAATGCCAGGTGGACAGCGAAGCGCTATGCTCTCCGTGATCCGCGATATAACCGAGCAAGAGCGCGCCGAGCAAGCCTTGCGTATCCGCTATGAGCTAACCGCAGCCCTGATGCAGGCTGTTTCGGTAACAGATGTTAAGCAGGTTACAGTGGAGCAACTGACCAACCTTTTAGGCGCAACCTCCGCCCATATTCATGTATATCATGAAGCCAATAACGCCTTTCAACTGCTCCATACCAGTTCGCTTGTACAGCCGGAGCAGTTAATACCCTGGCAGCAGCATCCCGCCGATGAGGCATTCCCAATTACCTATGTTGTGAAGCAGCAACAGCCCTTATGGTTTTCCTCCGCTCAGGAACGCGAAACTGCCTATCCGTCAATGGCACTGTATACGCAAAGGTATCCAGGGGCAACGGCTCTACTACCGCTGTTGGTTGGCGGAAAGGCCTTCGGCGCGCTGAGTTTAACCTTTGCCGAGTCGAGAACCTTTGATGAGACCGAGCGCGCCTTCATCAGTTCGCTTGTTCATCAATGCGCACAGGTGATTGAACGAGCGCGGTTGAACGAAGCCGCACAAGAAATAGTGGTTTTGCAGGAACGACAGCGATTGGCAAGGGACTTACATGATTCCGTCAGCCAAACACTTTTTTCAATGACCTTATATGCTGATGCACTGCCTCAGACCTGGGAACGCGACCCAAAACAGGTGTGGCCTCAACTCAAAGAAATGCAGCGTATGGCGCGAGCAGCCCTGGCTGAGATGCGCACCCTATTTTTAGAACTTCGTCCAGCCGGTATCACGAAAAGCAGTCTAGCCGAGTTGTTCGATCAATTAATTGCTGCCATTCAAGGACGACACAAAATACAAATCTCATGTGCAGTGGATGTGGGATACGCTTTCTCTGAAGATGTTCATATTGCGCTGTACCGCCTTGTCCAAGAGAGTCTCAATAATATCGTCAAACATAGCCAGGCAACCGAAGGCAGTATTTCGCTTACCACTCGAAGTGGACATTTGGAATTGCGCATACGCGACAATGGGAAAGGATTTGATTCTGAAAAAATAACCCCTGGCCTTGGTTTAGGCGGAATGCGGGAACGAGCAGCCCTAATTGGTGCGAACTTAGCCATCCTCAGTGAGCCAGGTCAAGGAACAGAAATCGTTTTGCTTGCGAATCTTGACCCGCTTTGAGTGTACGTCGTCAAAGCCTCTGAGACACTTTAGGGACGCCAGCGAAGGCGGCTTTTCTTCCCTCGTTTTGGCGTTAAAGTCTCTCCTAAAATCGCTAATTTTTGTGTCCCATTTGGTCTCAGCCTGTTGAAAAAGTCCCCAACGATTGATTTGAAGTCGTTATGAAGGGATGAAAGAGCCTAAAATCATCCAATTTCAAGTAAAAACCACCTGAATTTAAGTCATGGATAGAACAACTCCGACTTTTTTCACAGGCTGGTCTGACGACGTACATCCTGACTACCTGCTCATCTCATCCAGTTCCTATGACCACTACTTTCACCACTCCCCGTAGAAGCGCACATATACACACTCAAGCAGGACAGGTGCATCTCAAAAGGGATGAGCAGAGGGTAGAAGATAAACAAGCGAGATATATCAGCGTATACGTGCTTTTTACATAGGCGTGCTATCTTGGAATAAGATTGAAAACGGTG
>JBDTNB010000296.1:0-4887 GCA_039933955.1 Chloroflexota bacterium
TGGATAGCGCTATCAAGCAACTAACTAATCAGTAGAAAGGATTATTGCACTATGTTCCGCTACGTTCTCATACTTCTTGCTACCCTACTCGCGGTTTACTTGCGCCTCATCCGTTCCTGGCAACTCCGTTGGGGCGCTAACGACATTGAGGTTGATCGCTCTATGGCGGGCGATGAGGTCGTCCAATTCCCGACCTTTAACGCCACCCGTGCTGTGACGATTCAGGCACAGCCTGAGCAAATTTACCCTTGGATCAGGCAAATCGGTGTTACCCATGCTGGCTGGTACAGCATTGACTTGCTGGACAATCTTGGCAAGCCCAGCGCTGAAGTCATCCTGCCGGAGTTCCAGCACCCACATGCAGGGGATGTCATTCCGATGAGTCCTGATGGCAAATAAGGACCATTCATCAAGGATTTTGTCTCCAATCAGTGGATGCTGTGGGGCGACAAAGTAGGTGATATGACCTGGGTGTGGGGGCTGTATCCTGTTGATGAAACACATACACGCTTGATTACGCGCGTGCGCCTGAAATATCACTGGTTATCGCCGGCAATTGTCTTTAACCTGCTGGTTGAATTCACGGACATCATCATGATGCGGAAGTCTATGTTAGGCATCAAGCGCCGTGCAGAACGACTTGCCAGAGACTCGGCAACCCAAATGTCACAAACTATTCCAAGTTAGGAGAGAAATGATGAAATATCAAGTGGTTCTGAAATGGTTGATTCCATTGATTGGTTTATTGGCACTGTTCGCGGCGGGTATGGGTTTATTCTATCAAACCTCTGGTCAGCCGTACTCGTATACGAACCATCGAGGCGAAACGGTGACGATTAATGGGCATGGATTGTACCAATGGGATACGGTCAGCTACGTGGCTCAGATGCAAGGGAATGACCTCATTACTCTGGTAGTGGGACTCCCGCTGCTGGCAATCTCCTTCTGGCTGGCTTCACGAGGTTCATTACGCGGACTGCTGCTGTTGACGGGTACACTGGGCTTTTTCCTCTATACCTATCTGTCGATGTCGATGCTGGCGGCTTACAATTCATTGTTCCTTGTCTACGTGGCGTTGTTCGGCATCAGTCTGTTCGCATTTATCCTAAGTATGCTTTCTGTCGACTTGGCGGAACTCCCTCAGCATTTCTCCTCGAGCTTACCCCACCGCTGGATCGCCGGAATGCTATTTGTGGTTGGTGGATTTCTCTTATTTGTATGGTTGGGGCGGATTGTGCCGCCGTTGTTCCAAAATCAGACACCTGTTCTTGAGAACGCGACCACGCTCGTCATCCAGGCAATGGATCTGGCGTTGATTGTCCCGCTGGCGATCCTATCGGGTATCCTGCTGCTGCGCCGCAGTGCGTGGGGTTATTTGTTAGCTTCCGTGTTTGTGATGAAATCGATCACGCTGGGGCTGGCTGTCAGCATGATGGCAATCAATATGGCTCGTGCCGGGATACCCGACAGCCTGGGACTCATGATCCCGTTTATGGTCATTATGCTAATTAACCTGGTCATGGCGGTGGTGCTGCTTAAAAATGTGGAAACTCCCTTTCCAATAGCACTTTCTGTTGGGACAGCAACCACCCCAGCGCAATAGCCAACATAATCCCATACAGGCATCATTAAAGCAGGGGAATCAGAGAATGTTTATGAAGCAAATTACCAGGAATATCGATCTCAATGCGCGGCGCGATCTACTCGAACGGGTTCCGCGCGCATGTATCGCCTTTGCCCACGACAATCAACCGCAGGCACAGCCAGTCGCCATGGTGTGGCATGATGATCGTTACTTCGTGGGTCTCACCCACACTGCTAATCACCAATTAATCTCCGGTCAGGAGGTTGTGCTTCTGGTGGATGAGGGAGTCTATTTCTTCGACCTCCGCGCCATCTATATTCGAGGTCATGTGCAGCCCACTGAAGCACCGACGGATGCGCCGGCTGGATATACATGGTTCGACCTGCTTCCACTCAAGACCGTCGCGTGGGATTATGGAACACTGCACGAGGTGAACGATGAACGCTGACGATCCTGCAGTCCTCAATTTCATTCAACGTGCGATGGTTGCCCGCATTGCCACCCTATCTCATAATGGGCGACCGAGTATTACTCCGCTCTACTTTGTCACCATGAAGGGTCATATTTGGCTCGGCACAGCCGACTGGACACTTGCAGCGCGCGAAGCCAAAGCTGATCCTCGCGTGAGTGTCCTTTTTCAGATAGAGCAGAATCCCAATGACCACCGCATTCTGCGAATTATGGGCAGTGCCACTGTGCAAACGGATACGAAAACAATGCGTTCCAGTAATCTTCGCATGGCACTCAAGTATATCCTGACACCCGGCAGCATTCGCAACCGCCTGTCGAATCGAAGACTAATACAGTTTGAGCGGCTCTATCATATGCAGAGCGCGGAGAAAGGGATGGCTTGCGTTATTGATGTCACGCTGGAGCAAGCCGAGTTTCTCACCGACAATTAGCTCAATCAAATCCGACACGGTGTAGTGCCTTTTTGAATCCATAGAGCTATGGCTTATCAAAAAACCAGCTTTTCTTAGTGCCATTTCGTTGCAATAACAACCTGCCAGGATAAACATAATTACGGCTAACGGGAAATATTCATGGGAAACAATGCTGGTGCAGTTATTTATGCCGATCAACCTGTCAAGTGTTTGGGAGATTCATTGACTGAAAAGGCGAAGCGATGAGACCCGTTGAAACCCTATTATCCCTGGCTAATCTGCTGACATTTTGCATTTTAGTGATTCCGCAGCTTCGCGCGATACATTGGATCGATTATTTGGCACTCATTACGGTACTCATAGCCGTCGGACAGATTCTAGTTGAGGGTTCGCGCTGGCAGATGGTTCCAGCGTATGTGTTAGCCGGGTTGTTCGGCCTGGTCTGCTTGCTCCAGAATTTCGTACCGGCGAGCGGAATCATCGCACAAATACTGACCAACCGCTTTGTCATTGGACTGTCTGTTGGTCTGGGTGTACTCGGACTGGCATCCTCCATCGCTCTGCCGATGATTCTCCCCATATTCCACTTTCCGCGACCAACTGGACAATACCAGATCGGTACGGTGACCTATCATTGGGTGGATACAAGTCGTCACGAGATCTTCAGCACTGATCCGAATGCCTATCGTGAATTGATAGTGCAGATTTGGTATCCCGTCAAGGGGAATACTTCATCCGTGCGCGCTCCCTACGTGCAGGATGCTGATGTACTTTCGCCCGCGTTGGCGCGGCTGACCCATTTTTTGCCGGGGTTCGCCTTTAATCACTTCAAATATGTCACCACAGATGCCATTCCGTTCGCACCCGTGGCGACTGATCAGCCTAGCTACTCGGTGCTGATCTACCTGGAGGGGTTAAGTGGCTATCGTCAGAATAGTACCTTCCAGATCGAGGAGTTGGTCTCGCACGGCTACATCGTGGTGGGCATCGATCAGCCCTATGCGGCGGCATCGGTAGTTTTCCCGGATGGGCAGCAGATAATTGGATTGACGAAAGCCCAGATGGAGCCTTTCACGCAACAGAGCCTCGGCCCGGTCGAACCAGCGCCAATACTGAATGGGCAAGCTCTCACGAATGGTAATATGCCGTATTTCGCCGGGGATGTTAGCTTCACCCTCGATCAGCTCACGGCTCTGGACAAAACTGACCCGAACGGTATTCTGACCGGACGGCTAGACTTGCAACGTGTGGGTACTTTCGGGATTTCGTTGGGCGCGATGGTTGCCAGTGAAGCCTGTCACATGGAACCCCGTTTGCAGGCTTGTCTGATGATGGATGCTGCCATGCCTGCCAATGTCGTTCAGGCTGGATTGCGGCAGCCGGGTATGTGGATCACCCGCGATGCCGACACGATGCGGCTCGAAAGACAGCGATCCGGCGGTTGGTCAGAGGCGGACATCACCCAAACTCTGACGACGATGCGGGCGGTGTTCGAGAAAAGCCTGCTGGGAGAGGGTTACTATGTGCAAGTGCCGGGTATGTTCCACGTCAACTTTACCGATGCTCCGTACTTTTCTCCGCTGACGCCGCAACTGGGTTTTGCCGGGCCGAATATTAACGCGCAACGGGGGTTTGACATCATCAACGCTTATTCACTGGCGTTCTTCGACCAACATTTGCAGAGTCGCCCGGCGGCGCTGCTTGATGGGCCGTCAAACCAATATCCTGAAGTGCTTTTCGAAACTCGCCAGCCTTAATTCGACGCATTTATTTGCATAGCGTCATGTTATCTTCCTTTGAGGAAGGTTCACTGCTTATCGGGATTACCACGGGGCGACTATGATTCACCAGTTTTTCGTTCTGATTTCAAGTTGAGGCGCTCTCTCATGAATCGAAATCGCCCATTACCGCCACCTGTTGATGAGGAGACTTCAAATGCAGTTGTGTCACAGAACAGGTCACCTCTGAAGTTCTTCCTGTTGGTTTTCGCTCTTTCTATTCCATTCTGGCTGATCAGCGCCGTGACTGGACTGGAGCTGTTACCGGGTCTGCCAGTGGCTGCGCTCATGGCCTGTTGTCCAATGATTGCAGCGATGATTCTTGTTTTCCGGGAGAACAAGGCTTCGGGCGTAATCCTGCTGCTCAAGCGATCATTTGATTTTAAGCGGATTAAGGCGAAGGGCTGGTATGTGCCAATCCTGCTGCTGATGCCAGTAGTGAGCGTATTGTCATTTGGCGTGCTGCACCTGATCGGAATCCCCGTTCCAGTGCCGCAAATCGAGGTTCTGCCGACGCTGTTCCTGTGCTTTGTGTTATTCATTTTCGCTTTGGGCGAGGAACTGGGCTGGTCCGGCTACGCCATTGACCCGATGCAGGATCGGTGGGGCGCGCTCCGGGCCAGCCTCGTCCTCGGATCGG
>JBDTNB010000297.1:0-4780 GCA_039933955.1 Chloroflexota bacterium
AGTATTCCGAGGCCAGCGATTCCGGCGACAGCACATACATGAAGCAGTGACTCGCCGCAATCTGGCGTTCAATTTCGTTCCACCATTCCTGCCCGACATTCAGCCGGTCATCAAACCACACATTGTGGATTCTGAGCGCCTGCACCAGTTCGAGAATGCTGGGTTTGTCCGCGCGGGAATAGCTAACGAAAATTTTCATTTTTTAGTTTCCAGGAAGGCCGCAATTTTGCGTGCTGCCTTGCGCCCGCCTGCGATCCGATCTGCCAGTCCTAGACCGTTGAAATCGCTGCCCGCCAGCGCCACGCCATCCGGCAGAAGGTTTTCCAATGCGATCATATTCTCGCGGAAATTGCGGCTGTGCGGCGGGATCGGATCAGCCTCCGCCCAGGTCGAAACATTGGCGAGCGCGGGGTTTTCCGGCCAACCCAAATGGCCTTGCAAAGTGCGGACGAGGACTTCGGGCGTGGTGCGTTCCAGCGGAAAGCGCACGCCCATCTGGATCATGCTGTATCCGGGCGGCACGCGGTCAGGATGGTCAACCGTGTAATAAAAGGCCGATGCGATGTCGCCCCACACATGTCGCCCTGGATCGGTGATTTTGTCGCTGGGAAAACCCACCGCCACCCGCGTAATCGTGTCGTAGTGATAATCGAGCAAGCGCAGGCTGAACTCTGGCACAAGGGTGCGGAACATCCGCTCCACATGGCGCGCGGGCGAAGTCACAATCAACGCACCGGCCTCCCACATCAATCCATTTTCCATGCACAGCGCGAAATGACCCTCGAAATCGCCCAGGCTGCTCACAGCCATGCGGTGTATCACCGTGCCCGTCATGCGCTGCACCAGGGCATCGGTGAGCATTTGCGTCCCATTTTTGAAGGCGACCATACGCCCCAAATGCCAATCATTCACGGGAATCAGGGCATCTTCTAAGCCCAACTCCGCCAGAAATGACCAATCTGCCGCGCGTGGGAAAGCGAACGCGCCGGTATCAAAGGTGAATCCGTCGCGCTGTTGGGTTGCGATACTGCCGCCCAAACGATTTTTTACTTCAATCATGCGATAGGGAATTTTCAACGATTCCAATTCAAGGGCGGCTGCAAGCCCAGTCAGGCCGCCGCCGATGATGACGACATCACGCATTATTCAGTTCCGTATACTCATTTTCAGGTTCAGAAATTTGAATGCACAGGCTTATAATTCGCCGATGACAACCACTTGATCGCTCGGTTGGCTGCTGCCGTCCACCGGTTCTTCGGTGATGCGCGCCCAGGTATATTTGTCAATCGCGTCGGTGATATTGAACAACAGCGCACCGTTGCCATTTTCATCCACGCGGAATAACCCGGCGCTGGCACGGTCATCGCCTTTGGTCAGCCACAATTGGAAAGTTTTGCCTGCCGACAACGATGGGAATCCGCGTACATACAGCAGACCAATTTTACTTTCAGAATTCCACAATAACACAGCGGCGGCGTCTACATTTTGCTGCGAAGGGGGCAGCCGCACCCAGCGTAAATCGCTGGCGCTGGTCAATACGAAGGTACTGTCGCCCTGCACGGCAATATGCGCCGATGTGGAGTCAGACGATTTCGGCGGAACCGATACGGTATTCACGCGGCCTAACCAATAAACATTAGTCAAAACCAGCGCGACCATCGCCGCCGCAGCCGTCACCCAACCCCAACGGATCGTGATGCTTCGGCGCGTTTTTGGGGGCAGCGCCGATTGGGTAGGCACGGCAATCGCAGCCATCAAACGGGCTTCTAAAGCCGCTGGAGGATTAATCTGCGGCACATCGGCGCGCATATCGTCCTGCAAGTGTTGATAATCGGCGAGCTGGGCGGCGGCCTCCGGGCAGGTCGCGATGTTGGCTTCAATCCAGCGCGTGTCTTCGGCGCTGGTCAGTCCAAAAGCATAATCCGGGAGCAATTCCAGGATAGATTCACAATCATTCACACTATGGCTGCGAGAATTGGTACTCATGTTCACTACTTACAACTCAACTGTTTAAATGATTATACGCCCAACTATAGGTGCGTAGATGTTTGTTTCATGGACTCCAACCACAATTCGCGCAAACGCTGCAAGCCGCTGCGCAGTCTTGTTTTCACGGTTCCAAGTGGAATCTGGGTTTCGTCAGCAATTTCGCTGTGGCTCAAACCGCGAAAAAAGGCCAGGTCAATCAGCGCGGCTTGTTCCTCTGGAAGCTGCCTGACCAACAGCCGCAGCATCGTACCATCCTGCCAACCGTGTGAATCGAGCGAACCGACCAACTCATCTTCGATTTCTTCAATCGAGTTAGGATGGACATCCGGTTGGCGGCGTTCGCGCCGCACCCGGTCAACTGCTGTGAAGTGGGTGATAGTCAACAGCCAGTTGCGCAGTTTGCCTTTATTGGGATCCCAATGGGTTTTCTGTTCCCACACCTTGAGAAAAGTGTCCTGGGTCACTTCTTCTGCCAGGGTCGCATTCTGCAAAATACGGTAGGCAAGGCTGTAGACCGCCTTCCCGTACTCCTGATAAAGCGCCCGGAATGCCTGCTGATCGTGTGCGGCGAGCCGCTGCATAAATTCGATGTCGTCAAACTGCGTATGCATAGCCATTTGCTCCGCATACAGTCTAACAAGTTTGGGTGCTCTGTGTAAAGTGATACCTATATCCTTGTGCGCGATATTTGGCACACATGCAGCCAAAATCGGGGCAAAATAATCCAAACGGATGAGTAACTGATGAGACCCTAATCCAAATCGCGCCCTGCTGACGATTAGCCTTTTAGATGAGGTGCGCACCCTCCTCTGTTTGGGATAAATCTTAGGGAGGCATCATGTTGAAGTTGAGAAGTTTGCTTTTTGTGCTGGCACTTTTCGTGCTGGCGATCCCGGTCTTCGCACAGGACTCAGAATATACGTTAAACCTGGGCAAGTCCGATACGCTGGGTAGTTATCTGGTCGGGCCGAATGGCATGACCCTCTATACTTTCACGCCGGATCCGCTGAATAAAAGTGTTTGCAACGGCAAATGCGCCGAAAGCTGGCCGCCCCTGACCGTCGACAGCGCCGATAAAGTGACTGCTGACGAAGCGATCCCCGGTGCAGTGGGTACGGCCACCCGCGATGACGGCACGATCCAGGTTACTTACAATGGTCTGCCATTGTATTATTGGGCGAAGGACGAAAAAGTCGGCGATACCACCGGCAATCGTGTTGGCCGCGTGTGGTGGATTGTTCCCCCGGCAACCGTTTCAACCGTTCCGAGCGCGGATCTCGGCTCGATTCTGGTTGGCCCGAAAGGCATGACCCTCTATAGCTATGACAAAGACACAATGGACACCAGCACCTGCTACGACCAATGCGCGACCAATTGGCCGCCCTTGCTCGTTGACAGCGCCGATTCATTGGTTAGCGGCGTCAACCTGCCCGGCACATGGGGTACTACAGAACGTACCGATAAGACCCTGCAAGTAACCTATAATGGCTGGCCGCTGTATTACTTCAAAACCGATGCAGCAATTGGTGATGTGACTGGTGATGGCAAGGGCGATGTCTGGCATGTGGTTGCGCCGGAAACCGTTGTGAAGAACAGCACTGCCGATTTGGGTGATTTCCTGGTCACAGCCGATGGCCGCACGCTCTACACTTTCAAGAATGACACCGCTGGTGTGAGCGCCTGTGATGCCGACTGCGCCAAGAACTGGCCGCCCTTCACCGTTGGCAAGACTGCCAAATTGGTTGATGGAACCGATGTAACCGGCGAACTCGCCACGATTACCCGCGATGACGGCAGCCTTCAGGTCACCTACAAAGGTATGCCTTTGTACCTGTGGAAAGACGACAAAGTACCCGGCGACGCTACCGGCCAGGGCGTGGGTGATGTCTGGTTTGTCGCTGCTGCATAAAATCAGCACGGTTCAATAAGTAAACGTTGGGTGGTGGAATCAGGGGCGCACGCAGGGGCGCTCCTCCACACCTAATGGTGCGTTGGAGTGAATTTATCATTTTGTATGGCATGACCGATTGTTAAGTAGTTTATCGAAAATTTTGGCAATAAACCTACCCAGCGTTCAACCCCATAAGCGGCTTGTTCGCGCTCATGAGCGTGTTTTTGTCTTTTAGCTAACAGCGAACGACTTATGCGCTCGGTCAAACGCGCAGGCCTACACGCGGATGCGGCCCCACTCCGCCTGATAATGCGGGTTCGGGCGCACAATCATTGCGGCGCAGTTGTCGGCGCGTGGGTCAGTGATATGCTCGTGCAGCACGCGCTTCACCTGGAAGCCATTCTTGACCTGTACCGACAGGGTAGGGTCAAAAACCTCTCTGGCTTCGACTTTGTTCACGTAAGCCTCGATGCTCATCTGCTCCCGATAGCGATAATAGCCAGGGATCATCCCACCTGCAATCTCGCCTTGTAAGTTGAGTTTGCGTGCGACGGCCTGCCGCGCCCGATACAGAGCGCTGCCGACACCCATGCCATGAAAATCGGGGTGAACGCTGAGATCGCCGCCGTACAGCCAATCGCCTTTTGGATTATGCTGGGTGAACCATCCGCCGCCAATGACATCGAGGAAGGTGTGATCCTGTGTGGCATAGTCCCAGGTAGTCAGGAAGGTACTGGTCGAACCAGCCACCACCCATTTGTCATGGATCAGGACAAGCACGGTAAGCTGTCCTTCGGGGAAAAGTTCAAGATGTCGTAGATACTGCGATTCGCTGAGATGTTCGTCTTCTGTCAGGGTTGGGAAGATCGCGCTTTGCATCTTCGCCAGCCGCCGCGCATA
>JBDTNB010000298.1:0-4760 GCA_039933955.1 Chloroflexota bacterium
CTGCTGCAAGGCCCCAGTGGTGTCGCCGTTGGCAATGGCAACTTCCCAGCCGTCGCCAAAATGATGGTCGGCTTTTTGAAGGACTACGAAGGTATCCTGTCGATCAAGGGCGGCGTCATGGAAGGGCAGATTCTCAGCCCAGCACAGGTTGAGGCCGTCTCCAATCTGCCGTCGCTGGACGAACTCCGCGCACAGCTCGTCGGTCTCATCTCGCAGCCTGCTGTCGGTCTCGTCAGCGTACTCAACGGGGGCGTTGCATCCATCGCCCAGGTCTTGCAAGCTTACGTCACGAAAAATTCGGGCGAAGCAGCGTAAGCAGCTATTAGCTGTTAGTCATTAGCTTTTAGCTAAATGCAAATAATACAAAACGAATAAACGAAAAACCGTGTCACTTGAAAGGAACACAAAATCATGGCAGACCTTGCCAAAATCGTTGACGAACTGAGCGCGCTGACCGTCCTGGAAGCCGCTGAACTCAAGACTATGCTCGAAGAAAAATGGGGCGTGACCGCCGCCGTCGCTGGGCCGTCATTCGCTGCTGCTCCCGTCGCTGCCGCTGCTCCTGCTGAAGAAGTTGAAGAACAGACTGAATTCAACGTCATCCTGGCGGACGCTGGCCCCAAGAAGATCAACGTCATCAAGGTCGTCCGTACCCTGACCAGCCTGGGTCTGAAGGAAGCCAAAGACCTGGTTGAAGGCGCACCCCAGACCGTTCTGGAAGGTGTCAACAAGGACGCCGCCGCCGACGCCAAGACTAAACTTGAGGCCGAAGGCGCTAAGGTTGAGGTAAAGTAGTTTCGGTTCATCGAATCGATTACAAAAAGGACGTGGCGAAAACGCTGCGTCCTTTTTTATTGGCAAAACACACCCGTATCGGCTTGCTGAATTCAAAACCGAATCGGTTGCAGCGGTAACTGCTGGCCGGTCTGCACATCCCAAAGTTCAAAGGTTTGCTCTGGCAGTTGCAGCACGCCGCAGGTTTGTGCATATGGGCCATAATTTGCATAAATTGAACCTGGGTTAATGACCTGAGCGCTGCCGATGTGAACCTGCATCGGGCGGTGGGTGTGTCCCAGGACAATAATCTGCACGTTGGCCGCCTGAACAACGGACTCGAATGATGCGCGCGACGCGGTAGGATAAATGAACTTGGAAGGATCATGCATGGGGTTCTCATGCGTCATGTATACACTGATCCCCAGCCACTCAAAGTGCTGTTCGAGGGGTAAATTACTGAGAAAATCCACTGTGTCGGCTTTCAGAGGTTCGATGGGCAAACCATCATCTGGATGTCTGGCGAGAAATTCCTGCGTGCGTCTCGCCATCGCATCATGGTTGCCTTGTACGCAAGGGATATTGGCCTGCCGGATAATCTCCACGACTTTATCCCCATCTGTGCCGCGATCCACCAGATCACCGGCGCAAATCACCGTTTCGATGCCTTGATGGTGGAAAAAACCCAGCGCTTGCTTAAGCGCGTCCAGCTCTCCGTGTATATCGGCTAGAATACCAATCCTCATAAAATTATCCTGGTGTAACCATACTCATTTCGTGAACACTGCGCTCCATATTCAGGAAGGTCATGATTCGTTCGATAGTATTGAGCACAACGTGTCCTGCACCGGGGATAATATCCACTTTCAGGTTCGGTACAAATGTTTGCAGCCGCGCGGCAATGCTATCGAGATCGCGCATGGGGTCATCCGTCCCGCCGATGAGCAGCGTCGGCATGGTCAGCCGCCCTAATTCCATGTCAGAGAAAATCGGCAAAATGCCCAGCCGCGCTTTAAAATTGCCCATCACCACCGCAACCGCATCCTCGACCCCTTCCGGTATCGGCTGCTTGCCATAGAGCAAACGAATCATCCGCTGCAGACCCTTTTTACCCATCAACGAGAAGCCAATCGCCCGGATGATGAATGATTTTTTATCGGGAACGACCCCGCCGGGGCAAATCAAAACCAGATTTTCGACTCTCGTCGGTTGATTAACGGCGAATTTCAACGCCGTCCAGCCGCCTTGCGAGATTCCCACCAAAGCCGCTTTCTCGATATGCAGTGCATCCAAAAGGTCTTCCAGCCATTCGGCATAAGCGGGGCTATCCCAGGCCGGACGATTCGCGGCACTTTTTCCAGCCTCACCCAACAAATCAACCGCGTAGACTCGATAGTTTTGGCTGTAGCTGCGGATGTCGCCGCGCCAGATGGTCGAATTTGTGCCTGCGCCGTGCAGCAGGATCAGCGGCAGTGCAGTTTCTGAACCGCAAGCGATGACAAATGTGTCGCCATGCCGCGTTGGCAGAATCAGCGTTTCATAAGCGACAGGCCACTGCGCCAGCGCCTTGTCATAAATATCCATGACCGCTTTTTCGCCCGCCGCTGTTTTGTATAACGATGGTGTCGTCATGATTCTGACTCTCCTCCTGTTTCTATCTCGTCAAGTCCTTTGCGTAGTTCCTGAATCCACTTCACTTCATTTTCGTAGAACGAAACCCAGTTTTGCATAATCATGTCCCACAGATACGTTTCGCGCGGGGTGCGCTGCGGGGTTCCCTTATGCCGCTGTTTGCGTTCCTGCGACATCCGCATCTGAACTTGAACCTGATCTTGGTACTGTTGAAGCAGCCGTTCGAGTTCATCCGCCTGGAGTTGGTCGGCCCAGGCAAGTTGTGCAAAAAAGTCGTTTTTGAGCTGCGGTTGTTCCGGCTCCGACAGCACCCATTGGCGCAGCGCGGACTGGCCTTTCTCGGTGATCGTGTATATTTTGCGCGGCGGATAATCGGCTTGCTGCTGGACTTCGAGCGTCACGAAGGCCTCGTTATGCAGCTCAACCAGCGCCTTATAAATTTGATTGTTGTTTCCCGACCAATGAAATGCGGCGGAGTCTTCAAACAACTTTTTCAGGTCGTAGCCGCTTAAAGGTTTCCAACTCAGAAAGCCCAGGATGGCGTATTTGATCGACATATTTCCTCGAATTATCGCGAGTACATAGGCTAACTGGCATCTATGTTACTTGTAACCTATGTTATCAATGGTATATAGGATTGTCAATCGCCTGGACTCTGAAATCGGCGCGGGCTAATACATCTCTCTAGTTGATTTCGGGCACATCAGCGTACAATGGATTTGGATAGCTGCGCTTGTAGGGAGGTGCTTGTGGTTTTCTGGAAACATTGCCTGATGCTCGGTCTGCTGCTGATACTGGCCGTTCCGGTTCTGGCGCAGGACAACAGCGATTCCAACTCCGTTTTGCCTATCCAGTACGACGACGTGGTTCAGGAAACGCTCACCCCCAAATCCTTTTTCGATTGGTGGCAGGTGCAGGCTCACAAAGGTGATGATATTGTCATCGATATGGCCGCTTTCAACGGGCTGATGCCGCTGATTGGGATTTTGGACTCCGGCGGGACACTGGTCAGCCGCAGTGACGATGGCGGGATTGATGGCACGATAACATTGGAATACGTTATCCCGGCGGACGGTCAATATACCATCGTGGCAACCCGCGTCGGCAATGCCGATGGCACATCCACCGGTTCCTACAGTCTGCGGCTGCGCCTTGCCAATCCGCCTGTCGAGACGGTGAATACCTATCAGGACGTGACCTTCCGCTGCGACGATAATGATGTCACCACTGCCAGCACGATTGTGTTCCAGGAAGACCCCACCAAAGACCTCGCGTATCGCATCACCGTATACGGCGTCGATGGGTTTATACCCGTGATTCGCTTGGATACCGATTCGCCCAACAAATATGAAGTCTGCAACACCGATGCCCAACAGACCATCGGTGATACCTTTACCCTTCCCGGTGAAGCCCAGCGCACCATCTCTCAGGATAATCTGAATACGGTGTCGCAGTTGTTGGTCAACGGCGCGGACAAAGCGGGTATTGTGACCCTGACCATCGGCAGCAAAGATGGTACACCGGGGCGCTATATGGCGATTATCGAGGGATTTAATATCGACCCGGATAATGATACCGATAAGATAGAAGTCCGTGTCGGGCCGCTGGCAGCTAAAACGACTGCCATTCAGATCTATATGGTCGCCGCGCAAAACAGCCGCGTTGATCCCTTTATGTTGCGCCCGGATACCGAAGAAACCTGCGACGATGCGGGGCGCAAAGGCTGCGAGGCTGTCCCGACGTTTGCCGGTTCCGGCGCGACCCTGCACGAAGGCACGGGTACAACTATTCTGGGTGATCGTTCCGACGCCGGGATGTTGGTTAACCCTGGTAATCCTGATCCGATAGTCGTTGTGTTAAGCAGCCGCGAAGGCAAAACACATGGCACATATGCCCTGATCTTCATCGGCCAACTTCCACCGCGTGATGCGTCCTGATTTTTGCTGCGAGGTATTCAAATGGCATCTGACGATTTATTAGCGATCAGAAATATTGGCCCCAAAACCATTTCCTGGCTGCACGAGGTGGGTATTCACACCCAGGCTGATTTAGAAGACCTGGGCGCGGTTGAAACCTATAAACGGCTCAAAAAGGCTTTTCCGCAAAAAGTCAGTTTGAATGCCTTGTATGGGCTGCAAGGCGCAATTTTGAATATCCCCTGGAACGCCCTCCCGCCGGATATGAAAGCTGACCTCATCGCCCAGGTCAGGGGCTTATAAGGTTGAGCCGCGCTTCGGTCATGGTCAGCGGAGCATTGCCGTCCAGGTGCAGTCGCAAATAACGGTAGGGTGCGCCGGACTCCGGCAAATCAACTCGCCCTGGCAGCGCAGTTTCTTTTGCATCCGTTTGGGCGA
>JBDTNB010000299.1:0-4736 GCA_039933955.1 Chloroflexota bacterium
TGTATCTCAACGGATTCCAATTTTAGAACATATTTTCTACAAAGTCAAGTGGTTTTGTGCCGATTTATGCCCCGGTTAGCAAATTCATATCAAATGGCTTAAACGAAATGTGGAGTCTGGTAGAACGCTCAGGAATTGATGCTTGTGGGGATGATAAACAGTAAGTTTCAAATCAGGGTCTTGCAGTAATCTTTCGCCAGTTTCAATGTCCCACACATCCGTTCCTTCATTGGATGTAGAGAACAAATAGGCATCAAAATACAACGTATATGCCTGACAGCAAAAATTGAGCGCCATCATATCGTGTACAATAGATGGTAAAGGTGGAAGGTTAAGGTCATGAATAAACACCATTCCCCAATCCAGCAGGATAATGACATACTTGGAGGGACACTCGTGTTCGCGGGAACGCGCGTGCCAGTACATACATTAATCGCTTATCTTTCAGCCAACGATACCATTGATGATTTTCTGGATGACTTTCCGACGGTGAGCCGGGAGCAGGTTATTGAAGTTCTCCAGATGACGGAGACATTGTTAGCGAATGCCGATGCGCGTCCTGATTGACGAGTGTTTGCCCCGTAAATTGAAGCGAGAACTGCCGGAACATGACACAAAAACAGTCCCGGAAATGGGCTGGTCGGGCAAGAAAATGGCGAACTGCTGCAACTCATGGCAGGACAGTTCGATGTCTTTATCACCATTGACCAAAACCTGACTTATCAGCAAAATCTGGAAGGTGCGGCGATTGGTGTTATCACGCTGGTCGCACCCAGTAACCGGCTTACGGATTTGCTGCCGCTTGTACCCAAAATGAAAATCGTTTTGAATACGATTGAGCCAGGGAATGTGGTTCGTATTGAATCTGAATGAGGTAAATCCACTTGCAGCTAAATGAATATGAATGGTCGGGCAATCCACGCGGCCTGCACAACGAAGGCGCTTATAAACCCATCGTGCGGGATCGTTATCCACGTTTGCAACTTGGTTGGTATAAATTTGTAACCGGCGGCGAGGAATTCGCGCCGGATTGTGCGTGGTTATTGAGCAACAACATCACGCCGGTCATCCGCATCTACCGGCAGTCGCCGGGTGCTGCACCGATGAACGCCTCAATGCGCAACCAATGGGGGATTTACCGGGATGCAGGCGTGAAGTGGTTCGAGTTTTACAACGAGCCAAATCTGCGCAATCCTGAGTGGCCGCAAGACCCGCCTCAAGGTGGCATTTCCAGCACCAATATTGATGGTGTCATTAAACCTCTGTGCGAAAATTGGCTGGATTTTGCCGAATATATTATCGGCATCGGCGGCTACCCCGGCTTCACATCCTTCAGCGAAACAGTGGGCGTGGATGGCGGTCTGCAATGGCAGGATAATATGCTGGGCTTCATCCGCGACCATCACATGGATCGGTTTCAGAAAATTATTCAGAACGGCATGTGGGCAGCGGTACATCCCTACACGCTGAATCATTTTTATCAGGAAGTCCCCGGCCAACCAGATACACCGCGCCTGCCGGAACAATACAACGGCGAGGAACCGGGCTGGCATTTCGAGTATCCGTATGACCCGTATACCCAGGCGTATGATCCGGGGCGGACGGTTTGGGGCGGCACACCCAAAACCCCTTACGGCGATCCCAATGGCTTAACGGCGATGGGCATCGCGTTTCAGCAGCGGCTCAAAGAATGGTTTGGGGCTGGGCCAGTACCGGCGGTAGGGACGGAAGGCGGTATTTATCCGCTGCCAATCCACGAATCGCAGCGCACCGATCCACGCTTCCCAGCCTATGACCGGAATCAACACGCCGAAGCAACGGTTGCGTTGTTCAACTGGATGGCGACCAGCGGGCCAGAATGGTTATTTGGCGTGTGCCTGTGGAAAGAAGATGAATACTACAACAACGGCTTACCCGCTGTGCAGCGGTTGGAACAAGTCCAGCAAATTCCGCGCGGCGGCGTATGGGTGTCCAAAGGACGCGGGCCGGGGCCGGTACACGGCGAACCCACCCATCATATGATTATCCTCGCGCCCGGATTGGAACCGAAATGGTTTTTCGACACGGCCCGTTCCTATTGGAATAGATTTCGCCCGATTGTGACCAGCAACTGGGACTTCATCGACTACATTCCCTATGAGCAAAGTCTGGCTGTGACGGTCATTACCCCACAGGATATGGAGGCATCCATGACACAAGCCATCCAGCGAAAATATCCCAACGTCGTGTTTGATCTAGTGATTGCGACTGGCGACCTCTCGAACATCGCTCAAATCTTCAACCAGCGAGTTTGGGCTGATCGGCAGTTTGGCTAGAGCAAGCACCCCCTCATCCCTTACAAGGGTAGGTTTTTCAGGACTGGGTTTGTGCGGTTGTCCCGCCAGACGCTAAAGCGATCCGGCTGCCGAAGTGCCAAGCCCACTAAAGGGGCTAGAAAGGCCAGAGTAGGTCATTTCAGAAGGTTTTGTTGGTCGCGTTTTGCGAAAAAATAAAAACCTACCCTTGTAAGCCCCCTCATCCCCTTCTTCCCCGAATTCAAGGGAGAAGGGGCGAAAATCGGTCTTTGTCGAGTTCGCTATCTCTAGGCGACAAATCCCCAATTAGCATAGGTGGCGGCGAAGATACCCATCAACAGCGCACCACCAACCAAGATGAGTCTATCCAAAGTTGCATTGCGTCCCCAATGGGCCAGCATCATCGGCACGGGGAATAAAATCAACAAATAGCGGGGCAGGCTCATGGTTCCGCTGGCGAGGGGAATCAGTATGACTAGGAAACTATACAGCCCATAGGATGCCCCTAAGCGCCGCCACGCCGCAATCGAAACAACGGCGGTCACAATTAATGACGCTATGTTGACAATCCAGACCATGACAAAAGTGGTCAGTTCGCCGCGCAGGATGTAGGGAATCATGAAAGTTGATTCTTCCCACAGGGCGCTGATGGGGTTGCGGTTGGGGCGCTGCCAGCCGTTGGCCTGGGCATTGAGGAATAAAAATGGATCGTTGAAACGGGCATTCTGATACAGAATGAAGGCCACAAGTCCCATTGGAATCAACAGCAGCGGCAGCAAACTCAGAAAATCACTTTTTATACCCCCCCATAAACGCACCCAGGTCGCTTTGCGATTCGATTCGCGCAAAGTCCAGCCGTGCGCGCGCATCCATTCCAGGGCGGCGGGCAGCAAAATCAAAATGCCCACGACGCGCGTCGCCGAACACAACATCCCGGCGATCCCCGCGCCCAGCCAATTTCCCTTTCGCGCATAATAAAAAGTCGCCACCGAAAACAAAAAATAAGCGCTTTCGGTGTAAATCGCGCTGAAGAAAAAGGCCATCGGCGCGGCAGCCAGATAAAAAACCGCACGCTGGGCTGTGGGACGATCCTCAAATTCCAGGATTGTCAGCTTATACAGGAAAATCAGGCCGATAAACAAGCAAATGTTGCTCACCAGCACGCCCGCTGTGATGGCGCTGCCGCCCACCAACGGCATAAGGATGCTGATGAGCAGTGGATACATCGGGAAAAATACGACATTGGTCTGACCGCTGCGATCAGCGCCCGATTCCAGCGAGTAGCCCTGCTCGGCGATGCCCATATACCACAACGAGTCGCCGCGCGTCCATACATCGAGGACGCCGCCATCGGGATAGGGTTTCCAGGGGCTATAGGCATCGGGCAAAATCGCGCCCGCCATATATGCGCCGAATAACAGCAAAATCCGTGTGACAGCCAGCGCCATTGCCGGATGCAGCAACCAATCGAATTCACCCGCTCGAAACCGTTGGATGAGCGTTTTGGGTTCAGCCTGCAAAGGGATGGATGAGTCGATCATGAAAATAGGTTCCTTCCAGGCGACTATATCGTGATGCTGTTCTTCTTCGCTTACGTCCCCTCCCCCTAGCCCCCTCCCCACTTCGTAGAGAGGGGGAACTCAGAGAGGGATTTGCTATTTTACTGATGAACTATCAACCACGATATAGAGACGTATTGAAAGATAGTATTCTAGTCGGTGACACGGCGTTTTGAAATACGTTAGTATTGTGGCAGAAATGGTCTGTTTAAAAAGGAAGTTATCCCATGTCACTGATGCGCACGCCTGACGAACGATTTGCGAATTTACCGGGATGGCTGTTCACGCCGCAGTATGTGGACATCAACGGTGCGCGGGTTCATTATGTCGATGAGGGGCAAGGCGATGTCATCCTGTGCCTGCACGGTGAACCGTCGTGGTCATATTTGTATCGCAACATGATTCCATTGATAGCGGCGAAAAATCGCGTTATCGCGTTTGATTGGATTGGATTCGGGCGTTCGGATAAATACAGCGAACTCGGCGATTATTCCTTTGCTATGCATCACGATACGCTGGTGGCGTTCATCGAGCAATTGGATTTACGCGGCATCACGCTGGTATGCCAGGATTGGGGCGGGATCATCGGGTTGGCAGTGGCAACGGAATTGGCGGAACGTTTTGCGCGGCTGGTCATCATGAACACGGGTCTGCCGACGGGCGACAGACCGATGGGACAGGGTTTCATGCAATGGCGGGAATTTGCCGAACGCACTGGGCGCGATCTTGAACCGGGGCGGCTGCTGGCGATCAGTTCGGTGAACGCGCCTGCCGATGAAATTCTCGCCGCTTACGACGCACCCTTCCCGGATGCATCTTATCGGGCGGGCGTGGCAGCTTTCCCGCTGCTAATCCCGCTCAATTTGGATGATCCGGGCGCGGC
>JBDTNB010000300.1:0-4694 GCA_039933955.1 Chloroflexota bacterium
CCTGCTCGACGTGGAATTATTCTGGCGCGCGGAAAAAGTGCTGGATCGCGAATATCGCCCGGTGGTGCAGTTGGTCAATTTACCGCTGTCGGCGGCCTGGGGCGTGAGCGAACCCTTGATCCCCGGCGGCGGCAGCACCGCTAAAGGCTATCCGCTGGATCGTTTTGCGTCGGAAATCCACGAGATTCCGGTGTTCGCGGATGCGCCACCCTATGTCGGGCATATCAGCGTGCAGATGGTCGATGTTGCAACCGGTGAACCGCTCAAATTGCCGGATGGGACAGATCGTCTGATTTTGCCGCCATTGATTCGGGTTGACGGCAACGGCGCAGCTTTACAACAGCATTTGAACATCCGTTTTGAGCCGGGAATCGAATTGTGGTGCGCCGGGATTCAACCCGACGGTGACTCGCTTTCCGTAAATCTAGGCTGGCATGTGACCGCTGCGCCGGTGAACGATTTGAATGTCTTCGTACACGGCCTGGACGCGAATGGCAATATGCTCGAACAATTTGACGGCCCAGCCCTGGGCGCGGAATATCCGACCTCGCTGTGGCTGCCGGGGCAAAATTTGCGTGGGCATTATACCTTGCCCGCCAACCCATCCATCACTCAGATTGCCGTTGGCCTGTATCCACCCGGCGGTGATCGTCTACCAGCGACCAGCGGAGTTCAATCCCTGGACAACAATCAGGCCATTTTGCCGCTGGACAGCCAGGGCTGCGGTTCCTAACACATAATTTTTAGGGGTTCTTTTCGCCTGACACTCAAGTGTCTGGCTGCCGAACGGCCAAGTCCTCTCAAGAGGACTATAGTGCGCCGATTTAGTTTTTGCAGTCTACTTCAGTAGACTTGGCACTTCGGCAGCCGGACGTTTTAACGTCTGGTGGCGCTCTACACCACCCCAACCGGGACTTCAGCGAAGAATCGCCGCAATTCCTGCGCGACCCGTTCCGGTTGGCCGCTGTCATCCGCCGCCACATGGTCAGCGCCTTTCAGTTCCACACGCCGGACATGTGGCAGCACGGCTTCGAGGCGATCCAGCGCCAGCTTCAAATAAGCCGGACTTTTACTGCCGCCCAGCAGGAATACATCGGCGCTCACATCCTGGTAGCGCTCGATGGTGTCCGCGGTGTCGATGATGATTTGCCCGTCAGAATGCATCGTCGGGACGATTTCGCCGATAGGTACATCGCCACCTTCTGGCTCTTTTGCTTCAGCCTTGACGGCCATCGTCACCAGCGGCACGGTGATAAAACGCGGCAGCGTGCCAAAGAACGACGTGTCTTTTGTGCCTTTCATTACCGTCACCATCGCCGCGCCGATTTTTCCCTGCGCGATTTCCTGGTCGAAGCGCGACAGCCACTCCATAGCAGACGATCCGTCGATGGACAGCGGCGGTTCAAAAATGGCGAGTTTGTCGATGCCGGATGCGGGCCGCACCAGCGCCGTTTGCAAAGCGATAATCGCGCCCGAACTCAACGCGAACACGTTATGCGCACCGGTTTTCGCCAGCAGCGCATCCAGATCGTCAACCGCGTTTTGGAGCGTGTAGTGATGGTCATAGGAGCCGCTTAAACCGCGCCCGCGCCGGTCGGGCACATACACCGTAAAGTCGTCGGCGAGGAAGGTCGCCAATCGCATAAAATTCTGCGCCGCCTGCATCCCGCCGTGCATCAGGATCAACCCCGGTCCGCGCCCCATCTGGCGATAACCTATCGTGGTTCCATCTTTGGAGGTTACCGAGTCGGTTGTGTAGGTTGGTGGATAATCAACGGTTGCCATGATTTTCTCGCTCTTTATGGGCTGATTTTGATTGATGCTCCAACCATAGACCTGCTATGTAAACTCAATTTAAATCGGATAACGGATCAATTAGAATTTATGGCAGCGCCTTAACTTGCAGCCGGAATCAGGCTTTCAAAGGTTAGCTGCTTGCCGAATATCCGAGTAACGGGTGGAAAATCAACGAGGCGCATAGCCCAATTCATCATCATAATCTTGAGTTGGTTGTCGGGTACAAAAGTGGGTGCAAATTTTCGTGCTTTGGCCTGTATGAGATCGACATGAGGACGTAACTGCTTTTCGTAGTCGGCCAGCGCCGTCTGAAAGTCAGATGTCTTGTTCAGCGCTTCGGTCAGAAGATAAGCGCCAGCCATTGCCAGTGCCGCCCCTTGCCCGGAAATCAGGCTTGGGCAGTAAGCCGCGTCGCCGATTAACACCACCCGGTTGCTAGACCATTTTGGCAGCTTGACCTGGGTTACAGTGTCCAGAAAAATGGGTGTATCCGGTGACACTCCGCCCAGCACGTCCTGGGCAATCCAACCTACATTGCGCAGATGAGATCGGAGGACATCCAAGCGCTGATGGGGCGGGATATACCCTTCGTCGGCGCTTTTGTAGATCGGGATCACCAACCAGCGATCCGTCCCCAGCGAATACATTCCAAACTGGACATTTGGCTCGACATGGACGACACAGCCTGCCTCCAGTTTTTCGGTAACCGCCTGCGTATAGAAGGCCGCCACGTAGTAACCCAGATAATCGCTATACTGGCTTTCATCACCAAAAATCAACTGGCGCACATTTGAATGAACGCCATCTGCGCCGACCACCAGATCGAAAGTTCCGTCAAGCGGACTGCCCTTTGTGGTCACTTCAACGCCCTGCATGGACTGATTGATCGCCGTTAGCGATGTCCCGAAACAGATCTCAACCTTGTCGTGAACGAGATTGTAGAGGGCTTCGATGATGTCGCGGCGATCTAAATTCAGATAGCGATCCGAAATTTTAAGCGCCCGGTACAGCTTCTCCATTGGCAGCCTGACAACCGTTTTGCCTTGAGCATTCTTAAAGTCCAATTCCTCAATCTTGTGACTGACCGCCTCTAATTCGGGTATCATCCCCATACGATTGGCGACATCCCAACTGCTCCCGGCAAAATCAATCATATAGCCTGCGGTACGCACATCATCCGCTTTTTCGATGACGACAACCTCGTGTCCGGTTTTTTGCAACCAATAGGCTAAGGTCAGCCCGCCGATTCCTGCTCCCGAAATGAGTATTCTCATGATACTTTCCTTACCTTATCTTTCCTCAACGTCGTTTAGACAAACCTCGCAAAATCAGATCGACTGCGTTATTGACCTGTGCCTGGAAACCCCAGGTATGCGGCACAAGCAGCCCAATCAGCACAATACCCTCTAGCAAACTGATGATATTGACGGAAACCATCGCCGGATCAGACATTTCAAATTCGCCATCTTCAATACCTTGCTGAAGCAAATCGGCCACGCGCTGCCGATAAGCCTCAAAATAGTCCGACATCCCTCGCTTAAGTCCCTCGCTGCGTGTTGCCAGCGCATAGAATTCCATTGGCGGCGGAAAATTATCGACGGCTTCTGCACTGGCGAGTCGAAAGATGCGTTCGAGTTTTTCGGCGGCTGTACCGTCGCTTTCAAGAGTCGCGTTGATGAGTTCAAGCTGCGCATCGAAAAAGAAATCAAAAATGGCCTGAATGATTTCATCCTTACTCTTGAAATGCCAGTACACACCCCCTTTGCTGATACCCGACACACTCACAATGTCATTCATGCTCATATCGGCGAAACCTTTTTGGCCGAGGAGTTGGATTGCCGCCATGATAATGCGTTGTCGAGTTTCCGAATCGGGCATAAATCCTCATCACAGACTGACTGGTCGGTTTGTTTATAAAATAATCCTTTTCTGGGTATTTGTCAACAGCGGTGAAGCGTTCCGAAACCCTTTTGTATTCGTTCGTGGTATCCTCACATCATATCCATCAGAATTTGTAGTGAGCGTGATGCATGGCTGCACCTTTTCAAGATAATGTCGTGATTCTGACCGGCGCGTCGCAGGGGATTGGCGAACAACTGGCCTATCAGCTTGCTGCTCAGGGCGCGAAACTCGTCCTCGCCGCGCGCAGTGCCGAGAAATTAGAAGCTGTGGCAGCCGGATGTCGTGATCGCGGTGCGGGGGCCATCGCCGTCCCGACGGATGTCACCGACGAGGCGCAGTGCAAAAATTTGATCGAACGCGCCCTCGCCGAATATGGACGCATCGACACGCTGCTCAACAACGCGGGCAAAGGCTGGCCGGGGCGCTTTGAAAATCTACCGGGCGTGGCACAACTCCACGACGAGATGAACCTGAATTACTTCGGGCTGGTTTACTGCGTGTATTATGCGCTGCCGCATCTCAGGCAAACGCGCGGGCGCATCGTCGGCGTGGGCAGTTTCGGCGGGTTGGTTGGCCTGCCGGGGACGATTGGCTACAACAGTTCTAAACATGCTATGCGCGGTTTTCTCAACACTTTACGGGCCGAATTAACTGGCACGGGCGTGACAGTCACGCTGGTGTTCCCCGGCGCGATCAGCGGCGAGGCGCTGGAAGCCACGATGGGCGAAAATGCCCGCAGTGTCCCAACGATGACCTCGGAACACTGCGCCGAACTCGTCATCCGCGCCGGGGCAAAACGCCAGCGCCAGCACATTTTGACGATTCAGGGCAAAGTTCTGTTCTGGCTCAGCATCCTCATCCCCGGCATCCTGGATCGCCAACTCAACCGCCTCAGCAGCCTATACCAGTAAGATCGCCTGTTGCCTGAGTATCTAAGCAGAAACCGAATCGCCGGGTTGACACAATCACCGGGTTTGGTTAGACTGATAACATCA
>JBDTNB010000301.1:0-4684 GCA_039933955.1 Chloroflexota bacterium
AGATAGATCGAGCGCAGCAGCATGGAACGCTGCACCTGCGCCAGAGATAGTTCATCATTCATCACAGTGAGCCTCATTTAAGGAATCAGACCGGGTTGGTTGCCGGGAGTGAGCAGCAGTGTGAAGCGCACATTGCCCCCACGACGACTGTTGGGAAGCTGCCAGACCTTGCCAAAGTACGGCACGACCACCCGCGCCTGAGCGGAAGTGACCACCTGCAATTGGGCAAAGCCGCTGCTGTCGGTGAATGCCTGCGCGATAACACGGTTTGTCCCCACTTCCACCACGCGCACCGAGATACCGGATACGCCTTCTGCCGGGTCAACGGCACGGTTGCCGTTCTCGTCGTAGCCAATGACGACGGAGACTGTTACCAATGAAGGTGGTACAGGCGTTGTAGTGGGTTGTACTGTCGGCGGCGCACCGACCAGTTCCACGCCAGCGGCTGGCATCGGCTGGGGTGTGGGCGTGTAGGTCTCGACAGGTGGCGGGATAATGAGGGTGTTGGTTGTGCCACGAAAGACCTGCACCGCATCCAGCGCCAGCACATAGCCTTCACTCTGTGGATTGCGCTGCTGGGCGCTGCGAAGTTCCAGCGTATGTGTCCCGCGTCCGATGGTGTAAACCCGCGTGCCAGGAAACGCCAGTTCCGGACCATAGGCATCTACCGTGTCGATCACCACCCCATCCACCACGACCTGAAAGATGCCCATGTTGAGTGCTGCAACATAGCGGATGCGTAAGCCTTCGCCTTCAAAGGTGAAGCTGGCATAACTCTGCACATTCTCGCTGCGGTGATACTGCCCCCGGCTGGCGCTGGCGTGCAGACGCGGTTCCCAGGGTGTGCTGTAATACACAGCCGGATTGTCCGACTCGAAGCTGTACCAGCCTTCATAAGGCGGTGGTTCGTGAGTCGCATCGGGCAGCGGCTCAATGGGCTGGGGCGGCGCGGACAGCAGGATGGTCCCAAAGGGAAAGTCCGTCGCCGTTGGCGGCACGTACACACCCGGCATGACCGCGCTGATGTCCAGTACCCGCGTCGAGAGCGTCGGGGTCAGCGTTGGCGTGAAGGTGGCGGTTGCGGTTAGGGTATAGGTGGGTGTGAGTGTCGCCGTCGCCGTCGCTGTATCTGTAGCCATTGGTGTGCGGGTCGGCGTACCGGATGGGGTCAGCGAGGGCAGTACCATTAGCGTCGGCAGCGCCATCGTCGACTGATCGCGCCGTTCAAATAACAGATAAAAGACCGTGCCCCATGTCAGCAGGCACAGTACAGCCAGGATCAACAAAAAACGCCGCATTCGTCACCTCCGCTGTCTCATTTCTGAGACTCAGCGTAGTTATCATGAACTACGCACACCAAATGGAATGAAAATAGGTAGACTAGTAGTAGAGATATCCGTAGAAGTCGTTTTTGGTTGGCACGACCAGTCCGTAGCGTAGTAGGACTCACGAACCTCAAGAGTACCGATTGATGTCGCCTCCGATTTGGAGAGCACGCAGGATAGCTTCCTGAAAGGCGAGGTTCAGGATATCTCATCCGAACGGGTGTATGAGGAGGTGTAGGATGGAGGTTGTCTACCAACGCTGTGCGGGATTGGATGTCCACAAGAAGACTGTGGTTGCCTGTCGCATGATACCGGATGGGCAAGGTAGCTTTCGCCGGGACATTCGCAGTTTCAAAACCATGACCGCCGATGTGCTGCTGCTGGCAGATTGGTTGCGCGCCGGACAGGTAACACATGTAGCGATGGAAAGTACAGGGGTCTATTGGAAACCCATCTTCAACATTCTGGAAGGCGAATTTGAGGTGCTGTTGGTCAACGCGCAGCACATTAAGTTTGTGCCGGGGCGCAAAACGGATGTGAATGACGCTCAGTGGATTGCTCAACTGTTGCAACACGGTCTGTTGAAAGCCAGTTTCATTCCGCCGCTGCCCCAGCGTGAATTGCGTGAACTGGTACGCTACCGTACTCAATTGGTACAGGAGCGCGCACGGGAGATAAATCGGGTTCAGAAGGTGCTGGAAGACGCTAATCTGAAATTGGGTTCGGTTGCCAGCGAAGTTCTGGGCGTATCGGGACGCGACATGTTGGAACACATTATTGCCGGACAAGACGACCCGATGCAGTTGGCACAATTGGCACGTGGGGTGCTGCGGAAGAAGATTGTTGAATTGGAGCGCGCTTTGACCGGACGCATTCGAGACAGTCATCGTCTGCTGCTGAAACTGCATTTGGAGCATATCGACGAACTCAGCGCCAAGGTGGAAACCTTGAGTAGTGAGATTGAGCGATTGCTTATCTCTTTTGACCAGAGCAACGCGCTGGCACGCCTGGATAGCATTCCCGGTGTGAGTACACAGGTAGCGCAAATCCTGTTGACTGAATTGGGAACAGATATGAGTCGTTTCCCCACCGCCAATCATGCTGCGGCGTGGGCAGGACTTGCGCCCGGCAAAAACGAAAGTGCTGGACGCAACCACTCGGCGAAAGTGCGAGACGGAAACCAACATTTGAAGGCGGCGTTGGTTCAAGCAGCTCATGCAGTCGGGCATATGAAAGACAATTACCTCTCGGCTCAATTCCGTCGTTTAGCAGCACGAAGAGGTAAAAAGCGTGCAGCAGTCGCTGTCGCTCACTCAATCCTCGTGATTGCCTACTACTTGCTCAAGCGTGGTACGGAATACGTGGATCTGGGTGGTGATTATTTCGACCGCCGCAATGAGCAGTATCTTCAGCGCACCCTTGTCAATCGTCTTGAAAAGTTGGGATTGAAAGTGACTCTTGAACCGCTTCAGGCGGCTTCCTGACTATTTTCAGGATAGCAAATGCGGCGTGTCCAACCTGTGTAGGATTACACTTTTAGCCCGTCAATTTTGACAAATCGGGCGGAAAAATTACCATCAGACTTCGGTGGTGGCAAAACCCTCTGCCACCGCCCGGCTGATGAGGTGTTCGTTGGTGGTCGCGCCGAAGCGCTGTTTCAGTTTATAGCGCAGGAAGTAAGCGCGGCGCATCGGGATGTCGAGCTGGCGAGCAATGTCGGCAATGTGTAGTCCCTGCATCAGCAGCCGCAGCATGGCGCGGGCTTCGGTGTCCAACTGCCAGTCGCGCAGCGGTGACTGCATCGCTAACAGATAGGCGCTGTTGGCCGTTGGTGACAAATACGGGCGGTTTTGCACGACGGCACTGATGGCAGAGAGTAACTGGTCTTTCAAGTCATCGCCCGCAAATAGATACGCCAGTACACCACAGCCAAACAAATCCCGGATCAGCAGCCCTTCGGACAGCCCGCCCAGAATCATCAGGCGCGACTGCGGGGTGATCTGTTTCAGCCGCTCGACCAGCGCCAGCACATCCACCAGCGTATCAAGCTGCTCGTTAAGGATGATGACTTCCGGGCGAATTTGCTTGCAGGTTTCCAGCAGCTCGCTGGCGCTGCGGACGGTTGCTACCACCTCGCAGGCAGGATTGTCTTTCAGAATCGTCTGGATGCCGACCAGCATCAGGTCGGCTTCATCGGCGATGAGGATATGTCGTTTCATGCCCTTTCCCTCGTCCCATTCAATGATGTGATTTCAGCCTATCACATAAGGACTCAGGGGTGGGCGAGAAAACAGGACAACCGGCGCGGGAAAATGGGACAACCGCGCCGGGAATTTTCTCAGGGACATGTAAATTTTACAATCGCAGGCGAAAGGGCAAATAAATGTAAAAAACTGGGTCACTCTTTGCGGTCAAGCAGCCCCTGCTTGCGGGCAGCATCTACGATACTCTCGTTATTGCTGACACCCAAAAGCTGCTTCAGTTTACCGCGCGCCCGATACACCGTCTTGACCGAAATTCCTAACTGTATTCCAATCGCCTTGGCCCGCAGCCCTTGCTCGGTCAGCCGCAGCACATCCCAATCTTGGCTATCAAGCGTCGGTGGCGAGCTGCTGTTCATGATTTTGAAGGCATCCGGCGAGATGAACGGATACCCGCTGCTGACGAACTGTAATGCCTTGAGCAACTGCGCCTGCACATCGCCGTTCTTGAGGATGAAACTGGCATTGCCCCGCCGCATCACGCCCTGAATGTACTCCCGGTTGCGCCGCTGGCTCAGGACGATGAGTCCAGTATCGGGGGATTGCTGGTGGCAGGTTGTAGCTAACTGAACTACTTCATTCGGATGAACGGTCTGGTCATCCAGAATGATGACCTCTACTGTCTGTTCCTTGAGACATGGCTCAACCTCACGTACATGGACCAGGGTAGTGGTTACTTGAAAAGGGTCGCCAGCGTCGCTGACAATCCCCTCCACACCCTTACGGGTGATGTCATTACGGTCAATCACGACCACTCGGACGGGTTTCATTTTATGGATACCTCCTTGCGACCGTGCCGAGGGTCGCTCAGTGAACGAGAATTGCGAACCGATGTTCTATTTCTGATTCTCTATGGTATTACAAATTCCAAACGATGCAAGCATAAAGAGATTGAACTGTCTACGAAAATAGTAGGAAGTTGGTTTGTCTCAATTTTTTGTCCAAAATTCTCGATTCACTTGTCCATTTTTCTCACTCCTTTTGTCCCATTTTCCCATCGAATTTGTCCCATTTTCTCAGGCAGATTGTCCACTTTTCTCGCACACAAGTTCTACGTTTTCGCCTATCCTGTGTTCATTGGTGTAACGAAAGGATGCA
>JBDTNB010000302.1:0-4671 GCA_039933955.1 Chloroflexota bacterium
GCTGAAACGCCAGTATTAGATGAAGGTGGAAATATTCAATTGCCCCTGGCCGTTCGTTCCCAATTAGCTGATGCTCAGCGCATTTCCGTCGAAATCCGCCCGGAAGGGGTGCTACTCCGCCCGGAAAACGATGCGGTTGATGATACTGCCGCGCTGCTGCAAGACATGCTCCCGCAGGATGCCCCGCCGGAGAAACGCCGTTGGTGGCGGCGCAAACGCCAGCCGAAAGTGACCAGCCAATGACCACCAACGGAACCGGAAAACCACCGGATGTGGTTGTCGTCCAGGGCATCGAACGCACCTATGGCGTTGGCGAGACGATGGCGCGCGTTTTGCGCGGTGTCGATTTGTCCGTCCAGGAAGGCCAATTGATTGCGCTCTATGGCCCATCCGGGAGCGGCAAAACGACGTTACTAAATCTCATTGGCGCGCTCGATTATCCGACTGCGGGGACGATTCATGTCGCCGGTCAGGACATCACCCGCATGAGTGAATCGGCGCGTACCAAATTCCGCCGCACGAAAATTGGTTTTATTTTTCAGAATTATACGCTGCTGCCAACCTATACCGCCCTCGAAAATATCGACCTCGCCCTGCGCTTGCCCGGACTTGGCTTTTTCGAGCGCCGTAAACGTACCAAATCGGCTCTGACTGCTGTCGGCCTGAGCGCCTGGGCGGATCATATTCCTGATGAGTTGAGCGGTGGTCAGCGCCAGCGGGTCGCGATAGCCCGTGCTTTGGCTTTGCAGCCGCCGCTGATCCTGGCCGACGAACCCACCAGCGGCCTGGATACGCGGTCTGCACGGCGTACACTTGCCTTGTTTCAAGGCATCGCAGCCGCTCAACGGACGACGTTTTTGATTGTGTCACACGATCCCATGATCGCCGAATTTGTGGACATCGCCTACGATCTGAACGACGGGCGACTTGTCCCTCACATGAGCATATCAACCCAAGCTGAGACGAAAGTGACTCCCTGATGAAGCTAAATGCACCACGCGGATTGTTCGCTTTATTATTGCCGATTGCGCTGCTGGCCGCCTGCAATTTACAGCAGGATACGGGCATCCATTCCGAGGCGATTGTCGCGCAAGCCGCCACAGCCACCGCCTCCGAAACGATTCCGCCTTATACGCCGCTGCCGTCGTTGACGCCATCCCAAACCCTGCGCCCACCGCCGACTTTCGATCCGCCCACGGCGACTCGTCCTGCGACCCTGACGCCAACCATCACCCTGACTAGCACCGTAGACCTGAGCATTTCAATTCCCGGTCTACACGGCGCAGAAACGCCCACGCCGACATCAACCGCAGGCTGTGAACCGCGTAAAGACTGGAAGCTGCGGTATACCGTCATCGCTTTTGACGCTCTGGCGAAAATTGCTGAACGTTACGGTACAACGGCGGACGAACTCGCAGCGGGGAACTGCCTCGCCGACAAAAATGTCATCCGCACGGGTCAGGAATTGCGCGTACCGGGCACGGCCCAACCTGAACAGCCCAAATATATCTGCATCCCCTGGGAAGTTCTCACGCCCCTTGACGGCACACTCGCGATTGAAGGCACAGGCAACCTGACCTTTAACTGGCACGGCCCGCGTGCTGATCACAACCTGATTCGCATCATCCGGCCCGACAACAGCAAGATTGAGTTTGTGGTTGACCTGCGCGAAAACGAAACGATTACTCTGGTCGATAATTTGCCCTCGGCTGGAACCTACACTTGGTATATCTATCCGCTCGACCAGAATTACGTGCAGATTCCGTGTCATGAAGGCGGCCCCTGGACGTTCACGAAGGCCATTTCGCCCACTTTCACCCCGACATTCCCGCCCAGTCCATAACTGTTACCATCCAACCGGGGATGAATTTGAGAAAACCTTCTCGTAAGTTTGAGGAGAAGGTTTCTCAGATGTGAACGTGGATTTCGTAGTGATAAGGCTAGGCTTGTCCGAAAAATGCTACAGATAGAAATAAAAAGGACGCTCACACGAGCGTCCTTTTCGTCTACTGATATTAATTTATCGGATGGGCACAGTACCCGTGTTCCCTCTGACCGAAATCGGTGCAGCCGGTATCCATCCAATGATGCCGTTGTAATTGACCTGTACCCAGAAGTCGCCGCCGTTCTGGCGCGTCCGTCCCATCAAATGCAGCGTCCCATCCTGCGGCACTTGCCCGATGATGGCTGCCCGCCCGCTCGGTCTGCGCCGGATGTCAATGATCGACATTGCCCGTGCGCTGATGCCGGTGTCGGGTGCGCCGTCCAGTGTGTCGAAAATACTGCCCTGGAAAGGCACTGCGTCCACATTTCCGGTGACGTTCAGATACAATCCGGAGACCCATCCGGTGACGCCATCGACTGTGGTAATCAGATACCAGGTGATGCCGCCGCCTTCGTCATTGCTGCGGGCCAGGATCGAATACGGTGCGCCGGGGATGGCCTTGCCGATCAACGTTGCGCCCAGGTACGGCCCCGTCCGCATTGCCAATCCCTTCACTTCTACGACAGACCCGGTTGCGGGCAGTACCTCTGTCGGAGGAATAACAAATGCAGTTGCGGTTGCCAAAAATCCTGCTGGCGTCGCTGTAGGGACGGCTGTCCCCGAACCTGTACAAGCCAGCGCATAGGTAACGGTTGGTTTGGTGGGATCGTTGGTCGTAAATGTCAACGTTGCAATGCGTAACCCGTTGGCCGAGGGAATACAGCGGATGGTGATCGTTTGGCTGCTGACCGTTGATCCAACTTTGCCTGGGATCGATAGACCATTAAACGGCGAAGGTAGGTTCGTCAGCGCAAAATCCGCTGCATTAAGGCCGGTAATGAGCGCGCCGCTCCTCGTAACCGCGAGAGTCGCTGGCGAGAGACCGTTGTTGCTAATGACCAGGTTGGCAGAAATTGCGGTTCCGATCTGAACCGTTCCGACATTAATCGTGCTGCTGGGGCCAGGGCTGGACACATATATCGGCTGTGAAATGATAATAGTGTAGGTTTTTGTCCCGCTTCCAGCCCCACTGGTTGCCTGGACGGTAAATGTAAAGCTGCTCGTAGTCGTTGGTGTTCCGGACAAAACCCCGGCGGTTGATAAAGTCAATCCGGTTGGGAGCGTGCCGCTCGTCACTGCGAATGTGTAGGTGTTAGTTGGCGTTACCGTGATTGTTGCACTGTAGGGTACATTAATTGCGCCATTTGGCAGCGCGCCCAGTGTGATCGTTCCCGTAGGATTGATGGTCAGACTGTAGGTCTTACTATCCGTTAGGGCAGTCGGAAGGGTGCTGTCGGCAACAGTCACGCTGAAGGTGAAAGTGCCAGATGCAGTGGGTGTACCGCTGAGTGTGCCGTCGGTTGCCAGGGTCACACCTGCCGGGAGTGGGCCGGGTGTTGTGAAAGTGTAGCCCGGTGTACCACCCAGGGCTGTGAAACTGAATGTGTAGGCCACGTTTTGCGTGCCGCTGGTGATTGCCCCCGCCAGGGGTTGGAGCGACAGCACAGGGGTCGGATCAACTGTCAAAGTGTACGTCTTGGTGTCGGTGGCAGCCGCACTGTCCGTGACGGTCACATCGAAAGTGAAAGTTCCGGTGGCAGTTGGCGTGCCTGAGAGCGCACCATTTGTTGCCAGACTCAATACAGCGGGAAGTGTCGTAGAAGCGAAAGTATAGCCTGGAGTGCCGCCCGTCGCCGAGAAATTGAAGGGGTATGGCGTGCCTTGCGTGGCGTTGGGCAAGGTTGTTACCGTCGGTTGTAAAGCCAATGCCGCCGGATCAATGGTGACACTATAAGGCTGAACGCCTGTCGCACCCAGGGAATCGGTGACAGTTACGCTGAACGGGAAGGTTCCAATAGTGGTCGGCGTACCGGTAATCGCACCCGTGGTTGGGTCTAGCGTCAGCGGCGGCGGCAAGCTGCCAGCACTGATTGCGAAATTGTTGTATGTGCCAGAGCCACCAGTTGCGCCGATAGTTTGATTGTAAGGGATGCCTATCATGCCATTGGGTAAAGTTGCTGGTGTGACAGTAATGGCTGAGTTGATGGTGACGCTGTAGGGCTGAACGCCTGTCGCGCCCAGGGAATCGGTGACGGTAACGGTGAACGGGAAGGTTCCGGCAGTAGTGGGTGTGCCGGTCAGTGCGCCAGTGATCGGATCAAGGTTCAACGGGGGTGGCAGGCTGCCCGCTGTGACCGCGAAATTTGTATACGATCCCGATCCACCCGTTGCTGAAATGGTTTGGTTGTAAACAACACCAACCGAGCCACCCGGCAGAGTCGGTGGTGTGACGACAATCGCCGTAGGATCGATGGTCAGGTTGTAGGGCTGAACGCCTGTCGCGCCCAGGGAATCAGTGACGGTAACGGTGAACGGGAAAGTTCCGGCAGTGGGTGGAGTTCCCGTAATCGCGCCAGTGGTCGCATCGAGCGTTAACGGTGCGGGTAAACTACCTGTTGTAACTGCAAAATTGCTGTATGTACCGGAACCACCCGTTGCGCTGATGGTTTGATTGTAAGCGACGCCCACCGTGCCATTGGGTAACGTTGCGGGTGTGACAGTAATGGCTGGATTGATGGTCACGCTGTAGGGCTGAACGCCTGTCGCGCCCAGGGAGTCGGTGACCGTAACCGTGAACGGGAAAGTCCCAGCAGTGGGTGGAGTTCCCGTAATCGCGCCAGTGGTCG
>JBDTNB010000303.1:0-4663 GCA_039933955.1 Chloroflexota bacterium
CCATTTCATCAAACGGAGCAATGCTATTCTCCTGTCATGAGCAGTGCAACAAACTTCAGTATAACCAATCTTGAATATTTCGCACCTGCGGAAACGTTACCGGAGCAGACCATCTGCGTGAAGATCAGGTTAAACCACTGTGTAGAAACAGGTTCAATTTGATGATTTAAAATGCTGCTGTCGCGCTTTCCAGTGATGGGATTGTATGAATTCTACCCTATAGATTAATGGACATTTCACGTTACAATAATGATACATTTTTTGCCGCATATCCGGATTGTCACCGATAAACGAATCAAATTGATGCCCAATCAGCCAACCAGCACCCTCGTTCAGGAAGCCAGCGTCCTCATCGAAGCCCGCACGGGGTTATCGTTTGATGCGCAGTTGCGCGTCAATCTGGGGACGATTTTGAGCGAGTTGGCGGCGGGCGATGTGCCAGCGTTCGTCCGCAATCTGCGGGCATCGCCGGACAATGCGACGGGCTGGCAGCAGTTGATGCGGGCGCTGGTCATCGGCGAGACTTATTTTTTCCGCAATCGCGCGCATTTTCAATTGTTGGGCGACCTGATTTTGCCGGATATCCTGACGCGGCGGCGCGGATTGAACATCTGGAGCGCGGGCTGTGCAACCGGCGAGGAAACCTACTCGCTCGCCATCACCTTGCATGAACACCTGCCCGATTTAGGCAAGCATCCCGTTCACCTGATCGGCACGGACATCAATAACCACGCCATCACCGCCGCCCGCAACGCGGTCTACCGTACCTGGGCGTTCCGTCAGACCGACAATATTTTTCGGGCGCGCTATTTTGACACGGTTGAAAACGGCTTTCACGTCAAACCCTTCGTCAGCGAGTTGGCGACCTTCCGGCAGGCTAATTTGCTGGCAGGGCCGCCGCTGCCCCAGGTGGATGTGATTTTCTGCTGCAACGTGCTGCTGTATTTTGACGAAGCCGCCCTCGCCCTCGTCGAAGACATAATGTTCGAGGCGCTCAATCCCGGCGGATGGTTCATTCTGGGGCAGGCCGAGGCGATCCGCTCCAAGCGCGAACGCTGGACGACCCATATTTTCCCCGGCGCGGTGGTCTATCAGAAACCATTAGCTGGCGCTAAACCCAATTTGTGGCAGATCGGTTCACCGGCCAGCCTGATACGACCCGCAGCGCCGAAAACCAAAGCCAAAACCGCGGCGCTTAATCCCGTACCGCTGTCCTACAGCGACGCCGTGAACCGCTTCCGCGCCGAACGTTATGGAGAGGCACAGGCGATCCTTGCCGAAATTATAGCCCAGCAGCCGCGTAATGCCGCCGCACACGTTCTATCGGCCTGCATCAGCGCCAATCGCGGTGCAATGTCCGAGGCGCGTTCACTCCTGGACATCGCCCTACAACTTGACTCACTCCAGGCCGACGCCCATTATTTAAGAGGAGTCCTGTTTCTGGAAAATAACGCCGACTCCGACGCGATTGAAGCCCTGCGCGCAGCATTGTACTGCCGTCGTGGGCATCCGTTGGCGGCGATGATCCTGGGGACGCTGTACCTGCGCAAAGGTGAAACCGCCCGCGCCCGCCGCACCTGGGATGAAGCCCTGCGCGCGCTGGTCGGCATCGCGCCGGATACGCCGGTCTGCGACCTCAGCGACATGACCGCCGAGAGCATCACGTCCTTTTTGTCAAGCCAGCTTAAGGGCTTGTGACTCCATCTGGCTCCCCATAAATGGCGTTTCATTTTATTTGGGCATATATTGGTTTATGGGAACATTTTTGAACCCAGAACTATATTTTTTGTAGGGACGAGGTATGCCTCGTCCGCACTCACCTTGACGAAATAAATTTTCAGCAGTCAATAGTTTGCGTTTCTGTTGAAAGGTCATCTGTATGCCAAATCAGCGTTTCAAAACAACGATTCAATCCGGGGATCGTGGGCGCGTGTTCATCAACCTGCCTTTTGATCCGGCGGCAGTTTGGGGCAAGCAAAAACGGCATTACGTCAAAGGAACCATCAATGATTTTCCGTTTGCCAGTTCATTGGGCGTGAGTGATGGGCAGTATTTCATGCCGCTTGCCAAAGAATTCCGCGATCAGGCCGGATTATTCACGGGTGATATTGTGACGGTGGACATGGAACTCGATACCGCGCAAATTGAGCCGATCCCGGATGATTTAGCATCTACGCTGGGCGACGAACCCGACGCGAAAACCTTTTTCGAGAGTCTATCTCCGTTTTATCGCAATACCTATATCGCCTGGATTACCGAGGCCAAACAGGTCGATACCCGTGCTGGACGGGTGACGCAAACCATAGCTTTCCTCAAAGCTGGCCGCAAGCAGCGCTAATGTTTTAGTCGGGTACGTGATGAGTGAATAACGTTTTACATTCGATGATTAGAGAAACGGTATCCTCTATGGTCTCCCATCGAGGCGGCCCCAGACATTCTTCTTTGTGTTCAAGGGAAATGATGCCGCGCTGCCGAAAAAGTGTATGACATACGATGCCCAGCGAGTCACATTCGTATATCGCTAATTGACCCAATTGATAATGTGCCAGGTTATAAACGTGCGCTTTCACCCGCACACTACTCTCGTGAAATAAACGTTGGTCGCCAATTGCAGGTTGTGCGATAGATGTTGTGAGTATCCCCGAAATAATGAGTGGTACGGCAATCATTGTGAGGCCAACATCCCATTCATCTCGGCTGCTGCAATAGACAGCCGTCCCGATTACCAGGAAAACCGCCTGAACGAGAATCAATTGCCACAGCATTGCACGCACAATGATAGGCGTATAGATGATCGTATCCGCTTCGGCAGAAGGTTCAGCGACAATCAACACTACAGCGTAGAAAACAGTGAAGCCCAAGCCGATGCCATAAATCAGTCGCCAGTGGCTGGTGAGGAATTTTCCGAGTAGCATACCTTTATCGTAGCATGAACTCTGCGGCGTGAGGCTTGATGTAGACAGTGTGGCTTAGGATGGCACGCGATGGGTAAATACCGTTTTACACATGACAACCAGGGAAACGGTATCCTCGGTTGTGTCCCATTGAGGCGGCCCCATGCATTCTGGTTTGTATTCAAGGGAAGCGATCGAGCCACCACGATAAATTACCTGACACACGATACCCAGGGCATCGCATTCGTAGGCTGTAATCTGACCCACATTGTAGGTTGCCAGATTGTAGACAGAGTTGCGAACACGGATATTGCTTTGATGAAATAACCGTTGGTCGCCGATTGCCGTTTGTGAAACGACAAACAGAATATACAGGGTCGGCAATAGGGGAACCATGAACATCACAAAACTGCGATCATCCGCTACGCCGTGTTTGAGGCAGTATCCGAATACACCCAGTGACAATATCACGACTGCTGGAATAACAAACGCGATTCCCGATTCGCGCAGCATAATCTGGGTATAGATGATGGTATCGGCTGAAGAAGCGGGTTCACCGACTAATCCCATTACAGCATAAAACAGACACAATACAGCGCCGATGCAGTATATGAATCGCCAGTGGTTGGTGAGAAAATTTCCGCGTCGCATACCTTTATCGTAGCATGGACTGTCCGCCGCGAGGCTTGAGAGGAAACTTGAATCATATAGGGTAGCGAGAAAAAATTAAAAACGGAGAAGTCGCTGTAGGGGCTTGTCGGTGACAAGCCCGCTTGAATTTCCCGCAGCAGCACGACGTTTTGAGGCATGTCTCGGCAAGAACTGCGAATATAATTTTAAGCAGAGAGAATATTGTAGGGGCGTTACATGTAACGCCCTTCCGTAGCATTTTGCAACCTTAAACGGGGTTTATTTGGAACGGCGAAACTCTGCTTTGCAGCGCCTTTAGTGCGCTTGACTTTTCGGCAGCCGGATCGCTTTAGCGTCTGGCGGCACATCCGGCAAAATTTGATTTACAGCCCAACCCCTCACGGCCTGAACTGCAACCGCGCCACCAGCGCATCCAACGCCGCCAGCAAATCGTCCGGTTCGCGGTCATTGAGCAGCGTGTAATCGGCGATGGCGATTGGCCCGCCCTTTTCCAGAGATTCGATTTCGGCGTAATCGCGGCCTTCGGCTTCCTGCGGCGTCAAAGGCCGTTCGGCGCGTCCGGCCAGCCGTTGGTAACGCAGCGCGCGGGTGCTGGTGATAGCGACCACGTTCATCCCGCCGCCCAATTCAGTATGCAGCGTCTTGTATTCGCTGAAACTGTACAGGCCGTCAATCACGATGCAAGGATGCTGTTCCAACGCGGCTTTCAGGTGTGGCAGCGCCCGCTTCGCCATCACATCCATGCCCTCGTTGCGCCGCAGTTCCTCGCGGACGATGCGCTCGTTCTCCGGCGTGATCGGCCAACCCCGGTGTGTCACCTCATCCACCACAATCCCACCAAATCGGAATTGAAAATACCCCTGCGACTCCAGGTGTTTTGCACACAGCGTTTTACCCGCCCCTGGCATCCCAACCAATGCCAGCGCGCGCGGAGTCTCGCTCATCATATAGTTTTGCATCCCCAATGGCTGTTCCGATGTGAATGGGCAGGATTATAAAGGAATGGCGGCGGATTAGAAATAGTACAGAGTGCAGACTGAAACATAGGTCTGAGGTACGAGGGATGAGTGAAACACAGAGTTTGAATCTTCGAACTGACAAATAGAACAAATGTACTT
>JBDTNB010000304.1:0-4653 GCA_039933955.1 Chloroflexota bacterium
GTCACTTCGGGTTTGTCTTCGTGCGGCACGCGCACCACCACGTAACGTCCGACGGCCAAATCTTCGATGGGTTGGTCACGATCCAGCTTGACGATCAGCCCTTTGCTCAACGATCCGCCGACGACCACGCCCAACCGTTCGGGTTCGCCCTCGACGCCGTTGCGCGGGAACCAGTTGTCTAAATTTGCTGTATCGGGTAAATAGGTCATAAAAAGTCCTTAGTCGTTAGTCTATAGCTGCTAGTCGCTAGTGTCTAGGAAAAGATAAAAGCTTCAACGCAAAGGCGCTAAGACGCAAAGAGGTTATTTTACACTGGAGTAGCCCAAACGGTTGAGTAGTTTCAGAATAGCGAAATCGTAGTATTCAGCTTTTTCTTGCTCGACAAGAATCGCTTGCCATTCGCTTAGTATTTGGATCAATTCTTTAGGGATAACACGTTCTCGTGGATGGTCAGTTGGGAACGATACAGAGAAATTATACCAGTTATGACAAAGGGGGATGATTTTACAATCTGGATTTGCTAAAGCCCATTCAATTTCATCCTTCACTCCCTTTGAGGTTAGCGTTTCTAGGGTTAGTAAGCAGATAAGATATTTGCTTTTCTTCACTTGATCTTTTAAAAAGCCGTTCCACTTTTCACCGGGCGGAATATCTCTGTCAATAAATACTTCGATATTGCTGTCTTGGAGCTTAAGTCTGGCCTCAATCAGGAGTGCTAACGCACTGCTTTGATCCTGTTTGTGAGAAATAAATATTGAGGGTGTTTTTGCAGGTTTGCCCAAAAGTGCAAAGGCTTTTGGGGTAAGATCATAAAACACTACATAAACTTCCTTATAGCCTTCATCTATGTTACTTTTGGTGATATAGCCAAATGAAACGAGAAGATGAACAGAATAATAGTTGTGATACTCACCCCACTTACTTCGCAATCCCTCATTAAGCCCTTTATCCACGAACACAGCTTGGTCGTTAGATTTTTCAACGCGCAAATGCGATGTCCATATCTTATGAACAGCACCGTAAGCAATATCACGAGCTAATTCATGAACTCGTTCAATAGGATCTTGTGGTGCGGGCAATTCGAGTGGATTGTCCATTTACAATTGCTCTTTCAGCGCCTTTAGTGCGCTTGTCTTTGTGGGTAGCCGGGTGGTTTCAACCCCCGGCGGCGTAACCCGCGAAATATCTATAGCTTCGCGGCCTCGCCATCAATCTTTAGCTATCGACTATAGACTAATGACTATCGACTTCTTTTCACCGAGCCGCGATCTTATGCACGCGCAACTGACTCCTCACGCCCTTCACATCAGCCTGCATCGGCTCAACCGCAAACGGCGCGACAACCGCATCCACGCCCGGATAATTGAACGCCTCGTCAGTGATGTAAATCTCGCCCGCATCCGCCAATCCCTGCACCCGCGACGCGATATTCACCGTCTGCCCGAAATAATCCAGTCGATCATTCAATGTCACCACAATCGAGTGCCCGCGATGGATGCCAATTTTCAAAATCAAATCTTCGGTAATCCCCCGATTGAACTCCTCAATGTCGCGCAGCATTTCCACCGCCGCTTTGACCGCATCTGCCGGGTTCATGAACGTTGCCATCACCGCGTCGCCGATGGTTTTGACCACCGCCCCGCAGTTTTGGGCGATCACCCGGTTGAGCGTTTCAAAATGCTGCCGCACCAGGAAATAGGCTTTGGCGTCGCCCACCTGATCGTACATGGCGGTTGAGCCTTTGAGATCGGTGAACAAAAAGGTGATGTCCTGCACGCCGATGCCCTCGTCCGATTGGATCACCTCGGTGCGGAACAGGCTGCGGAAAGTTTGCGTTGTCAGCAGCTTTTTGCCGGACACAAACGGGCGCAGTTTCACCGCCTCCATCTCGTAATCCGGCACAAAATTGTTGACCCACAAAGGCGTGGCTTCATCCATCAGATTTTCGATTTCCAGGGTGGTCGCCCCATGACCCAGAAATGCGGCTTGCGGGATGACGTGGTTGAAAGGGCCGGTGCGGACTTCTGTCGAGATGACCGGATGGCTCACCGCGCGATACTGCCCGTCCACAACTTGCACCCGGACAAGCTGGTCATCGCCGGGTTGGTCGCCGATCAGAAAGGTGATGAGCGGATTCTTGGTGTAATCCCTCAGTTGTAGGACGCTGGGAGCAAGATTGGCCTCCACCCGAACCGATTGGCCGGGTTGGACATGTGTGAGCAGCAGCGTTGTATCTATTTTATTCGGCGACCCGCTGACGTCTTTGCTCCGAAAATACCGGAAGAAATAATCTTCCGCTGACAGCGAATCGGGATAGCGGAATATATTGTCGCGGATACGCAGCGAAATCGTAAAAGTCACCTGAATAAAATCGTCCAGTGCCACTTCAACACTGACGGCACACGAGATGCAGGCCGCGTGGGTATGCAGGCGGGTGAGGGCGCTAAAGCTGTCCACCACATTGCCGCAGGCCGGACACAGCAGATTCCATTCCATCTCGAACAGGCCGATTTTGGTCGCGTGCAAAAACAAATCAATGGCCTCAGACTCGGACATCCCGCGTTCGCTGGCATATTGAATCGGGTTGACGCGGAACAGGCTGTAATCATCCCCGGTGCGGATCAGCGTTTCCAGCTTGGAAATCACCCGCGGACTCCAACTGCGGATTTGTTCCAGATCGGCCATTTTTTCTTCGAGTAGATGTTCATTCAGAGAAATCATTTTCGCCACTTTCTAAAAGTGATTTGTATAATTTGATTGTATCTGCTTTATAGTCTCGCAGCCTTCATTTTTGTATCGCCTTTAATCTTTTCTTAGGGTTACGCTTTTCCTTTGCGTCTTTTCTCCCTAGCGCCTTTGCGTTAAGTTTTTGCTTTCAATTTTTGACGCGCTCAAACAACCCTGGATAATCCAGCACCAACCCGTCCGCATCCACCGGCAGCACCGCCGTGAAACCCGTCGCAAGCTGCTCGAAACGGAATGTTGCGCCGTCCGCGCGCTGTTCCAGGCAGGTGTAACGCTGTTCATCAACGTGAAAGGTCATCTCAGGAATCAGAAAGTAAACCATCCGCAGCGTCTCAGTTTGCCCGACTGTCCACGCGATGCGTTTGATCGGCAGCGTATTGGTGAACGGTGTCGCGCTGATGTCGATGTCGATACAGCCTTTTAGGTCGGGCAGGAGATCGCCCTCGGTGTCATACCAGTTCCCTCGCTCATCTTTCCACAAGGATAGTTCGTCCCGTCCTTCATATTCCAGCCTAACCGCGCGAACTGTATAGCTATCGTCGCACTCGACGTAATAATTCAGTCTGAAAGCGCCTTCGGCTCTCACGCCAATGACGACACTGCTAACCACGACGCCAGGGCTTTGCTCCCAAAATTTCAAATACTCCATCCCTGGATATTCAACCGCTTTCCAAACTACTGTCTGCTGTTTCATCATTCCTCTGATCCTCTGTCACTCTGCTTCTCTGGAATACGTTTTTCTCTTCCGCTTTTTGCGTCTTTGCTCCCTAGCGCCTTTGCGTTACGCTTTTCTCTTTGTCTTTCTTTTAACTTTCAACTTTTATCTTTTAACTGCTTTTTTGCCTTTCCTCTGCACGCTGAACTTTGCACTCTGTACTGTTTTTTGACTTGCTTTTTGCGAACACTTGTGCTAATATTGTACTACATCGCAGACACACGGCAACCCCACCCGGAAACGAGTTTTGAACAAAAAGGAGGGTGTGAACGAATAAGGAAATAGACAGTGTTTTTCGCTCAGATTGAGCAAAACTCGTTTCAATGAGGACAGAAATTAACCTCATTCGAGAATACACTAATTATAAGGATCGAGAGCGACAGAAGTAGGAGGTTGGACATGAAGACCGCAAAATCAACTAACCGGAGTGAATTTTCCAGCATCCACGCTCGTATCGAAGACATCATGGGCGGTTCCTGGGGTCAAAATCCAGCATCCACGCGGCCTTCCAGGAAAACCCGTCCCCTGTCCGGCAAGCACGCGGGTAAATCGGATCGCAAACCGGCACCGCGCGCCTGGAATGAAACCTTCGCCTTCGCCATCGACGGCTAACATCTTTGGCCTCAGTCTTTAACGAATGATTTTCGTCTTTGTCTTTAATCTTTTAGCTAACCGCTAATGGCTAACAGCTTTCACGGTCTAATCAACGCCAACACATGCTCCAACCGTTTCAAATCGTGCGAGAGTTGGCGCGCAATCGCCCGCCCGCACCGCACCAGAAAATCGTAACGGTGAGTCGCATCTTCGTACTGCCAGGAAGCATAGCGGATCGCCGCCGCCAGCAAATCGTCCGAAGGCACTTCCGCCGAGTTCAGCACCAGAGGATAAAAATCGTGCCGCTGTGTGAAACTCAAAACCTGTTCCCGCGAACACAATTCCACCATCGACAAACTCATCGGTGGGCGCGGCGGCAGGCTGTGGATAATCGTGCCATCGCCGTAGCGACAGCCAATGTTCAGCACGCTGATTTCCATCGGAACCATGCGGTTTTCCCGCTGGTCGCGCATGATGTTGCTGTTGACCGCTTCGGCCATCACCAACTCGTTCACCAGCATGTCGTCCTTGATTTCGACGGCATAAATCAGGCCGATGACATGGATCGATTCGTCATTGGCAATCGGGGCGCTCACGAA
>JBDTNB010000305.1:0-4609 GCA_039933955.1 Chloroflexota bacterium
CGACACTCATAGTGTGTGCCTTTTTCATGACCATTTCAACTCGCACCACTGGTTACTAATAAGAGCTTCTAATTAGGAAAGGAACACGTGTTCCTTATGCCATTGCAGCGCACCAATATCTGGGTTATACAATGCTTCAGATGGTTCAAATATAGGACGGCTATCGAGCGTTGTTAGGTAGCCTGCTATATTCCCGGTCATCGTGAGCTGTCTGGATAAGGTGACACGGTACTTTGTAGTGATGCCAGCCAGTCCTACATCAAAAACCCAGTGGCATAGGCGGCATAAACATAATCCGTTTCTGGGATCATCATTGTAACTGACGCTCCAGGGAACAATATGAGCCGCTGTCGCTGCTGTAAGTCCATCTTCAGTAAGCAGACGAATACCACATAATACACATCGATGATCGTACGCAGTTACGATTGCACGTCGAAACCCTTGATCCCGTACTGCGGGTTTCTGTTCCTCCTTGACATCTGAGCTAACTGGACTGGATTGCGTTCGTGCTTTTGCCAACAACTCCTGGCTATATTGAAATGCCATCAGATTAACATCAGCCTGTTCGAGTAAGTGTTCGTGTAACGCCTGGTGAAAATAGCCTTCGATGAGTACCGTCCGTAAGAGATCGCGTGTTCTCTCAACAGAGATCAATTGATACAGCTCACCATCCAATTGCGCTCCAATCACGGTATCACGAAGTTGAGACATTCCGGCGATCTGGCGTATTGCACCTAAAGCTTCTTCTTTGCCGTGCTGAGGAATTAAGTGCCAGAAACCATCATTCTTCAGATGAAAGAAAGGCAATGACAAATTCCCTGCTCGGTCAGATGGCATCACCAGCTTCCAATATGTGGCAAATACATCACCCAATTCTGGAGTCAGAGGAATAAGATTTGCGGTTATATTTCCCTGTGCGGCTAGATCAAGCACCGTCAGGAGGAGTAGGGGTTTATGCGGCGCTCGATGCAGCGTAGTCTCAGGAAATTTTGTCTTACCTGAGTCTGTGCGTAAATGACCAAATAACTTGATGTAATGCTGGAGTTGCTCCTCCATGCTCATTAACCTCTCGACCAGTAATCTTCTACATCACATTTTTTTGATCCGCCTGCTGAAATCTATATGGCGTGCCAAAAATAATACCGAACACCGCCAAAGCTATTTATCACGTGACCATCAGGTTGTCTTACACTACGATTCCAACGTTCTGTTGCAGGTTTTGGCGGTGTCGCGAGCTAAAACGCTCGCACCTCAGACGCCCGTGGGGCTGATGTGCCGCGCTCACGCACAGCACCGCTGACAGCACCTTGAGGTGCTAGTCAGCGCGTGGGCACGACGAACCGTGCCCATAAGCAACACCCTGTATGCTAGTCAAAGCTTGGTTAAGAAAATGTTTTACAAATTTTCTTTCAGACATAAGTACAATCAAAGAACTCTTAATCGCCAATAAGACAGGACAAGGGAAACACGGGCTTATCCTCAGCTTAACTTTAAAATTCCTAAGCGACAAATAAGAAATCGGTAAATTAATGAACTTTTCGAATATTCCTTTGTGTTGTAATTTTATTTTTAAGGGAAATACCTACATCTGTAAATCTACCCTCTACTAGACAAAGGATGAATCGCCCTTCCAGATCAGGGATCATCAAGCAACAACAATGCGCCTGCTAATACTCCCAGCGTCGTATATGCAAACGGACTGCCGCTCCCTTATACTTATCTGAAGGATGAACGGCAGTAGTGAGGCTTGCATTGGCTCGAATGAAGTCTGGGAAAAGGCATCTCATCCGACAATGGACGGGCTGGTGGCAGGATAACCCCTGGCGTATCGATGTGGCGCTTGTCTTCGTCGTCGCTGTAGTAGAGATCATTGGTACGCACTTCGTTGGGCAGCACCAGCCGGATCATCGAGCGCTTGACGCATTAGCACTCGCATTACTTGGGGCAAGCGCGACAGCGCTTCTTTTCCGCCGCCAGTATCCTGGTTGGGTACTCATCTTTGCCCAAGGAATAACGCTTGTCTATGTAGTCCTGGACTACCCGAAGGGGCCAAACTTCCTGGCCATGATCATCGCTTTCTTTACAGCGGTGATACAGGGGCGCAGGTTTGTCGCCTGGGCAGTCCTCGCTGCGGAATTTGTCTTGTTTCCCTGGCTGCCATACTTACTTGGAAACGAAGCTGCACCGACCTCCAGCGGGCTTTTTGGGCTAGCAGGCTGGCTGCTCGTGCTGGCAACCGTCGTCGAGCTGGTCTACATCCGCCAGCAGCGAAGCATCCGTACCCGTGAAGAAGCAGCGCGCCGCCGGGCGAATGAGGAACGGCTGCGGATCGCGCGGGAGTTACACGATGTGCTGGGCCACAACATTTCGCTGATCAGTGTGCAGGCTGGCGTTGCCTTACACCTAATGGACAAGCGGCCAGAACAGGCACGGGTCGCGCTCTCGGTGATCCGCGATGCCAGCAAAGAAGCGCTGGGGGAACTGCGTTCGGTACTGGATGTATTGCGCCAGGTGAATGAAGAGCCGCCACGCTCCCCATCCCCAGGTCTCGCCAGCCTCAACGAGCTGGTCTCACGCGCTTCGGAGGCTGGGATGCAGGTGCATATAGAAGTTTCGGGTGATCTCGAAGGACTGTCCACCAGCGTGGATCTGGCCGCGTTTCGAATCGTTCAGGAAGCCTTGACCAACGTCATGCGACACTCCGGCCAGACCTCGTCGAGCGTCCATGTCATCTGTACCAAGCAGGAACTCACGCTGCGGATTGACAACAAGGTCGGCAGTGAAGTATCTCGCGACGAAATCGAGTCTGGTCAGGGGATTCTCGGCATGAAGGAACGGGCTACTGCCCTGGGCGGTGTAGTCGAAGCCGGGTTCCGTCCCGAAGGTGGCTTTCGGGTCTGCGCGCGGTTGCCGCTGGATGGCCGTCCCTTGACTCCTTCAGAGGTAGGGGAATGATCCGCATTCTACTGGCTGACGATCAGGCGCTCGTGCGTGCTGGCTTCCGGGCGCTGCTCGATGACCAGGACGAAATGCAGGTCGTGGGTGAGGCCGGGGATGGGGAAGCTGCGATTAGGCTTGTCGCAAGTCTCGTCCCGGATGTGGTACTGATGGACATCCGAATGCCGCGCTGCGACGGTCTGGAGGCCACACGGCGAATCGCCGCAGATGAGCGTCTGACCCAGGTCAAGATCATTATTCTCACGACTTTCGATTTGGACGAGTACATTTTCGAGGCGCTTCGGGCGGGTGCTAGCGGTTTCCTGGTCAAGGATATCGAGCCGATTGACCTTATCCGAGGTATTCAAGCCGTCGCACGCGGGGACGCGCTGCTGTCTCCCGGTGTTACCCGGCGTCTGATCGCTGAGTTCGCCACGCTGACGAACAAATCGGGATTCGTTCCCGACCTGGCAGCGCTGACCGAGCGCGAGCGTGAAGTCATGGCGTTGGTGGCGGGCGGTTTGTCCAACGATGAAATCGCCGAACGGCTCGTCGTCAGTCCCGCGACGGCCAAGACCCATGTGAGCCGTGCGATGGTGAAACTCGGCGCTCGTGACCGCGCTCAACTGGTCGTATTCGCCTACGAGTCGGGCCTCGTCCGACCCGGCTAACACCACAAAACTGCCTACTCCCTACACAGTAGTTCATCCCCCACAAATACGCCTCTGAGCGTACATCAAAAGCCGCCCCTGAGACGACGACATCGCCGCGACTGCCTGTTACGCTTCGCTCAGATGTTAATAGAGACAGGGAGATTCGGATATGACGACAATCGGACAGGTTCGGGCCGGTGCAGCCCCGGCAGTTGAGGTTAGTAGAGGCCGCCCCACCGCCAGCTTACGCTACGATTATGTAACGGCAGTGCTGCTGCTGTGGCTGATCGGCGGCACATTTTTGGATGGTTGGGCGCACAATCACTTCGGTAACGACCTCAACACATTTTTCACGCCCTGGCACGCGGTAATGTATTCCGGTTTTGGCGCCGTAATGGCACTGACCATCGGCACATGGTTCGTGAATATGCGTCGCGGCTATGATTGGCAGCACGTGATGCCGAATGGCTATGAATTGTCGCTGATTGGAATCGGAGTGTTCGGCATCGGCGGTGTGGGCGATATGATCTGGCACACCCTCTTTGGCATCGAGATAAACATTCAGGCTGCGTTCAGCCCGACCCATCAACTTCTCATAATCGCGGAGGTGCTTTTAGGATTTGGCCCTCTGCGTTCCGCCATGCGTAAAGTTGATGCACCGAACAATCTGAAGACCTTCATCCCCGTAGCGCTCTCGATGGCAGTGTCGCTGGGGGCTGTGTTCCTGGAGTATCAGGGTATGAATCTGATCGTTCAAACATACCCAACTGTCGCTAAACTGCCAGCAACGCTCAGGGAGGATCAGCTTTATCAAGTGGCGGGTGTCGCGTCCGGTATCCTGATGAGCGTCAGTCTGATGGGGCTTATTTTCCTAATGATTCGTCGCTGGGGCGCAAAGCTGCCGTTCGGTTTGTTTACCTTGGTGTTTACTTTGCTGGGTGTAGCGCTGGCAACGCAGCGTGACACTTATGTGCTGGCGCTGGCAATGCTGTTGGGTGGTTTGACGGCTGATTTGGGGA
>JBDTNB010000306.1:0-4583 GCA_039933955.1 Chloroflexota bacterium
TGTAGGTGAATAGGAAAAACATATGGCTTTTGGCGCTCAAAATGACGAAGGGTTGCAGCCCAACCGCGAAGAAATGCTGCAAATGGGTATACGCGCAGCCAAAGCGGGCAACAAAGACGGTGCGCGTACTCTGTTCGAGCAAATCCTTTCACAGGATAAGCGCAACGAACGCGCGATGATGTGGATGGCAAAGCTGGCGGACACAAAAGCGGATCGCAAAAAATGGCTTGACCGCGTGCTAACCGTCAACCCGGACAACGAAGGCGCGCGCGAAGCGCTCAAGAAAATTGCCTACACCCGCAGCGCCAAAGAAAACCGCACACTGCTGGTTTTTGGTATGGTGGCCGGGGTGCTGATTGTGCTGGCAGTCGTGATTGTCATAGCAATTACTCTGCCTAAATAAATGCAGAGAATCTTCGGGCGTCCTCGCCCCCGATTGACCCGCACAGCAGGGGTCAATTGGTCTCAATTTTGCGCTGATCTGGAGAATAAACTTTGGCCGGTAACAGTGCTCTGCAAGAAAAACTTAGATTAGGCATTGAGGCGGCACGTAAGGGCGATAAAGTCGCTGCCCAAAAGCTCCTAAGGCAAGTTACATCAGGCGATGGCGATAACGAAGTCGCCTGGATGTGGCTGGCGTCCGTGTCGGAAACCATCCAGGAACGGCGTGCCTGCCTGGAACAAACCCTGCGCATCAACCCTGGAAATTCCCGCGCGCAGCAAGCCTTAGAACAGCTCAGTTCGATTACTGGTGTTCCGATACGCACACCGGGAGGCAGGGCGGCTGCGCCCAGTCGCAGACCAGTGGTTCCCAGGTCGATTCCCGGCGTGGGTGCTGGCGGCCTCAATCCGGCCTACATTATTGTCGCTGTATTGGTCTTATTAGCGCTGGTGAGCGCCCTTATCTTCAGCTCGATTGCCAATTCGCAGCCGCAGCCGCCCAACCAGGCAACCGTGCAAGCCGTCGAGGCTTTGCTAGTGACCGCGACTCCAACGCCTACCGTTAACCCCAAGGATTACACCGCGACACCCTTCTTTGGCGTCATAGTAACCCCTGCGAATCTAGCGACTCTGCCGCCTTCCTTTACGCCAACCAATACCTCTACGCCGACGTTCACGCCGCCTCCTACCGATACACCCTATCCGATTGCCCAGTTCTCCATGCTCTATACCAGCGGATCATCCCTGTATACGAGCAACGCGGACGGTACAGGCGAAACATCAGGCGGATCGGGCGGCTTTGCCGATGCGGTCTATTCGCCCGATGGGAAAAAGATTGCCTTTGTCCGCGATGTGACCAATGGTGACCTGACTTCGCCGGAATTATTTATTGCCCCTGCCGGAAATCTCGATGCCGCTACCCAGGTGACGAAAATCGGCGGTAAAAAGCTCGAACATCCGACCTTTGCGCCGGATGGTATCCAGATTGCGTTCGTCAGCGACATCAGCGGCAATGACGATCTCTGGTACATCACCGAAGACGGTAACAACCAGCGCCAACTCACCACCAACCCCGGCATCGACAAAGACCCGGCATGGTCGCCCAACGGTGACGTCATCCTGTATGCATCCGATCAGGCCAACCGCATTGTCGTCACCGAAACCGGCAGCAAACCCGACCCTGGCCTGACCGAAATTTTCAGTATCACGCCCGATGGTGCAACCATTACGCAGTTAACCGACGCCGCAGGCAGCAGTTTCGATCCGACTTGGTCGCCAACGGGCGAAAAAATCGCCTTCGTCAGTGACCGTAATGGCGATGGCGACATCTTCACGACGAATGCCGATGGTCAACTGCCGCTCCTGCTAACCGTCGATGGCAATGTTCCAGAAGATCGCAACCCGGTCTTTACGCCCGACGGTAAATCAGTGCTCTTCTTATCCAATCGCGATGGCGACACTTTCCAGATTTACGTCGTAGACATCAAATCCCTGGTCGTGACGCGCATGACCGACAACATACGCAGCATTGATTCATTAGTTTTAAAACCGATCCCGCTGGCAGTATTTGCCGGGGCATCATGAATTAGCCTGCGGAGACGCTTAAACCGGCGTTCTCCGCCGACAACGAAGGATAAAGCGAGTGAGCGAAGAACAAAACGTCCAAAAACTACTGCGCGACGGCATCGAAGCGTCCCGTGCGGGCAACAAAGCTGAAGCGCGCAAATTATTCGAGCAGGTCGTCGAACTCGATGACAAAAGTGAAAAAGGCTGGTTCTGGCTGGCCTCTGTCGTCGAAACTGACGAGGAGCGAAAAGTCTGTCTGGGCAATGTATTGTTCATTAACCCCAACAATGAACGCGCCCAAAAGGCGATGGAGCAGCTTCAGAGCAAAGACAAGAAAAAGCAGCAGGATGAAGAAATCATCCCTGGCGTCACCCGCCGCCAACTCACGATCTTTGGGGGTGGTGGCGCAGCCATCATCGTATTCATCGTGCTGATTTTCCTGCTCATTAATGGCAGCCGCAATGCCCAGATCGCCAACGATAGTGCAACCGGAACGGCGATTGTTGCCCAATTGACCCAGGTACTTGTCGATCAGTATTCCACCGCGACCAGCGCCGTCGAAACCGCCGTTGCTCTGGCCTCGCCCACCCCGACCTTAACCAATACGCCAGATCGCCCAACCGAGGTTGCCTCCTGGACACCCACCTCTACACAAGCACCCGACATCACAGCGACCCCGCTGCCGCCACCCAGCGGTGCTTCCGGCACAATTTTTGCCTGGAGCGGGCATGACCAGCAGCAGAATAACTTCCTGCCACTGATCGCGTTGAATGTCAGCAATGGGCAGCAGAATACAATTACAGATAGTTCGAATTTTGTTGACCTCAGCGGCGATGGTCAGCACCTCCTTTACACCCGCTATTTTGATACCACCCGCGATTTTGGGCTTGAACAAATCAGCATAAATGGGACGGATTCCCAAACCATCGCGCAAGGGCTGCCGATCATCAAACCGCAGATGCCGAGCTACTGCAAAACGGCCAATCTGATTACCTTTGTCGCCCTGCCCACCGACACCCGCGAAATTCAATTTGGCGCGGGCGAAACGGTAGATCTGCCTTTCCAATTGTTCACGTTCAACCTGGATACCAACGAACTCAAACGGCTGACCAATGATAAAGCCAGCTATACTTTCCCGTCGTTCTCGCCAGACTGCACCAAAATCGCGGTTGTCCGTAACGATGCCACCGGCGCGAATCCCGGCACGGACATTTTCATCATTGACCCGGCGGCATTGACCCAGACCGCCGTGACCAACGACCTCAAGAACTTCACCGAATCGTCGCCGCACTGGTCGCCGGATGGCACGAAATTGGTTTATTCAGCCGTATCCATCAACGAACCCGGCAATGACGATATTATCATCCGTCCCGCAGATGGCACGGGTACACCGCTCCTACCCATTCCGGATGAAACCAATGCTGACGATATTTATCCCGTTTACAGCCCCGATGGGAAATATATCGCTTTCTCCAGCAACCGCAATGGTTACTACAATATCTATGTATTTGACCAAACGTTGAGCGTGTTATATCAACTCACTAGTAACGAGGATGAAAATTATCCTGGCGCGTGGGGGCAATAACCCGTTTTCGTCTGGCAATAGAACGAACATACCCATACTAGGGGCTTGCCGATGGCAGGCCCCTACGTCATAATTGTTATAAAGAAATATCAGGATTCACGTAGGTTATGAGTCAACAGTCAAGTTTTGCTGATCTCATGCAGGCGGGGCGCGTGGCCTATTCAGCCGGCAAACGCAAGATGGCGCACGATTTATGGCGCGAGGCCGCCAATATTGACCCCTATAACGAGCAGGTCTGGTTGGCCTTGTTGGATGTGATCGAGTCCGACAGCGATAAACGGGTCTGCCTGCAAAATATCCTGGCAATCAACCCGATGAATGTGCAGGCGCGTCGCCAGCTTGGAAAAATCGATACCCGGCTTCAGCGCAGCAAACTCCATCTGCAAGAGCAAAATGCCCGCAATCAGGGTCGCCAGCGGGTACGCCGTTCCCTGCTGCGGCGGGCGCTGTTGTTAGGCATTGCTATTGGCTTGTCGGGCATATTCTTCGGGATTGTGGCCAGCATCATCCTGTACGGCGGGCTGCTGTGACCGGCCAAACCCGCTCACGCCGACGGTGATTTGCAGATCAGTGGCAACTCGCGTCAATTCCAGCGCCACCACCTCAACCGCCCGTGTGCTCGACAGGTTTTTCTGGGTGATGCGGTCAATCCGTTCCATGCTGATCGCGATTTCTTCCAATCCGTCCACCTGCTGCCGGATAATGTCATAAATTCGGTTGACTGACTTGAACGTCGTAGAAATATTGTCCGCCAGTTGAACCATCACGCTGTCGGCCTGCTGTGTCATCGTGACCCCCGCATCCACCCCCTGCAAACCCTCTTCCGTCGCGCGGATGCTCTCCTTCATTGCCGCCTGGATTTCGCCCAGGATCGCCCGCACCTGTTTTGCCGCCTGTGTTGACCCTTGCGACAGCGAGCGCACTTCATCCGCCACTACCGCGAAACCGCGACCATGTGCCCCGGCGCGCGCCGCCTCAATCGAGGCATTCA
>JBDTNB010000307.1:0-4568 GCA_039933955.1 Chloroflexota bacterium
GGAAGGCCATCGTCTCTGCAACTGAAGGGTCACGAGACAGATACGCTTCGTAAGTCTCACCGTCTTCAAGGCGACCCGAATCCAGGATTGTAAACCGCGGGCCGCGCAGCAAAATAATCCGGCGGCGAATCGCCTGCCAGCTCCGATAGGGCAATGCAGCAGCAATCTCAAGTTGTGTTGCCCCTGATGTCAACATCTCCTCCAGTTTATCCATTTCTGCTTTTTGCCAGCGTGCGCTACCAGTATGCCGCTGGCTTTTTTCCTTCCTTTCCAGCCGTTCAAGATAGGCTGCATATGTTTCTTCATCACGGACCACTTTCGGTACAATGTAAAAGGATCGCGTGCCAATAATCTCGTAAATCTTGATGCGGATTGCCCGCCAGTTACGCTCAGGAAGTGCCTGAACGATCTCTATCTGAGTCTCTTTGCGTTCCAGTAATTCCGTTAACCGTTCAATTTCCGCAGGTGTCCACAAAGTCCATTTGTCGGCGCGGTAGGGCAGAACAAACGTATCTTTGCTTTCGTCGCGCCACTGGATTTCGACATCAGCAACCCGATGTTTTCCGGTTGGTGTCACTAGAATCCGCACGATGAAGGCGTATGCAACCGTTCGTTGATCTTTCAAACTCATGTGATCCCAGTTTGCAAGTACGTTCTCGGCCTGACGTGCCAATTGCAATAAAGCTTCCTGGCGCTGTACACGGCGTTCCAAAGTGGCTAACTTCTGTTGTAAACGGTTTTGTTCCTGTTCGTAATTTTTGTATTCCACTTCCAGTGCCTGAAATAATGATGGAATTTGAACATAGCTAAGAAATAGCCTGCATTTTTTGCGTTACGCTTTGCATTTGTGTCGTTAAGGCTCGGCGCTCGGTATCGAAATCGCCTTCAGCGTTTGCCAGTACATTTTCCCAGACTTGCCGGTCAAAAGCCGAGCGCAACTTATTATGCATCATTTCGGTGATGACCTGATCGAAGTAATCGCAGCGCCGTGACCAGAGAGTATGTTGATTGGTGGCTAAATCGTTTCGCCTCGTAGAGTAGGCATATGCTTTCATACTCGCACTCCAGCAGGCAGTTGCCTGCCGCCACTCTCCTTCGTAGTAAGTGCCAATCAGTCCTTTATAAATGGGTTTCGCCTGATCTCGATCTTCCTTTGATCGCTCGCGGTAAAACGCTGGTGTGTATTGCAGATTGGGTTCCCCTGTAAGCATGTATGGCGATAGGTAATTGAAGGCACGGTAAAACAGTTCCTCTGGTACGATAGCTGGATGATTGTTCCACTGAACAACTCGGTCTTTATGCATCCAATGCCCCAGGTAAACAGCATTTGTCATCATATTGACCATTGCCATTCTACTTGGGCAATACACGCCGCCGCGCTTCAGCATTCGCATCGGCTTATCACAAATATACCCTGGAGGCACATTCCTTTGAAAATCGGGATCATCGAAATCAGGAAAGTGGGGTCCGTTCTCGTGGACGTGGGCAAGAGTTTTGCGAAGATTGCCACCAAAGCGAACGAATGTGTCGAACAATTCAACTACTACTTTTGCACACGGTTCAAATGGCTCAAACTTGCGCCAATTCGGGTTAGGGATACCACTTGATAAATATTTTCGGTTATCTACCATAAAACCAAGGTTGATGTTCCCGCCCATCCACATGCCGAGCAGCATCATACGCTCTTTGGCGGCAAATAGACGCCCGCGCACATACGAGTTCAAGAAGTCAGCCGCTTGTTCCGCTCTCATGCGGAATAGCAAACGGTGGTAGGATCCTTCGTGCTTGTCGGCAAAGTTGTATTTGAAAAAAGGTGTGATTACGCGGACATTATTTTTAACACACGCATCAAGAAAAACGTTGACCTGAATCTGTGTTTCATCGCGGAAAAGACGATCCTCCGCTTGTACCGCAACAGCACCAATTTTCCCCGTAATGATGAGTTCGAATAGACGACTCATGCCTTTGCGCTCATCAATCCGCTTTGCACCGCTCACGCCTTCATCTTCATCAATCAAGATGATTACGTCTTCTTCCCAGCCAAGAGAATGTATGTAGCGCGGGAGGTCAATTTGCTGCATATCTGTCGAAATATTGCCAACTTGTTTCATGGACGATTGGCGATAATATACTGCTACAGCACGATCTAGTGGCAGTATACCCGGCATTACCGGGTGTTCAACACTCGCTTGGGATTGATACTTTCGCTTGGCGGGCATCAGCCTATTTCCTCATGTTTATGGTTCTTCACTGCTTTCTTTGTTGCTAAGTGACTGTTCTTCGATCTTCACTTTGCGTGTTGATTTTCGCCGATGGTTTGGCATTCCTGTTGCGATCCATTCATTGAGGTGTTCCGGTGAGATCGCAAAAACCCGTCCAACTTTTTGCGCCTTGAGCAATCCGAAATGAACAGCGCGTCTGATCGTGTCCTTATGGCATCCGGCGATCTCCGCTGCCTGTGCTGGTGAGAGCAGGTTCTCCGTCATAATAAGCCTCATCAGTCTGATTGTACGCCGATAGACGTACAATGACAAGTAATTGGTGAGGTGAGTCTACAACGGGTACGACAATCTCACGAGTTGTCGTACACATTTTCATCCTGCTTCTCGGTTTCGATCTCAGATATGGTTATCTCGTCTGATTGAACAAAGGACTGAATCAAAGCTCGATACGCTATGGTCAAATCCAGTTGTTTAAAACCGGTCTGCTTTTGTGATGATTTATCCTCGATCTTTTTCTCAATCTGCGAACTTGGCGTATAATCGTTCAAAGTACATCCTCGCATCGTACTAATGCTTACTTGCAGCATAGCAAACTCGGTGTTCTCAACCTGAGTAATCCTACAGTTTTGCCCCGTCAGTTTTGACAACTGAGTTAGCAAAATTTCGGCTCTTCCGCACATTATGTAGAAACAGGGGTTAATCGAAGGGAAGGAATACACTTGGACGATGAATATCGGCTGTCATCGTTAGGAAAGTGGTTATCGAGGCACTCCCATTTACCTTACCCGGTTTCGTCATTACAGAGACGCGAAGAGAAGATGATCGTCTCATCGTTGAAGCGAGCAGCACGGCAACAGCCGCTGTTTGCCCGAACTGCCAGCGGGTCTCACAACACAGTCATGGCTGGTATCCGCGCCGTCCACAGGACTTGCCCTGCATCGGGCAGGGGGTATATCTGGAACTCACGGTGCGCCGGTTTCGATGCTTGAACCTAGAATGTCCGAAAAAGACCTTTGCCGAACGCTTCCCCGAATGGCTGCCGACCTACGCTCGTCGCACCACTCGTCTTACCGATGCATTGGAGCGGATTGGGTTTGAGGTGAGTGCCGAGAGTGGTCGGCGCATCTTGCGCTGGGTCGAGAGATCAGCCATAAGGGCATCAATTTGCTGACTGCCACTAAGTTGTTTGATCTCATTAACGGCGGCTTCACCGCTGGCTCGACTGCGCCCAGTAACGATCACGTGCGCGCCTAACCTTGCTAATGCTACAGCGGTTTGTTTGCCAATCCCGCTGGTGCCATCAGTAATCAGGGCGATTTTTTCAGTTGCCTTGGGCATCTATTCTTCAGAGCGATTGGAAAGCAATTCAGGAACAACGAACAGAAAAGGCATAACGATGATGATAATTAAAGTGATCGGAACCCAGACAAACGCCAATGCCGCTGATACGATATTGACGGCTGTTGCGATTCGATCCTGGCGAATACGCTTTTGTTTTTGTTCTTGAGTCAAGGTGTTGGGGGCCAGGTTGCTATCCACAAAGGCATATTTCCAGAATGCGCCTAACGTGATAGCTGCGCACGCCATATTAAGCGGGTAGAGAGCAACGACAAAAGGATTGCCTGGGTAATCACCAATAAACGCCGTCAAAAATGGAAAAAGGCAGGCGAAGAAAAGCCATATGATGTTCAGCCACAAGAGCTTTGCATCAACCTTTTCGATTTGATGCACGATATGATGATGATTGACCCAGAAAATGGCGATGATGAAAAAGCTGAACAGGAAACTCAACAGTTTCGGCGCAAGTACACTCATCCCTGCAAGGAACGCTTGCAGGGAATTATTCTCTAAATGAGGGATATGTAATTCAAGCACCAGAATGGTGAGAATAATAGCAAATGTGCCATCGCTAAAGGCTTCCAGGCGGTTCTTACCAGTTACCATCATGGCTCCATGCTGATGTCTAGAATTGGCGTACTTCGTTTATCTTGAACCGTAGTTAGCCTTCGCTGACAAGATCGTAAAACGAGGCGGACATGCTGCTCATGTTGATAAAAGACATGAATTTTTGAGAGATGTCGCTGGTATCGGATTTTCCGGCATTGTGGGCGCTTTCCAGATCGGTGTAACGCAAAACTAACAACCACTCACCATCAGCCGAACAAGTCGCTTCACGCCGCACCAACCCCGGCAGCTTTGGCGCTACTTCGCGCTGGAAGCGTTCATTAAGGGCGCGGAATTCGTCCTCATTCGCGCCATCGTTGACACGGAACTTTACAATTTGAATTGTTGCCATGTGAATATCCCTTTCATGAGTATCAGTTACATCTCAAGAGTAAGGGTTTT
>JBDTNB010000308.1:0-4551 GCA_039933955.1 Chloroflexota bacterium
CTATCTTGACGGACGTTTCCCTTTTTTGCCATTTGAATTCACATCAGACGTATACATTAGATTGAAGGTTGGGCTTCGTTTAGCATTCCTCTCCATTTGTTCTCCTCTCTACGAAGTGGGGAGGGGCTAGGGGAGGGGATGTTACTTTAACCCAAAAATTTGGGCAGATAAAAACTCAGGAAATGCAGGGGTGCGTCCCCGGTTGCGGTCAGCGTCGCGGCCTGAACATCCGGCGTCGCCAGAATCACATCATATTGGCCGAGTGAAATGTCCTCGCCATCATAAGCAGTTTGGCCTGTGCCGTCGGTGACATACAGGAATAAATCTTCGTCGGGGCGCGGGGCTTGCAGCGTGGTTGAGCCGCCCGGTTGGACGGTAGCCGCCGTGAGCCTGCCGGTCATGTGCTGTTCCAGCGGCGAGTCTTCGCCAATCAGTGTATATACGTCCGCATCGCCAATCGTCTGGCGCGGCAGATCATCCGATCCGGCCTGCTGATAATGCGGTTCCAGGCCGCGATACTGGCGATCCGCGATGAACCAAATTTGGATCACGCGGGCGGGTTTGTCGCTCAGATTGAGTTCCTGATGCTCAATCCAATCGCCGGAAAACATGCGCTGGATCTCCCCGGCGCGGATTTCACCTTTGCCGCCTGTCGTATCTTCGTGATACAGCGTGCCTTCCAGCACCCAGGTATAAATTTCCAGTCCGCGATGTGGATGCCAGGTGAAGCCGTTCTGCGGCGCGATGCTGGTCATATGCGCGGTGAGCATCCCGCTCAAACGCTGCAACGGACTCCAGCCGCCAACCGCAAAATGCGAGTGTAACCAATGCACCGGATGGATCGTCGGGAATGTGTCTGCCGGGAAATGCTGGAAGGCCGCGCCTTCGATGAAACCGGCTTCAATTTGTGTTTCTTGTAGTGCGAACATGGGTGTTTTCGCTCCGCTTCCGATAAAAATGTGACGGAATCGTCATATCTGAGGTAGTACGATTTTCTAAGACTGCGTATATTACTGAAAATTTACTATTTTTTCGGAAAAATTCTACACGGTAAAACGTTAACATGTATTACAATGAATTGCATAGCGTTACAAACTATGGAGTCATCCGCATATGGTTTACCAGCGAGATAGTAAGGATTTGCTCACACGCTTGCACCAATCACCGGAAACGGTGCGCGCAGCAGACCGGCTTGAAGATGTGCTTTCAACCATGAGCGACTCCGACAATACCCGGAAGAAAGTTTACCTCAATATTTACAATCAGGTAGAAACCTTCACCTTAGCCGACGAACAATCCGTCATCATCGGGCGCTCAGATGCGCAAACCGGGTTTAAGCCGGATGTCGATCTGATGCGCTATAACGCCCGCAAACATGGCGTCTCGCGTGAACATGCCTGTGTATATCTGCGCGGTGACTGCGTTTATCTGATGGACTTGGGCAGCAACAACGGCACATACCTCAACGGGCAGCAGGTCGCGGCCAACGACGCGCAGCCGATCCAGGAAGGCGATGTCATCCGTATGGGATTGCTCGAAATCCACATCCAACTGCCATAAAAGTAGGGGCACGCCATGTCGTGCCCCTACAAATTCCACATTTACCAACAGTTGAAATTAGACTGCTGCGGTTTCCGGGACGAGGATCGCTTCGACTTCCAGGCTGATGGTCACTTCTTTGCCAACCAGCCAGCCGCCCGCTTCCAACGCCATATTATAGGTCAGGCCGTATTCTTCACGGTTGATCTTGGTCGTTCCGGCAAATCCGGCACGCACATCGCCGAAGGGGCTGTTGACCTGACCCAGGAATTCGACGTTCAGGGTTTCCTGGCGGGTCACACCATGAAGAGTGAGGTCGCCGGTCACTTTGGCTTCTTTGCCGTCAGCGCTCGGTTCGACTTTGGTGCTCGTGAAGGTGATGGTTGGGTACTTTTCGATTTCCAGGAAGTCGGCGCTTTTCAGGTGATTATCGCGCTGTTCGACGCCTGTGCTCGACATTGAGGTGGCGTCGATGACAGCTTCCACCGAAGCCTGTTCCGGATGCGCCGGGTCAAAGTCAATCGTTCCGGTAACATTCTTAAAACCGCCGCGAACGGTGGTAATCATCATGTGTTTGGCCGCGAATTCGGCGGATGCGTGTGCTGCGTCAATATTCCATTTAGCCATGAGGGTGTGCTCCTGATTTTCTCGTTTAGTAAACGGACTTTAGTCCGTTTTTGTTTACGAGCTAAGAATACACCCTCGCATGTCTGATTTCCATTAGAGAATGATTAGAAACGGACGAGAGTCCGTTTAAGCTGTGATTCGATGGAGGGTATCGAGCAGGCCGTCGGTGATGCGCTCGATGGGGTAGCCCTGATTTTTGCGCTGGAAATAGATGGTGTTCACGTCCAGCATCACATACAGGAGATCGGCGAAGTATTCGACATCGCCGGGGAGATTCAATTGTCCCAGCAGGCCGCGAATGGTCTGCCGCCACCACCAATGCGCCGGATGTTCCAGCGTCATGATATGGTCGCTGCTGACGCACAATAAATGGCTGTTGCGATCCACAAACAGCGCGACTTCCACCAAAAACCAACCCAGGTTATCGAGCGGATTGCCCTGCGTGCGGAAGTATTCCAGGGCGCGGTCTTGCAGGGCGCGTTGGTCTTCGTCAAGCAGCGCTTGGCACAATTCCGCCTTGTTATCAAAGTGCCGGTAGAGTGTGCCTTTGCCGATTTCAGCCGCCTCGGCAATGTCGCTCATCGTCACATCGTGGACGTTGCCTTCCACGAACAGGCGCGCCGCAGTCGTCAGAATCAGGGCGCGGTTTTTGAGTGCATCGGCACGGGTAGGTGGGGGCTGCTGCTGGGTATCTTGTAGGACGAGATTGACTTCAGTCATGATACATCCAAACATTACAAACTATGACCATTATAACGCAAAGGTATACGAATCGTATTGGTGATTTGGTTCTAGCGGATCGCCATCACCCTTTGACGATCTACCTTTGTCTTTTATTTCATCACAAATTGCATCGCCTGTCTTCAGTCTTTAGTCTAAGTTTGCGCGCTTTCCATTCCCAATACCTTTCTTTCGATAGGTGACACACCTTCTGTTTTTGCCTTATTGTAACGAAATGCATGAACAACGATAGCGAGGCAGGTTTTACGGGTGCTGTAGCCGCCCATAACGACGCCTATTGAAGGATGAAATATGTACCAGCCGAACATCAATATTGAATCAGAAACCCAGATCGATGTCCGCGTCATCAGTGTGTCGCTGGCGCGCGAATTGCGTGCCTCCATCCTGCGCCCGGATTTGAGTCCTGCGATGAACGTCTATCTGGGCGATGATGCCCTGGATACGCTGCATCTTGGCGCATTTAAACAGGAACGTTTGGTCGGGATCGCCAGCCTTTTGCATCAGGCTCCCAAAGAATTCGCGGGCAGCCATATCGACAGTCTGTGGCTGCTGCGCGGCATGGCGACGCTGCCCCAGGTGCGCGGCCAGGGTTATGGGACGGCGCTGATACAAACCGCTTGTGCCTACGTCGCCTGTGAGCATGGACTATATCTGTGGTGCGAGGCGCGCGAAAATGCGCTGGGCTTTTATGAAAAGCTGGGTTTTGATGTGCTTGGGAATCGCTTTAACCTCCCTCCCACCGGCCTCCATTATCGCATGTGGCGTCCGATTACCCCCGCCGATGCGGCTTTTCCGCCCTTCTAAGATGTTGTTCCCCCAACGGGCATAACTGCGACTCGTTCGAGTAACAGATGTCAGGACGCCTTACTGGTAGTGCGGAAGGTGTCCTTTTTTGCGTTGCAGCGGCGGCGTGACTATGCAGAAAAGTAATGAGTGATAAGTAGTTAAAAGCTGAAAGTTAAAAGATTGAGCAAAGACCAAACATGGATGGGCGATATAGCGACGAAAACGACTCGGCGAATCCGTCGTTTTTTGGCGTTGTCAAGTCGGCGGCGGATGCCAAACTCCACGACCTTCCAGTATAGAACATTTGATCTGAAAAGTCAAGCGATTTAGGTTCGAAGATTCCAACCTGGGCGCGGGATGTAAGTCGGTTTGCACATAGGCGGGGAAATGGGCTAGAGTTGTAGGAAACCTCACCCCCCGGCCCCCTCTCCGTGTACAGAGAGGGGGAGAAGACAAAATACAGAGGAACACTAATGAACGCCAATACCCCGCAGCAGTTCGCCGCCCGCTGGCAGAATACCACGCTGGGCGAACGCCAGAGTTACCAGATTCACTTCATGGAATTATGCGATCTGGTGGGTCACGAACGGCCTACCGGGGAAGGCGTGGATTCGCAGGGGCGGCGCTTCGGATTTGAGTCCAGCATCAAAAAAGACGCGGGTGGGCAGGGTTTCGCTGATGTGTTTTACGAGGGCTTATTCGCCATTGAGTACAAAGCCCCCGGCAAATATAACGATCTGAACGATGCCTACCAGCAGTTGCTACAGTACCGCGAAAAGCTGAATAACCCGCCGCTGCTGATCGTGACCGACATCCAGAATTGGGAGATTCACACCAACTGGCCGAACACCGAAAAGC
>JBDTNB010000309.1:0-4534 GCA_039933955.1 Chloroflexota bacterium
ACCGCGTGCGCCGCGCCCTTCATGCTGTGGGCGAAACGATTCATCTCCCGCAGCAGCGCTTGATTATCGTCGGCTGTGGCCGTTTCGACACGCAGCAAACCATTGTTTAAGGACGCGAGGTAGTCCCCTACTTCGCTCCAAAATATATTGAGCAGGTCGGCATCAGAGGAGTTGGTCATGAAACAGCACTTTCATCCGGTATGCGAACGAGCCAACTGCCGAAGATACAACGCTCGTAACCACATGCCTCTACCTGTTTTAAAACATCAATTTGAAGCAGACTGTTATTAGCCCATTGAATATTGTAGGAATATTCATCTCCCAAATCCTGGGTTAAAACATATCGACGCTGATTGACCAAATCATAGACATCAGCCCCATAGACCTGATAACCAGCCTTTACAATCAGCAGATATTCCCTGCTTGGCGAAACATAAATGTCTCGTGGATGACCAGTAGAGGCGTCGGGGTAGACAATTTCTCGTACTGTCCCGTTCTGAAATTGCACGCCTCTAAATACAGTTGAATTTACAGATTCGTCAAAGGTATTAAACAAAAACGTGTGATTGTTCAAGGGATAGATTCTGTATGTATTAACCACGCTGTATAGCAACTTACCCGTTTTGAGACTCCAAAATATTCCTCGAAATTCTACGGACATCGGATAACCGTCCAATAGAACAACAAGGTCATTGTCCGCCCAAACCACGTCGGTTGCTTCGCATTCAAGTTCACACGAACGTCGCCACAATAATTTTGTTTCCCCAGATGAAAAATCGTATTGCTTGAGCGACTTAGGGGCATCTTTATTTTCGGCCCAGTCGAACGAAATCCAAAAAAGTCTGTCCGGGTTTCTTACCAATATTGGCTTATATGAATACTGATCCGCGATTTGTTTCAGGCTATCGTTGGTAGTCACATCACCCACATATACTTCGTGACTTCCACCCTCAAACACGTCTCCAACACGGATAAGTGGATGGGTATCATCAATCCAATCAGCGATATTAATGTATTGAGCTATTTCTGTTGAACCGATACGGTTAAAAAGACCTCCTGAAACCTCATAACTATAAACCGTGTAGATTGGGGGACTGGTTATGCCATAACAAGAGTAAAAGACTACCCATTTCTCATCGGGGGATGTAACTGGAACTCCCGTTCCTTCGCCATTGAAACAAACTTTATCAACACTGGTCTGTAGATCAGCGGGCAGTGGTTCGCTCAATTTCCCTGTTTCCGTATTGCATAGGTGATACAGCCCATCATCCAATTTGGTCAGCCGCCATTGACCTTCGTTGGTGAGGAATTGTACGAGGCCGCAAATTTTTGGTGGGTGCTCAATTAACCCCGCAGCAGGAACAAACAACCAGACCTGATCCCAAATCGCGCCTGCAATGCCTTCATAGTAGTTGTTGCTGAGTAAATATGTTCCATCGCTTCGGCGTTGGTAATCCTGAATTTGATCTAAATCAGATGGATATTTGTACGACTGCCAATCATTCTTCTGAGGATCAAAATACCAAACCAGCCGCGCGTCATTGTCGTAATTCAGCACAGGCAGCGTTTCGGCGACATCAACTCCGGGCGCAAAAATGGTCGCGGGGTCAATGACCGGGCGACCTGAGTCGGCGTCCTGCGCCAGAATGGGCGTTGATAGCAGCAATATCACACAAACACTGAGGGCAATCCCCCACCTCATAGTTTCAGCCCTGACAGAACCGAATTGACGCGGTTAGCGACATCGCGCAGGTTTTGGACGCTGGCTTTCACCTGCATAGTCGTGCTCAAGGTTTCAGTCGTCGCATGTTTGATGGTGCGCATGGCCTGGGTCAGTTGATCCATGCCGATGGTTTGCTGGCGCGTGCTGGCCGCGATTTGCATGGCCGCCAGCGCTGCCTCTTCGATGGCATGGGAGAGGTCACGGATCGAGCCACCCGCACGATTTACTAAATCCTGCCCATGATCGACACCCTTACTGCCTTCTTCCGTCACCATCACGGCGGCGTTGGTCGCGCGTTGAATTTCGCCCAGGATTTCGCGCACCTGCACGGTTGCATCGCGGTTCTGATCGGCGAGGTTGCGGACTTCTAAAGCGACGACACCAAAACCTTTGCCTTCTTCACCGGCACGGGCGGCTTCCACCGAAGCATTGAGCGCCAACATCCGCGATTGATCGGCCAGATTGTTGACCGTCGCGATAATTTCGCCGATTTGCTGCGTATGTTCGGACAGCACCAAAATGTTGTCGGCGATGTCTTCCACACGGCGGCGGATGAGTTCCATGCCGGAAATGGTCTGGGAAACGGCTTCACTGCCGGTACGGGAAATATCGACGGAGATCTGGGCGGTTTCTGCCACGCTCTGAGCACGTTCGGCGGTTTCCGTAACCGTCGCGCGGACTTCATTGACGGTGGCCGTCGTTTCGGTCACAACGGCATCCTGCTCGTTCGCCATCGAAATCTGGCGTGAAGTCGCCGTCAGAATTTCGCCGGTATCTTTGTCGATGCGCTGCAAGGCATCGCTGATTTCGGTCACAACGTCCTGCAAACGATCCAGCATCCGGTTGACGGCATCACCGAGGCGGACAAGCATCCGTTCCTCATCGGTTTTTGCTGATAAAGTCGATACATCCAGGCGCTGACGCAAATCGCCGCGCACCACCTGTTCGAGTGTCTGCACATAGGTATCCAACAGGCTGTCAAATCGCGGACGGCTAAGAAACTGCATCAGAATGCCGAACAGCCAGCCGCCTATCAATGAGGCAATGACCCACAGCAATAATGAGGCTGTGTTCAACCCCATTGCGAAACTCAGCAGCAGCACTGGAACCGCAGCCGCCACAGCCATCGCCAGCACCGACAGGCTGGTCGCCGACTCAACAAAGTGGTTTAGAGAAAGGCTGCTGGCAGGTTTTTCTACAGTGTTCATTCGTTCACTCCACCCACAATCAAACGTTCATCTTGGAATAACTGCGCTATATCGAGCAGGATTATTTTTTCACTCGTCAAGCCCAGTGTGTAGGGCATATGTTCAATCGGTTTGATGGTCGATACGGGGATACTTTGAACCCCGATGACCTGATGCGCCAGAATCGCCATTTCCAGCTTTCCAGCGTGGACGATGACGACTTCAGCAGGCACTCCGTCATCACTTGCGTGGGGTATCTGGAAAAAACCACGCAGGTCGAAAACCGTCAGAATTCGCCCGCGCACGTTAATCACACCCTGGTAAAAAAGGGGCGTTCCGGGAACATGCGCCACCGTGCCCAGTGCCCGTATTCCGAAAACATAACGCACATCCACGCCATAGTTTTCGCCGCCAAGATTGAAGGCCAAAACCGCCCGTACATCCTCCAGCACATCGTTTTGATCCCTGGCGGGCGCGGCATAATGCTGGGCGCGCTGGCGCAAACGCTCTTCATTGGCGACCTGCTGGCGCTGGTCATCGTCCCAATTCAGGCTTTTCCAGACGGTTTCCCAATCAATTTGGCGTTGTGGCTTGGAAGCTGGCATGTGTTAGACCGCATAAATACTTTATTTTAGTATACACTGGGGTCTCTCCACCCGCCTATGCAGCATCCGTTAGAGAATTCATACCTGAGCCATTGGAAGCCTACAGGTACGAATACAATTTCCTCCGACCAGATGCATTACAAAAAAGCAAGATTTCATACGCAAAATGGACGGTATATAGATCACTCTCTCATTTCTAGAGCCTATGCTAAACTCCGTCAGACCTAATTGTCGGCACATTTATCTGGCTCATAGCATATCGCGGATGTGATTCGAGCCGAGTGCTGAATGTTCTGACGAAGGTGACACTTTGTAGGTTGCCTGCCAATCAAAATTTCCCCGGAGGAAAATTCATGAAATCGCGTTCTGCGTTCGCAGTTATATGGGCGCTCATATTCACGATCATTTTGGCGGGATGCGGCGCTAGCGCCCCGAAGGCTACCTCAGCACCATCACCGACCAAAGTAGAATCAACTACGGTTTCGCCCACAGATAGTGCAATGAGTGAAGCTGCCGCGTCCGACGACCCCGCAGCTTCAGCAAAAGGATATTTTGACGCTTTATACAATGGCGATCCTGTCGATCAATTTGTCTGTAATTCACCAGATGCCTCAATCAGCACGTTGACAAATTTTAGCGATTCCGCAAAAGTGGCTTTAGAGATCAGTGGAGCCAAATTCGATGTATCGGGGTTTAAATACGAAACCGCTAACCAGAGTGGCGACACAGCCGATGTGAGCGTTAGCGGCAAATACATAACTGTCTCAGCCGCAGGCACTTCAACGACGGCTGATTTTCCTACCCTAACCCTGACGATGAAGAATGAGGGCGGTTGGAAAATTTGCGGGCTGACAACTCCGTAACAGCATTCACGGGAATCAATGTAAACTCCCTGCCAGAAGGCGCTAGGCGGCACAATCGCCTAGCGTATAGGGGAGCGAAAATAATGTAAATCAGCCGAGAGTTATTAACCAGTGGTGCGAGTTGAAATGGTCATGAAAAAGGCTCACACTATGAGT
>JBDTNB010000310.1:0-4427 GCA_039933955.1 Chloroflexota bacterium
CGGGTCAATATGCCCGCGTCGTGTTCGAGTTTGATCCGCTGACCGAAGAAGAACGTCTTGCACTGCCAGCGGGTGAAGAGAATATGTTCGTGGACAACATTCGTGGCGGTACGATCCCCAAAGAGTTCGTCAAGCCGTCATTCAACGGTGTGAAGGACGCGATGGCGGGCGGTGTGATCGCCGGATACCCGGTGGTCGGCATGAAAGCGACGCTGGTTGACGGCGCGTTCCATGATGTTGACTCGTCTGAAATGGCCTTCAAGGTCGCCGGGTCGATGTGCTTGAAGGAAGGCGTGCAGAAATCCGGCCCAGTGCTGCTGGAGCCAACGATGAAAGTCGAAGTGGTTGTGCCAGAGGATTACACCGGCACGGTTGTCGGCGACTTATCGTCACGGCGCGGCATCATCTCCGGGATGGATCCACGCGGCGCGGGAACGACTTCGATCCACGCATCGGTTCCGCTGGGTGAGATGTTCGGTTATGCGACCAACATACGTAACCTGACGCAGGGACGCGGCAGTTTCTCGATGGAATTTGAACGCTATACGGCAGCGCCCAGCAACATCGCCGACGAAGTCATCAAGGGCGGGCGCTAAAAGAAAAGTAGGGGCACGACATATCGTGCCCCTACCAATAAGATGCGTGATCCGGGTGGCGACACCCGCGCGAAAAGCAGTAATTCAGATGTGGCGGGACAGTGGATACCTGACCGGCACAATGTAAAATAAGTCTCAGTAAGTATCGCAAGAAGAGGATCTCAAAATGACAAAGTTCGAACGTAACAAACCCCATGTGAACATCGGCACGATTGGTCACGTCGATCATGGCAAGACCACCCTCACCGCCGCCATCACGAAAGTGCTGGGCATGAAGGGACAGGCCGAACGGATGAAATATGATGAAATCGATAACGCGCCGGAAGAAAAGGCGCGCGGTATCACGATTAACATCCGTCATGTCGAATACGAAACCGACAAGCGCCACTATGCACATGTGGACTGCCCAGGACATCGTGACTATATCAAGAATATGATCACGGGTGCTGCCCAGATGGACGGCGCAATCCTGGTCGTGAGCGCACCAGACGGCCCGATGCCCCAGACCCGCGAGCACGTGCTGCTCGCCCGTCAGGTAGAAGTCCCCGCGATGGTGGTCTTCCTGAATAAGATTGACCAGATGGACGACCCGGAACTGTTGGAACTGGTCGAACTGGAACTCTCCGAACTGTTGGAGAGCTACGGTTTCGGCGGCGCACCGGTCACTCGTGGTTCAGCCGTGCAGGCCAACGACTCGACCAGCACTGATGTGAACGCGCCGGAATATGCGCCGATCCTGGCGCTGATGGACACGGTTGATGAGTGGATCCCCACCCCGGTTCGTGACACCGACAAACCCTTCCTGATGCCCGTCGAAGACGTGTTCTCGATCAAGGGTCGTGGTACGGTGGTGACTGGCCGTGTCGAGCGCGGCAGCCTGCAAAAAGGCACGGAAATCGAAATCATCGGTCTGCGCGAAGAGACGATGAAATCGGTTGTAACGGGTATCGAAATGTTCCACAAGGAACTGGACTCGGCCCAAGCTGGCGACAACGCCGGTATCCTGCTGCGCGGTATTGAGCGCGATGACATTGACCGGGGTATGGTGCTGGCGAAGACTGGCAGCATCAAGGGTCAGAAGAAGTTCATGAGCGAAGTGTACGTACTGCGTAAGGACGAGGGTGGCCGCCACAAGGCATTCTTCCCCGGCTACCGCCCGCAGTTCTACATCCGCACGATGGATGTGACCGGAACGATCACCCTGCCCGCAGGCGTGGAAATGGTTATGCCTGGGGACAACGTGAACCTGGAAGTCGAACTGATTACCCCAGTGGCGTTGGAAAAAGGCTCGAAATTCGCTATCCGTGAAGGCGGCTTGACCGTCGGCGCGGGCGTCATCACCGAAATTCTCGGTTAGTACGCGGCTGATAAAAACGATTGTAAACCTTGTAGGGGCGTTCAGTTGAACGCCCCTACGATACAGAGGGAAACACAATCGCGCCGCGAATGGGGAAACTATGGTTAGGAACAAAATTCGTATCTGGCTAAAAGCGTATGACCACCGGGTACTCGACCAGTCGGTACAGCGCATTGTCGAAACCGCCGAGCGCACAGGCGCGCGCGTGGTTGGCCCAGTGCCGCTGCCGACCCGTATCGAGAAATTTACGGTGAAGCGCAGCCCGTTCATTGACAAAGACTCGCAGGAACACTTCGAGATCCGCACCCACAAGCGTCTGATTGATGTCCTTGACCCGGATAGCAAGACGATTGACGCGCTCATGCGTTTGAACTTGCCCGCGGGCGTCGACATCGTAGTGAAGTAAAGGGTGACGATTATGAAGGGCATTATTGGCAAAAAAGTGGGCATGACCCAGATATTTGACGAGCAGGGAAACGCAGTCCCCGTGACCGTCATCCAGGCTGGCCCGTGCTACGTTACCCAGGTTCGCACCGCGGATCGGGACGGCTACGTGGGCATCCAGCTTGGCTTTGGCGAAAGCAAACCGCAGCGCCTGACCAAAGGCCAACTCGGTCACTTGCAGCGTAACAACCTGCCTGCCCTACGCTACCTGCGCGAGTTCCGCGTCAAAGACGGCGAACTCGATGTAGCGGAAGGCCAGCAAATTACGGCTGACGTATTTGCAAAAGGCGAACGTGTCGATGTGATCGGCACGAGCAAAGGGCGCGGTTTCGCGGGTGGTATCAAACGCCATCATTTCCGCCGCCAACCCAAGACCCACGGTGCTTCTGACCGTACCCGCGCGCCGGGTTCCGTCGGCCAGAACACGTATCCTGGTCGCACCTTCAAAGGGAAGCGTATGGCTGGGCATATGGGCAGCGAGCGCGTGACCACTGAAAACCTTGAAGTTGTGGTGGTCGATGCGGAAAAGAACCTGCTGGCCGTCCGGGGATCTGTCCCCGGCCAGAACGGTGGTATTGTCCTCATCAAACCGGCGCGTCCGCGTCGTCGCAAGTAGAGCCGGGTGAGAGGAGAACCCAATTATGAAAGTTTCAGTGATTAGTCAGACGGGCAAAGAGATCAAGAAGATTGATCTGCCTGCCGATATTTTTGAAGTCGAAGTCAATACGGGGCTGATGCATCAGGCGTATGTCCGCCAGATGGCGAATGCCCGTTTAGGCACGCACAAAACACAACGGCGCGGCGAAGTGAGCCTGACCACCGCGAAATGGTATCGTCAAAAGGGTACAGGCCGCGCCCGCCACGGCGCGCGCAGCGCCACCCAATTTGTCGGCGGTGGTCGCCCGAAAGGGCCGCAGCCCCACAAATATACCAAAGATATGCCGAAGAAGATGCGCCGTCAGGCGATCCGCTGCACATTGAGCGCCCTGCTGCGCGATGAGCAGTTGGTTTTCGTCGACTCGCTGTCGTTGGACGCACCCAAGACCAAAGCGATGCAGGAAATCCTGACGGCGCTGGTTGGGGCCGAATCAACCGCATTGGTGCTGACAGCGGAACGTAACGAGAACGTTGAGCGCAGTATTCATAACTTGAAGGATGCCCATATCATCCGAGCCAGCTATCTGAATGTGCGCGATCTACTGAAGTTTGACAAAGTGATCGTGCCGATGGATGCGCTGGATGTCATCAAGTCGATCTGGGGACAGGGGAATAGTTAACAATGGCTGAATTACATCTTTATGACGTGGTTACGCGCCCTGTCGTCACGGAAAAGTCTGCTATCCAATCCGACGAACTCAACCAGTACGTGTTTGAGGTTGCACCGGACGCCAACAAAATCCAGATCAAAGAAGCGATTGAAGTAATCTTTGATGTGGATGTGGTCAAAGTGAATACGATGGTGATGCCCGCCAAGCGCGGACGTCGGGGCCGCAACTGGTATGTGCGCTCCCGCCAGTGGAAAAAAGCCGTCGTGACACTCCCGGAAGACCAGACGATTGAGTTGTTCAACCTGTAGGGTAGGGAAATTATGCCGGTAAAAGTCTACAAGCCCACTTCGGCAGGCCGCCGAGGAATGACGGGCCACAGTTTTGAAGAAATCACTAAGTCCACGCCGGAACGCTCGTTGACGCAAGCCCTGCACAAGCATGGTGGACGTAACAGCACCGGGCGTGTCACCGTTCGCCATCGCGGCGGCGGTCACAAGCGCCGTTATCGTATCATCGACTTCAAACGTAATAAGTTTGATATGACGGCAGAGGTCATCGCGATTGAGTACGATCCTAATCGCACCAGCCGCATCGCCCTGCTGCAATATGAAGATGGCGAACGCCGTTACATTGTTGCGCCGCTCGGCCTCAAAGTAGGGGATCGGGTTGCCAGTGGTGAAAAAGCGCAGCTTCGTATTGGGGACGCTCTGCAAATCCGCGACATCCCCGTCGGTACGCTGATCCACAACATCGAACTGCTGC
>JBDTNB010000311.1:0-4422 GCA_039933955.1 Chloroflexota bacterium
GACCCGATGCAGGATCGGTGGGGCGCGCTCCGGGCCAGCCTCGTCCTCGGATCGGTTTGGGCGGTCTGGCACTACGTGGCGTTGGCGCAGGCTGACCGTTCAATTACGTGGATTGCCTGGTGGTCACTTTACACCGTGACCCAACGAGTGATTATCGTTTGGCTCTACAACAATACCGGCAAGAGCGTTTTCGCCGTGGCGCTCTTCCACATGATGACCAACGTCACCTGGCAATTGTTTCCGGTCAATGGCTCGTATTTCGATCCGCGTGTCACTGGCTTGATCCTGGCATTGGTGGTCGTCATCATCGTCGTCTGGGAGCCGCGAACCCTGACTCGATATAGATATGGCGGATGAAGCAGGGTATAAGTACGCCATAATCAGTCGTTGTTTGATGATTTCAATTGCCGAGTGAAAGGCCGTTCATGGTAACACCAACCGAATCCGTGCCAAATATTGAAACGCCATTGGACTTGCTTCATAGACTGCAACAGCTTCGGGCGGAAATTTACCGCGAAGGGTACGAGCAGTTTGAAACCTGGTGTTCCACCATCCGTCAACGCTCGTTTCTCATCGGCGGACTCAATCTGGCGTGCTATCTGGCACTGCGCCGACGTGATCTACGCGATCTCCAGGCGGCACTGGCCCCGCTGGGGTTATCCTCCCTGGGGCGCAGTGAACCGCGTGTTCTCGCCAACCTGGATGCAGTCATCGCCACGCTCGCTGATATTTGTCGCCTGCCTCTCAAACAGCGCCCTCCACGTCCGTCCGATCATGCGTTTAAGCGTGGCGAACGAATGCTGGATCATAATGCACGGCGCGTATTAGGGGCATCCTCTTCAGATCGGCGTGTGCGTATTATGGTCACGATGCCGACCGAGGCCGCCACTGATCGCGCATTGATTGGCGATTTGATCGGGCGAGGGATGAGCTGGGCACGCATTAATTGCGCCCATGATGATGCCGACGTATGGAGTGCCATCATCAGTAATGTACGTGATACGGCGCAAACCCAGAAACGCGAGTGTCGCATTCTCATGGATTTGGGTGGACCTAAAGCACGCACGGGTGAGGTATTGGCACCAAAATCCCGTAAACGGTTGACGATCGGCGATCAACTGCTGTTGACGCGCGGTAAGCCCCAGTCCTCGAAAACCTATCCGTTTCAGGTCGAATGCCTGATTCCAGAGGTGTTCGATCAAGTCCAGGTCGGTGCGAGTATTTGGATCGATGATGGGCGAATCGGCACTCAAATCGAATCCATTGGAGCCGAAGGCGCAGTGCTGCGGGTGACGAATGCTCGCGAAAAAGGCGAAAAAGTGCGTCCGGACAAGGGATTAAACTTCCCTGATACGGAATTGCAATTGTCACCCCTCACCGAGGATGATCGCCGCGACCTGGATTTCGTAGTGGAGCACGCTGATGCCATTGGTTACTCATTCGTCCAGAGCGCGGTCGATGTAGCCTTGTTGCAGCAGGAACTAAAGGCACGCATGGGCGAAGACCACGCCCACCAAATGATTATCATCGCCAAAATCGAAACCGCCAAAGCAGTCCGAAATTTGCCCGAAATTATCGTGCAGGGCGCGGGTCAACAGCCGTTCGGAATCATGATCGCGCGTGGCGACCTGGCCGTTGAGATCGGTTTTGAGCGCATGGCAGAAATCCAGGAGGAATTGCTCTGGCTCTGTGAAGCGGCACATGTACCAGTCATCTGGGCGACTCAGGTATTGGAAAACTTCGTCAAGGAAGGTCTGCCATCTCGTGCCGAAATGACGGACGCCGCCATGTCCGAGCGCGCGGAATGCGTGATGCTCAACAAAGGTGCATTTGTGGCTGAGGCAGTCACCGTTCTGGATCATATTTTGACGCGGATGCAGGGCAATCAAAGCAAGAAAACGCCGCAGTTGCGAGCACTACACTCATGGTAATGAGAACCAATAGTGAGAGAAGGAGCATTCCGATGCTCACACCGAATGCTGCCTATTGGAGCCAACCGCCTGAAACGCTGTTTCCCCAGCTAGACACCACCGCTCAAGGATTAACGACCGCCCAGGCTCAGCGAAAACTAGAAGCACTTGGTTTAGATTCGCTCAAGCCCCATAAAAGACGTGCGGTTCTGATATCTTTTCTGAAGCAATTCAAAAATCCACTGATTCTGATTTTGATATTCTCAATTTGTGTTTCTGCGCTCGTCGGCGAATGGGTTGATGCCAGTGTGGTTCTCCTCGTCATTATTGGCAGTACAGTGCTGAGTTTTGTCCAGGAATATAACGCGACGAACGCCGTCGAAAAGCTGCTGGCGCGCGTGGAGATCAAAGTAACCGTATTGCGTGATGGAAAATCAGTTTCAGTCCCCACCAGTTCGGTTGTGCCTGGTGATGTTGTTCTGCTCTCCGCTGGAAACTTAATTCCAGGTGATGGGGTGCTGCTGCATTCCAAAGACTGTTATGTCGATCAGGCCGCGCTGACGGGTGAAAGCTTTCCCGTTGAAAAGAAACCGGGAATTGCCCCCGAAACGGCCAGCACTGCTGAGCGCAGCAACTGTGTGTTCATGGGTACAAGTGTACGCACTGGCACGGCATCGGCGTTGATTGTGCATACCGGAACCCAAACTGCTTTTGGCGAAATTGCCCGGCGTCTGACCCTGCGCGCACCAGAAACCGACTTCGAGCGTGGCATTCGGCATTTCGGTTATCTGCTCATGCAAATCATCCTGGTGCTGGTGCTGTTCGTCTTTGCCATCAATGTTTTTGCCGCCAAACCGCCCATTGATTCACTCTTATTTGCCATCGCGCTGGCGGTGGGCATCGCGCCTGAAATGCTGCCGGTGATTGTAACCGTCACATTGTCTACTGGTGCACAACAGATGGCGGCAAAGGGTGTGATCGTGCGGCGGTTGAACGCGATTGAGAACTTCGGCAACATGGATGTGCTGTGTGTCGATAAGACGGGCACGCTGACCGAAGGAAATATTCAACTCAACAAGGCGTGCGATATACAGGGACTGCCATCCAATGAAATCCTGTTGTATGCCTATCTCAATGCGCATTTACAAGTAGGAATGCATAATCCACTGGACGAGGCGCTGATCGCCAGCGGGAAAACTCTGGAAGAACAGAGGGCAGCTTACCGTCTCATTGACGAAATCCCCTATGACTTCGGGCGTAAGCGGCTGAGTGTGATTGTCGCAGCACCAGACGACACGCGCACTATGCTAACGAAAGGCGCTTATGAGAGCATCATCACCGTGTGTGACCGCGTACTGGTCGGTGATACGATTGTGATTCTTGATCATATACAGCATGAGGAGCTTGATCGGCGTTTTGCTGAATGGAGCGCCCAGGGCTTCCGGGTGTTGGGATTGGCGGTGAAACCTGTTAACACTCAGGAAACCTTTGCCCTAGAAGACGAAATCGCCTTGATATTCCGTGGTTTCTTGCTGTTTTTCGACCCTCCAAAAGCCGACATCCATGCTGCGCTTGCTGACCTTGGGGAGTTGGGCGTACAGCTCAAGATTATCACGGGCGATAATCCCCTGGTGGCGCAGTATGTCGCCGCGCAGGTGGGGTTAACAGTGACGGGTGTCCTCACGGGTTCACAGTTAAATACACTGCGCGATGAAGCCTTGTGGCAGCTTGCCGAGCGCACCAATCTATTTGTTGAAATCGACCCGAACCAAAAAGAACGAATTATCCGTGCCCTGCAAAAAACCGGACATGTGGTGGGCTATATGGGCGACGGTATCAACGATGCCCCGGCACTGCATGTTGCCGATGTCGGACTGTCGGTCGATCAAGCGGTGGATGTAGCGAAGGAAGCTGCCGATTTCGTGCTGATGGAACACAGTCTGAAGGTATTGCGCGATGGGATCATCATTGGGCGCAAGACATTTGCCAATACCCTCAAGTATGTCTTTACCACGACCAGCGCCAACTTTGGCAATATGTTCAGCATGGCGGGTATATCGCTGTTCTTGCCCTTTCTACCGCTGCTTGCCAAGCAGATCTTGTTGAACAATTTCCTCTCCGATATTCCGGGTATCGCCCTGGCGAGCGATAATGTAGACCAGGAATGGATCGACAAGCCGCATCGCTGGGATGTCAAACTCATCCGCAACTTCATGATCGTCTTCGGTTTAGTAAGTTCGGTCTTCGATTTTTTGACGTTTGGAGTTCTGCTATGGCTGCTCAATGCCTCCCCGCAGGAATTCCGTACCGGTTGGTTTATTGAGTCGTTAATGACCGAATTGGTCATCGCGCTGATCGTGCGTACGCGCAAGCCCTTCTTCCGCAGCAAACCGGGGCGCTGGCTGTGGTGGTCGACGGTTGCCGTCGCTGTGCTGACGCTTTTGCTACCCTATCTGCCCATCAATACCCTGTTTGATTTCGTGCCACTGCCGTTCACAACGCTGCTGCTGCT
>JBDTNB010000312.1:0-4387 GCA_039933955.1 Chloroflexota bacterium
TGGCTCTTTTATTCTGTGTCGCGTTGTTTCCCCTAATCTTCTACTGGAAACGGGTAACTCGCAACTGGCGGCTACATTCCCGGCTGCGCGTGGAACCAGCCCGTATAAAAGACCTCATCGCCGACGTTCGTTTCGCTGATGATGGCCTTCTATTATCCCCTTAAGCACCCGAAAATTGTGGGTTTCCTATAGATTTTCGGGAATGTAGGGCACTTCATCGTGGATCGCGCCGACAAACTGTCCCAACTTGGTGTGTCCAAGCATCTGACGAATAGCCTGCGCCTCGCCGTTGTGATACCAATAGTGATAGGTCACGCGCCGCAGCATCGACCCGACACTTTCCGAATGTGGTTTGCCGCGCACGATCATAAACGTCGGCAGCATGTCTGTCGTCAAACTTTGCAGATAAGGTTCAGCCGCGTCGGTGACGGTTTTCCAGGCCGCCCACATCTCATCAAGATCAGGGGTACTCATCGGCGCACCGTTGGCTGTCAGTTTATTGAGTTCTGGCAGGATCGTTTTGCCCTGCGCCCGTGTCAGCCAGTAACGCTGTTCCTGCCATGCCATATGCCCGACAATCCAGCTAAGGCAGTTCATCGGGCCAAAATGTTTTTGAGCATCTTCCGGGCTGACATTTTTGAGACCGCGTTTGAATTCATTGCGCGTGAATTTGAGTTGTAAAACCAGTGGGTGAGTCATGATCGCCTCTTTAGTTTAATGAGCAGCACTGATGTTCTAGTATAACGTGAGAACAACCTCTTGTCACTGAATGTTTAGGTTTTTTCTCGGAACTCAGCACTCAGAACTCGGTACTTCTCTTGCAACTATTCCCATTCCATATACAGCAGTGCGCCCGCCAGCGATTTGCCCAGGCCGTCGATGCGCAGCGAACGAGTCGCGCCGCCGTCCAGCGCTTCGTACAGCACAAAATTCAGCGCCTCGATGTTGTCCAACTCGTAGCGGACAACTTGACCTTTGACCAGTTCGCCAAAATGATTTTTGACGCGCTCGGCGGTCAATTTTGCTTTGATTTCCTGATAGGCTTGCGGCGAACGGGCAATTACGCTCAGATTGGCGATATTGCCCTTGTCCCCGGAGCGTCCATAAGCCAGATCATAAAGTCGTTTGGTCACGGCCTCTTCTCCTATAATAGGCGGAATGTTTTGTCGTCAAAATAGACGACTGCAACTTTGGTTCCGGGGGGCACATCGGTGAGCTGCACATCGCGGCGGCGCTCACTTTGTTTGCCGTGCGATTCCTCGCCCAGTGTCAAGAGCGGTGAGGTAAAAGTGTATTGAACCGTCACCTGCCGTTTACCGCCAACGCCACTGATCGAGCTTTTCGTGATGGTTCCCGTGATGATTTGCCCCGCGCGTTCCAGCGTCCGATCACGGCGATATTGGCGGACGAAATAAAAAATCAGATAAATCGAACCGAGGCTAAAGGCGATGCCGAGTATGACCAGGAAAGTGTTCTCGGTGGATTCGCCCAGAATGCGCGATGTGGCTGGATCATCGGGTAAATAACGAATCGAGACATGCGCTCCAATCGCTGTGCTGTCGTACAACATCGAACTGACTTCCTGGCTGTTGCTAAAGCTTTGCACTTGACCGTTTACGTTGGCATCATAATTGTAGGTCAGCGAGTAGGTCGTGGTGCGGCCAGTTGTCTTTTCCCCATCGGTAACGGTGGCGAGCGCCTTGACGCCGTCTTTGGCGAGTGCGGCTTGCACCGTCTGTTCATTCATGGCGTAGTAAGTCATCCCGCCGCCCAGCGCGAGGCAGAACAACGCGAGAATGAAAATGAGGATGACCTGCCGCATACTGGAACCATATAACTTGCGGCTGGTATTGTTCAGAAAACCCGCGTGGGCTGGCTGAAGTAAAAATAGGGAACTGTTCATGGGTGTATTGCCTCAACGGTTCGTATAAATCGGGTTAGCAGAATAGCCTGTTTGGGAATCAAAACACTATCTTTATAGAATGTGAAAAAGTTGATCGTTGACGTACAGCACGGCGATGCGCGTCCCAACCGGTGGGATTTCCTCTTTCTTTAAGGGTAATGATGTTTTATAGGCGCTGCCCGTGATGCTTCTCCCGCGCGGCGACACGAATTGATAGCGGATTTCCGCATTGTGCCAGGTTTTTCCATACTTAACGCCGCCCGTTTGAGTGATTTTGCCGAGCAAAACGCTTCCTAATTCTTTGAATGTTCGTTCTCTGTTAAGCAGTTGCATACCCACTCTTACATTGACGATGGATATTACGATCCCAAGGACGCCCAGAACAAGGATCAGTATCAGGTTCGGATCAAGCCTTGATTCACTAAGAGTCGCAGTGGCCGGTGCGGTACGCAGATATTTGATTGCTACCAGATCACCTTCCCGCAGTTGCCTGAATACCGGTAAGCTGACGGGTCGCTGCCGTTGAAAATGCTGCTGGGCAACGTCATATTCAAAAAAGACATAATATTGATTGTTGCTCTGGTCGGCGCTGCCTTCTGCCCACTTGCGCACAATTGTCCCCTGGGTTTCAACACCGAAAAGCCGGATCAATGTGTCGTCAAAGGTTGTTTCCAGGACGAGGATCGCAGCGACGAAAATCACAAAAATGAGTAAGATACTGCCGACAATCCGAAATCCAGGATGGTTTTGATGACGGTCATAAAAGGGAATGAACGGCGTAGGTTTCTCTCGCAAAAACCCCGCGTGCCTGGGTTCTACAAGAAACACTTCATGGACTGCGGACTCTTTTAACTGTACAAACACGTTTTAACGCCTCAACTTAATTCTAATTCAAGCTAGCGACGCTATGAATCCAAACACAAATCGCCCAGTTGCGCTGACGGTTTAAGGAATGTCTATTAGACAATAAATGGGTTGGCAAATACAGTCACGGTTTTTGGTCTGTATTTCCCTGTTGAAAATGATTGTTGATTATTTCGCGTGCTTCTTCGAGAGATGAGGCGATAGCGAATCGAGCTTGATTTTCGGTAATGCTTATCATTTGTGAGAGGGTATCCTTCATACCGTCGTACATCGCATCGGGTAGGACAAAAACCGTGATAGCGATTTTATGTTGCTGCGGATTGTGCCTTACTGTGAACGCAGTCACGTTGACCCGATTACTAGAAAAGAATGTACTTCCGCTGCTGCCAAAGTCTCCGCGAAGAATTCCCCGTCTACCTTGAACCCCGTCAGTTTGCGATTCATTTTTTGGATTGTCGGGAATAAATGGCTGGAAATCAGTCCAATCCATAATAGCCCCGACCTGATGCTCAACTGTTTTCGCAAATGCGTCAACTTGGCTGAATGCGTCGGCCATGCCGGTTGGTAATGCAAAACCTCCTTCAATTTTACAAATGATCGTAGTTTTAGCTTCGTCATCCCACGTAATGTTGACTGGCACATCACACTTCCCAATACTCCACCGTCGGTTGTACCTTATCGCGCCCAACAATATTGGACGACAAGCAATAACGCTCGCTCATAATATGCGATACACCTTATCATTGGCATAAATGACGGCGATAGGTGTTCCCGGCGGTGGAAGATCGGCGTCGGCTTTAATATCACTGCGAGACTGATATTGTTTGCCCGTGATCACTTTTCCGCTCGGCAAGGTGACATAGTATTCAATGTGGGTGAAAAACCCGGCCATCTTCCCATTCCCAATTCGGCTTTTAGCAATTCGACCTAATACGACATTTCCATTTTGTGAAAGCAATCGAATTTCGCGTTTTTTCTGAAAATAGAGGATCAGCATCAATATGCCGCCCAGCAATGGAAGCGGGCCAACATAAAATCCCTGGCGTAATCTTGAATTGGCAGGATCAGAAATTGCCATCAATATCATGAACCCGCTCACAAAAATCCAGCAAATCGCCATCAACAGGAGTGGAGGCAGCCTATCATCAAAAAGGATTCGGGTTGTTTTAAAATCTCTATTCTTGGGGTTAAGTATAAAGATTGAACCTGCCTTGCCAGTCTCCATCGCTACACTTCCCAATACTCTACTGTCGCCTGAACTTTGTCGCGCCCAATTAGAGTCGGCCACAAGCCAATGATATAACGCGGTTCGCCGCCAACGGTTGACCCGCTTACGCTCATGCCCGCTGGCCCACTCAAGCCGGTGGTCATAATCACCCGCACTGCATTTTTGAGCGTGTCCTGATCCTGCGCAGTGAACATCACCCGCACAATCACTTCTAATGGATCATCGGGCAGCGGGGCAATCGACCTATACAGGCTGTTCATGCCCAGGTAACTGTAATCCACGCGCTCGATCCCCGGCAGTTTGTCGAAAATCGCGCCCAGCATGGCTTTCATCTGCTCGACTTTTTTCCAGGCTTCCGGCCAGCCGACGGTGAAAATCAACTCGCGCATGAA
>JBDTNB010000313.1:0-4377 GCA_039933955.1 Chloroflexota bacterium
ATGCGCGCCATCACCGACAGCATCGACTATGTGCTGCTCAATGGCGACACCGAACCGGGCGCAACCGGCAACATCAACAACGACAACAGCGCGCCCGCCGCCACCTCGCGCTACATGGCTTTCAACGGCTTGCGCAAACTCGGCCTGATTACCAACACCGCTAATCGAACCGATGCCGCAAATGCCGCGATTGACCTGGCGAAGATGCGCAGCACGCGCTTCACAATGGACGCTCGTTATTCGGCGCGCCCGTCGGACTTGGCCTGGATTTTGGATGGCGGTTCGTATGCCAAGCTGCTGGCAGCCACCGAATTCCTGACGATGGATAAGGCTGGCCCGATGGCAACCGCCCAGACCGGGCAAATCGGTTTTGCTGACGGCGCGCCCGTCCTGGTCAGCGCCGAAATGCCCCTGACCGAATCCGATGGCAAAGTCGGCACGGGTACGAACAATCGAGGACAGGCCATTTGTGTGTATCGTCCCGGTTGGTTTGTCGGTTATCGCCGCCGGATCGCCGTCAGCGTGGATTATCTGCCCTACTACGACAGCTATCAGTTGACCGCGACGGTGCGGCTGGCCTTCGCCAACTTCGACACCGATGTCGCCGCCACCCTGTATAACCTGGCGGTCTAGTCTTTCGCTTTAACCTGTATGGAGGCTCATTGGTTGAGCCTCCATAAATTGTTTAATGAGATACACCACCATGATGTGAGCATGAGCCTCGACCACTGGAACTGGAGAAACTACCATCATTGCACATACTGCCTCCACCTGAAGACCCAGTGTAGATACCCCAATATGTACCCAAGGTAATATCGAATTTCCCCAATTCAATTCGAAGATTTTGGAGATAACTTTGCGACTGACTTTGGTGCGAATTCCACCCGCTACTTTCCGCCTGTCGCGCGGAGTCAAATGATTGGAGAACCTCGTTCATGCTGTTTAGCAAATATTCCCGTGCTGCTTCTGCGCACTTTGGATAATTCACCTGCTCGACTTTAGATTTGCTGTCGCTCAGGGTTGAAGTATCAATAATGTCACTATAAATTGCGGGGTTTTCAATCGCTAGTTTCGCAAGGTCTTTGTCAATATCGGCAATCTCGAAAAAGAATTCTGATCCCGCAAAATCAGCGTTTGACCACCAATCTTTGGCCTGGACAATACATGCATCATCTATAACAACATTCGTGTAACCAGTTTGGGTGCTATTAAAGGCGGCGGGTTGAACAACCGCGATGGCTGTTTGCGTACCTTCAACACGGGAACGCAGGGTTTGTGTGGAAGCCACTTCAACCTGTTCCGTTGAATCTTCTATTGCCAGTTGGGTGGGAACAACGGAGGGTGTCCACACAGGCGGTAGCGTGGGGCGTACCGCGCTATCAATAGATTTATTTGTGGGAAGCATTATCGCCGTCGGTAACATAGCAGATGTAGAAGTGCTGGTTTGAGGTCTTGCATTAGAGATGAGGAAAAGCAGCGTGAACAAGAATACCAATCCTACGACGCCTGCTATCAGGAAAGTAGGGGATAAACGCTTTTTCTCAGGCGCGATTTTGTCGAGTTTTGCTAGCCATTCTTTTGCTGTCGGATGGTTGATAGTTTTCAGGATTTTTCGCGCTTCATCATAGCGTTTTTCCTGGAGTAATTTTTTCGCAGCCAACATTTTTTGTTGAGACATAAGAATGACTCTCTCAGGTAATCGACCCGTATTAATGAAAACGCAGCACATATCTGTATATATGCATTGTATTACGGGAGCTTTATTCCCTCAGTAAAGATTTCGTATCCAATAAGATATTCAGGGGAATTTCAGAATCTATCCCGAAGTTTGTTGCTGAGATCACAATGGTAGTTGCATATCGGTTAAAATAAGGCTATCCGACAGTGGAGGCCAGCCTTATGCAGCCGGTACGCGCAATCAAGAATCAATACCCCGGAATCAACGCCCACCTGCACAGTTATTGGCAGGGCGCTAAAAAGTGGAATCGTTTCCATAATGTCTATATTGCCGATTTGATGGGCAGGTTAAAAGCGGCTTTGATCCCAATAGGCTACACAGCAGCCATTGAAGAATCTTTACAAATTCGAACTGTGGGCGAAGAATGGCGAGACCCTCAATCGGATATTCTCATTCGGGATGAAAGCCGTGAGAGGTCATTACATCCACAACGTCCAAGTATTAGTGCCGCTCCCATCATGGATATTGAAGATTTACTTGGTGAACAAGACCTTGAACATCCATATTACGCAGTGGCGATTTTTGAGCGTCATGCAGATGGTGCTGAAGGCAAACCCGTCGCCTGGATAGAACTGCTTTCGCCAACAAATAAACGCGGTAGTTCAAATATCGGTGTTTATTTCACCAAACGTCAAAAATTGCTGGAAAGTGGATTGGTATTTGTTGAACTGGACTACTTGCACGAAACGCCTCCTACTTTTTGGCGTTTAGACGATTACAGTCGTCACGAGTCGAACAGTCACCCATACAGAATTGTTGTGATTGAACCACGTCCTGATATGAAACAGGGATGGGGTGCGCCTTACGAATTTGACGTGGATGCTGTGATTCCATCCGTAAAAATCCCATTGAACGGTAGTGATGTATTAGAGTTTGATTTTGGGGATGCTTATCAACAAACCTGGGAATTTGCCTTATACGGCTACGACATGGATTATAGTCAACTGCCCATGAATTTTGACCGTTATCACCCGGACGATCAAGCGCGCATCCTCGCCCGAATGCTGGCGGTACTCAAAGCCGTGCGTGACGGCGTTGACCTGGAAACCCATGCACCGCTGCCCGTCGAATCAATTTCAGTCGAAGAGGGTCTTAAACAGTTGGCAGAATGGACTGCATAATCTGCAAAAATCGGTTGGGGTAGGGACACAGCGCCGCTGCGTCCCCTGTTTTGAGGTCTTTACTTCTTCAGCCGTATACCCGCCAGCGATTGATCGAGCTTGCCCAATTCGCTGTAGAAATTCGCCAGCCCGGTATTGGCGGCTTTAATCTGCGCGTCAGCGTTGGCGGCGTCATTTTGCAGGCGCGCATTGCTGCCCATGACAAATGCATTCATCGCGGCTTGCAAAGCGTCGCTGGCCGTTTTCACACAAGCCGGGAATCCCGCGCTGTCCGCCTGGAAACTGCCGACTAAGCCCTGCATCTCCCGCAGCGAATTGGTCGCCGCGCCCGCTTGACTGAAGTCCAGCGCATCCAGCAGCGTGAAGAAGCGTTTGTAATCCTTGCCCAGGATGATTTCGTTATACCAGCGTTTAGCGGTGCAGTCGGCGCGGGAGAAATCCTGCACACTCTCGATCCAGCCACTATCGCCGCCTGTTACGCTCAACTTGCCAATTTCGTCCGTCGCGGGCAGCAGCGCATCCATCGCCTGTACCAATGTCTGCGCCTGGGTTTGTTCGGTACTGGTCGTCAAAAACTGGTTGTAAAGTGCCGACACCTGCGGCGCGGCGGTCACAATCGCCCCCTGCGCTGCCGACAAACAGGCGGCTAATGGTTGGCTCTGGATGCCGCTGATCCAGGCATCGTAGGCGTCTTTATTCGCCTTGACCTGCTGGCCCGGACTTTGAATAGTCAGATTAATCGCGCCGCCGATGAGTTTGGCCGCTGTCGCATTATTGGCATCCCACCACGCTTGCGCCTCGCATGGGATTTCGGTGGGTGGTGGCGGCACTGTCGGCTCGATGACGACACTTTGCGGGGCTTGGGTGGCATCGCCGTTTGTTTGAACCGGCGTGGTACTGACCGGTGTCACGTCCCCGACTGACGCTGACCCGGAATTGGGGATGCCCATACTGCTGGCGACTACGTAGCCGATGCCGCCGAACAAGGCCGTGAAAATCAGCCCCATCAAAATCACATGCAGCGCATCTTTCGCGCCGCTGCCGGATTGTGCCGGGGCGAGGTCGTCAATTTCAGCCATCAGCCGTTTGGCTTTGGGGTCTTTATTTCCTCTGAGCAGATTGCGCGCCTGGGCATATTTGCCCTCGTCAATCAGATCACGCGCCTTGTTGATTTTATCGTTTGCCATGAACGTCCCTCAATGCTGTGTCGCCCATTTCTATTATGCAGCATTCTTGCGACTCGTGCGATTAAGGGATGTGGGCAACTGCCCCATGTTATCCGGCAGACGGTTGTGGTTTGATCTGCCGCACGACCAGCACCACGCCGATAACCACCAACACCATCCCGGCCAGCGCCACGACGCCCAATTGTTCGTTGAACAGGATGAAGGCTTCCAGCGCGGTCAGCGGCGGCACGAGATAAAACAGACTCGACAACCGCGACGCCGAATTCTGGCGGATCAGGTACATCAGCAGCCAGATCGCGCCAATCGACAGCACCAACACCTGCCACGACAT
>JBDTNB010000314.1:0-4375 GCA_039933955.1 Chloroflexota bacterium
TGCTCAGGAAGCGCGGGAGCGTTTAAATCGAGTGCTGTCCGCATTGGAGGTGTAACTGTGCCCTTATATGAATATGTCTGCCCCGACTGTGGCGAGTCATTTGAAAAACGGGTTCCCATCGCCGAGGCCGATCAAACCGCCTGCCCCGGCTGTGGCAACCAACATACAAAACGTCGCTTGCCACGTATCGCGCTCCAACTACAGAACGTCAGCCGTGTTCCAGCATCGGACTTCGGCAGCACATGCAGCAGTGGATCGTGCTGCGGGGGTATATGTGGGTTAGGCGAGTTGGACTGACAGCGTCGTTTTAGAGAAGATTGTGACAGACATCACGGAGTTCAGCAATTCAAACCCGGTCTCAGCCTGCTTTTAAGAAAGTATTCGCTTTCAGACACCTGAGAGCGCATCTGAAAAGGGATAGGATGTGGTATAAAATGGTGGTATGAACAGAAAAGCCTATCCAACTGATCTAAAAGATGCCGAGTGGGAGATGCTCAAGCCGCTTCTCCCAGAGGCCAAACCGGGCGGCAGACCGCGCAGCATCGATGTGCGGGAAGTTCTGAACGCGATTTTCTATCGAGAGCGGACGGGATGCGCCTGGGACATGCTGCCACATGATCTACCGGCAGCAAAAACAGTCTACGACTATTTCAACAAGTGGTCGGCGGATGGGACATGGGAACGGATCAATGGGATTTTAGTGCGGCGAGTACGACAGGCCGAAGGACGCGACCCGGAACCGAGTGCCGCCATCATCGACAGCCAATCGGTGAAGACGACGGAAAAAGGGGCGAACGCGGCTACGACGCCGCCAAGAAAGTGAAGGGGCGCAAACGCCATCTCTTGGTGGATGTTCTCGGTTTGGTACTGTTGGTGGTGGTTCATGCCGCTAGTGTCCAGGAGCAAGATGGGGCTAAACGGGTGTTTGAGCGCCTGCAAGGTCGTCATCCCCGTTTACGGCTGGTTTGGGCGGATGCCGGATATAAGGTTCAATGGTTGCTCGATTGGGTGCAGGCCACCTGTGCCTGGGTACTGGAAATCGTCAACCGTCCGGCAGGCTGCAAAGGCTTTGTCTTATTACCCTGGCGTTGGGTGGTCGAACGAACTTTTGCTTGGCTGAGTCACTATCGGGTCTTGAGCAAGGATTATGAAGTCTTGCCCCGCAATAGCGAAGCCGTTGTTTATGTCGCGATGATCCATCTCATGCTGCGGTGATTAGCACGTCTACCAACCGCCGTACCATCCTAAATATACTTTTCAGATGCACTCTGAGGCTCAGTTCAGAAAGAGAAATATCATGAACGAGCGCCGTTTTAGTGGGGAAATCGAACGCCTGCGCGCGCCTGAACGAGTCGCATGGTTGGAGATTAATCGCGTGGTTGACCTCAGCATGGCAGCGCCAGTGCCGAGGTCAATGCTGGACATTGGCACAGGCAGTGCCTTATTTGCTGAAGCCTTTGCCGCGAGGGGTCTCAAGGTGGCCGGTGTCGATTTGCGCGAAGATATGTTGGAAGCAGCGCGGCAGTTTGTGCCAGATGGTGATTTCAGGCAGTCGCATATGGAATCCTTGCCGTTCCCGGATGAATCCTTCGATTTGGTTTTTATGGGACTTGTCCTGCACGAAGCCGATCACCTGAACAATGCCTTGAGCGAAGCCTATCGGGCTGCCCGTCAGCGCGTCATGATACTCGAATGGCCTTACGAGGCGGCTGAATTTGGCCCGCCGCTGAATCACCGTTTGCAGCCCCAGCAGATATTGGATGCTGCTCATGCTGTGGGCTTCAAAGGTATGGAACAGATCGTATTGAAGCACCTGACTCTGTTTCACCTGGAGAAGGTGCGTATCTTGTAGAAAGCATGAATTTTATGACTACAGCACTACGCCATCGCGCAGGAACAAACCATAAACACAATGAACGTCAACGGCAAAAAAAGCTGCTTTTCGGCTTCGGAATCGGCGTGGTTGCCATTCTCGGCCTCATGTTGATGTTCAACGGCGGTTCAAACGCCGTTCCCGATTTCTCCGCGACCACCATCACAGGTGAAACGGTTCATCTCAGCGATTATCGTGGACAGGTGGTCATGCTCAACTTTTGGGCAACCTGGTGTCCGCCCTGCCGGGCAGAGATGCCCACGATAGAAGCGGCCTATGAAAAATATCACGATCAGGGTTTTGCGGTATTCGCCATCAATAATGCCGAGCAGCCTGCGCAGATTCAACCCTTTGCCGAGGCATTGTCACTGCGATTTTCGATTGTTCTGGATACAGAAGCGCATTTGCAGCGCACCTTTGCAATTTCGGGATACCCAACCAGTCTATTCATATCGCCTGATAGCGACTTGTACGCCAACCATAGCGGGATGCTGACTCCTCAACAACTCGATAGTTACATTACTACCGGGTTGGCAAATATTCGACCTGATCCTGAGACGTAAAATGTGTGCGCTGAAACCCGGTTTCGGCGTACACTGGAGAGCATTCGACAACAAATGTGACAGAACAGGATTCATGATTACTGAAGACCAATTTGCCTGGATTCTACCAACACTCCCAATTCTGAAAAAGGCTGACGCCCAATTAGTCAATGAATTCAAACGGGAAGCGTTTTTGGCGCGTATTCCGGCTGGGCGAGATGTATTTGTCGAAGGTAATGAAGTGGATGCCATTGCTCTGTTGGTGTCTGGTGTCGTGCGTGTGTACAAAGTAGCGGAAACAGGCCGCGAAATTACCCTGTATCGCTTCGGCCTGGGCGAATCCTGTATTTTGACGGCTAACGCGATATTGTCCCGGCAGTCGTTCTCCGCCATTGCGACCGTCGAACAGGATGCCCAAGCAGTCATGATCCCCGCCGATATTTTCCGCGAATGGATACAACGCTATGATCTGTGGCGCGACTTTGTATTTGCGCTCCTCTCACAGCGGCTGTCCGCCGTGATGGAAATCGTAGACGAAGTGGCATTCCGCCGAATGGATATTCGCGTCGCCACCCTGATCCTGGAGCACAGTAGGATACACAATCCCATTACGATCACCCATCAGGAAATCGCTGCCGAATTGGGCAGTTCGCGTGAAGTCATCAGCCGCATCCTCGAAGACCTTGCTAGCCAGGGGATTATTCACGGGCTGCGCGGTTTAATTGAAGTTCTGGATTTTGAACTTCTCAAAGATCAGACCACTCGGTGACTTTATCACCGACATCTCCTCACGCCTCGCCTATACTGACAACATAGATCACAAATAGAGGAGATAATCACATGAATGCCTTCGTCAACTTTATGGCTTCGCCTACCGGGCGTATCGTCCGCATCGTGGCCGGTATCGCTTTAATCGTCCTGGGGCTGGTGGGATTGAGCGGCACAACCGGTATTATTGTGGCCGTCATCGGTGTCGTGCCGCTTGTAGCCGGTGTGTTCGATTTCTGTATTTTCGCCCCGTTATTTGGTCGTCCCCTCAGCGGCCCGAAAATTCGTGCGGGCCAATAACCATCCAATCTGTTCATAAAAAGACACTGTGAATGCAAATTCCAGTGTCTTTCTATTTGCTGATGCATATGACCAATAAAATAACCTCAGTTCGGGATAACTGCCTCAAGCTGAGGTAGGTTAATGGCTAGAGAGTTTCTTAAGTTGTCGATTCCGAGTCTGGTATTATTCTTATCGAAAACCGATGCTAGTTACGATTTGTCCAGCGTTTCAAGAAAAGGCGCCATCGCCGCATCAAGTTCTGAGATATCGTTGTAATATTGAAGCGAGAACGCGCCTGAACCGATCAGCATAGTTGAGACTGATGTCCCCGTGGTCACAAGCATCAGAATCGGAATATGGCGGACATGATGTGCATAGGAGATTTCGTAGCCGACGCCATGCGAAACAGAACTGACCTCCGCGACCATTGCATCGCAGGCATCTAGCCACATCATATCACGTCGGTAAATGTAAACATTTTCCGTAACACTCTCCTCCCAGGTCGGATCAACTGGGATGGTGAACTGCGGACTGAAGCCATGTGCCACAATCACTTTCTGGATCGCGTCGCTGAGTTCCTCGCTGATTCGGGTGTCACCCCGCAGGCAGCGGGCGAAATAGATATGCTTCATCAAGATTGCTCACACTTGTTTAAAACGATCTGTTTCTTATTCAAACTTGCTCATGATGCCACCGAACTGAGGCGGATTCAATGCCCCCTCGCTTTCCGAACAGGACGCTGCCTTGCATGAAGAAGAATAGTTGCTGAGCTTAATTCTCCCTAAACTCGCGTTTCAATCATACATACACGAATGTTCGACCGTCTGATAGTCGGATAACGTGACACCGTATCAAATCTCCGAAACGACATGATTTCAACTTATGATCTTCACAATGTCTACACAACTCT
>JBDTNB010000315.1:0-4356 GCA_039933955.1 Chloroflexota bacterium
CAGGTTTTGGTTTTGTCATCCCTTCTATTATACCCGTTATTCGGATAGGCTCTTACAGGGCGAACCAGATATGAATATTCAGTCCAACGCGCAGTGGATGACGATTCAGGTCGCGGATATTCACACCAGAGAGGTGCGCCAGATCGTTCCTTCCTATCAATATCTGCGTATCTGGGCGATGGGTTGGTCAGCGGACAACAGCCAAATCACCTTCGTCGCGATGAAAACCCCCTCACTCAATTACACTTTTTATCGGGTCAACCGCGACGGCGGCGATTTTCATGAACTGGATTGCACCCTCAGCAGCGGCGGGACAGACCAGATGACGAATTTTATGTTCGCGCCCGGTGGGGAACGGGTGGCTTTTACCGCAAAGGCCGGTCAGACTTTTAACATTTTTGTGCTGGATTTGATGGACTGCAACCGGACGCAGATTAGCGATGGCGACCCGTATGACGACCTGCCCGTGTGGTCAGCGGACGGGGGGCAAATCGCGTTTTTATCCGGGCGCGATGGACAGCAGGATATTTATGTGATGGATGTTGACGGCAAGCATGTTTCTCGCGTCACCCACACGCCCGATAACGAAATACTGTTATCCTGGTCGCCGGATGGCTGCTGTTTGCTGTATGTCTCATATCCGGCGGGCGGCGGCTTTACGGTTTATCATTATGCCGATCTGCGCGACAGCAGCTTGCATCCGCTCGACCCGCATCTTGAACGGGCACAATCGCTTCCCGCGTGGGGGCCGTAAATTTATTTTATCCCGGTAAACTGTCGCCGGGGAAGCTGCGGCTGGGATGGATTTCGTAAGTGAAGACCCCGGCTAGTACGCCGGGGTCTTCATCCATGATCTTTTTGGTTTCCTCGACGCAGAGAAAAATTGAGGTTTTAGAATACTATTTTATTTTCAATTGACTTGGCGTCCTCGGCGTCTTGGCGGTTCAATATTTTTGGAACCGTTTCATATGAGTTGCGAACATGTTAAACTGATGGGCGGGGCGGCCTGTTTGCCGTTTTCCAGACATCTAATCGCCTGTCGCGGGCATTTTTCATGCCGAGCGGCAAAGCATCATGCACAAGCCTGTATCGCTTAGTGCAGAATAGGACAACCGCATATGAAGCACTACCGTTATTACGACCTCGTGATGGCGCTGTTTGTGACCGTGCTGCTGGTCAGCAACATCCTCAGCAGCGCGAAAATTATCGACATGGGGGTGAGCATTGGCCCAGTGGCGCTGGTTTTTGACGCTGGGACGCTGTTGTTCCCGATCTCCTACATTTTTGGCGACATTCTGACCGAAGTGTACGGTTATCAACGTTCACGGCGCGTGATCTGGATGGGTTTTTTCGCCAACGCGCTCATGGGTTTATTCGTGTGGCTGGCGGGCGTGCTCCCGGCGGAGGCGACCTGGAATGCCAGTGTCGGGCAAGCGGCTTATAACTCGATTCTGGGCGGTGTCAGCGGGTTGGTGGTCGCCAGCCTCGCCGCATTTTTTGTCGGAGAATTCAGCAACAGTTATGTGCTGGCGAAGATGAAAATCGCCACCAAAGGCCGCTGGTTGTGGATGCGGACGATTGGCAGTACGCTGGTGGGCGAGGCGGTGGATTCGACAACCTTTTTCCTGATCGCGACGGCTTTAGGAGTCTTCCCGCCGGAATTGATCGTGTCGCTGATCGTGACCAATTACATCCTGAAAGTGGGGATTGAGGTGATTTTCACACCGGTCACGCTGCTGATCTGCCGCGCCCTCAAGAAAGCCGAAAACGAGGATTACTACGACTACGACACCGATTTCAATCCGTTCCATCTGGATGTGAAACCGGCGGAACAGGCGTAAAATCTAAAGAGCGGATACCTCACCCCCAGCCCCTCAGCCACACGTGGGGAGGGGAGCAAAAGATGACGTAAGCGATCAATAATCATAGGTATAAAGCTTTTGCCGCCGAAAATCCTGCGCGAGAGGGATTGTCATCTCTGCGGGTCATTCGTATACTGGCAGGATGCAAGCACGGCGATTCATATTCCCCTTTTTTGTCCGAGTCGGCACGCTGTTAGTGCTGTCCTGCCTGATCGGAATCGGTTTATTTACCCTGGCTGGGCACGGAACCGCGCGGCGAGTGATCGCCTTTGTCACCATCGTCGATTACAGACCCCAACTGCATTTGATGGATGTTCAACGGCGAATCACCCGCCAGATCAGCCACATCCCAGTATTTTCGTGCTGCCCCAAATGGTCGCCGGACGGGACACAAATCGCGTTTAACGGCAACAATGAGCAAAATTATGTGGTCGATGTTTATGGCGGCGAAACACGCCTGCTGACGCCAACCAAATGGTCGGGATGGGTGATGGGCTGGTCAGCCGATGGGCAGCAGGTGATTTTGCGGTCATTGGAAGCGACCAACGGCAGCCTGTATCGGGTGGATGCTGACGGCGAAAATTTTGGGCTGCTGGCGGAAGGCGCATCCAATAGTATGTATTTGCCGCTGCTCTCGACTGATGGACGCTTTGCGTTTTATGCGCTGCGGCTGCTGGACAGTAACGATTGGAAAATTTTTCGCCTGAATCTCGAAGACGGTACGGATCACCTGTTCATCAACGAAAATTATAGAGGCACGGAGGCGCTGGCGTTTGCCTCAGCGGGCGGGCGGGCTGCGTTTGCCTCGGCTGAACGCCGGGAAGTGCTGGTGCTGAACACCGACGGGAGCAATATCCAGCATCTGGCGACGTCGGAAGACATCCTCGCGATGGCCTGGTCGCCGGATGGTCGGCAGATTTTGTTTCTGGGGCAGGATGCGGCAGGCGTCCAAAATGTGTATGTGACCGATGGCGATGGGCAGCATCCGCACGATTTGAATCTTAATGCGTCGGGCATGAGTCTGAGCGATTTTTCCTGGTCGCCGGATGGGGCACAAATCAGCTTTGGCTTAGAGCGTCCAATAGGGAAGAATCCAGTCCAGCCGGATATTTATGTGATGGATGCCGATGGAAGCCATGTGCAGCAGCTTACGTTCAGCCCGGAGTCGGATGTGTATCCGGCATGGCAGCCGGGGATGTAACTTGAATGGGCAGCAGGTTTATTACCGATAAATCCCTACAGGAATATTGCCCCTGATTTGCCCGCACCGTATACTGACCGTATGCCAACCCAGCGCTCGATATTCTCCCTGTTTCGATGGTGTACCGGATCGCTTGTCCTCTTGTGCGTCCTGGGGAATGGATTGTCTGTGTGGGTAGGCGGCAGATTCGCGTCCCAACTTATTTCGCTGACACAAGCGGATGCGAATGAGCACACCAGCAAACTCTACCTGATGGATATTCGCTTGGGGTTGGTGGTCAACGTATCCGATCAAGCAGTTGCCTGTTGCAGTCTGTGGTCGCCGGATGGGGCGCGCATCGCCTTCACCGGGGCAAATGGAGCGCTGTTCATCTGGGATATGCGGCGCGGCGATACGACATCTCTTTCGCTGCCGTATAAAGCGGTTTCTGTCGATGACTGGTCGAGCGACAGTCAAGCGCTGTTGGTGACCACTCAGCGCGGCGATGGCAGCTACCAGGAACTCTACCGAGTCGCGGTCAATGGCGATGGTTTCCAGCAGTTGATCGCCTCAAACGACCCCTTTAAACATCTCAATTTTGTGCAGGAGTCAGCCGATGACCGCTTTAGTGTGTTCGTGCAAGGTTCCAGTTATATCACGCGCTTGTGGGAAATTTATCGCATCGACGCCGACGGAAAAAATCGGCAGCAGATTAGTGATGGTGAAGGTGTCAGCTATGCACCGCAGCTATCCCCGGATGGGCGGCGCATCGTGTTTACGCGCGGCAATGTCCAGAACAGCCACTTGTTTATCATGAATGCCGACGGCAGCGCTATGGGGCAGTTGACGCGGACGCAAACTGTCGAACGGCTGCCCATCTGGTCGCCGGACGGCAGCCAATTGTTATTTCAGACCTATATCAACCCGGATTTCCCCAGGACGCTGGAAATCATGAATGCCGATGGCACGGGTCGGCGGCGGCTGGCGGACGATTCCGCCTTTGACGTGCTGCCGTCGTGGTCGCCAGACGGGCAGCATATCGTCTATGAGATTCAACGTAATGGCGGGACAGCCCTGTACCTCACGGACGCCGATGGAACGCAGGTGCGCTTGCTGCTGAAAAATAATTGGAAATATCACTTGAATCCCGCGTGGCAGCCGGGGATGTGAGTACGAATTATATGGGTACAACGCCGATTAATTTTTCTATGCGTCCGAATTTTTCTGTACTATTCTTTTTTCTACGCCCGATAATATGTCTACGTCTAATGTGAATTCGATAGGAGAGAAAAAGACTGAACATCAATGGCAAAA
>JBDTNB010000316.1:0-4317 GCA_039933955.1 Chloroflexota bacterium
TGGCGCTCGAACATCTGGCGGTCATAATCACCATAACTCGCCCAGATGCGCTGCCGAGTCTTGTACTCTTTTTCCAGGATGGCGCAGGCCGCCGCGAAAGTCATGCCGGTATCGACCTGCTCCTGCGTCAGCGAGGTGAGATCGGTGCAAAATGGGCTGACCGTCGAACGCTCCGGCTTGACCAGCAGGCTGCGTTTGTCATAGCGTTCCCAATTGGAGGGGCGCAAACGGCACACGCCAATTTCGATAATTTCATTTTCTTGTCCGTCGGGCGGCGGGCCATCCCAACAGGTACATTCGATGTCTACAATGATGATCTGGTCGTATTTGCGCGTCAATTAGAACGTCTCGGATGAAATTGATGACTATAATCTTGAAATACTACATACCACCATTCTAGCTTTCATAGGTTATTTTAGGAAATCCGCAAAGGAATAGACCGATTGATCCAAAATTTTCTGCTTGAAAATAACCCTTCGCTGCGCCCGCTGTTCGATGTGCCGCATCTGAGCTTCGTGATTGACGCGATGCAGGCCGGAAACAGCCCCGCGACTCTCTGGGTTGACGACCCACAAAATCCGCGTTCGGCCTTCATTTGGGACACCACCCACAGCCTGTATCTGGGCGGCGATACTGGAAACACAGCCTTCGTCGCTGATTTACAAAAATTACTCGCCGAAACCATTTTGCCGCATGGACGCGAGCATCATTTTCGTATCTTCAAAATTTACACGGCGCAGGATGCCTGGGCAGTGTTAGTTCCCGATTTGTTTCAGGCACAAAATATGCCCACACGCGAGCGCAGCCTCTTTCAACTCGACCCGAATAACGCTCAGGCACAACCTGCAAATAATCTGCCCGGATTCCGCGTTGAACGAATCAGCCGTGAATTGTTGACCGAGCAAACCCATCCGAATGCGGATCGTGTGCTTGAGGAAATCATGTCATGCTGGACAGCGCTCGACAATTTCTGGGCGCGTGGATTTGGCTTTTGCGCCCTTGCCGATTCGGATGAAATTGCCGGATGGTGTACAGCGGAATACGTCAGCCATCAGGTATGCGGCGTGGGCATTGAAACCGTAGAGGCTTATCAGGGGCAGGGCGTAGCGACGCTGGTCGCAAACGCTTTCGCCCAGCACTGCCGCGCGGACGGTTGGACAGCCCATTGGGACTCGTGGGCTTCCAATTTCCCGTCGGTCAATGTCGCGCAAAAGGCCGGTTTCCGCAAAGTATCAGATTACAGCGTCCAGATTTATGTGTTTGAGAAATGAGGGTCAAACACGGCATAAGTTATGAAATTTACTCCCCTGCTTCGTATCTGTATTGCTGCAACCGCTCTTTCGCCAGTCTAAGTTCGTCTTCTGTAAATAGCTCACTGTAGATTGGATTGAGTGCGACAGCTTCTACGGTTAGGTCAAGCCGTTGACATTCCCAAAGTTTTGTAAATCCTTCTGAGGGATTATCGGTTGTAATTAAGTATCGCGCTGTTGCTATCCCGCCTCTCTCATTCAACATTTGGAGAAAATAGGTGGCATTGTACTGGCAATGGAGTTTTGCGTTTTTATACACCTGAATCATCGCTTCGTGAAACTGTTGCTCTAATTCACTCATTACAACCTCCGTTCAATACGTCACGCTTGCACTATAGCGCCTTCAGTGCGCTTGTCATTACCGGCAGCCGGATCGCTTTAGCGTCTGGCGGCGCATACGGCGAAAAATGAGTGGCGGACAAACTTTCCACTTTTAACTCCTACCCAAACCGTTTTCCAACCACCCCTCCCTCAAAATCGAAACAAATATTCGAACAAATGTTTCACCTTTTGACTCGAATCTGTGGCATACTGGGTTCATGGTGTGTTATCGGATATTTTAGTGCCGAATCTGCCGGATTTGGCGATGATCGCTTATGCGGAATCGGCGGAATTTGCAGCAGAGTCGGCAGTATGGGCGACAACGGCGAAAATTCGCCATTCGTCGTCGTTTTTGGCGAAGCCAGCCAATTTCGTTCTGGGCGGAGTCGTCGAGATTTGTCTGTAGTCTCGCCGCCGCCGCCGCCAACTTTAATATTGTCCGTAATCTTCTGGCTTTCGACTGCTGACTAACAGCTACCGACTATCTTTTAACGCATTACGCATTACTCATAACTTTGATTTGATATGCTGTGCCAGATAATGCGCCGTCCCCATGATCGTCACCATCGGGTTAACGCCGCTGGCAGTCGGCAGGGCGCTGCCGTCAGTCACGAATAAATTTTTAACCTCATAGGTTTCGCCTGTGGGATCAACCGCGCCTAGAATGCTGTCGCCGCCGATCCGGCAGCTTGACATCTGGTGCGCGCTGAACAGCATGTAAGCGTTGGGTTGGAAGCCGCGCGTCTCAACTTGCTTGAGGAAAGCTTCGAAATCGCCGCCCTCATCAGTCCGGTAAACCAGCGATTGGTTATGCGGGCTGGAAATTTCTTTCGCGCCCGCCGCCACATGCACCCGCAGCGATTCGAGTGTCCCGCGCATCAGGTGGCTGGCGTCATAGGGATGCAGTTGATAATGCAGCACCGGTTGGCCGTCGCGGTCTGTAGTCACGCGCCCGCCGTGAAAATCGCGCGTCAGGATGATGATATTCGCCATGTGGTTCAAGCGCCCCATCAGCCGTTTATGCTCGTGTCCAGACTGCCACGAAAAAGTCAGCGCGGAAATGCCAGGATGTACCGGAGCGGTTTCCAGGTGCACACCGTAGCCGCGCCCATCCAGGTTGGCAAACTGGTCACTCAAACGGCTCATCGGCGGGCCTTGCCAGGGCGTGACCGGATCGTCATAAATGCCGTAGGTCACAGTCACGGGATGCAGATGCAAATTCGCGCCGATGTTGGCGTTCCCCAGGCCAGAACGCATCAACAATGCTGGTGTATGGATTGCACCCGCCGCGACCACCACGATTTTTGCGCGAACGCTGACTTCATGGCATTGCCCATCGGCATTTTCTACGCGCAGGACGGCCCCGCTCACGGCGCCGCGTTCATGCAGCACGCGCTCGACGCTTGCCCGCACAATCATGCGCGTCCCGCGATCAGCCGCGTCCTGCAAATAGGTTTTGAGCGTCCCCTGTTTCGAGCCGAAGGAACAGCCGAAGTTGCAAAAACCGCATTCTTCGCAGCCTTTGACATTGCGCGGAATCACCGATACGTTGTAACCGAGTGCTTTGCAGCCTTTTTCCAGGCGGGCATTGGTGGCGTTGGGGATGCTCTCGGCTTCGTTGACGTTGATACGTTTCATCACGGCGTCCAGGCTGCGTTGAAATTCAGGACTTTCCGCGCCCGCGAACCCGTGTTTTGTCGCCCACTCGTGCAGGACATAATCGGGTGTCCGCAGCGAGGCCGCCCAATTGATGGTCGTGCCGCCGCCCAGGGTGCTGCCCGCCAGCACGATCATGCTCACATCGGCAGTTGTCAGCGAGCCATGTTTTTCAAACAGCGTATCGGAACTTTCTTGCTCGCGGCCATGAAAATCCGGCTCGGCATAGTATCCACCCTTTTCGACCACGATCACATCATAACCCGCCGCGCTCAATTCCCCGGCGACCACTCCGCCGCCCGCGCCCGATCCGATCACCAGCGCGTCGGTGTAGAGCGTGGTTGGCTCGGTAATATTCAGCGGCTTGATTGGCTTGGATTCATTTTCTGGTGGCGTGGGTAAATTGCCGTAGCCGAACGCACCCCAGGCCGGATTCGGTTCGTTATCGGGCATAGTCGAATAAAACAGAAACAAAGCCAGCCGTTTGAGGGTCTGGAACAATTTACGCGATGCTGGAATCGGGCTGTTGGCCCAGGCGCGCAGCACCGCCGTGCGCCCGTCTAAATCCAGATCAGAAAAGCCCTTCCATGTACCGGTTGCGATGCCGTTGGCCGCGCCATATTCCAGCAGCCCCAGCACGAGTTTGAGCTGCGTGCGATCCGACTCGGTGGTGATGCGCTCGAAGGTCGTTTCGACCTGTTCGGCGGTTTTCAACTGCGCCGCGCCGATGCTAAACAAGCGCACATCTTCGCCGTTTTGGGCGGGCAGCGCCGGGATAAACGTGTCGCAAATCAGGGCAAGGGTTTGTCGTTCGCCAGGGGATAAAAAGGCCATAACCGCACGGTAAATCTCTTTAACGATGGCGATAGTATAACACTCTATTATGACAAGCCGCATGTTTGGGGAAATCTTGAGAACCGCTAAGCCGCCAAGCAATCCTCACTCGGATAAACAGGTTATGTTTCGCTCACTCCCACTCAATCGTCCCCGGCGGTTTGCTGGTGATGTCGTAGGTGACACGGTTGACGCC
>JBDTNB010000317.1:0-4298 GCA_039933955.1 Chloroflexota bacterium
AGTTCGATACTGTTGGCGAACTAACGGGAATGAGGGATAAAGGGAAGCATAAAGAGGACAAATACAAAGGGTAAGCCATGAGCATCAAGCCACAACCCATTCCGCCAGTGCCAGAAGAGACGAGACGGATTGCGCAAGCCGCCTTTCCTAAAGGGAATATCTACTTACAAATGCGGGATGAATTGGGTGAAATCTATACGGATGATTTGTTTAGTGATTTGTACTCATCAGAAGGACAACCCGCTTTCAGCCCGTGGCGCTTGGCACTGGTTCTGGTGATGCAGTTCGCGGAGAACTTAAGCGACCGACAGGCAGCGGAGGCGGTACGAGCGCGCTTAGACTGGAAATACGCTTTGAGCTTAGAAGTGACGGATACCGGTTTTCATTATTCCATCTTGAGTGAGTTTCGCACACGCTTGGTCAACAATACAAAAGGATACCTGCTTTTAGATGTTCTGTTGAAACGCCTAACGGAGAAAGGCTTATTGAAAGCGAGAGGACAGCAACGAACCGACTCAACAGCCATCATAGGCGCGGTGCGGGAATTAGATCAATTGGAGTTGGTGGGTGAAAGTTTGCGCTACACATTGAACACACTGGCAACGGTTGCAGCCGAATGGTTACTTGAGCAAGTGCAACCAGAGTGGTTTGAGCGCTATGGAGAACGAGTTGAGGAGTATCGTTTGCCTGAGAGCAAGGCAGAACGTCAGCTGCTTTCCCAACAGATTGGACAGGACGGGTATCACCTGCTCAATGCGATTTACACGGCGACCGCTTTGCCGTGGTTAGCCCATATTCCGGCTGTTGAGTTGTTACGCCAAGTTTGGCTACAGCAATACTGGCTGGATGAGGAAGTGGTCAAGCGTCGTACCCCTGACAACATGCCACCGGCTGGACAATGGATCCGTTCGCCCTATGATCCAGAAGTTCGTTATGGACGCAAACGAGGCTGGGATTGGATGGGTTACAAAGTGCATTTGACCGAAACCTGTGATCCCGATTTGCCGCATTTCATTACCCAAGTCGAGACGGTTCCGGCTATTGAGCAGGATCACCATGCGCTCACCAGCATCCAAGCTGATCTGGCTGCCAAACAACTGTTGCCCACTCAACAATTGGTCGATGCTGGTTATGTCAGCGCAAAACGTATACTTCACAGTCGTGACCAGCACCAGCTTGAGTTAGTTGGACCGGTGCATGTTGATCCCAGTTGGCAGGCGAAATCCGAAGCGGCGTACAACGTGTCGTCTTTCAGTGTTGATTGGGAAGCAGAACGGGTTATTTGTCCAGCAGGACAACACAGTGTGAGTTGGAACTTGAGCCAGGATGCCAAAGGCGAAAGCATTGTTCAGGTGCTATTTGCCAAACAGACTTGCGCCGATTGTCCAGCCCGCTCACGTTGCACAAAGGCGCGTAAAACCGGACGCAGTATGACACTTCGTTACCCTCCCGAACGACACGAACTGCTACAAGCCATGCGCCAACGACAGCAAACAGCCGAATTTAAAGCCATTTACCAACGTCGAGCGGGAATTGAAGGCACTTTCTCGCAGGTAGTTCGTAATTGTGGCTTACGCCACGCCCGTTACTGGGGATTGCAGAAAACGCATCTCCAAAACCTGGCTTCGGCTGCCGCCACCAATCTCTTACGTTTCGTTTGCTGGCTCAACGAGGTTCCTTTCGCCAAAACACGAACCTCTCGCTTTGCAGCTCTTGCTGCTTCTTTCTAGTTCGCCAACAGTATCCAACTCAGGTTACTTACTTGATTCTGGTCATGGTTGACTTATAGCCGCCTCCATCTGGGTATACCCAGCCGCCGGAATTGGTGTTGCCATCGTCACTCCACTTGCCCTTGTAATATGCTGGTGAACCTTTTTCTCCTCCCCAAATCGTCAAAGTTTCATCATTTACTTCATAAGTGTAGTCAAATGTATCACCTATGTTGTCGAACCAATGCGATTTTATATTTGCGCTTGGCATCGTCCGTCCGCTGACGCTGCGATAGTGGGTACTGGCCTGGGTCGGCGAAAAACCAGTCGCATCCACCAGCATCACGCTCTCACTCACACCCAACCAGCGCAGCAAAGTATGGTTCAAGCTACGCAGCACCGCCATCGGCAGATGCTGAAAAGTCCGATACAAGGTCGTGTGGTCAGGCACTTGCTCCAATTCCAGCACTGCGCATACCTGATCACTGGTCAGCAACCAGTCTTCCAGATCACGCCAACTCAGATTCAGATAGACCTTCAACAGTACACTCGCTACCAATTGCGGTTGTGTATACACTTTTGGGCTGTTGGCATGACGATACAGCGGCAACACCGCCTGTGTCACTTTATAGGCCAATGTGGCTACCCGCAGGTAGCGACTTGCTTGTTTTTGTCGTTTCATTCATCCTGTTTACCCAATCCATGACTACTTTGCAACAGAGCAACTTTCACTGACTCACGCTCTTGCAAGACATCGGCGACGGTGGTGCGTCCGGCCTGGACACCGGCGTCTTTGAGGGCGGCAAGTGCCTGATTGACGGAAAGCTCTGCAAGATCGGGGCGGGTGTCCAGGTAGGCGTGGACGCGGGCTTTTACACTGCCCACCTGTCCGTTCTCCTGTCCACTGTGTCCACTGTGTCCATTTTGTCCATTTTGTCCATTTTGTCCGCTCGGAGCGGACAGTTGACGGACAGCGGACACAATACCCTTCCCTAGGTATCCGCGCACCTCCCCGGACGCTTTTTGCCGTGCCTCCATCTGAGGGATACCCTGTTGCAGATACCGTCCGTACAGGGCACGGTAAATAACCGCGAACTCCACGTCCTGCCATGCCTGCTCTTTAGCATCGCTGCTTGTCCGTCGTTCGAGCGCTAATGCTGCCAGCCCGTCTCCGGCTACCAGTGCGCCGATGGGGATGATGAAGGCGGATAGCAAAGCCATCACGAGGGCTGCCTGGGAGGTAGCAGGCAGGACGCCAAACTCTTCCACGATGGAAGAAAAAGAAAGGAATTCCAGACTTACGGCAGCCACTACCGACGTAAACGCCCCTGCGCCGTTCACCAGCATCGCCGTCAGGAACAGCAGGATTTCCAGGGTCCAGAGTGTCCAGGGTAAGGATTCTTTTTCGGATTTGGCGAGCCGTCGCCGGAAGGCAGTATAGAGCAACCCGAACTCGACGCCCACTGGGGCGATAAAACCCCAGCCGGGGGTGAGCTTGTCGAACACTCCGGCGGTGTGCGGGGCTGACAGGCCATACAGCACCAGGGCAACCAGGATGATCCAATATGGGACACTGCCGGTCAGTACGTCACGGAAGGAGCGCCGGGGCGCTTCCTCGCGCATCCAGCGTTTCTGTTCTTCACGATAGAGTTTTTCCAGGTCAATCATCTCGCTCATGGGGACTCCTTTTCACATCTGCTTCGAATGGAGTGAGTGGATGTGAACGGAGGTGATCGCGCGAGTTGTCAGCGAATACGCGATGGAAAATTTCAGATTGTGTTTACCCATGCCCCTGTGGCTATTACAATGACCCCGTGAAAAGTTGTACCTGCACGCCCACAATGATTAGTCGATACCAGAGTAAACTTTCAGGGCCTCTCCTGGATCGAGTTGATATTCACGTTGAAGTGCCACGGGTAGAATACGAAAAATTGATGGGAAAAACCAAGAGTGAGCGATCTGAAAACATACGTGAGCGGATCACAAGGGCAAGAACACGCCAGTTAAACCGTTTTAGGGGTTTGTCAGGCATATTTGCCAATTCAGATATGCGCGTAGGCGACATTCAACGTTTTTGTGCTTTATCCGATCCAGCACGGCAAATACTTGAAATTTCTGTTAAACGTTTACAACTGAGTGCGCGAGCCTATCACCGCCTCTTAAAACTGGCACGAACAATTGCTGACTTAGCCGATTGTGACGACATTGAGGTTCAGCATGTGGCCGAAGCTGTCCAGTACCGCACTTTGCAACTACGGAGCTAAGGTTTCACGGTGGAACTACAATGAACCCTGTTGAGACAGGGTTCATTGCTATTTAGCCAGAGGTTTCTACTTTCATTGATTTGCGCTCTTGCAATACATCAGCGACAGTGGTGCGTCCTGCCTGGACACGAGCGGCTTTGAGGGCTGCAAGTACCTGATTGACGGACAGTCGTGCAAGGTCTGGATTCGCGTCCAGGTAGGCGTGGACGCTGGCTTTTACCGTGCTGCCCTGTCCGTTCGGAGGCTGTCCGCTTCGAGCGGACAGTTGGCGGACAGGGGACGCGGACACGTTGCCCTTCCCCAGGTATCCTCGCACTTCTCCGTA
>JBDTNB010000318.1:0-4278 GCA_039933955.1 Chloroflexota bacterium
AGAGGCTGCCGAAGGCGTGGGGTGAGGGGGTAACAATAAGCAACTAGCAATCAAGATATTTTATGTCCCTGGTATACGCTCCGCCGCCAAGCCCACAATCCGCGCCAGCACTGTCGCATAATCGTATCCAGCGGCGCGCGCCATTTGGCTGAAACTGCTTACATCGCAAATATCGGCGTTGGCGTTGGGATCAATCACGTAAGGGATGCCATCGCGCACGCGGATGTCGATGCCGCCGTAATCCCGCATCTCCAGCGCGCGGAAAGCCTGCATCGCGACCTGTTCAATCCGGGTTAGTAACCCCGGTTCAACTTTTGCCGGAATGTCGATTTGCATCCCATGTTCCAGCCATTTGGTATCAAAATCTTTCATTCCATAGGGGCGCTCTGGCATTGGCAAAAATTGGATGCTCATCAGCGGCAGCACTTCCAGCGCGGCGTTGCCCCACACGCTCACACGATATTCAGTGCCGTCGATAAAATCCTCGACCAGCGCGGGCTGCTGCCATTCGTTGAGGACACGCCCCACCTGCCGCGCCAATTGCTCCGGCGTTTCCACTACCGATTCCGGTGTGATGCCCAGCGATCCATGTTTGCGCACCGGTTTGACCAAAGCCGGGAAAATATTCCAGCCATTCACATCAGCCTGCTCATAGATTCGATAAGTAGGTGTTGAAATATGTTCGCGTTCCATAATGACTTTGGTGCGGCCTTTATCCTGGCTGGACAGGAGAATCGCGTCGTGCGCGCCGGTATAAGCAAAACCCAGGCGCTCGAAAATACCCGTCACCGGATCATAACCCGTCGGATCGTCGTCAAAACCGTCGCAGTAATTGAAAATCACGGTGTGGCGCGGGTCATAGTGGCGCAGCACATTCGCGATGTCTGCCCCAACGGACAGCACACTCACATCGAATCCAGCCTGTTGCAAAGCCTCAAATGCCGCCTGAATCGTGGCGTCTGTGGCGACAGTTTGTGCCAGATTCGGATCATCGATATGAAAAGGGCGGTAAGCAATCAGGACTTGGTAGGGAACGGTCATGAAGTGTCTCCTGAAATCGCGGCGGCGCGAGGTCTCAACGATAAGCGTAAGCGAGTCTGCATTATGATTAGCAAAGTCGAATGCTGCGAAAACCCATCGGAATGATAAATCAGGATATGAACGATGCCAATTAACGTGCGGTGGGATGATGAAGCCAAAACCATTGTGCGCCTGGATTTTATTGCGCCGGTTTCCTGGGAGACGTTTCAGGACGCTATGGATCGGGCGGCCAAACTTGCGGAGTCGGTCAACTACCGCGTGGATGTGTTGAGCATTCCCGGCGTAGTGCCTATGCCGCCCGGTTCACCCGTGCCACAAGTCCAACGGGCTTTCAAAAAGCTCCCTCGAAATGTCGGCGTGGTCGTGATGTTAACCTCCAATGCCTTTGCCCGCACCATTGTCTCGACTGTCGGCGGCATGTATATCGGCAAGCGCTACAAAGCCGTCGAAACGATTGACGAGGCCTATCGTCTGATTGATGCCCATCGCGCCAAATCCCACAGCGCCCGCTAATTTTCTCCCAGAAATCAAAAAGCGCATTGAGTTTCCCCTTTGCGCCTTTGCGTTGAATCGTTTTTGTTTTAGCCCATCACCAACGCCGGATCGACTTTATAGACTTTGGTATCGCCCTGGTTGTAAACCTCCGTCAGATATGACGCAGTTGCTGGATCAAAACTGCCCAATTTGATTTCTTCCGGCCCATAAAACACGTAGCTGACGTGATATTGGCGCAGCGTGGCTTCGCGGTCTGCGTCGGGGGTTGCCGGGTCAAAGAAAGCGTTGACCAATTTTTCTTTGCCGTAATAATCCAGCGTTTGCGCCCAATGTCCCAAAAAGCTGCGTGCGCCCGTCAGCGCCGGGACGAATTGGCCGATGTCCAAACTGGCGAGCACCACATCAGTTGATTGCACCTGGGTTTCCACATAATCGAGCGCAGCGACTTCCGTTTTACGCAGATAATAGGGATTTTCCGCGCGGCGCAGGTCGATCAGCCGCCAGCCAATCAGATACAAATTGGTCGGGATGACGACCAGCAGCAGCACCACCGAGGCATACAGCGCCAACCGTTCACGCGGGATTTTTTGGAAGCGTTTGGCTAGCCAGGGCAAAATCCGCTTGTACAGGCATATCGTCGCCAGAATCCCCGTCACCACCTGCCAACCGCTCAACAAATGAATCTGGAAATTGAGCGGGACGTAAATCAGGATGAAATGCGACAGGAACCACGCCATGATGAACAGATGGGTATCGTCACGTTCGCGCCAGGGCGTTTTGATGTCCAAGCCCCAGATCGCCAGCAGCCAGGGAATCCCCATCAAAATCGGCAGTAACCAGGGCGGCGGCGTCCACGCTCCAGCGTTGCCAAACTGCGACAGCACACCTTTCCATACCGCGTCGGCCTGGGTGATATAAAAGGCTTGCAGCGCAGGCCACACCGAGATCAGCACGACGATGATGCCCATTTTGAACAGGTACATCGGGAATTTGCGATCCCGCGCCCAGATGAACAGCGCATACATGCCGATCACCGGGTAAATGATGAACATGTCATACGAGTGCTGCACACCCAGCAGCAGTGACAGCACCGCCGCTGCCCAGACATATTTCATTTTCTGCGATTTCTGCCCCAGCAGTACCATCCCGAAAATCACGGTAATCAATCCGGCAGCGATGGCGAAATGCGGGAAGGCCAGAATATTGAAAAACGTGTTGGGTTCAGAGGTATAGAGCGCGAAGGGGCTGTTCACATCGGCCAGATGGCGCAGGGTTTTTTCCGCGACTAAAAGCCAACCCAATCCGCCGCCCAGCACGCCGATTAAAAAGGCTGTCCAGCGTTTGGCGCGGTTGCTGAAGACGATTCCGCAGAAAAAATAAGTCGCCGCGATGACAAACGCCCCGGCCAGCAGCCGCGTAATCTGGTACAGGCCGTCGTAGGGGATGCCGGTCAACACCTGAATCCGCCCCAACGTCCACCACAAAAAGTTGAACAGCAAGGGTGTGCTGTCTTCCGGCGTCAGTTGGTTGGCGACCAGGATATGCGTCTGCGACTCGCGCATCCACGAGAAATATTGGAAATGATCGGGGATATTGACCATCACGCCCATGAACTGCTTGTCAGGCGGCGCGCTCTTGTAGGCATAAATGAACGGCACGGAGGTGATCGCCAGCACGATCAGAATCACCACGCCCACATACAGCCATTCGCGTGCCGTGAACAGCGGCGTCGCGCGCGATTCGGATTGCTGCGGAAGGGTGCTGGTCGCGCTCGTCGTTGTCATGTTAAACGTCCTGAAATTTCTATTTTGAATTGCTTCATCAAATTGCGGCTTATGAAATCATTCGTTTCATCAATTAATTTTTTGGGTCAGAATTGGGGTTTGTCGCCGACAAACCCCTACAAATCGCCGTTTTTCGCATCCCATCTTAATTCCCCTCTCTGCGCAGCAGGGAGGGGTTAGGGGAGGGGATGATTTAAACCTTCTGCGCTTCCTGCTTTTCGACCAATTTCTTCCAGCTCGGCGGCATGTTCTTCATGATTTCGATGCCGCTGAACGGCGTGCCCTGCATCGGGCCGTGACCCTTCGCCCAGGCCGCCACCCGCTCCAGACCGTCTTTTAAACTCGTCGTGGGTTTCACATTCAGGATCGTCGCGGCTAAGGTGTGGTCGGAATACGCGACATGAACTTCTTCACGCGCGTCCAGATGAATCACATTATCCGGCGCACCCATGACTTCGCAGCACAGGGTTGCCAGTTCATTGACACTGTAAGGCGTGTCCGCGCCGATGTTGAAAATTTTGTTGCGCGCTTCCGGGATGCTTGGCGAGTCGGCGATGCCGCCCACAATATCACCGACGTAGGAGAAGGCACGTTTTTGCGAGCCATCGCCGAAAATCGTCAGCGGTTTGCCCTGCATCACCAGATTCATGAAGATGCCAACCACGTTGCGATAGGGGTCGCCCAGGTTTTGCCGTTCGCCATACACGTTATGCGGGCGGAAAATCACATAATCCAGGCCGAACATGGCTTTGCTGGCTTTGAGTTCCTGCTCGACAGTAAATTTAGCGATGCCATAGCTGTCGGTGGGCATGGGGGTCATGTCTTCGACCATCGGCGTGCGGCCTTCACCATACACCGCGATAGACGATGTGAACACGAAGCACTTGACCTCAGTATTCACGGCGCAGTTAATCAGGTTGATGCTGCCGATGACATTGTTGTTGTAGTTATAACGCTT
>JBDTNB010000319.1:0-4249 GCA_039933955.1 Chloroflexota bacterium
GTTCTTCGACGACCTGCTCACGCACACCCATGTCGGCGACCCAGCGCGATTCGGCACGCCCGCGCTGCTTACTGTCGTCCGCTGCGATGATTTGAAAGCTGCGTTCGCCGCGTGTCTTACGGCTCAGACGGGGCGCGCCGCCCCAGTTGTAACGCTGGCGGGTGCGCGGATTGAGGGCGTATTCGAGGTTGAAGATGGATGACGATCTGCCGTTGAAGGGTGTCCCGGTCATCGCCAATACTTTCCGCGACAACCCTGCGATGCGGTTGAAGGCTTCGCCGTTGCCGGTATCGCCATGGGCGCACTCGTGGACTTCATCCCAGATGAGCAGATAGACGCGATCCGGGTAGACCCGCTTGAGGTACTCGTCAATCCGGTAGCGCGGGTTCTTCGTCGGATATTTCTGTCCCGGCTTCGGTTGCGAGCCTTTGTCGCGGGCTTCCTGCCACAGCGGGGTCTGACAGACTGAACACAGCCGTTTACCGCCTTTGAACCAGCTTTCCGAGGCTGGACTTTCCACGCCCTTCTTTTCCTGCATGACGGTGCAGCCGCAGGTCGGACACTTCGGCACGCGCTGCTTGACCAACCGTTGCTTGGATTCATAGCCTTCCGGCACAGGCTGCCCATGCCGCCACAACGCGACCCATTCGTCCCGCCAGACTACGCCAACTTCACGCCCAGCGCCCAGTTTGGTCATGTCGCGTTTGATCAGCCCGATTTTGGCGATGCCTGCTCCCAACCGCGCCGCCTTGTCCATGAAGCCTTTGACATCTTCGTGGCGATCCAGGCGTTCCACATAAATATTGCGGCTGATGCTGTGCAGTTCGCGTTTCCACTTCTCAATCAGGTGCGGCGGCGCGACAATGAGAACTACCTGATCGTCCCCAACTTGTCCATCCAATTTTTCGACCACACCCGCCGCCATCGCAATCGCGGTGGAGCCTCCCATTAAAGTCTTGCCCGTTCCCATCTGACCGACGAGCAGAATGCTGTCCCGGCTCTGGAAACCGCGTGTCACGGCTGCCGTAACATGCTTTTGCGCGGTATACATCGGGTATTTGCCCTTCAGCCGGATGCGATCTAGCCAGCGCCCCATCCCATTCAGGTCGAAGCTGTACATCGGCTTGAACTTCTGATTGAGATAACCTGTCAGGGAACGCTTGTTAGCGGTGATGAACCCCAGAAGCGCCTCATCGCCGTCCATCTCAACGACTGTCCCATCCTGCGCCAGCAGCGTCAGGGTCGTGGTTGGTTTGAGCCGGATGGTGGTTTTCTTGACCTGTCGCTCCGGGTCGCCCGGTGCCGCTTCGACCTCGACCCGCGCAATCTGCTCGACATGCTGGGTCTTCCCACGAATGGCGACGCGCCCGTAGTCAGAAGTCTCAATCACCGCACCATTGGCAACCCCGGCTGCCAGCACCAGTGCCATGTGACCGGGACGCGGCGCGACCACCGGTTCAATCTGCTCCGGCGGACGGGGGACTTCGAGCAGTGCCTGAAAGCCGTTGGTTTTCCATGCCCCCTGCTCTTGAATCAATCGCAGTCCCTGTTCTTCGTCGATGATGTCGGGCGCGAACACGAAGCGGGTAATCTGGGGCGGCGCAGGCAGCTTGTAGAGCGGTTCGGGCTGTACGGTCAGCGAGCGTGGACTGGCTTTCCCGTCTAAAATACTCTGATAGAGTTCGGTGGGGTTGGGATGCGTGCCTTTGATGGCAGCAACCACGACCTGATCGTACTCACCTTGATGTTTACCGGGCAGCGCCCATACATCCACGCGAGTGCTGTTCTTCGCTAGGAATGCAGCGGCATCTTCTGACAGGTGGTACTCATGCGAAATTGCAGAGTTTTGACCTTAGCGAAGTAGCAGTTGCTCTGAATCGCTGTTCCCCAATTGAATTTGTGGGTTCTTCAGCCGCATCTACCGATGAGGAGTAGATGGGCTGTTTTTGTTTTATGGAGGCAGATCGAATGAACAGGCGTAAGAATCAGCAGCAGGTATCCGAATCACCCCTCACATCGGGCGGCATCCTCACGGTGGGATTGGACATCGGTTACGGTGTCACCAAAGTCGTGACGGATCAAACCGCAATTGCTTTTCCCTCTGTGGCGGGTCATGCCCGTGAAATCAAGTTCCAGCAGGAGGCGCTGGCGGCGAGATACCCCGGCGACCAACTGACAGATGAAGATGGTTCCACCTGGTTTATAGGTGATCTGGCACTGGCGCAGCTTCCAACCGGTGAGCTGCTGCGGCTGCGGGGACGCACCGCCAACGAAAAGACGATGGGCAACACCTTCCGCCTGCGGCTGGCGAAAGCGGCGATTGGCAAACTGGCACAGGGGGTGTCGGGGCGGGATGTCATCCATCTGAAGCTGTGCAGCGGTCTCCCCGTCGATCACATGCGCGATGCGGGAGAGTTGAAACAGGCATTACTGGGGCAGCATCTCATTAAGACCGATGCCAGCGAAGTCATCGCCAATGTCACGGAGGTCATCGTTATGCCACAGCCCTATGGTTCAGCTTACGCGATGATGCTCACTGAACAGGGTGAAATCAATGTCTATCACACCTACATGCGAACGGGTGTCGTCGATGTAGGGACATACACGGTAGACATCATCCTTGACGACGATGGGGATTATGTGGATGCCGAAAGCGGCAGCGTCGAGAGTGGAGTCTATACCGCTCAGGAACGAATCGCTGCCATGCTCGAAAGGGATTACCGCGAGAAGATGCCGCACAGGATTGTCGAGCAGGTGCTGCGAACGGGCATTTTCACCGCCAGCGGCAAGCCAGTGGATTACACCCATGAAGTTGAAGAGGCACTCGCCCCACTTCGCAGTGCCACATTGAATCTGCTCTCGGAGAAGTGGCAACGCGGCACGACGGTGGATGTGATTTACCTCTCTGGCGGTGGAGCAGAATTGGTGTATGAGCAGTTGGTCGAAGCCTATCCCCAGACGAAGCTGGTGCCGGATGCACAGATGGCGAACGCCAGAGGCTATCTGCATTACGCCCATTTTAGCGCACGGAAGTGAGGAGTACAGCATCGAGGCGGGTCTTACTTGGTCAGCCCAATGGGTGATACGGGTAAGACCTACTCAAAGGAGAGACACATGGCAAAGCGCAAAACGAGTAAACGCCGCTACCGGATGATTACGTTCAAAGTGTTCGAGGATACCGACAGCGACATCCTGGACTGGTGGGAAGCCATTGACGAAGGTGAGCGCAGTGATGCGTTACGCGACCTGATCCAGGGTTATCTGGGGAAGCAGCCGCGCAAGAACAAACTGCTGACCATCCCCGAACTGCTAGAAGTGCGACAGGACACCTTATGGATACGGGATGCGTTGAACGAGATGCCCGGCTATCTGGAACGGCTGGTGCAGCATGTAGCCGCTAATAGTATAGCCCAGATGGCGATACAGCCCGAAGCACGAGCGCCCACCAATGGCGATGTCCTACCTGCGACTGAACCTGCCCTGTCAGACAACGATAGCGACCGCCGGGCGCGACGGATGAAGCGATCCCAATGGTGAGGAGGTGATAGATGGAACGATTAATCAGGCCGTGTAGGACATCAAAGCAAAAAACAGCGCATGGTTGTGCCATGCGGGTCGCAGCGTCGAAGCGCTGCGACTTCGGGCGACGGGGGTGGGGTGTTTGTGTCCAAATTGACTATATCCCCGTCGCCAGCGAGCTAAATCCGCTCGCCACTCATGCGCCGTGGGGGCTGATGCAGCGGCTGTCGCCCCTGCATGAGTGCGGCGGTGCAGAGATGCCGCCGCACTCGTGGACGCGGTTCGCCGCGCCCACCGAACGCACCCGTGACCGGGATGCGTTCCCCATCTGCATCACGTCCGTTCAGCAGCAAAACGAGGAACAGAGATGATGAACCATCGTCAGACAGTTGCAGAAATCAGCAAACGCCTGCCACGCCTGAAACGGCGCGACGTGGCCGAGGTGCTGGAAATCATGACGGAGTTGTGGCTGGAGGAACTGGCACAGCCCGGTCAGACAATTACCGTTGCTGATCTGGGCAAACTGACCGTCGAGGTGCAGACCGTGCGCAGCGGTGGCGCGGTAGGACGGCGCATCCTCAAACGGGTGTATGTGCGCTTCCGCCCGACAGAAAAGTTCCGTCAATCTGTGTTGGATGCCCATATAAAGGAAAGAGCAGTCAAATGAAGAAAAAGCCCAATCCCTACAGCGAACGCATGACCGTCAATCTGACCCCCGACCAGATGCGAC
>JBDTNB010000320.1:0-4231 GCA_039933955.1 Chloroflexota bacterium
AGACGAATTCCATAAAGTCGTCGAATGTCCACATTCGCTGCTTTGAAAGCGCCACAACACTACCCTCACAACACTATCCTGCAATGTGATTATAGCAGTAATCCGCTTTCAGCCTAAAGCGCGGAATTTCTCAAACGCGGTATAGTTAACATAATTATTTTGGATGGCGCAGGGGGAAATTGTATGTCTGATAAGCCGCGCAGTAGCTTCCTGGAAGCGGCGAGTTTGCCGCCGGTGTCGCGCTGGCAGCGCTGGATGCGGTTGCAGTTCAGCGATGTCGCCCCTGCCCCAACGTCGGTGTCGGCGCAGGATGCAACTGATGCGCGCACGTTCGAACCCAACGAGGAAGGCAGTGGGGTTTTTGGCAAGTGGACGCTGGATGGTGCAGGTCTGCCCGCTTATCGCTACGAAGCCGACCAATATCTCGACCCCCGCGCGGCCTACCCCAACACCGAAAATTTAGACCGGCGCGATCACTGGCATCAAGTGGGCAACCTGCGAGTGACGGCGCTGGCTTCGAACGATGGCGTGGTGCAAGTGTATCTGGGCGACCGGGGCGGTGTGTTCCTGAACCGTTTTGAGGCGGTGGGCGATTCAAAATTCAACCTGCTGATTTTCCTGGCGGGGATCGCGATTGCGATTGTTAATTTCATCGCACGGGTTTCACGCCCGAAAGCGATTTTGCCGACTCCGCTCACCACTCAGGCACAGGCGTTAGCGGATGTCGAGCAGCAGTCGGCATCGGGCGAGTTCACGCCGCGCAGCAGCCCTTCATTAGAAGTGATGGATATGATCGCAAAAACCGGATCGCCGGACGGGTCGGTATCAGCGCAGGCAATTAATTTGCCCAGCCCCAGCCAATTATTTCAACAAGCCAACGGTGTCCAACGGGATTCAGCCGCGACGCGCCATGCGTATGCGGGCGGTTTCAGCTATATCGACGATGGCACAGAAACGTGGTCAACGGCTTATCGCTATCGCCCGACTAACGCACGTACCAAGCGAGTGTTCGGGATGGGTTACATCGAAACGAAGATGACCTATCGCAATATCCGGGTCACACGGCGGGTATATGCGCCGTATGGGGATGTCCCCGCCCTGCTGATTGATACGCAGATCGAAAACCTGGGCAAAGATGCGGTTGACCTGAAGCACTACGAATATTGGGATGTGAACGTACAGCAGTTGAAGCTGGAATGGTTACGGAGTGGCGCGTTCGCCCCGGCCAGTGATGAAGCACGGCGCGCGCTCAATAAATTTTTTGCGAGTGCGGTACGCTGGCGGGTTGATCGTACAGCGCTGATTTGCGAACAGAAAGTCAAAGAACCGCCGCCGTCGGATTTTCTGCCGCCGGAACAACCGAGCGAGACGGATTGGTCGCCCGCGCGGATTTTCCTGGCTGATTTGAACGACGGTAATCCCGATGCCTATTATTTCAACCGGACAGCGTTTTTCGGGGCGGGCGATGCCAGCCAGCCGGATGCGGTGAAGCAGCGCAAAGCCGGTGATCCGACCAGCGCGCAGGGCGGCGATGATCCGATGCCGTTTTGCATGGTGCTGCGGCGGGATGTCCACCTGGAAGCGGGCGCGAATTGTACGCTGCGTTTCGCCTATGGAGCGGTGCGTGCAGAGGAAACGTTGAAGTTTCTGGACGATTATCACGGCGGGGACGCTTTCAACGATACGCGCAAACGCTGGAAAGATAATCTGGCCTATTTTTATACTGGCGAAGACCCGGTGCTGCACCGCGAAATGGCGTGGCACAGTTATCAACTGCTGTCGGCGACGGTGTATAACGGCTTCCACAAAACGCATCTGATTCCGCAGGGATCGGCTTATTTGTATCTGCACGGGGCGGATGGCGCGCCGCGCGATCAAGCCTTGTTCACGATTCCGATGACCTATCTCAACCCGGACATCGCGCGCGATATGCTGCGCTTGATTATGCGGCTGACGAACGGGCAAACCGGGCAAATTACCTATTCATTCGCCGGGAATGGATTCGTGTCGAATGCGCTGAATGTCCACGACAAACCGTCCGACCTGGATTTATTTTTCCTGCTGGCGATGACCGAATATTTGTCGGCAACCGGGGATATGGCGTTTCTGGACGAGGATGTGCCGTATTATCCGCCGGACGCGCCGCATAATGCGCCGGGAACAACCGTGCTTGACCATATTCGATTCGCGCTGACGCACATTTTTGAAGGTGTGGGCATCGGCGACAATGGACTCATCAAAGTTGGTTCCGGCGATTGGTCGGACTCAATTGTGCTGGAAACCGCGCTGCGAGATGGTGTCGGGCCGTTCGGCGTGACCTACGAGAACTCGAAAAATCACGGCGAGTCGGTTCCGAATACACAGATGGCGGTGTATATCCTGCCACTGTTGGCGGCGATTTTGCAAAAACGCGCGCCGGATGTGGCACAAGCGGCAGTCGCGAATCTGGATGGGCTGCGGAAAGCGGTCTCGAATCAATGGAATCCATCAGGCTGGTATAACCGGGCGGTGCTGCGAGGAGTCCAAGACGACGCGATTGTCATCCGGCGACATGATCTGGAAGCGCAGCCCTGGGCGCTCATCAGCAAAGTAGCGGCGGAAAATAAGACCGAATCCGATCTGATTGAACGGGTTGATACGGTGCTGGACAATCCGTCGAAAATCGGCGCAACACTGGTCGAACACGGCATGATCTGGCCGGCGATTTCGCAGCTTTTGACGTGGGGTTATGCCAAAGCCGGACGCGCGGATTTAGCATGGCGTTCGCTCAACCGCAACACCTACGCGGCGCACGCGACAGAATATCCGGCGATCTGGTTTGGGGTGTGGTCAGGGCCGGACGGGGTTCACGGCGTGGATGCGCGCAAACCGGATATTCCAGGTGGAAGCTGGTCAAGTCCGATGACGCCGATGAGCGATTTCCCGGTGATGAATGCTAATCCAGACGCGATGGCGCTGCTGGGATTGCTGCGGGTTTGCGGGATCGAACCCGCGCCGACGGGCGATGGCCTCATCATCAAACCGCTGGTTCCGCGCGAACGGTTTACGCTGGTTTTGCCGCTGCTGAAGCTGGTGGTGGAGCCTCACCGAATCACAGGCGAATATCGCGCGGCGAACGATGGCGAACGGACGCTGTATGTGTATCCACCGGATGGCAGCACGCCGCGCACGGTCAAACTGGCGTTCAAGGCTGGCGAGAAAGTCGCGTGGGAAGTGCTTTTTTAGAGTGCTGAGTACAGAGTGCTGAGTTAAAAGTTGAAAGTTTTTCAGTCTTAAACCTCACCCCCCTGCCCCTCTCCATTTTATGTAGAGGGGAGCCAACACCCAAATTCAGCGTAAAGATACAATTCAATTTTAGAGACTGTTGCCATCGCTGAAGTTGAAACGGGGACACATTTTGTCCCCGTTTGGAATAAGCGCTGACAGCAGGTCAGGTTGTATAGGTGATGACGAGGCGGACAGCAAAGGTCGCGCCGCCTTCAAAACTTCGGAAAAATTTACGTCCCCAATTGCTGCCCGTGCCGCTCAGGATAATCGACAGACTGTTGCCGTTGCGCCAATTCAGTCGATTCACAACCTCCTCAACCACCGTGCGAATTTCTTCCAGGGAATACCAGGTATTGGCTGCCCAGGAGATATTCGAGGAATGGCTGACACGCGCTGCGGTCAAAGTACGCAGTCCAGGCCGGTTGGCGGCGGTGAATGGCGCACTCGAATCGGCAGCATCGGCAGCCATCTGGAAGCTGATGCTGATCCATTGGCTCTGGGTCGAATAAAATTCCAGATGGGCTGAGGTGATGGTCGCATGGGGCGGGATGGTGACGTTGTTAAATCGCAGCCCGGTGAAACTGGTCACTGCCGTGCCGCCGTTGCCTAACCAGACAGTCGCACCGCTGGGTTCAGTCGTGGCGTTCACCTCGTTGACATCATCTGCCGCAGCATTAATTTGAATCGTGATTGTGCCTCCAACCGGGACAGATGTAGCGGTTGGGGTGAAAGACGGGGTGAACGTCGGCGTGTTGGTGGGTATCGGTGTGCGTGTCGCCGTCGGGGTTGAAGACGGGGTACTGGTTGGCATGAACGATGGAGTCAGCGTCGGGGTTGCGCTGGGTGTATTTGTCGGTGTGTTAGACGGGGTAAAAGATGGAGTCATCGTCGGGGTTGCGCTCGGCGTGTTAGACGGGGTAAAAGATGGAGTCATCGTCGGGGTTGCGCTCGGCGTGTTAGACGG
>JBDTNB010000321.1:0-4212 GCA_039933955.1 Chloroflexota bacterium
TTCGTGACCCAGGCTGATGAGCGTGGCGGTCTTGCCACCTGCACCGACGAATGCCACTACATCGCCGGGGGTGATGTCAAACGCTTTTTGCAGTTTCATAGCCGGTTTACGCCAGCAAATAGTAAATAGGGGACAGCAGCGGATACTGCTTTAACCACTTGCCAAAGGGAGACACAATTGTTACTAAAGTACGCCGACGCCATGTGCGCGCAGTGCCGCTACGACCCGCTCTGGCGTCATCGGAATGCTGTCAATCCATACGCCAGTTGCATCATGGACAGCCGCCGCAATCGCTGGAGCCAACGGCAAAAATGGCATCTCAGCCATCCCGCGCGCGCCCCAGGGGCCAATCGGATCAGGATACTCAAGAATAACCGATTTCACCTCAGTTGGCACATCCAAAATCGTTGGAATCAGATAGGTCGATAAATATGGATTACGAATCCGCCCTTCGGACAGAATCAGGTTTTCCATGAGCGCATATCCTTGCGCCTGGACAACCGCACCTTCGATTTGCCCTTGTACTAACCCTGGATTGACCGCCCGCCCAACATCATCAGCACACACAACCCGCACCAGATGGATATGACCGGTCTCAATATCAACCTCAACTTCAACGGCCTCCGCCACATACCCATAGGCAAAATTCGGTTCTGCCCGTCCCGTTTCGGGGTCATAAGGCGTGGTTTTTGGCGGGCGGTACTGATAAGTCGCGATAGCCGGACGTTCCTCGTTTTTCCACATTTCGAGCGCCCGCTCCGCCGCGCCGCGAATCGCGTTACCCGCCATAAAGGTTAGGCGCGAAGCCGACGCACTGCCCGATGTTTGTGTTTCAGCAGTGTCATGCCCGATTAAGCGCACTTTTTCGAGCGGCACGCCCACCGCTTCCGCCGTCATCTGCACAAAAACGGTATGTGCGCCCTGCCCCACATCCGCACCCGATTGCCGGACAACCACCTGCTCGATTTGAGTTTTGCCATGCAGTTCAATCGTCGCCCAATTTTGCTCCGGGAAGCCAAAGCTGAAACCAACATTTTTGAACCCCGCAGCAAATCCAATTCCGCGCTTCAAAGCCGGATTACGCGGCTGCTCCACCGGCTCACGCGACCAGTTTCCGGTGCTGGTATTCCAATAACTTTCGCGGGCACAGGCTTCTATCACTTCGGGCATCGAAACGCCTTTTGGCAGCGGCGTCCCCACGCTCAAGATGCTGCCTTCGCGGATCGTGTTGCGCCTGCGCATTTCCGCAGCGTCAATATTCAGGGCTTGGGCTAAACGGTTCATCTGGCCTTCGGCAGCGAATGCACCCTGCGGCCCGCCAAATCCTCGGAAAGCGCCGGTCAGGGGATTATTCGTGAATATACCATAGGTGTCGATATGAATATTGGGGATTTCATACGGCCCGGTGACGCACAGATTGGCGTTACCCATCACTTTGGTCGAGGTGTAGTTATAGGCCCCAGCATCGCCGATGACCGTCGCTTCTGCGGCGACGACTTTGCCGTCGCGGGTTGCACCCCATTTCGCAAGAATCGAAATCGGATGGCGCTTGTGATGGAACAGAATCGATTCTTCGCGACTCCATTGGACTTTCACCGGACGGCGCAGTTCGCGCGCAGCGAGCGCCAATACGATCTGCACCGACATATCCTCGCGTCCGCCGAATGCCCCGCCAATCGCCGGATAAATCACGCGCACCTGATCCTCTGGCATCGCCAGCGCATGAGCAATTTGTTCCTGGTCTTCATGTACCCACTGACCGGCGACCACCACCGTCACGCGACCCTGCTCATCGATATAACCTAAGCCAGCTTCGGGTTGTAAATAAGCATGTTCCTGATACCCGGTGTGATACTCGCCCTCAACCACAACCTCGGCTTGCGCCCAACCTGCATCCATATCGCCTCGGCGGATACGAAAATGGCACAGTGTATTATTGGGCATATCAGCATGGAGCTGCGGCGCGCCATCTTTCATAGCCTGCACCGGATCGAATACTGCCGGGAAATCTTCGTAGGCAATCTCGATCAATTTGGCGGCCTGAGCTGCAATCGTCTCGGTCTCCGCGACGACCACAGCCACACAGTCAGCATAACAGCGCACGATATCCGCGCCAGGAAGCGGGTTATTGCCCCCTGGCCCGCACAACACTGGTTGGTCTTTTGTCACCAACCCATACTCGTTCTGCGGCACATCTTTGGCTGTGAAAATGCGGACGAGACCGGGGAGCGCCTCCGCTTTCTGGGTGTCGATTTTCAGCACGCGGGCATGGGCGCGGTCACTAAAGCGCAGCTTCATCCACAACTGCCCGTCCATATCAATATCGCCGGGATAGGGGGTTTCACCCGTCACCTTGCCCAGCGCGTCCAGCCGTTTGATAGATTGTCCGATAGCAATGTTTTTTTCGTTGGACACGTCAGAAGTTCCTGATTCACTTTCCAAACACTAGAATTTTCGCTCGTCTATTGTCAGGTCGGGTAGACTCTCCACCAGCGCGCCGTTGGTGATCGCTTTTTGTCCCATCCGCCGCGAATCCTGATGGAATATGCGGCGCATAATGGCAATCGCAGTGGCATAGGTCGGGTCAACACCCGCATAGCTCAGGCTGCCAGCGCCCAGGTTATGTCCCTTGCTCATCGGCGTATCCGACGCATAGTGCAAAAAGCCCACATCAAACGGCACGTTGTACAGGTTCACAATCTCGTTGGTTGGGTGCAGTTTCGGACGGTAGGCTTCATAAATTGCTGACAGGAACGGCCCGCCTTCCATCTCGATAACCGTATAACCTTCCTGGTAGAACACACTCATATAATGCGGATTCTGCAAGAAAGTCCCCGGCGCGGTGATCGCTTTTTGATTATCCAGCACCGTCCCGTAACTCAAATACGGCGCGACATCCTGTGCTGAGAAGCAGTTCTGGAACAAATAACTGTTCTCTGAGTGTTCGTCATGGACGACATTGGAAATCATTACATCGCCGACACGTCCATTAAGCGAGGCCGCCTTGCCCATGACATATACACCCAGCAGATGGCCGATTTGTTCAGTTATCCGGTTGAGCAGCTCATAAGCCGCCAATCCCAGCGGATAATCGAGGTTCAAAATCACCGCATCACTGTGTGACAATGCCGGAGCATCAACCTGATCCCGCAGCCGCGAATCCAGCCAATCGGGGAGAAGCTTGTTCAATTCGATGACCTGCGCCTCGACCTCGAAACCGTGCCTGCTGGGAATACGGTGAATGCCAATTTTGCGTTCGTCCGCCGCCAGCGATTTACTCGCCGAGTCACTGCTGTGGGCGAGGTATTTCTTCAGCACATAGTACAGGAAATTATCCACACTTTTCAGGCCGTCGCTGTCGCGGATGGATTGATATTGATTGAATAACTCGCCCTGATTAAAGTTCTGGATGTATTCAATCAGGTTGCGTTCTTCACGCTTGGCAAACCCGGTCAGCAAATTCGCAATCGAATGGGTATTACTGGACACCACATAAACCGGGCGATCACTTAGGTCTAAATCGCTGCCGAGTTGATCCTGGAGTTCATGCCACCAATTCGCCGTACCACGCCGGTAATCCGCCAACGAACCCGACAACATTTGCATACGGATGTCTTTGCGCGCCAGCGATATTTTGTACAGTGTTTCGATGAATCGATCCCCCCAGACCACACACAACCGCCACACATCGTCCGGCGTGCTGTGGATTTCTGTCGCCAGCATCTGGATTTCATCATCGGTCAGGTCGCCGCCGCGTTCGCGATTTTGTTCGAGGAACACCCGCACACCTTGCAATAAAATATGCAGTTTGTTCCACTCGATTTGATAGGCGGTCAGCGTCGGAACCAGATCGTCAATATCTGAGCGGCTGGCGATAAAAACACCCAAAGCATTTTTACCGTTGAAATGCACACGGCGGCGGCGTCCTGGTGCATAAACCCGTTCCCAACTGCGGATGTCGGTATAGCCGTCATCAATGAATGAACGCTCGATCTGCCCAATCAAGACCAGATCAACATCCACCATGCAGTCGGGCAAACGCAGACTGGAATATACCAGTGCGGACACATCCGGCGCGAGCGCCCGTGCATGGATATGCAGCGACGACTCCATCGCCATATGGCTTTCTTCCAGGGTCTCGATTTGCACCGGATGGCTGGAACGCAGCAGCGAATAATACGTCCGCATATACAGGATGATTTCTTCGCTGCC
>JBDTNB010000322.1:0-4191 GCA_039933955.1 Chloroflexota bacterium
GTGAACGGGAAAGTCCCAGCAGTGGGTGGAGTTCCCGTAATCGCGCCAGTGGTCGGATCAAGGTTCAGCGGCGGTGGCAGACTGCCCGCTGTAACCGAGAAGTCGGTGTAGGTTCCAGAACCGCCAATTGCAGAAATCGTCTGGCTGTAAACGACGCCAACTGTGCCGTTGGGCAGCGTTGCGGGTTGGACAACAATGCTTCCGGGGTCAATGGTCAGGTTGTAGGGCTGAACGCCTGTCGCGCCCAGGGAATCGGTGACCGTAACCGTGAACGGGAAAGTCCCAGCAGTGGGTGGAGTTCCCGTAATCGCGCCAGTGGTCGCATCGAGCGTTAACGGTGCGGGTAAACTGCCTGCTGTAACTGCAAAATTACTGTATGTACCGGAACCACCCGTTGCGCTGATGGTTTGATTGAAAGCGACCCCCACCGTGCCATTGGGCAAGGTGGCTGGCGTGACGGTGATGGCTGGATTGATGGTCACGCTGTAGGCGAGGCTACCGGTTGCGCCCAACGAATCAGTAACGGTAACGGTGAAGGGGAAGGTTCCAGTGGTGGTCGGTGTACCAGTGATTGCACCACTGCCTGCGTTAAGAAGTAGGGGCGGTGGCAGACTGCCCGCCGTAACTGAGAAGTCGGTGTACGTGCCAGAACCGCCGGTTGCGCCAATCGTCTGATTGTACGCCGTTCCTATCGTACCACCGGGCAAAGTGGCAGGTGTGACGGTGATAGCTGAATTGATGGTGACACTGTATGCCTGACTACCGGTTCCACCCAGGGAATCGGTGACGGTGACGGTGAAGGGGAAAGTTCCAGCAGTCGTTGGCGTCCCGGTGATTGCCCCACTGCCTGCGTTAAGAATTAAAGGTGCAGGCAAACTGCCTATTGTGACGGCGAAGTTGGTATAAGTCCCAGAACCACCGGTTGCGCCAATCGTTTGGGTATAAGGTATGCCTTGTGTGCCGTTGGGCAAGGTGGCTGGCGTGACGGTGATTCCAGGATTGATGGTCACACTGTAGGCCAATGTGCCTGTTGCCCCCAATGAATCGGTGACAGTTACGCTAAAAGGGAAGGTTCCGGGGGTGCTGGGTGTTCCGGTAATCGAACCGCTGCCAGCATTGAGGATTAACGGAGGTGGCAGACTGCCTACCGTGACCGCAAAATTGCTGTATACGCCGGAGCCACCTGTCGCGCCAATCGTCTGAATATAACTGACTCCAACCGTGCCGTTAGGCAGTGTTACCGGAGTGACCACAATCGGCGGGCGAACGATCAATGTATAGGGCTGTGCTGCGCTGGAGAACAACAGGCTATCGGTAGCCGTAATCGTGAAGTTGTATGTTCCTGCCGAACCAGCAGCGGGTGTCCCACTCAGGACACCACCAACAAAAGTCATGCCTGTTGGAAGCGCGCCAGTCTCCACCAGTGTATACGAAGGCGTTCCGCCTGACGCGGTAATGATTTGTGAATAGGTCGTCTGACCTTCATAAGCGTCTGTCAGCGTGGTGGGTGTCATGGTGATGACAGGCGCGATACCCGTACAGGTGAGTGGATAGTTTACCGTTGTCTCTGTGGGGTCACTGGAATTCGTGGTGAAAGCTAAGTTGGCGCTGCGCCCAGTTAAACCGGTTGGCGCACATCGAAGGCTGACGTTTACGCTGTTACTGCCTGATATGTTAATCGGGAAACTTGATAGAACGCTGAAATCCCCTGCATTAGCTCCAGTAATGGTCGGATTACTGACATTCAGAATATCAGTTCCAACACTGTCGATTTCTAGACTGAAAGTGCCTGATGAGCCAACCGTCACCGGGCCAAAGGCAATGGTGCTGCCCACTGGTGGAACCGAGTCGTAGTCTGGTGCGGCTGCGGCTGCAACATCGCATTCAATCGTGTAGGTGGCATCTGGCCCTGCATTATTCGGGACGGTTAAGGTCGTCGTGACCGGGCTGCCTACAGGCGTGACTGCCAGCGCATTACACTGAATTTCAATGTTTACGCCTATTGTAACATCCCCTGCGGTTACTGAGAAAGGCGGGGTTGGTGCGAAAATGGGTGTGAAAATCGGCGTGAAATTGGTTGTGTCGCTGAGGTTAACCCCAGTGATATTCAGCGTCGCATTGCCGAGGTTGGTGATATTAATCGTGGTTGAGGCCGGCGTGCCTAGATTGGTCGAAATGTTTAATGGGCTGCCGCCAGCAGCCGGGGAAGACTGATACACGGGCTTGCCGACCACCGGTTCACAGGCCGAAAAACGAGATGTGTCGCCCGTGACCGTGTTCGTCGCCGTCGCCGATACTGCATCGCCGACATTGAGCGATGCCAGCGAACTGATATTGATCGCGCCCGCGCCCGCGCCGTCCGTGCCCAGCGCGGTTGTCCCGATCGGGGTTTGTCCTTCATCAGGCGTACTATCGCACTGAAAAAATTCAATCGTAAATGAACTGCTTGCCGTGCTGGTCAGCGTTCCCGTAACCGTAGTGCCGGTGGCTCCATCGCTTTGAGCCAGCGTCAGTGCGGGAGCGGTTTGGCCGCCATTCGCGCCACCACCCAGTGTGATACCTGCTCCAGCGTTTGAAAAGATGCTATTTTGGCTGATTGTGTTGCCACTACCAGAGACAACATTCACGCCGCTGCTATTGGCAGAAAGCGAATTGCACTGGATGAGATTATTCGACGCGCCATTGATGACAATTCCTGAACCGCCAAATTTGGTGATGTTCAACCCCTGGATAGACGAGCCATCTGCGCCTGCTCCCAGCACAAGACCATCGCCGCCTACGGGCGTGCCATCAATCGTAATCGGTGGCGTGCTGCACCCGCCACCACCTTGAGTTGAGCCATCAATCGTCACCTGAACCTGTACGTCCGGCAGGGGGGCGGTCAGGAATATCGTTTCTGCGCTGCCGCTGCCATTCACGGCGAATTCAATCGTATCCCCGCCGCCATTAAAATTAGCCTGAAGAATGGCTTCCGGCAGTGTACAGGTCGCATCGCATGTGCCATCACCTGCATCATCATTCTGCGTGACCGTAATGGTTGCTGCACGCACGATGCCGATTTGGCTCGAAATGCCGAGCGAAAGCAGGATGGTCAGTATGAGTAAAAGTGCCGCGCGTTGTCCGTTATGAGTCGAAGAATAATTGGATAATAATCGCCGAAGCATATCGTTCTCCTTATAATCCCGCCTGAACGATCAATAACAAAAAATAATCCGGCGTGGAATGGTGTGCGTGTCATTGTGCTAGCATTAAGTTTAAGTGCATTATAAGATTAACTACAAGGGTAGCGCAACTTCCTGAACCCGAATGATAGAGTTTGTTAAAGTATTCATACACCCAGGACTTATTCGCCATCTTCATCTGATTTTACCCGGTTCACAGACCACGACTTACAATCACCGCTTAATAAGTGTAGAATGTTGGGCGCGATGAATCGCGTTTTAATGGGGTTCGGGCTTGCCCGCCCATTTTCCAATTGAGTATAAACTACCATCCAATGTTCAACCGCTAGGAGAATCACATGGCGAAAGCTGTGCAAGAGCCGGATATTCCGCTGCTTGCTGTAGACGGTGTTGGCTATCAATATGGTTCGCTGCGTGCGCTGCATGATGTGAACTTTGAGGTTGAAGATGGCGTCCTCGTGGCGCTCGTAGGGCGGAATGGTGCGGGCAAATCAACCTTGCTCCGCTGCATCGCGGGTTGGACGCAGGCCACCGACGGCGATGTGCGCATCCTCGGCAACTCCATCAAACAAAATGAACGCCTCGTGCGCCAGCATGTCGTCCTCATCCCAGACACCCCGCCGTTCTATGACGAACTCACCGCTTGGGAGCATCTCCAATTTAATGCTCAGGCGCATCGCCTCAAAGATTGGGAAGAGCACGCCGAATTCCTGCTGGAGCGCTATGGCCTGCTCTCGAATCGCGATGCATTTCCCTTCGCCTTCTCGCGCGGGATGCGTTACAAGCTGGCGCTCTGCATGGGCTTGCTGATCGAACCGAAAATTCTCCTTTTAGATGAACCCCTCGGCCCGCTTGATCCCGTTTCTGCCGACGATCTCTGGGAAGAACTCAACGGACACCGTAATGACGGCATGACGATCCTCCTCAGCAGTCATCAACTGCCGCAGGAAGCCCATCCTGACCATTACTTCATCATGGAGCAGGGCGAAGTCATCGCCGAAGGCACGCC
>JBDTNB010000323.1:0-4177 GCA_039933955.1 Chloroflexota bacterium
TCCTGCTTATTCTGCCCTATTTTTCCTGCCTGTCATGTGCAAAGTCCAGCTTAGATTGTATCGGGAAAGCTGCACAATCAAAAAGGCACATCCGTGTAAATGGATGCGCCTTTCAAGCTACAGACTGAAAACTGTGAACTGACGACTACTTATTGAATTTGCCGCTGCCGCCGAAGACGTTCGCGCCCAGCTTGAAGCCGTGTTCCTTGATCTGGTCTTCAAAGTTCGGGCGAAAGCCGGTAGCCTCCAAAGCGCCGCCGCCGGAGTGCGAATACCCCTGGCCCGTCTGTCCCGGTGAGCGGTAAACGAAAATGTCTTGCAGGGTGATATTGTCGCCTTCCATACCCTGGACTTCCGTGACCTGAACAATTTTACGGCTGCCGTCTTTCAAACGGCTTTGCTGCACAATGGCGTTCACGGCAGCAGCGATTTGCTGGCGGATGACCAATACCGGCAAATCCATACCCGCCATCAAGCACAGTGTTTCCAGACGGGCGATGCTGTCGCGCGGGCTGTTGCTATGGACGGTGGTCAGCGAACCATCGTGACCGGTGTTCATAGCCTGGAGCATGTCGAGCGCTTCACCACCACGGCACTCGCCGACCACGATGCGATCCGGACGCATACGCAGCGCGCCTTTGACCAGATCGCGGATCGTCAAACGGCCATCTTCGGTTCCAGGGATGGGCGGAGTCGTTTCCAGACTGACCACATGTCGCTGCGTCAATTGGATTTCGGCGGCGTCTTCAATCGTCAGGATGCGTTCTTCTTCCGGGATAAACGAACTCAACACATTGAGCAGAGTCGTTTTACCCGAACCCGTACCGCCGGACACGACGATGTTCAAACGCGAGACGATGCAGGCTTCCAAAAACTGTGCCACATCGCGCGTGAACGAGCCGAAGCGGATCAGGTCGTCTACGGTCAGCGGCTTGGAAGGGAATTTACGGATGGTCATGGTCGTGCCCTTCAACGCGGAAGGTGGCATGACCAGATGCACGCGCGAACCATCGGGCAGGCGGGCATCGACCATCGGATTCGCCCGGTTGAAGGTACGCTGGAGCGGGCGGACGATGCGCTGGGCTGTCCACTGAACATGATCTTCGTCGTCAAACACAATTTCGTTCTCGCGCAGCTTGCCTTTTTGCTCCGCGAAAATCATGTCCGCGCCCGTGACCATGATTTCCGAGATGGCTTTGCTTTGCACCAGCGGCTCAATCGCGCCGAAACCCATCAGGTCATTGAGCAAGCCTTCTTTTAATTCCTCAAATTCAAACTGCGACAGATTCACGCCCGCTTTTTGCACGATAGTTTTCAGGCGGCCAACGAGGATGTTCTCTTTTTCCACATCGCCACGATTCCATTGATCCGCCTCATCGATTGTGGCTAGCAATTTGGGGCGGAACTGCTTGCGCAGTTGGGCAATCTTGGGGGTTGTGCGCTGTTTGGGTGGGATCGGCGACTCCGCATTGGGGTCATCGACTACCGGGGCAGCCGATGCGAGCACCCTGGCGGCGGGTGGTCTTGGGGGGGCGGCAGGCGGCGCGGCTGCCGCTGCGGGGGCAGGAGCAGCAGGTGCGGCACTGGGTGGAGCAATTGACTCCATCTCTTCGTCTGTAAAACCGGCAGCAGCAGCATCCTGTGCAGCGCGGTCTTCAGCTTCCTTTTTGGCTTGTTCGTTAAGGCGGCGTTGTAAAAATGACATATAGCCCGTCCTCTATACTGGACTCACACACGGTATATCCTAATATACGCCTGAATTGCCGAATGAGAAAAAAGATTTAGGTTACAAATTATAAATCTGGGTTCACAAATGCATATATTTAGACGGAAATCCGGTTAGAGATTTAGTACCAAAAGCACCCTGTATATCGCCATTCAATAGTTTATGATGCCTGTAGTATAGAACAACTGGAGTATTGTATGAAGCGGCGTTGGATATGTATTAATGTAATCATTTTGCTCATTATACTGGGGTCAACCCAGGCAGTTTTCGCGGCGGGTGTGGTTGGTAATGGGACAGCGGGAAGCTGCACCGAATCCGCACTTAGGACGGCGCTCAACAACGGTGGTACGGTGACTTTCAACTGCGGTGGCAGCCCTAAAACTATCACCCTCGCCAGCCGATTGGTCATCACCAAAACTACGACTATTGATGGCGGCGGCCTGATTACCCTGAGCGGCGGTGGCACGGTCAACGTCATTTATAATGACAGCCCTTTGCTGACCCTGCGTAACCTGACTATCGCCGACGGCTATTTGCTGCTGCCAGCATCAATTACCGGCGGGCCAATCGTCGATGGCGGCGGCGGCGTGCGCGGCGAATATAAGGCCAGCCTCACCGTCGAAAATTGCACCTTCATCAATAACAAGGTCGTGAGTCAGGCGACCAACATCGTCCTCGCCCTTGATAACGGCGGCGGCGCGATTTTCAACCACACCGGCACGCTGACCATTCGCAATTCAACTTTTCAAAGTAACCGTTCCGAAAACAGCAGCGGCGGCGCGATTCACAGCCTGCACAGCGATGTAGACATCAGCGATACGGTGTTTGACTCGAACACCTCGACCCTGAGCGGCGGCGGCTTTTATAACGACGGCGTGATGCCTTATACGGCGGGCGCAGTCCGTTTCACGCGGGTGACATTTATCAATAATCAGGCTATCGGTCAGGGCGGTGGGGCGTTTAACTTTTTGCACGTCAACCACGAGCCGAACAGCAAAGTCATCTACTTCGATGTGAAATTCATCGGCAACAAGACTACCGTCGATCCACGTGGCTATTCTTATGGTGGTGCGCTGCGCCTGGGCAATGGGCCGATGTATGTCACCAACACCACCTTTGAAGGCAATAGTGTGGAAAAACATGGCGGCGCAATCTGGACGGGCGAAAGCGCCACTGTGTATCTGACCAACGTCACAATTTCCAACAATCAGGCAACCAGCGCGGACTCACTGGGCGGTGGTATCCGTATGGGTGATACGGGGAAGGTTTATCTGACCAATGTCACAATCGCCAACAATTCCGCCGGGTATCGCGGCGGGGCGTTGAGCGGCGGCGGCACGAATGTCAAATTGGTGAACACCATCATTGGCGAGAATACGGCGGGCAACCCCTATGGCGAATATACCCAATGCGGGCAGACCTACCTGAACGGCGGCGGGAATATCCAGGCTATCCATAATTACGGCAGTGGCACGAATAACCCGGAATGCGTCCCCGGCATCGCAGTTTACGATCCGAAACTCAGCTCGTTGATGGATGTTCCCGGCGCATTCGGGCGCATGTATACGCTGCTGGCGGGCAGTCCGGCTATCGACGGCGGCATCAACGCGGGCTGCCCGGATACCGACCAACGCGGCGCGCTGCGTCCCTTAGAAGGCAACGGCGACGGAACAATCCTGTGTGACAGCGGTTCGTATGAAGCTGATGCAGTAGCGGCATTGACCGCGCCGAGTGTCGCGCCCTACAAGAATCGCTTCACATCCACAACCATAGACCTGACCTGGACATTTATCACCTGGGCATCAGGATATGACATCGAAGTTGATAATCAATCAAACTTTTCCTCGGTGAACGCCCGCAAATCTGTGGACGGTGGGCAAACCCTGGCGACTTCTATTCAGGTTCCCAGCGCGGGGGTGGTTTATTTCTGGCATATCCGCGCCAAAAAGTCCGACGGAACTATTGGTGTCTGGAGTGCGCCGGAAACTTTTTACGTTGAGCCTTCCAGCTAAACGTGCCATAAACCGACCTGGGGACTGGCGCTAAACCCCGCTTTGCGTATCAGGGAAATTGGCGTTTAAGGATTTGAGCCGCGTTCGAGGTTCAGCGATCATGATGCCTGTGAACGCGGCAATCTTCCGCCAATTTCGTGTAATAGAAAAAGATTTGCGTTATATTCTTCGGGCAATGTCAGTAAAATGGCCTCATGATTTCCGTAACATCACGGCATACTTTAACACTAATACGCGGACGTCTAACATCTATTTAACAATTGGTCTCACATTTGCTAACCTAGCGATCCTTATAATCGCTGTTTGAGCAACTAACGGCCAATTTGACGAGGCACTTTACTGCTCTTATCCAGTCCAATTTTTCAGGAGAATGTGCTGTGAATAAATACGCAAAACTTTCCCGTCGTCAATTCCTGGAATTGACAGCCCTTGCCAGCGC
>JBDTNB010000324.1:0-4076 GCA_039933955.1 Chloroflexota bacterium
GTTGGTGGGTGAAAGTTTGCGCTACACATTGAACACACTGGCAACGGTTGCAGCCACCAATCTCTTACGTTTCGTTTGCTGGCTCAACGAGGTTCCTTTCGCCAAAACACGAACCTCTCGCTTTGCAGCTCTTGCTGCTTCTTTCTAGTTCGCCAACAGTATCGAGTTCGGGATAAGGAGATGCCTCCTGAGGAGAGAAAAGGTATACTCTCTGGTTAACCACAACCGACAGGAGACATCTAGCATGAGTTTACTGGAACTGTTTTGCCATGTCGATGATTTCTGGCAGGTGTTTGCACCGGAGTGGGAACATGACCTGCTGCAAAGTGGTCTGAAGCGACGACGGCGAGCCGGACAGTGAGATCATGACCCTGTTGATTTTCTTTCATCAGATGCGCTACCGCGACTTTAAGACCTACTATAATCAGTTCGTCCAGGTCTATTTGCAGGCTGAGTTTCCTAATCTGGTCAGCTACTCTCGTTTTGTTGAACTCACATCCTCTTTGCTCGTGCCGTTATTTGCCTATCTGCAAAGCTGCTATGGGTCATGCAGCGGCGTCACTTTCATTGACTCGACACCGGTGCGCGTGTGCCACAACCGTCGCATTCCCAGACATCACGTCTTTCGCGATGTCGCCCAGCGCGGCAAGAACTCGGTGGATTGGTTCTTTGGTTTCAAACTGCATCTGGTCGTCAATGATCGGGGTGACTTGTCGGCTGACGGCGGGAAATGTTATCCCGAACTGAGAATAAAATAGCATCACACAGCGGTCTGCAATGCCCCCAAAATTGGTGCATTCTTGCCGCACTGTTTCGCCTATACTAAGGAGCATCTATCAATCACCAGCTCTCACAAAGGGGAATTCATGGCTGCTCCTCGTCGCAACAAACTCGCAAAAATTCTTGGCGTCATTCTGATCGTCCTCGTCGTCACTGCTGTCGGGTTCATCGCCCTTATTAAGCCAAAAGTGGACAGCATTTTCGCCAACATCGGCAACGCAACCTGTGTCTACAATATTAAGGTGATCGCGTTTGCCGATGCCAACGGAGATGGTGTTCAGGGTGCAGACGAAGCGGGTGTCGCCGGGGTGGCTGCCACACTTCAGCATTCCCATCCCATGCGAGACTTCACTCCAGAGCAAACGCTGACTGATGAGAGCGGTTTAGCCACCCTGAGCGCGGATAAATACTGCTTCAACAACGATATGCTCACGACCACTGTTGTCCCGCCATCGGGCTATAGCGCGACGACGGCAGTCTCGTTCGGGCCGTATCCTGTACCTTTAATCTATGTTGAGTCGTCGGAAACGCTGGTGGCAGCAAACCCGATTCCCGATGTATTGTATGTGGGGCTGAAACAGGTCTAGGCCAATCCATCAGCCGAATAAAGTGAAATATTGAGCGTGTTTTCGTCTGAATAGATATAAACACGTTCAATTTTGGTTCTAAAAAGGGAAAATCAATGGAGACACGCAGACAAGCTGATCGTAAAATGCTGGCGCGGTATGCTGCCATTCTGGTGATTGTGACCGCGGTGGTCATCGGCATCCTGATGGTGGGAAATCGGCCTACGGGTAATGTCTTTCCGAACCTGAGTAGTGTCACCTGTGGTTACAACTTCAAGGTGATCGCGTTTGCTGACGCCAACAGTGACGGTATTCAAAATGCGGATGAAGCCGGTATCGGCGGGGTTGCTGTCACACTTCAGCATTCCAAGCCCAAAACCAACAGCACACCCGAGCAAAAGCAGACCGATTCGAGTGGGTTAGCGCACATCTTTATGGAGGATTATTGCCCGGAACATGACACGCTTGTTGTCAACGCTAAACCACCCGATGGCTATCGCGCCACGACAGCCGTTTCGTTCGGGCCTTATCCCGTGTCTGAAATGACCGACCAATCTGAGACTGAAGTCGCGCAAAACCCGATGCCAGAAGTTCTCTACGTCGGGCTGCGGCAGAGCTAGATTTTGAGGAGGTTGCCATGAACACCATTTACCTCGCTACGAAAGACGGGTTAGCGATTTGCCGGGGTGACGGTACGAATTGGCAAGAGGTGGAACGTGTCCTCAAAGGGCAGCATGTGACCAGCGTGATGGCGCGGGAAGGCGTGATTCTTGCCGGGACAACCGAGGGCGTGCACGCTTGGACGACGGCGGCAAAAGCTGGCGTGCGGTCAGCGAGGGCTTGAGCAGCACGCATGTGCGCTGGCTGGCGTATCATCCGGCAATCTCCGATCTGGAATTCGCCGGAACTGAACCCTCCGGAATTTTCGTCTCGCGGGACGGAGCGGAACTCTGGCAGGCGCGCCCGGAAGTGGCGGCGCTGCGTGACGAACATGAGTGGATGCTGCCTTACTCACCAGAAGCAGGCTGCGTGCGCGGCTTCGCTTTTCACGGCAAGCGGCTTTACGCGGCGGGTTTTACCGTTCCGATGACGGCGGCGCGACGTGGAAGCTGCTTTACGACTGCTACTGCCGCGCGATCTGGCTTGACCCGCACGACGCGCAGCACCTCATTTTTGGCCCGGCGGCAAATGTCGGCAGAGGCGGACGCATCGAAGAATCACACGACGGCGGCAAGACATTTCAGCCTGCATCCGGCAGCTTAAAAGTCCCCTGGGCAAATACGATGCCGGAACGCATCACGCAGATCGGCGACGAGTTGTTTACCGTGCTAGATGATGGGCGTTTGCTGGTCACGCCGCTGGCAACGCTCGACTGGCAGTTTATTCTGGAGGATGTGAGCAACGTGAACGCAGTAACGGCGATGCACGAGTGACGTTTCAAACCAGCGCGATATAGTCCGTGTTGACGATGGGAGTTAGCGCCGCCGTGAGCCGATGAATTTCGTCAATCATGGCGCGCACATCCGCAGGCTGTTCGCTGCCGGACGGCCAGCAGCGATCACGGGCTTCGAGACTGTCAAATTCGTGAATGAGGGCGTATTTCCCTGCGCGTTCGCCACGATTCCCTTTGACGATAGTGATTGTGTAGCCGGAGACTGATGGAAGGCCATTGGCGGCAATAAGCTGCTCAAAGGCTTCGGCGCTTTCCCTCACTTTCAATTCAAACTCGTGAACGGCAAATACTAGGGGCATCGTTGTAAGCTCCTTGCTGCGAAAGGGTTTAATGTACGGCACACGAGCCTCAATTGAAGTCAAATGCCGCTACCGCCGGACGAACCCACTCAGCCGCCGTACATCGTGGACACACCCACACCTCCGGCAGGTCATTTCTGATCCGCCCTTGTTGCTTATACGGGCCGAAAAACAATTCGCAGCATCCTACCACACACCTTTATCAAATTGAGCGCAATCCATTTAGATCGCGGCGATCTGAATTTGCGTAGGGCATTTTGAGGGGTTGAAATGGGCAAAATAACTTCGTAGAATGGGCCGTATAAGAAGTTATTCAAATCATCTTCTACCGCCTCTCTCTTTTACTTATAATCTGCTCGACCCCTTAATCAAGTTACCCTGAACCGCCACATTCGCGGCTGGATTTCCGCCTCGTTTTCAGGTAAAATAAGATATGACAATGCTAGGTGTTAATGAGCTAAAATGTGCCTTCTAGCGATGGCAATCGAATCACCACCTGAGTGCCTTTCCCAACGATTGAACTCAATTTGAGATCACCGCCATGGGCTTCGATAATTCGATTTGCGAGCGGAAGGCCGAGGCCGAGACCTTGCTGCTCCCATTTTTCGCGGTCTATCTGTTCAAACTCTCGCATAGCGTAGTCAATCTGGTCAGGTGCAATTCCCGCGCCTGTATCCAAAATGCTTATCCACACGGAATGGTCGGCCTGCCATTGGCTTATGACAACCTCGGCGTTGTCTGGTGAATAGGCGAGTGCATTGGCAATGATTTCGGCAATTCCGTGTGTCAGTGAATACGGATGGGCTTGAACAGTGGCAGCCTGATCGCGATCAATGACTTTAATAATGGCATCAGCATTACGGTAGGCAAAACGGCGGGACAGGTTAATTGAGGCGTTTAAGATTGACCATATTTCGACGGGAATACCCAATTCATGGATTTCTTTTTCACTGATCAGATGTGAATCAAGATGATTCA
>JBDTNB010000325.1:0-4075 GCA_039933955.1 Chloroflexota bacterium
ATCTCCGAAACGACATGATTTCAACTTATGATCTTCACAATGTCTACACAACTCTGGTGCATTCTGTGAGCAATCGAAACAAGCTCAACAAGGAGACCATCATGAGCAAAAAATTATTCGTACTGCTCGCTGTAATTGCACTCTTGCTAATCAGCATCGGTGCAGTTGGCGCTCAGGGAAACGGAATTGGCAATGGAAATTGCGATCCGCAGCAATCGACGTGTCCAAACAACTCACAGTACAACGCTCACAATAACGGCGGCATGGGTCCTGGGAATGCGCAGACGAACAACGGACGGGGTGCGCGTGGAAACGGGAATATGAATCGCGGTATGGGACAGAACAGTGTGGGTTCATTCGTGAACCTTCCCCCAGCATTCGAGGGTGAACTGCCACAGGAAGTGATTGACCTGATGATGAGCGGTTGGCTGGATGAACAGAACGCCTATGCAGTTTACGCAGGGGTTATCGGGCAGTTCGGCGATGTGAGACCCTTTGTCAACATTCAACAAGCCGAAGCACAGCACATCGACGCCTGGGAATTCCTGTTCGCCCGCTACGAGATTGCGATACCGGAAATTCCTACTGTAGACGTTCCTCAATTTGCCAGCTTGGCTGAAGCCTGTCAAGTTGCCGCTGACGCCGAAATCGCCAACTTCGGTCTTTACGATACGATGCTGGAGACCTTCGCCGCCTACCCGGACATTTCCCAGGTCGCGTCGGCACTGCGCAACGCATCCGAGTTCAATCATCTACCCGCATTTGAGCGCTGTACTCGAAAGTAGGAATCAGCCACAACACTTCAAACACTGGCGAGATCATGATCTCGCCAGTGTTTTTGTATGACAGATCCGTATCCACAACAACTCAACACAAGGTCTTCACATTTTCAACACAGTTAAGGCCTACGCTGTATGCAATCTGAACGCAAGGAGCAATCTCATGTCTAAACCAATTATCATGTCCACCACAACGCGAAACAACTGGCTGGTTTTTGCCGCAGTATTCGTTGGGGCAGTGCTGGCAATGCTTTCCGGGATCTACTACCTTTTTGCGCCTGTGGGCAAGGATGCTGTCTACATCTTGATCCCGCGTGAAACCTGGGACAATATACATCTGATGGGAGGGGTATTGATGGTTGCGGCTGCCGTTATCCACTTTATTATTCATTGGAGTTGGGTCAAGACGACTGTGAAACGAGTTTTCCTGGCGATGAAAACTGGACAGGGACACTTTTCAAGTGGCTCCAGACTGAACATTATCATTGATCTGGTTGTGGCACTCAGTTTTCTCATTACCGCATTGTCTGGCATTTACTTCCTGTTTGCCCCGGATGGCGGCTATCAGGGCGGACGCAATCTGAATTGGGATCCTAACTTTCTATTCAGCCGTACCACCTGGGACGTGATCCACACCTGGGCAGCAGTCACACTCATTGTTGCCGCCGTCCCTCATTTCTACATCCACTGGGGGTGGATCAAGAAAGTAACCAGCCGGTTCTTTGCTTCCCTGCTGCCACAACCCCCAGAAATACAGTCACAAACATCCGACCAGCACCTTTAATACCCTTTATCTAAGGAGCATAACACCATGTTCAAGAAAATCATGCTCGTCACCGGTTTTCTGGTCTTCGCCGGAGTGATGGTTATCGGCGCAATTTACCGCAGTGAGGCGCGTATCAATCTGGTCGCTTCAAGCACAACTGAGGATCACGCCGAAAACATCAATCCTACTACATCGCTGACGTGGCAAACTCTGCAAGGCGTTGTAACTCAAATTGATGCAGCCGCCATAATCATCAGTGTCCAGAACAACGAAAGGGTGATCGTTGAGGGACAGCCCCTGGCTTTTGCAGTCGGGCAGGGTTTTGCCGCCGCGCTTGGTGATACAATCACGGTAGAAGGCTATGAAGAAAATGGTGAGCTTAAAATCGGTCGTATGACGAATCTCACCAGTGGGCAGCACATTCAACTGCGTGATATTAACGGAAACCCTGCATGGCGCGGACAGGGTCAAGGGAATTAATACCTGATGGAGACTGCCGAACATGAACCGCAAAATCTTAGTCGCGGATGACGAACCACATATTCTCGAAAGCATTGGGGCATATCTCAAACAGGATGGTTTCCAGGTGGTCACGGCGCGAAATGGTCGCGAAGCGTTGTTTGCCTTCAGACACGAAAAACCTGATCTTATCATCCTCGATGTGATGATGCCGGAGATGGATGGCTGGGAAGCAGCCCGTCTTATCCGAAAGGAGAGCAGCGTGCCGCTCCTCTTTCTCACAGCGCGCGTCGAAGAAATCGACCAGATTCGGGGACTGGAAATTGGCGCTGATGAGTATTTGACCAAGCCCTTCAGTCCCCGTATGGTTGTCGCGCGGGTCCGGGCTTTATTGCGACGGGTTTACGGTGAATTGTTAAGCGAACCCAGCACCTATCGCATTGGCGAGATTGAACTGAATACCGAGACCCATCTTGTAAGTGTTGGCGGTCAGCGTATCGATTTAACACCCAGCGAGTTTGGCATTTTGAAAGCACTCATTATGCGGCCAGGGCGTGTCTATACTCGTATGGAACTGCTGGATCAAATACAAGGGGAGGCTTTTGCGGGTTACGAACGAACGATTGATGTTCACGTTAAGAATCTGCGCTTGAAAGTCGAATCCGATCCTAAAGACCCTCAATATGTAGAAACGGTTTATGGCGTTGGCTACCGTATGAGACCCGACCATGAATAGGCTTTGGGTCAGGCTTTCGTTAGCCTTTCTGCTGGTTGCCTGGTTGAGCGTCGGCGCGATGGCACTCGTGGTTCAGCGGACAACTGAAGCCGGTTTCCGCCAATATATTGACCAGCGTAATGCGGCGGAAAACAGCCAGCAGCAGATCAACCGCCTGCAAAGCTACTATGCAGAACATGGAAACTGGATCGGTGTGGAGTCCGTGTTTGGCGGGCGTGGGGATGGTGGTGGACGCGGCGCAACGTTTAGCGTTGCCAGCCTGGATGGGACGATAATTGCCTCAACCGATGCGACTCTCATCGGCACACCGATTCCGGCGGCATCACTTTCACAGGCTGTCGAACTTAGAGTGAATGGACAAGTTGTCGGCTTGTTCTATCGACGAACCCCCGGAGAACAGGCGTTAGGCAGTGCAGAAGTAGCCTTCCTGTATGAGGCGAATCGGACACTCATGCTAACCGGGATAATTGTTTCCATGTTAGCAGTCGCAGCGGGTCTGGGATTATCCTGGCTGCTAGTAAACCCGTTGAAACGCCTGACCCGTATTATCCATGATTTCCCAGGCGGTAAAATGGGACAGCAGGTCAATGTGAGCGGAACGCTGGAAATCAAGGCCCTGGCGCAGGCATTCAACGGCATGTCGGCGCAGCTTGCCGAAGGCGAATCCTTGCGCCAACGCATGGCAGCCGATATCGCCCATGAACTGCGCACCCCGGTGAGCGTTTTGCGAGGGCATCTCGAAGCAATGCGCGACGGTGTTTTCGCGCTCGATCAGGAACATCTGGCGGTAGCGCATGATCAGACACTGTATCTGGGGCGGCTCGTCGATGATCTCCGTATACTTACGCTGGCGGAAGCCAAGCATCTCCCGCTGAATATCTCTCCAATAGTGTTGAGTAACCTGGCAGGTGAAATCGTTGAGCGCTTTCGTCCGCTGGCGATTGACGCGGACATTGAACTCAACTTTTCCACCTTCATTCCAAAGGTACAGATTCGGGCAGATTCTCAGCGCTTACAGCAGGTACTTGGCAATCTATTGACCAATGCTCTCCGACACACACCGACACAGGGAGAAATCACTGTGACCATCGCGCAAGTGAGCAATAAAGCCAGACTCACCGTTCGCAATACAGGCAGCTATCTCACGGCTGAAGAAATTCAAAATGTATTCCGCCCATTTTGGCGGGCATCCGAATCGCGTGAGCACGACACAGGCGGCAGCGGCTTGGGACTGGCAATTTCTAAAGAACTGATCGAACTTCATCAAGGGAAAATGTGGGTTGAATCAACACAGGAACAGGTAAGCTTTATCTTTGATCTCCCGATAAGTTGATT
>JBDTNB010000326.1:0-4072 GCA_039933955.1 Chloroflexota bacterium
CCCGCTATCTGGCGAACGACCTGGGGCCGAAGGGCATCCGCGTCAATGCCATCAGTGCGGGGCCGATCAAGACTCTGGCGGCGGCGGGTGTCCCCGGCTTCCGCTTGATGCTCAAATATGCCGAGAAAGCCGCGCCTCTAAAGCGTCTGGTGACGCAGGAAGATGTGGGCAATACGGCCTTGTGGTTGTCGTCGGAGTTGGGCAGCGCGGTGACAGGCGAGATTGTGCATGTCGATGCGGGCTACAACATCCTCGGCTTGACACTCACCGAAGATGAATTGACGAGCGTGGATTAATTTTTATTGGGTAGGGCACGACATGTCGTGCCCCTACAATTTTCGTTATTTACACCCGCCGGGATCGGGCTGCACCGGCCAGGATCAACACGATTACCGCGCCGATGAACGAGACCAAAATGTCGATGTAACGCAGGGTGATGCCGCCCGCGAGTGCTGGCGATACCTGCAACCCCAGCAGCGTAAACAGCAGACCGCCGATTATCGCCCCGACCAATCCAATGACGATACTGGAAAGTGTGCCGACATTCCGTCCGCGCACGAGTATGCTTGCCAGAAAACCGGCGATCAGGCCGATGATAAGCCAGGTAACAATCTGTTCAGGAACAAAAGTAACTGTGACGGCGTTGTTCATGTAGCGCGACTCCTTGAAGTAATCTCACCTATATCCAAATGGTCAGTGATTTTAGAATCATACACATTTTTCGTTATGAATTTATTAGAATTATGATTTTCGAATTTCTCACCTCTCGAAAATGAACGAAATAAGTCGCGGCGGGAGACCCGTGTCTTCTGCGTGCCACCACTCGCGCAGGTTTGTCACCTGAAATCCAGCAGCTTGCCCCGCCACGAAAAAGTCCGACGTATGATGCACAAAAGCCGGGATCGCGATTTGTTCTTCGCCGCGTTCAAAAACCGCTTTTTTGCCCTGATACTGCTTGAAAGGATGCAGTTCACACACAAAATATTTTCCGCCCTCGGCCAGCACACGCTGGGCTTCGGCAAAAACGTGCGCCAGATTTTCGATGTGTTCCAGCACCAGATTACACACAATCAAATTCACACTCCCATCAGCACACGGCCAGGTTTGCGTGAAATCGGCCTGCGCGAATTGGACGTTGGCGACCTGCGTTTTGGCCCTGGCCTGGGCGATCATGCCTTCGGAGAAATCGAGCGCTAAAACCTGATCGGCGATTTGCGCCAGAAACGTGCTATTTTTCCCCGTGCCGCAGCCGGTTTCGAGGATGGTTTCGAAATGCTGCCCCGCAAACGTGTCGCGCGTGACCGTCTGATCGAGATCGCGGGTCGGGTTGCGATCCGTGTCGTAGGTGGTTGACCAACTGCTGTAGGCTTTGCGAACGCTCATAGTATGCCTCGAAAATTTGCTCTGATTCTATTTGGGCGACCCAGCGGGTCGCCCCTACGAGAACGTATTTTGGGGTTAGTGATTCTTCAAAAAACCTGGGTGTAATGATCGACAGTGGGGAAGGGTTCGTAGAAATGATGCAGCCGTTTGCGCCATTCCTGATATGCCGCCGAGCCGCGAAAGCCCAGCGTGTGATCTTCCAGCGTGTCCCAATAGATGAGGATCAAATACTGCCCGTTGGTTTCCAGGCAGCGTTGCAGCGTGATCGACTGGAAACCCTTCATCGCGCTGATGAGCGGCACAGCGTCATGCAGCGCGGTTTCATAATCGCTTTCCATGCCCGGTTTGATGTGGCAGATGAACGCTTCGAGGATCATTTTACGTTTTGGCGCAGTAAGAGTCTGCGTCCGCCCTCGGTCAGCGCGGCAGCGATCAACGCTTTGGCGAGGTCGGGGATGATGAAGGGCGCGACACCCGCGTCCCAGGCTTTCGCCCAATCCATGCCGGTGTGCAGCTTCAAAACCAGGATGCCAAAAAAGTAGATCACAGCGACTCCGGCGATGCCCGCCAGCCAACGCTGCCAGACTCGTTTTGCGCCGGACTCGACTAAAAATCCAGCTACGCCCGCCGCCACGATAAATCCGACCAGATAACCGCCGGTTGGCCCGAACAGCGCCGCTGTACCTATGCCGCGTGCGTCAAAGGGCAGCCCTGCCGCGATCAGTGCAACGTAGGCCAGTTGACTCAGTGCGCCTTCGCGTCCGCCTAAAATCATGCCCGCCAGGAGCACCGCCAACGGTTGTAATGTGAAGGGCACGACGCCGATGTCGATGGTCACACGCGCCGATAAAATGGTGATGATCGTGAAAACCGCAATCCCCGCCAGCCGGTAAAGCAGGCTGCTGTCGCGGGTTTGGGGTAAAGTCCGCAGCATAAATGAATCCTTTCAGTGCGTTGGCAGATACGGAGACGATATTTCGTATCCCTACAAATAAACACCCGTGAAATGAAATCGAAACGCTGATATTGAGCTAATTGCTAACGGCTAATCGCTAAAAGCTACGTATTGTTCCCCGGCAGCGGCTCGGCCAGGACTTCAATCAGACTGTAATCGGCTTTGATTTTCCCGCCCTGATCTTTTTCGTCCACGCCTTCCACCAGCGTGACGCGCGTCCCCAACGTCGGCAAATCGTAACGGGTCAGCAGCTTGCCCACACCCTGCGCATTGCGCCAGAACACCAAACGCGATGCCGGGTCTTTGCGCCGTGCACGGCCTTTGGCTTGCATAAATTTGTAGCTTTTGAGTTCGTCCACCAAATCCTGGCGCTGCTGCTGGTTGAGAAATGCCACTATAGTGTCCCTTTCATGAGAACATTTTTTCGACTGTTAAGCCTATCTATTGTATAATGTTCGGCGCAGATAACCAAAGGGAATTTTGATGTTCGACAGCTTGTTCAACACGGTTTACACCGTCGTGGATTTGACGACCTATATCCGCGAAATTGTCGAGAGCAATGAGAATTTGCAGGATGTGCGCGTGACGGGTGAAGTATCGAACATGCGCCGCGCCGCGTCCGGGCATTGGTATTTCACGCTCAAGGACAGCAATGCGCAGTTGAAATGTGTGATGTGGCGTTCCAGCGCCGAGCGCCAGACCTACATCCCCGATGATGGTGACGCGATTGAAACACACGGGCGCATCGGCGTGTATGACGCGCAGGGCGTGTATCAACTGTATGCTGATTCGGTGCGTCCGGTGGGCATGGGCGATCTGTATCAACAGTTTGAAGCGCTCAAAGCCAAGCTGGACGCCGAAGGCTTATTCGATCCGGCGCGCAAACGCCCACTCCCGGCCTTTCCCAAACAAATCGGCGTGGTCACATCGCCGGAAGCCGCCGCTTTCCAGGATATACAAAATGTGCTGCGTCGGCGTTTTCCGCTGGTGGAAATTATTTTGAGTCCCTCGCTGGTGCAGGGGGCTGATGCGCCGCCGCAAATTGTGAAGGCGTTGGATCGACTGAATCAGCACACCGAAGTCGATTTGATTTTGCTGATCCGGGGTGGGGGCAGCATCGAGGATTTGTGGGCGTTCAATGACGAGCGCGTGGCGCGGGCGGTGGTCGCCAGCCGCATCCCCATCGTGACCGGCGTCGGTCACGAAATTGACTTCACGATTGTCGATTTTGTGTCCGATTTACGCGCGCCTACGCCATCCGCCGCCGCCGAAATCGTCACGCCGAATATTGACGATTTGCGTTTTACGCTGCGCAATATCGACGATACATTGGTGACGGTGGTGGATGACCGGTTGTTTACGCTGCGGGGCAATGTGGACAGCGCCCGCCGCACGTTAGGACATATCTCGCCGGAATCGCGCATCCGCAATTTGCGCCAGCGCGTGGACGACTGGAATACACGCCTCATCAATCGCCAGGGGACACGTTTGGCTCTCCTGCGCGAACGTTTAGTTTCTAAAACGGCGGCACTGAACGCCGCCAATCCGCGTTCGATCCTGGCGCGCGGTTACGCGATTGTGTCCCGCAGCGAAGACGGTGAACGATTATCAGAGGCGGCAGGAACTAAGCCCGGTGTCGGCATCACCATACAATTTCAGGACGGCGAACTCAAAGCACGGGTGGAGGATAAGGATACTCATGAGCGATATACAAGAACTCTCTTTTGAAGCGGC
>JBDTNB010000327.1:0-4047 GCA_039933955.1 Chloroflexota bacterium
GGAAAGCGATCACCGACCCGGAACAGTTTGATAAATGGTTTTCGCCGGGGACGCATTGGCGTTCAACTGGGCTGCATGTGGGCGCAAAGCTGTCAGTTTACGACCCCGACAGCGACCTTGATTTGTATACGCAAATTATCGAGGTCATTGATCCGCCGAACAGATTGGTTATGCGTTCTGTAGCCGAGCCGCCGGAAACACCGTATTTCACCACTTGGACTCTGGCAGAAGAAAATGGCGGCACGCGCCTAATGCTGCATTACGGCGGCTACGAATCGCTGCCGGACGACACCCGCCGCCAGCGCGCCGACCAGGACAGCATGGGCTTCGGCATGATGCTGGAAAATATCAAAGCGGTGGTTGAGGATACGCCGCTGCCGTATCCGCAGGGATTCTAGAATTTTTAAACCGCCAAGAGCATCAAGAAATCAGGCAAAATTGAACCACCGAGACGCAGAGAACACAGAGAATTAAGCAGAAAGATGAATTTGATGTCTTGGCGGTTCAAGTTCAGTCTTTTTTGAGGTGGACGGTATACTGTATCGATCATGAAATTGAATAATCATTTGGAGGGCAGAGACCTGCCATATTGATGATGGACGCGCCTATTTTCGCCGCCCTTGCCGATCCGATGCGCCGCACGCTGCTAGTGAATCTGGCGGAGCACAGCCCCAAAACCGCGACGCAGCTTGCCGAGGAATATCGCAACATTTCGCGGCAGGGGATTCTCAAGCATCTGAATGTCCTCGAACATGCTGGGTTGGTGGCCGTGAATCAAAAGGGGCGCGAAAAACGCTATTCGTTCACGCCCGAACCACTGGGCGAACTCGACCAGTGGATTAAGGACATCAGCAATAAATGGGACGAGCGTCTGCTGCGGCTGAAAATATTGATTGAGAGCGAGGACGCGGGAGGGTAATCTTCCCCACTCCCTGGCCCCCTCCCCGCTTCGCAAGGAGGGGGATTAAACCATTGTTTTATGTGCGGAAGATGCCCGCCGGGGTGGGCCTGAAATTGGGGAAAATGTCGCTGACCGCCGGGTTATTCAAGCGCGTCGAAAGCAGTTCCGCCAGCACGTCGCGGTAATCGGTAGTGATGGCGAGGTCTTCGCCGCGATCCAGGGCATCGGGCGTCATCCCCGGCCATTTGGCAAAAACCGGACTTGGGGCGAGATGCCCGCTCATCAACAGCATCGCGCCGCCATGACCATGATCGGTTCCTTCGCCCGCATTTTCCTTGATACGGCGGCCAAATTCGGACATCACCACCACCGACACATGACTCATATCGGTTCCCATGTCGGCGTGGAAAGCCGCCAAGCCTTCGGCCAACTCAGTCAACAACTGTGCCTGCCGTCCATCTGCGCCGCCCTGATCGACATGCGTGTCCCAACCACCCAGGTCAATACAGGCTGCTTCCAGCCCCACGTCGGCGCGGATTAAAGCCGCTGTTTGCCGCAGCGCCATCGCAAAATCGGTTTCGGGATAGGTCGCAGCATTGTGAGGTTGGTAATTTTGATAGCTGACGCTGGCGACCACTTGAATCGCCGATTGGATCGCCTGTGCCGATTCGTATAAGCGCTGATCTTCCAGACTGTAGAGCGAATCGAGCGAATTCATCATGCGAGCAGCAGCTTGCGAGTCGCCACCCAGGTGATAATCGACGATGGATTGGATTGCAACTGGCGACAGCGATCCGCGCAGCGCGGTTTGCACAGCCGTTCCCCAACCGATAGCCCGAACTGGCGAGGAATTTCCCGTATCCAGCGTGGACAGATGCCGCCCGATCCAGCCCGTATTCAAGCCATGTTCGCCGGGAGTGCCGCGTTCCATGAAGTCCATCGCCTCGAAATGGGAACGGGTCTCATCGGGCGAACCGGTGGCATGAACCGCCGCCATTTCGCCGCTTTGAAAAATCGGCAGCAGCGATTTCATGGCGGGATGCAGGCCGAAAAACCCATCCAAATCCAGCGCATTGCCCTCGCCGTTTGCATCCGGGCGCGGAATCGCCAGTTTGGGGCGGGCCGCATAATAAGCATCTTCGGCATAAGGAACCACCACATTCAGGGTGTCTGCGCCGCCGCGTAAAAATACCGATACCAGCACATCGCCACGCGGGGCACTGTTGACCGGCGCGAAGGCCAGCCGGGGCATCCACGCTGGGAGCACTGCTCCGGCGGCTGCCGCACCCAATACCGCTGAACTGTTACGCAGCATGTCTCGCCGCGAAATTTTTCGAGTGAACATAGATACATCCTCCTCGTGATTTATTTATATTGAAAAGCGGGTGCGGCCAACAGCAGAGATAAGCCTGCACCGATTTGAGCCGCCGGTTCGCTGGCTGTATCTGCCGCAAATTGCAGCACAGCATCGCGTTCGGCAGTGCTTAATGGCCTGCCAAACAAATAAGTTGCCAGGAACAACAGTACCGGTTCGGCTTCGAGCGGGATGTTATTGGCGTCCAGCAAATCCACCAGACCATTCATGTCGATTTTTGTGCCGGGGAGTTGATCGCCTGCAACGGTAATCGCCATATTCCAGCGTGGCAGCAGATTGCTCATCCAGTACGCACCGACATCGGGAAAGCCGTTGGGCGCAGGCCAGGTAAACGGAATCTGACCCATCGCTTGCAAGGGTTTTTGCATCCCGCGCAAAAAACGGGTGTCATCCTGAACATCGGCATTCAACGCCCGCAGCAGGCTCACGGTATATTCGTAAGGCTGTTTGAATTTAGGCGGCGCACTCCAGAATTCATCGGCGGCGAAAATTGTCCGCAGCACGGCGCGGATGGCCCCGCCGGACGAAGTAAAGGTTTGCGCGCAGGCATCTACCAGGGCGGTGGGCGGGTCATCGCTCACAAAACGGCGTACCAGTTTGGTGCTGATAAACTGCGCGGCGGATGGATGCCCAGCCAGGATGTCCAGCATAGTTTCGCCGTCAGATTCTGTGCCGCCCGCCGGGATAGCCTGCCCCAAAATCATTTTGGCATCGCGGTCATGAAAACCGGGGCGGAAGCGATAAATTGTGCGTCCGTCGCTGCTTTGTTTTGCGCCCTGCACCGACCATCCCGTGAAGGCGCGGGCCACCGCTTTGACATCATCTTCGCTGTAGCCGCCGTTGACGCCTAGAGTATGGAGTTCCATCAGTTCGCGGGCATAATTTTCGTTGGGGGCGCGTTTGTCGCTGCGGGCGTTATCCAAAAAGATGAGCATCGCCGGACTGTGTGCCGATGCACCTAAAATCTCGCGAAAATGCCCCAGCGCATAGGGGCGGATGGCATCGCGGTCATCATCGACCTTCAAAAACAAGACCTGGGCTTTGCCGATGAATAGGCTGAAATGGTCGGAGAAAAAATGTACCATGCGCTCGTAAAGCTGGCGCTCAGAATATGCGGCGCGCAAAGTGGTGCTGCCCAGTAGCGCCCCGGTGACGGTCTGGCGTTTTTTCTGATATTGCTGCGCTAGGAGACCACCATTTTGTGCCAGTATGGTTTGATAAGGCGCTAAACGCGATTCGACTGCCCCATCGTCCAGAGATTCGGGCGCAAGCTGTTCGTCGATGAAGGCCTGCGCGCCGATCTGCTGCACATGGGCATAGAGCGCGGGCGTGACGCCGAAGGTCAGCCGCGCGATGAGCAACGCGGCGGGGTCGCGTTCGCCCGCCTGCGCCGGAAGAAATGTCCCCAACGGCGCAGCGGCCAATGCGCGCCCGATTTGTCCGGTGGTTACTGCTGCCGCGCCGGTTCCCAATAAGCCTAAAAATTGGCGTCGGTTCATATACACCTCGACTTCTACTGTTTAACCAGTATGGTGAGTCTACGGTGCAAATGTTGTCAAAGTGTAAAGTGGGTGTAAGAAATTTTGCAATAATCAGGCTTAAAAAAGGGCATATCAGCGATATGCCCCTACAAGTTATGCGGTTACTTGAACAATTCGCGGACGATGATGTTGCGCTGGATTTCGCTCGTGCCTTCGTAAATCTGGAAAATTTTCACATCGCGCAGCAGTTTTTCAACCGGATATTCCTTCATGAAGCCGTAGCCGCCGAA
>JBDTNB010000328.1:0-3991 GCA_039933955.1 Chloroflexota bacterium
CCTGCTTTCATCTCTGCTCTCGTTCAGCTTCACTCCTTCTGAACATGAGCCAAAATTTTAATTGAGTTTGCTTTGTGAAGCAATCTGTCTACATAAGTTAGACTTCACAAATCTCCATTTGGTGAATTAGTTGGAGAATATCAAACTTAACTCATTGTCCGTACCGCTACCGGCTGAACCTCGAACGAATCAGCCAGCAAATCGTAGGAGTGTTTCCGAGCCGCGTGATCGTGAACCATCGTCAAGATCATCAACTCATCGGCCTGGGTCTGCTCGATTAGCGGTAGAAGCTGTTCGTGAACTGTCGCCGGACTGCCGACAAAGTGGCGATCCCGGATGGCATTTAACTGCATCCGTTCGACATCGGTCAAGTGTGCAGCCCGCACTTCTGCCGGACTCGCCAGCGGCCCAGAACGCCCGGTCTGGAGACTCAAAAAGGCATATTGCACCGAAAGCGCCAGGTCTTCGGCTTCAGCATCGGTATCAGCGGCAATTACCGATACCGCCAGAATGGCATGAGGCTGCGGGAATTCTGCCGACGGTTTGAATCGTTCGCGGTAGAGCTTCATGGCGGGAATAGCAAAATTGCCGTTGATATGGTGAGCAAAAGCGAATCCCATACCTAATTCGGCGGAAAGCTGCGAACTAAATCCACTCGATCCCAGCAGCCAAATGGGCGGAAGTTTCACATCATTCGGGTAGGCGGTGATAGTCTTAAAGGGATGTTCAGCCGGGAACGTTCCCATCGAAAAAGCCAATAGTTCGCCCAATTCCTGCGGAAAATCATCGGCCTCCAATGCTTCGCGCGAACGGCGCAGTGCCAATGCGGTCATCATGTCCGTTCCGGGAGCACGCCCGATACCCAGGTCGATCCGACCAGGATAGAGTGCTTCCAACAGCCGGAATGATTCAGCGACTTTCAGAGGCGAGTGATTAGGCAGCATAACCCCGCCGGAACCCACGCGGATATGGCTGGTCTCACGCGCGACCTGCCCGATCATGATGTCAGGCGTGGTGCTGGCGATCCCCGGCGAATTATGATGCTCGGCAAACCAATGGCGCGTATAGCCGCGCGTATCGGCGAAACGTGCCAGATCAATGCTGTTATGGAGCGCTTGTGAACTGCTCGAACCCGATACAATCGGTGACACATCCAGGATAGAAAGTGGAATAGGCATGGTGAATCAACCTCATGGACAACTTCAATGATATATTCCTGAGACGAAACTCGGCAGCGATGTATTACGCATGATTCCATGTCACTGGTAGAAATCAATGCTTTGTGGGACACTCTGGTCAATCCATTTTTAGATCGTTTTTAAAAACTCGTGGACAAAACCTCATGATAAATACGCAGCCATTCGTCCCAGTCACACCTGCGATCATTGACCAACTCAAACAGATCCTCGGCACAGCCAATGTCAGCACAGCCAAAGCCGATGTTGACCTGCACGCCAAAGATCAATCACAGCACGAAGCCCATCCAGCAGAAGTGGTCATCTGGCCGATGAGTGGTCAACAAACCGCCGATGTACTGAAACTGGCGAATGAAAATCATATTGCGGTCACGCCCTGGGGCGTCGGGACAGGTTTGGAAGGCAATTCGATCCCGCTGCATGGTGGCATTTTGATGTCGTTCGAGCGCATGAACCAGATTGTCGAAGTCCATGCGGACGACTTCCAGGTGACAGTGCAACCGGGGATCGGTCATAAAGACCTGAACGAAAAACTGGCGCGTTATGGACTGTTCTTCGCACCTGATCCGGGTGCAAACGCGACGGTGGGCGGGATGCTAGCGAACAACGCTGCCGGAATCCGCACAGTCAAATATGGTGCAAGCAAAGACAATGTGTTGAAAATGCAGGTTGCGCTGGCGGACGGGCGTTTGATCCATGTCGGATCGCGCTCGGTCAAGCAGTCGGCGGGTTATGACCTGCTGCACCTGTTCGTCGGCAGCGAAGGAACGCTGGGAGTAATCACCGAAGCGACGCTCAAACTTGTCCCGGTTCCCGCATTCATGAGCGCGGTGCTGGCCTCATTTTCGTCTATCGCCAACGCTGTTGAAACGGTGGTCGCGGTACGGGGCAGCGGTCTCGACCCCGCTGCATTGGAACTCATCGATGGCGCACATTCTAAAATGTTGAGCAGCGTCGATGGAGTTGAATTGGGCGACCAACCCGTCGTGTTCATGGAATTCCATGCCGCACAGGAAACCACATTAGCTGCCGGATTGGAAATCGTAAAAGAAATTTGCGAAGAAATGGGCGCACTGTGGTTCAAATCCACCACAGATATCACCGAACGCAAACGCCTGTGGCACGCGCGCCATCACTCCTACGAAATCATGGTGCGGACGCACCCTGGCAAGCAGTTCTTCATCAACGACGTAGCCGTACCCATCAGCGCCTACCCCGAACTTATCAGCTATGTCGAGCACATCCGCGACGAACAGGGTGTAACCTGCTATATGATCGGTCACGCGGGCGACGGCAATATCCATGTGGAGTTTCCATTCGCTAATGACGCCGAACATCAAAAAGCGATGGAGATGAACGGCCTGATTGTGCAAAAGGCGCTGTCACTGGGCGGAACCTGTACCGGCGAACATGGCGTCGGCATCGGTAAGTCGAAATACATGGCGGCTGAACATGGCGAAGGACTTAATGTGATGCACGATATTAAAAACCTGCTCGATCCCAATGGCATCCTCAACCCCGGCAAGATTTTCCCAGAAGGCGGGCATTAACCAGAATCAGAAGGACGAATCCGCGCGGATTCGTCCTTGCTAAAGGCTAATTGCTAACAGCTAAACCCCCTCTATTCGATGTGGACGTTGCCGTTCATGAAATGCGAACGATTCACTTCCATCGCGCGGACGGTGGCGCTGAGTTCTTTGCGGCGCGCCTCGATGAGCGCATTCATCATCTTGGTCTGCATAGTCAGCGCTTCGGTCAGGGTATCAACTTTGCGATGAAGGTCGGCGATTTCAACTTCGCTTTTCAAATTCACTTGATAATCATTCTGAGCAACCGCCCGATCTTTCGTCGCTGCACGGTTCTGTGACATCAAAATCACAGGCGCTTGCAATGCAGCCAGCGTACTGAGCGCGAGGTTGAGCAGAATGAATGGAAATGGATCAAAAGCCTTACTACCAAGTGAAGCATTGGTGGTAATCCACACCGCCATCAACAGCGAAAAACCAATGATGAAGCGCCAACTGCCAGCAACAGTGGCGATCTTATCCGCCATACGATCCCCGAATGAGGCGTGTTCTTCAATTTCTTCGTACACATCATCGGTGACGAGGCGCGGACGCAGATCACGGATCAATTCCTGAGCTTCCAGGCTGGTCAGACTCTTCAGTTCTTCAATTTCTTCAATTAGATCCTGGATGTGTTCTTCTGGGTCTTCGACAGGCGCAGCGCCAATGCGATTCAACAGTAGGTCGTTGTACATGATGTCCTCCGTAAGGTGGTTACAAACGGCAGACGCACACCATCCCTGTTCGGTGTGAGTCCACACTGGTTAACAAAACGGTATTCGATTGTTCAGTGTGGAACAGGTACTCCAGCTACCAGGCTTGCTTCCCGCGTAAGCTTGCGGGACGGCGATAACGCAGTGGGCGTCATCCCTGGGAGCTTCATCGCATGAGGCTTAAAGGGGTTAACGCCGGGGTTCGTTATCGCCGCCAGGTAAGGGCGGCTGTTCCGTGTGCTTACTACTACCCTCGGTCATTATTTCCTTCTCGATCAACGGACAGATTGTGTCAAACTGCACAAGTCTGACAATTTTGATGATACGCCAAATTAAAGAATTGTAAAGCCCCCAAAATGAAGTGGTATTACAAATTCACACAAATTTGACAGAGGCGAAAAACCTCATAAAAACAGGCATCTCTTAAAAGATACCTGTTATGAGGCGACGGCCGGATTTGAACCGGCGAATCAGGCTTTTGCAGAGCCTTGCCTTACCACTTGGCCACGTCGCCATA
>JBDTNB010000329.1:0-3964 GCA_039933955.1 Chloroflexota bacterium
GTCCCTACAAAATGGTTATTTGGCGGTTCGTTTTAAAATATTTATCGACGCATTTTATACCTATGGAATGCTCCAGAGGCGCAGAGAATTATCACCGCTGCCGGTTGCGAGAAGAGTTCCGTCAGGGTTGAAGGCCAGTGCTAACACGGGTTTTTCGTGCGCCCGAATCGTGTGAATCAGTGCGCCATCGGGGATCGACCAGAAGCGAATCGCCATATCACGCCCGGAAGTTGCCAATAATGTTCCGTCCGGGCTGAAGGCCACCGCATCCGCACCGCCTATGTGGGCATCCATACGGGTAGTTTGCGTCCCGGCCTGCACATCCCACAGGCAAACGGTTCCATCTTTGCCCGCCGATGCCAGCAAAGTCTGATTGTGGCTGATGGTAATATGCCGCACCCAATCCTCATGGCGCAAAACTGCCTGGATGTCGCCATTTTGCACATCCCAGACATGAATGGTGTGATCGCGCCCGCCAGAAATCAGCAGTTCGCCGCCTAATGCAAAAGTCAGGCTTTCGATTTCGTCGATATGCCCGCGCAGCACCATCCGCGCAGTGGCAGACTCCGTTGTCCACAGGCGCACGGTTTGATCCGCACCGGCTGAGGCCAGCAGCGTTCCGTCGGGACTGAGCGCGACCACATCCACCGCGTCGGTATGCCCGTTCAAAACGGTGGATTTCCCGCCCGCCGCCAGATTCCATAAGCGCACGGTGGTGTCGGCGCTGCCGGATGCCAACAGCGTTCCGGCCTGGTTGACGGCGATACTTTTCACAGGCGCGGTGTGGCCTTCCAGTGTGCCGAGGACGCTCAAGTTATCGGTGCTGTGGAAGGTGATACCGTCCGCGCTGGCAAGTGCCAACGATTTCCCGTTAGGCGACCAAACCAGATCGCTAATCCAGCCGCGTCTAATCTGTGCCCGTTCGCTCAGATGAGCAACATTTTTGCGGTTAATGGGGATGGATGCGGTCATCATGTCTTGCCTGTTGTACAATACGCGCGTAGATGGAAGGATTGCATCTAAGTCTATTATGAAAATGCGCATTCAAGAATGGGGTAATGATTTAGGCATTCTTATTCCGGTTAGTATTGCGGAAGCGTTGCACCTGACAGATCATTCCCTGGTTGACGTATCGCTGGTCAGCGGTCAGCTCATCATCACACCGGCCTATAGTCTTGAAGATATGTTGGCAGGCATAAGCGATGAGAATTGGCATGATGAGATTGACACAGGGCGAGAAGTGTTTTAACAAGCATTGAATTTACTTTTAACTTTCTACTTTTAACTCATTCATATGACGCACATTGGCTTAAACGCACATTTATTGTCGGGGCGAGCGGGCTACCGTTCGGCTGGGATTCACGGCTATATTTATCATACGCTGGCACATTTACAGGCTGAAGCGCCGCGAGATTGGCGCTTCACGGTGATGGTGGGAAAGGGTAACAGCGCTCAGTTCGATGGCCTGACCCTGCGCCGCGCCGGTTTGGATACCGAGTCGCCCTTGCGCCGGATTTTGTGGGAGCAGGCGATTCAACCCTGGGGATTGGGCGAATTTGATGTGTATCACGCGCTGGCGTTCGTCTCGCCGCTGATTTTGAGCAAACCAAGCGTCGTCACGGTTTATGACCTGAGTTTTTTGCATTATCCGCAGGTGCTTTCGGCTTCGCGGCGGTTATATTTACGCCTATTCACGGCGTTGTCGTGCCGCCGTGCGCGTAGAGTCATCGCGATTTCGCACAGCACCGCTCAGGATTTGACGGCCTCGCTGGGCATACCGGCGGAAAAAATCGATGTAGCCGCACCGGGATATGATACCGAGATTTACAAACCGCTTCCGCCGGAGCAGATCGCCGCGTTCAAGCAAAAAAATAATCTGCCGGAACGCTTCTGGTTATTTCTGGGGACGCTCGAACCACGCAAAAATCTGACGACGCTGATCGAAGCCTATGCAGCGCTGCCCCCGTCCGAACGACTGCCGCTGATCCTCGCGGGTGGCAAAGGTTGGCTCTACGACGATATTTTTGCGGCGGTGCATCGTTATAATCTGGTTAATGAAATAGTTTTCCCTGGTTATTTGCCTGTGGAAGATTTAGCCTTCTGGTACAATAGCGCAGAAGTCTTCGTTTATCCTTCGGTTTTCGAGGGCTTTGGACTGCCGGTCTTGGAGGCAATGGCCTGCGGGACGCCCGTGATTTTGTCAGATGCGTCGTCGCTTCCGGAAGTTGCCGGTGAAGCGGGGATTCGTCTGCCACCGCACGACATCCCGGCGTGGACGAACGCACTGCGGCGTGCTCATCAAGATGCCGATTGGCGCGCGGAAGCCAGCCGCCGGGGATTGATCGAGGCCGGACGGTATCGCTGGTCACAGACGGCGCAGGCGACGGTAGAAAGTTATCAAAAAGTGTTGGGAGGATGATCCCCTCCCCCAACCCCTCCCACTTCGTAGAGAGGGGAGCAAAACAGAGGATTTGAATGAGTTTAGCAATGATTTCCTCTGGAATTTTAAAAAAGATTTTAGGTAAAAAAGATCCCATTTCGTCCGGTGAGTGTCAACGAGTAACATGAGCGGTAGTAAACTCAGCCCTGTCCCCCCGCGCAATCGGTTGTATATGCCCAAGGGTTTTTATCCCATCCTCGACACGGTGCTGGTTTTCGTGGGCTTTGCGATGGCTTATTACGCCCGCTACGAATTACAGCTCATCCGCCCAGTGTTTGACCCCAATCGTGCGCCGTTTGAACCGTATCTGCCTTACACGGCGGTGTTCGCGTTTCTGCTGTTTTTGCATTACCAGGGCAGCGGCCTCTACAAAAGCAATCGGGGACGATCCTTTCTCGAAGAAATTTATGCCTTAGGCAACGGCATCACCAATGCGACGGTGGTCGTGCTTGGCATGTATTTCGTGTTCCAACCGCTGGTGTTCAGCCGTTTGATGCTGGTATACGCCGCTGTGATCGTGCTGGTCATGCTAGGGACGGTTCGCGCTGTGCGGAGAATCGTACAGGCCTATTTACGCACCAAAGGCATCGGGGTGCAGCGGGTGCTGGTGGTTGGTGCAGGTGATGTGGGCAAATCAGTTTTGCGGACGATGATCGCGCGGCAGGAACTGGGCTACCAACCGGTTGGCTATGTGGACGATGACGCCGAACGTGCCAGCGCTGACCTGGGACGGGTGAAGGGGTTGGGCGGCCTCAAAAATCTAGGCAAAACCATCCGCAACCATTTTGTCGATCTGGTTATTATTACGCTGCCCTGGAGCCAGCATGATTTGATCCTCGATCTGGTGCAGGTCTGCCGCCGGACAGGGGTTGAAGTACGGGTTGTGCCGGATGTGCTGCAACTCAATCTGCGACAGGTGCAGGTCGAAAATCTGGACGGGATTCCGCTGTTGGGTGCAAGCGGCGATGTGGTGCTGCAAGGCCGCAACCGCCTTATCAAACGTATCCTCGATCTGGCGATTATCATTGCGGCCTCACCGATCTTGCTGGCGCTGGGGCTTTTAATCGCACTGGCGATCCGGCTGGAAGGGCCGGGGCCGATTCTATACACCCAGAAACGCATCGGCATGAACGGCAAGCCCTTCCATATGATTAAATTCCGCAGCATGATCCTCAATGCGGATGATCTACGCGAACAGTTGGTCAAAGAATCGGGCGAAGACCCGCGCCATCCCAAAATCAAGAATGATCCACGCATCACCAACGTCGGGCGTTTCATCCGGGTGATGAGCCTGGATGAGCTGCCAAATATCGTCAATATCGTGCGCGGGCAGATGAGTCTGGTCGGGCCGCGCCCGCCGACACCGGACGAGGTTGAACTCTACGAACCCTGGCACATGCAGCGCTTGCAAATTCTCCCCGGTCTCACCGGCTTATGGCAGGTGAACGGGCGCAGCGATGTTCCGTTCGACGAAATGTGTCTGCTCGACATTTATTACATCGAAAACTGGTCGGTCAAACTCGA
>JBDTNB010000330.1:0-3949 GCA_039933955.1 Chloroflexota bacterium
CGCAGGAAGCGATTCGCAAGTTCAACGGTTATGAAATCAACAACCGGCCTTTGACCGTCAACGAAGCGCGCCCGCGTGAAGAACGCTCAGGGGGCGGCGGCGGAGGGGGCTATGGCGGTGGACGGCGTGGCGGCGGTGGCGGCAATGATCGTCGTGGCGGCGGCGGAGACCGTTACTAAATCTCAGCTACAGCATTAAAATTCAAGCAGGTGCAAAGGGGAATACCCTTTGCACTTTTTTATTGGCGCTCGTTTCTACAAATTCATGACTGTAGGGACGAAATATATTTCGTCCGGTTTATCGAACTTGATTGCAACGGTCACTATCTCTGTGTAGGGACGAGGCACTACCTCGTCCGTCTTCAAAATCCTGCTACGATTTCACGACCCTGCCTGCCGCCGATATTGCCCCTTGAGCGTATTCACCCGCGCTGAAAAACCGTTCGTATCAAAAATGCCGTCCACCAACACCGGTTGAAACTGATTCATGAACTCGTCCGGGTGCTTGGCGGTCTTGCCATTCAACAGGCTCACGAACGCGAACTCGATCCACACCACAGATTTGAGCCGCCCCCGCACTTTATCCAGCATCAAACCCTCGACGACCAGGATAGTGTCGGTCATCTGGATCAATTGTGTCTGGATGATAACCTCTTCCAGCATGACCGCCGGGGCTAAATAAGCAATCTGATTCTTAGTGACGACCCAGGCGTGTCCGGTTTGTTCGAAGACCTCGAAAATGCGGAAATCATAAAACTGCTTAAGCTGATCTTCGCGCGCGTTCATAAAATAGTCGATATAGCGGGCATTGTTCAAATGTTGGAATGGATCGCAGTCCTGGAAGCGGATAATCGCCGTCGTTTCAAGCTGCTTTTCGAGTGGACGTTCGTTAATCATGCTGCTTACCCCTTGTTTTTGAGACTAATCGGTCTCTTTTGTGAGCAAAAAAAAGAAGCTATGCTGTCGATTTACATTTGCACATTGCTTTGTAGATACTTTTCCAGGTATTCGACAGCCCGATTCATATGGGTGGTATCGTCATACAACTTGGTGAGCATGATTGCGCCTTCCAGCGTGGCGATGATGAACGTCGCCAGTTCATCCGGGTGTACTTCAGGGCGAATCTGACCGCGTTCGATTCCTTTGCTGGTGACGCGCACCACGAATTCGCGCCACTCGTCCATTGCCCGCCGTGCATGATCCCGCAGCACCGGGTGCGTGTCGTCCGCCTCAATCGCGGTGTTCAACACCGGGCATCCGCCTGCCAGCGGCATCCCATCGGGCATGGCGCGGTACACGCCGACGATGGCCCGCAGCCGGTCAATCGCGTTGCGTTTGTCTTTTAGCGCATTCACGAATTCTTGCTGCACGAGGCTGACCGCAAAGTCGAACGCCTCTAAAGCCAGATCATCTTTGCTGTCGAAATGGCGATAGATGCCGCCCTTTTCCATGCCGGTGGCTTCCATGATGTCCGCCATCGACGCGCCATAATACCCTTTGCGGTTGAATACTTCTGCCGCACGCTGCAAAATCATCCGCCGCGTGTCTTCGCCCTTCGTCAAACGCCCATGCTCCTTTGAGACCAATCGGTCTTGAAATGAGAATATGCGAATCAGCCCGATTTGTCAAGCAAATGCTAGAAAGTGTATACGGTTGCAGAAATAGGCTGGCCTGAATTATTACGCGGTAGGCTTGATTCATTCGAAAGGGGGTTACTGGTTATGAGGCCTTAGTTATTGGTTTTTACTAACAACCAATCACCAAAAACTTTGCAGGTAGCAGCACGACAGGAGCGTGTTCGATGGCCTCACGCCGTTTGCTTCTGCGCTCGGCCTGCGTATTGCCGCACCCTACATCAAAAGATTGGTCGTCCCCAAACCGAAACTTTTCTAAACCCTGATACCCTGGCCTAGAACGACCTTAACAATAAAACTCAGTTCTGTTGCTCCCCTCCTTGCGTAGCGGGGAGGGGCTGGGGCTGGGAATGAGGGCGAAGCGCCGCTTCGCCCTTTTTTCCCGTTTTTGCTCCCCTCTCCACAAAGTGGGGAGGGCTGCCGAAGGCGTGGGGGAGGGGATTTCTATGCCTTCACCGGCACATACTGACCGACGAAAGCCAGCGCGGTCTCAGCAACTTCCTGCCAACCGTGATCAATCGTCAGCGAGTGACCACGATCCGGGATTTCCTTGATTTCGGTCACGCCTGGATTCTTTTCCTGCTGTTTGAACGAAGCGTGTGCAATCGCCCAGGGCACGGTGTTGTCGTGTTCGCCAGAGATGATGAGCATCGGCCCGCGTTCTGGATTAGTCGTGTTGACGTGCGCTTCCGTCCAGGGGTTGAAGTTGGCGGTAGCCGCCTGAAAAATCGGTCTGCCAGGGCCGGCAACCGAATATTTTTCATACAATTCGTGGGCTTCGCTTTCCTCAACCACATTGGCGAAGGCGAAACGGAACTGTTCAAACGTCAGCGGCACGGCGCGCGTGTAATTCAGCGGGTTGCCCAGCACGGCTGATGACGATTTCAGCGCCGACAGCGGCAGTGGCAGCACACCCCGGAACGGTGCGGGATCAATCGCGACGGTCACGGCGGATACACCTTCGCCAGCCAATATTTGTGCCAGCAGACCGCCGAAGGAATGGCCGATAACGGCGGGTTTCATCTTGAGTTGGCCGATAGCCTCAACATAGTAATCGGCCACCTGCCTGATGTGCTTGTGGGCAAACACTTCGGGGTCAGCTTTGGCTTCTTCAACCGTTTCTGGGTCATCCGGCCAACCGGGGGCAATCGTGGTGTAACCCTGGGCTTCGAAGAATTTGCGCCAATTGTCCCAACTGCTGGCGAGCAGCCACAAGCCGTGTACGAACACAATCGGCTGTAAACCGGAGTCGTTGGCGCGGGCAATCTCTTTTTCTTCAAGGTTCGTAAGCATGGTCATGATATTCAATCTCCTCTTTTCATCCAATAGTTGATTTTGTTTAACCTCATGCCCCAAGAGTACGCCTTGTGCCCTCACCCTGTCTTGAGGGATTCTACTCATTTCCAGATTCGCTAACTGGGTAGGCGATAACTTGAATAACCCGAATGCTCTGTATGGGTGCAGCGCCGCCGCGCCCATATGACCTGAAAATGAATGACGACTACCTCTCAGCCGAGAAAACAACCTCTTCAGAGGTTTACCTTTTTCTTTGTAGCTAGAGGTTTTGAACCTCTAGCGGCGCAACCCCAAATATTCACGAGGATGCGTTCAAAACTCCCAAACCGTCGCCCAACCGTCGATTTCTACCCGCTAAATGTCGTTTATAATGATGGGCAGTGATCGTCAGCAGGAATATGCGGATGCGAGCGAAGTGCTTCAAACGATGGATTCGAGTCGGCCTGATACTGGCCGTGATTGGTGTTGCCGGGGTGATTGGGCTGCGAGCTTACAGCGCGTGGCAGGCGCACGGGCAAATTTACACTGTTGAGAGCGTGCCGGATCGCCCGGTTGCCATTGTTTTCGGCGCACAGGTTTTGCCCAGCGGTAGATTGAGCGCCATGCTGGCAGATCGCGTCAAAGTTGGCGCAGAGTTGTATCAAACCGGGAAGGTCAAGGCGCTGCTGCTGACCGGGGATAACAGCGTCGCCAATTACAATGAGCCGGAAGCCATGCGCCAGTACGCCCTCGGATTGGGCATCCCCGACAGCGCCATCGTCCTGGATTACGCCGGATTTCGCACTTATGATAGCTGCTACCGCGCGCGCGCTATTTTCAAGGTCGATCAGGCCATTCTGGTCACCCAGGATTTTCATCTGGATCGGGCGCTGCTCACCTGCAATCAACTCGGTGTGGATGCAGTCGGCGTGGCAGCCGATTTTGTGCGCCCGGAAGGCTATTCCAACCGTGCCATGCTGGAAAGCGAATTCCGCGAATTCCCGGCGACAGCCGTCTCCGTACTCGACCTCTTACGCGACA
>JBDTNB010000331.1:0-3925 GCA_039933955.1 Chloroflexota bacterium
TGGGTCAATGGGGTTCCCGTAGACCCGATGCAGTGGGTTCGCCAGTCTTTTACGTAAGGCCATGTTATGTCCAGGAAAGAAAATATCCGCTTTTTCACAGAATTAGGCGGAAAAAAACTCGTAGACGATATGAAGGCTTATGAAAAAGTCATAGGCCGTTATGATCGTCAGTTTAACGTGCGTAAACGTGGCACGCCCCAATGGCTTACGCCGGGAGCTGTGCAACAAGTTTTGCCGTATGAACGTGGTTTGCGCTTGCGTTGTCAAAATGGCTGGCTAGAACTTCAGTGGATTGCTGCTGATTGTTTGCGGGTACGTTTGCGAATAACCGACGATAAATTTTTTGAGCCGTTTTCTTATGCGACCAACAAAGTAGATTGGCCGAATGTTGCTTTTGAGGTGAGCGGTGATTTACCCGGCGCATCTCAAATTCAGATGCATACCAATGTGCTCGTTTGCCTTGTTGATAAACGCTCCGGGCGCATCAGGCTCGAAACACCTGATCAAAAGTTGATATGCTCAGATAAACAGGGTATTTCCTGGCGTCCTGATGGAGCAGTGCGCTTATCTATGTCGATGCAAGCAGGCGAAGCATCATATGGGATGGGCGAACGCGCCTTTGGTCTTCAACTGCGCGGCAAGCGCCTGATATTGTGGAATACCGATCCTCCCGCAACCTATCATCGTGGCTCTGACCCACTGTATTTCAGTGTACCGTTTTATCTCGGCGTGCATAATGACGCCGTCTATGGCATGTTCTGGGATAATGCCAGCAGAGGGACAGCCGATCTGGGCGCAGCTAAAGCCGATGAAATGACCTTTGAAGCTGAGGCGGGCGAACTGTGTTATTACCTGTTCGCAGGCAATGACGTAAAGCATGTGCTGGGGCGCTATACCGAACTCACGGGGCGCATGGAACTGCCTCCATTATGGAGTCTAGGTTATCACCAGTCGCGTTTCAGTTACTATCCGCAAGAAACCGTGCTTGACCTTGCAAAGGACTTTCGCAGTCATGGGATGCCCTGTGATGTGCTCTATTTTGATATTCACTATATGAACGGCTTTCGTTCCTTTACCTGGGATCAGGAGCGATTTCCAGAATTTGGGAATATGGTCGATGCGCTGCACAAGCAGGGCTTCAAAGTGATTCCCATTGTTGATCCGGGTATCAAGATCGATCCGACCTATAGAGTTTATAAAAGTGGTCTCGAATGGAATGTTTTCCTTACTTATCCGGATCAGAAACCGGCGGTAGGTGTTGTCTGGCCGGGAGCCTGTCACTTCCCCGACTTTACAAACCCGGCTGCGCGCTCCTGGTGGGTGCAGCAAATGGCGGCGCTTATCAAGCTCGGCGTGGACGGCATTTGGAACGATATGGGCGAACCCGCCATTTTCACGCAGGAAAATACCATTACGCTTCCGGATTATGTCGTTCACAATCGAGATGGATTGGGTGGCACGCATCTCGAAAACCATAATGTCTATGGCATGTTGATGGGGCGTGCCACAATTGAATCCCTGCAAAAATATCGCTCGGATATGCGTCCATTCAATATTATTCGGTCTGGGTTTGCCGGTGCGCAGCGATATGCAGCGACCTGGACAGGCGACAACACGTCTGATTGGGATCATTTGAAGTTGAGTATCAGCATGGTGCTCAACATGGGCTTGTCAGGTATCGCCATGACCGGGCCAGATGTCGGTGGATTCAATGGCAACGCAACCGGCGAATTATTCACGCGCTGGATACAAGCGGCCTGCTTGATGCCATTTTTCAGAACCCACACCAGCATCAATACCCATCCTCAGGAACCCTGGTCATTTGGGCAGCCCTATGAAGTAATTAACCGACTCAGCATTGAACTACGCTACAAGTTGTTGCCCTATTTGTACTCAGTTGTTGCCCAAGCCAAAGAATACGGATGGCCGGTAGTTCGCCCGGTATTTATGGCTGAACACGATAATCCTAATATCCGCGCCATTGATGACGCTTTCATGCTGGGGGATGCGCTGTTGGTTGCGCCGGTTCTGGAAGAAGGAGCCGCGCGCCGAACAGTTTATCTGCCCGCTGGCGAATGGTATGACTATTGGACGAATGAACTCATACGCGGCGGACGCATGATTACTGTGCCTGCCCCGTTGGAGCGGTTGCCTTTATTTGTAAAAGCGGGTGCGGTGATCCCAGTTTGGCCTGAGATGCAATATGTGGGTGAAAAAGAGATCGAGACTTTGGTGTACCGTGTTTACCCTGGCGATTTTGAGACCGTCCAGTACGAAGATAGGGGTGAGGGTCTGGACTATGAGCAGGGCGACTATCGCTGGATATACATCACCTGTGGTTGGGATGATAGCAAGTTAATTATCAATCGCCGGATCGCAGGTCGCTATGAACCATCCTATAAATCCTTGAAACTCGAAATAGTTGGGTTTGACGAAGAACCCCAGCAAATTCGTGTGGATCGTCAGGGCGCGCCCTTATGGTTTTATGACGACGGCTTGCTCGAATTGACGATTGATTCCTTTAATCGGGTTGAAATAACGCGCAAACCCCTGCCATCCGACAAAACGATCATGCGCCGACCCTGGTGAAATAATCGACTGAGTAAATAAAAAGCGGGACATCGTATACCAACGATGTCCTGCTTTTTTATTGAATTTCTAGGCGAACTTATTTGCTGCCGTAGGCTTCGTCAAGCGCTTCGAAGTTCGTGAACAGGAAATGGTCGTGATAGTAGTGGATCCACAGAAACGAGAGGATCGCGGTGTAATATGCGGTGTCAAAATGTCGGTTCGGCTCGATATTGGGGATGATAATTTGCGCCAGCGCATAGACCACGATGAACACAATCACCGAACCCACCAGCATCATCGCGCTCAGGGCGAACAAACCGCGTGAGTCCTTGCCCTGGCTAAAGCGCGATACGAGCGGAGCACTGGTCTTCAAATCGCCATACTGCTGACGGATTTTGATGATATAGAAGGTAATGGCGAGATACTGGAACGAATGCCAGGTATTCGCGCCCTGGAAGGCGGTATCCAGATTGGGCAGGGCTGCCAGCGGGAAGAAAACCGCGACGGTCAAGGTGATGAAAATCGTCTTCGGCCAATTGATAATGCCAGCGCGATATTCCCGGACTGTTTTTATGACAAATGCGCTCAACGCCACGAAAAACACGGTGCTGGCGGCAACAAAGAACCATGTTTGCTGGAAAAACGTCGGGATAACCTTTGTCAGGTCGTTTGCGCCGATGTCGAACGCGCCCTGGCTAATTTTATAGGCGGCCATCGGGAATAAGCATGTCAGTACGACAGCATAATCAATCGCTCGTGAACGCAGCGTAACGGCGCTGCCGGGCCGCACAAATTTATGTTCTTTGTGATTGTAGAGTTCGACAATATAGGTCACTTGATGCAGAACGTGCAGCATCGCCCAGAAGAAGAACACGGTCAGCAGCAGTGTCAAATTCAGAAAAGCGAGCGAAACCACGATAATCGGGATGATAATTGATGAACGGATCAACATCGGATAACGGCGTTTGAAGTCTTTATCTAACCCGGTACGCAGCATGGTGGACATCATGTGTGGGCCACCGACGGCAATAGCGACGAAACCGTTGACAACATTGCGGCTCACGTCGTCATGAATTCCTAGTTTGACGCCTAATGCGTAAAAAACATAGGGTAGGGGGACAACCAACACGCTGAGGATCATAAAAATCAAATCCCAACGGCGGTCACGCAGCCAAAAACTTGTTTTACTTTCGGCGATTACGGGTGTTGATGATGAAAAACTAGCGCTGGTGGCACTCATGAAGATAATCCCCTTCCTTTACAAATCCTTATTGTCACAAGGTTAAACACCTGATGAAAAGGAAAGTTATTTAGCCTTGCAAAGTAATTTTAGCGGAAAACTTTTGAGAATGCC
>JBDTNB010000332.1:0-3894 GCA_039933955.1 Chloroflexota bacterium
GGAAACCGGGACAATTTTATATTGAGGAACGCGATCTCGTCCTCCCTTATCCAACGCCCAAAGGCAACTTCGGAATTTACTTAGTCGTCTATTTCTGGGGCGATGGCAAGCGCGTGTCCGCGCCTGGTGTCAACGAAGACCTAGCTCTCTCGCTCAACCCACTTCGTGTAATGTCATACTAAAAGCATTGCGAACATTGACACTTGATGCAGTGGAGGCAAATTACATGACCTTTCTGGTTTTCTTGCTCAGTCTAAAATCCATCTGTAAAGGCTTTTTATGGTCAAACGATTTTTCAAAGACAGCGCCATTTATGGCTTCGGCAAATTCCTGGTTTATGGCATCGGCTTCTTCCTGCTGCCGATTTACACCCATGTTTTTCCGCCAGCGGAATTCGGTGTGGTGGACATCCTCAACAACAATGTCGCCCGTCTCGCGCTGGTGATCGTCGCGCTGGAAATCGCCCAGGCGGTTTTCCGGTTTGTCCCCGAAACCCAACCAGGGCCGGAACGCCGCGCTTATTCCTCGACGGCATTATGGTTCAGCATGGTCGCCTATGGGATTTTTGTGTTCGTCGGTTGGATAGGCGCGGGCACTTTCAGCCAGTGGATTTTGCGCGAGACAGGCCGCGCGGATGTCTTCCGCATTGCCTTACTGATGATCTGGGCAAACGGGATTTTCACGCAGCTTCAAAACCAGCTTCGCCTGCAAACCAAATCTGCAAAATATACGCTGGTGAGTGTCGTCGATACAGTGATTTCGCTGGGGTTGACCGTTTTATTCATCATCGTGCTGAAAACCGGAATCATCGGTATCTTCTGGGGGCAGTTCCTGGGGCTGCTGATCGGTAGTGTGGTCGCATTTTATTTCACGCGCGAGGATTTCAGCCTGATTTTTGATTGGCCGAAGTTCAAAGAAATGCTGCGTTTTTCGCTGCCGCTCGTGCCATCGAGCGTGGGCGTGATGGTGCTGCTGTATGTGGATCGAGTCGCGATCAATGACTTGATGACCATCGCCGACGTGGGCATTTTCGGCGCGGGGGATCGTATTGCCTCAATCGTGACGCTGCTCATGTTCGGCTTTCAGATGTCGATGCTGCCGCTGGTTTATCAGCATTATCAGGAACCCTCTACGCCGCGCAACCTCGCCCGCATTTTCCGCTATTTTGTAGCGGGTGCGCTGCTGATGATTATTGGACTGTCGCTGTTCGCGCCCGAATTATTGGCGCTGCTCACCTCGCCACAGTATTACAGCGCCGCCATCGTTGTGCCACTGCTGGTGTCGGAATCGGTGATTTCCGGGATGTATATTTTCACGCCGGGATTGAGCATCGTCAAGCGCACCGGGATTATTGCCGCCATTTACATCGCCGGTGCGATACTGAATATCATCCTCAATTTGCTGCTGATTCCGATATTCGGCATCGGCGGCGCGGCGCTGGCGACCCTCATCAGTGCCACAACAGTTTTCTGCACCTTTATGATCTTCAGCCAGCGGACTTATCCCGTACCTCATGCATGGCGGCAGTTGGGATTCGCTATTTTGATCGCCGCTGTCCTTGTTATCGTCGGCGTTCAATTCCACCTGCCCTTGCTGCCGGGGATCGCGCTGAAACTGGCGCTGTGCGCAGCAGCATTAGGCTTGTTCTTCGGGATCGGGTTGGTCGAAACCAGCGACGTGCGTTTGGCGTGGCAATCGCTGCGGCGTGTGCGCATCACCGCCCACTAAGTTCGCAGAATTTTAGATCTGATAATTTGCTACTGTTGGTTTTCTCGCTCAATTTTAAGTTCCTCCGTAAAGGTCTAACTATTTTCGGGGGTTATTGTTGATCCCGATAAATGGTGCTGAAAAAGCCTATATCTCTGCTAACAATGTATAACCCAATCCGATCCCAATGATTCAGAAAATCACCAGAAATTTTATGGGTATTTCTAACAAACAACGGCCTGACGTTTCACTTTGGTATTATAAATTTTCTAAGAAGTGTTAAGCCTGCGCTCTACCTTACTGTACGTCGTAAAAAATGTAGCTGCGCACGTGCCCGATTTCGTGCAGGGGTAGCGCGTCCAACATTTTGCCTTCGAAGTAGGTATTCCAGTCACGGAAATACACAATATCTTCGGGACAACCCATGAACAATTTCTGCTGATCGCGCAGCATGGGCAGCAGTTGCGCGGGGGAGTTGAAATTGTCAGCGCTTTGCATATCGCGGATACCAAGCCGGTAGATCAGGTGGAAGTTGCTCTGCGAATAAGAAATCAGCGGTGAACAGAATGTATAAACTTCCCTATCCTGCCAGCCTTGGTCTGCGAGCCAGGTGTCAATCTGCGCCGCATCCTGCCCCAAACGCGACAGGTGATAATCATCGCGCGCAGTGGTGACGTATTGGGCGAGCAGAATCAACCCGGAACCTGCTGCCGCCATAATGATTAAGACAGCAAAAGGCCATAAACTGCGCCAGCGTGTCTGCACCCGAACGATGAAAGCCGCAAATAAGAGTCCCCAGAATGGCAAGGAAGCTGCGCCGATATATAACTTCGGAACAATCGACAGAACAAACAGGTTCGCCACGCCGATCAACAGCAGCAGTCCAAATAATCCATTGGCAGCGAGGTCACGCCGCCATCCCCGCAACAACCCAACCCCTAATCCGAGTGCAGCGCCAACCGCCACCAGCGGCGGCCATCCAATCGAGGTATTGAAGATTGAATCGACAAAACGCCGCCCTAATTCCGCCCAGGGAAAAGGCGAGGTGCGCAGCATACTGAACAGCGTGAAGACGACGCCATTCTGGGGGTCAGCATTGCGCAGCATGACGCTCATGTAAAACAGCCCACTCACCGCCACGATTGCGGCGCTGATAAAGCCCAAACCCAGTGCCACTTTTGCAGACCGAGTGGAACGATAAATCTGCCAGGCCGCCAGCGGAATGAGAAGGCCGTAGGTAACGCCCTCCAAGCGGGTATAAAAAGTGATGACCAGCGTCACGCCGAGCAAGACCGCGTTGAAAATCGTTGGTCGCCGCACCAACCAGGCATAAGCCAGAACGCAAACCACCACCATCGCGTAAAACATCAGGTAGGATTGGGTCAGCCGTGCGGCCAAAAAAATGGTCACATTCAGGCCGATGAGCAGCGCGGCAAACCAACCGACACGCCGGTTGTAAAAGATGCGGCCTAATCCGTATGTGCCGATGACGAGGATGGAATGGAGCACCCGGTTGATGAGAATGCCGGTGGCAATGAGATCATGCGTCAGGCTGTTGACCAGCGCTACCACAACAGGATAGGCCAAAGTATAGACGAACGCCCCGTCGGCAACCCCGCGTGCCAGCAGTAATCCACGATTCAAGTACCAGGGGTTATCGCCAAAGATTACATATTTTTCACGCGGGATCAGCGTCACCTCTACGAAATAGGTTAATGGAATACAAATCGCGATGAGCAGCAGCAGATCGCGGAAAAGATAATTATTTCCGCGCAGCAGTCGTGCCAGACGTTCAGGAATTAACGGCAACCGGAGAAGTGAAAGGGTTTTCTCAGCCATTTAACGTACACGCATAGGAAGCGAAAATATAGGTCGACTCTCAATATGCCACAACTCAAAGCCTTCGAAAGATTTCATGTTTGTAAACACCAGACCATTACACACCACCCAACCCTTCGCGCAAAATGATCTTCGCCACAAGGGCGACCAGCTTCTTGAACCTTATTACGCAGGAACCTATTTCGAAAGTTTCCACACTAACTATTTTATTCTAACTAATAGTTTTTTCTCGCAATTCCCGGACCGTTACACACTCATTGAGTATTTTTAGCTTTTGCTTGTATCAATTATACTAACCAATGGTGCGAGTCATAAAGAGAACTCGGCAATACTGAGTTGGTAAGGATC
>JBDTNB010000333.1:0-3894 GCA_039933955.1 Chloroflexota bacterium
TCTTCAGGCATAATCTCCGGTAGACCCGTGTCAATCAGAATATTCTTGCCGTCACTCGTTTGCACCAGATAACACACAATCGGAATCTGGTATTCTGGCATATCCCCAACCTGCATCAGATATAAACGCTGCGGAACATTTTGGCTCATAATCACCTCCTTATATAAAACCAGAAAAATTGTGTGATGGCCTGTCACGCCCAACCTTGAAACGTCAGGCTCAACCGTTTGAACCCACTGAACGATGTGAGACGACCCGTGCCTTTTACTTCAACACCCGATACGAGATGTCCAAACCACCGCCCGGTATTTCGACGACCTTGATTTTTTCGAGGCGAATCTGCTCGGTCTCCAGATGCTCAAACAGCCGCAGTCCATCACCCAGGAGGACAGGCATCAGGTCGATTTGAAGCACATCGACCATCCCGACCTTCAGGCACTGTTGAATCAGATTGGCCCCACCGACGACGACCACATTTTTATCTCCCGCAGCCGTGCGGGCTTTCTCGATGGCGCTTTTCACCCCATCGGTGACAAAGGTGATCGACAGCTTTTCATTTTCGCCTTTAGCAGTGGTCTCAGGCGCTTTATGGGTCACAATAAACAGCGGAACCTGAAACTCATAGCCGGTGTAGTCACCCTGAGACAGATCATAAGTGGTTCGGCCCATCACCACTGCGCCCGTGGTCGCAATAATCTCCTGCATGAGATCACTCGCTATCAGCTCATCGAATGTGGGGTACAACAGCGCGGTCTTCCCGTCGCGATCCTGCACAAACCCATCCAGTGACATGACCATGCCAGCGTGTACTTGTCCCATGATGTTCTGTTCTCCTCATGTTCTGTATAGGGTCAGTTATTGCGTGTTGATGGGTGTATCGTAGCACAAGCAGCGGAGGAAAGTCTTGAATAATAACGCAATTTATGTGGAGGTAGGCAAGGCAATGATGGGGGTCGTTGGAATTTCAGCGGGTGTATGACCAATGAAGTGTTTCAGTGATCGGGTGAGATGCGGTTGGTCACTATAGCCGGCCTCGCAGACCGTATCGAAGATTGACATACCTTGTTTGAGAAGGGACGCTGCGTACCGGGCACGCTCGATTTGGCGAATGGTTCTCTGGGATAAGCCTGTGGAGCGCAGGAACCGATATTGAACCGTGCGTAACGACAGCGATTGTCCCTGATGGACGCTGTTCATGATTGGCTCATGCACGAGGATGCCTGCGCGTACCAACCGATCGACAAAGGTATCGGCATTTTCATAATTTGGAAATTGCCATGCGGAATGACACAACGAGAAAGAACGCTCTGATGTATCAGGCAGAACGATAAGCCCGTCAATGAGTGAGCCGGGTAGGATAGCAGGCACAAAGGTTCCCAGCTTAAACATGATTCCAAACCATTCCGCCTCGTCTGGAAAATCTTTACAGGTCGCGCCTGTTTCTGGGCCATGGAGACTGACCGCGATTCGCCCTCGACATTTCGAGATGACCATTGACCAGAAGACCGTCGAAATTGAGGTAAATGAACCAGCACGCTCACTCTGTGTCATCCAAATCCGTTCAACAAACGGCGAATCGGATCGTCTTTCTTCAAAATGAGGGAACATGCATCTTATCCTTCATTTATTGATGCTTTCAACTTCTTGCTCTCACGCCGAATGATCGACACGAGTAGGTGACAGTCTCTTCAATCATGGCAGATTTTTATCCACCATCACGCACTTTGCAACCTCCACCGGGATCAGTATAGAATAAATATTCTTATGTGTCAATTAGAAATTGGCTTGAAAAATCCTGTCGATATGAACAAGCGATGTGACTATATTTAAGCGGTAGAGGGCACGACATGACGTGCCACCTACAAGGATTTCGCGTGCTGATTGGATCATGGGCGTAATGTGATGTGACACATCACTTCAGATAAAAAACAAAAACGCCGCATTTGGGCGGCGTCTCTGATCTTTAAAACTGGAAACTGGTGACTCGTAACTGGCAACTGCTTATGACGACAAATAATCGCGGAGCTGACGTGCGCGGCGTGGATGGCGCAGGCGACGGAGGGCGCGACCTTCAATCTGGCGGATACGTTCGCGCGTCAGGCCGAATTTCTGGCCGACCTCTTCCAGCGTGTAGCTGCGTCCGTTTTGCAGGCCAAAGCGTAAGCGCAGGATACGGGCTTCACGCGGGGTCAGCGTCGCTAGCACTTCTTCAATTTTCTCGCGCAGCAGGTTGTCGTGGGCAATTTGCGTGGGGGTCAGACTGTCATTTTCAATGAAGTTACCGAGTTCGCTGTCTTCGTCCTCGCCGACGGGATGTTCCAGGCTCAATGGCTGCCAGGATACCCGCAGCATCCATTGGACTTTGCGCGGCTCGACCTGCATCTCGACAGCGATTTCGTCAGGGGTTGGCTTTCGGCCATATTCCTGTTCAAGCTGGCGTGCCACGCGGTACAGGCGGCGGATACGGTCACTCATGTGGACGGGAACGCGGATGGTACGTCCCTGGTCAGCAATCGCGCGGGTGATCGTCTGGCGAATCCACCATGTCGCGTAAGTGCTGAAACGGTAGCCGCGACGATAATCAAATTTCTCGACGGCTTTCATCAAGCCCAGGTTGCCTTCCTGGATCAGATCGAGGAACGGCACACCCCGGCACATGTATTTCTTGGCGATGGATACCACGAGGCGGGTATTGGCTTTAATCAGATGATCGCGAGCGTTCACACCATCATCGGACAGCAGTTTCCATTCCAGGGCGCGGCTGCTGGTCGGGTCTTTGCGCAGTTTGGCGGCGCTGGCGTCCCCGGCTTCCAGTCGCATCGCGAGGTCAATTTCTTCCTCGGTGGACAGCAGTGGAACCCGCGCCATTTCTTTCAGGTACAAACCAACGGTGTCGTTAGAGGCCATGTTAGCGAGATCATATTGATCCTCAGCGTCATCGTCCTCCGAGTCGTTATCATCTTCGAAGTCGTCCAAGTCCATGTCATCTTCGAAGAGGGTGTCGTCAGCCTCCATATCGAAGAACATATCATCAAATGGCTCGACTTCGGCGGGTTCAGCCGCGTCATCATCAAAAAAATCAACTTCTGTCCCAAAATCTAACTTCGAATCATAATCATTCTTATAATTGACCAAGATTATACCCCCTGCGATTCTGAAGTGAAGCGAAAATTAGTCGAGCAAATTCTTCAGTTGAGCGAGTCGCGGATCAATCCGCTCCTCCGCACAGGTGCAAGTCGCATGATTCCAGTTCGTGCCGCAGTCCGGGCATAAGCCTTTGCAGTCCGGGCGGCAGAGTACACCGCGTGTGGCTACAATCAGAACTTCGGCGCGCAGCAGCGGCGCTAAATCCAGGATACCGTCATCGTGGACGCTGAACTCAGCACCCACGGGCGAAGGAGAGGCAAACAATTCTTCAACATCCACCGTGACATTCAGTGTCACAGCATCTAAACAGCGGTAGCATTCGCCTTCAAAACCGACTTCCAGCTTGCCCTGAACGAGGATACCTTCTTCCGTCCGGCTCAACCGGATCGGCCCGCGCACGTAATTAAGCGTAACATCATCGGAAACGCGCACGGTGGGGACATCGTAAACCGTGTCATGATGATGTCCGGGGCCGCCGCTTTGGAGGAAGCCCACGTTGATCTTCAAAACCCGATTGCTGACGTACCCCTTGCTACCCTGGTTCACGACTAAACCTTTACGAAAGTCTTAAGAAAGACTTGATCTTAACAATATCCCTAAACTTATGAACAAAGTATAGGAGAGTTTTCTCCCTTGTGTCAAGATATGCGACAGCCCCGCAACACGAAATAAACCACTTTTTTCGACTTTTTTACGTTTGTGACAGGGAATGTCACAACCACTAGGACGAATTTCCTATCCGTTTAC
>JBDTNB010000334.1:0-3869 GCA_039933955.1 Chloroflexota bacterium
CCTGCTACTTTTCAGCTTTTGGCGCGCGCTTCTCCTTAACTTGATGCCTATGGGGAGAGTTTTTAGGCTCTCCCCTTCGGATACTTAACTTTTAATCTGTGCGGTTAAGAGCCAATGGTGAAACTATCAGATGGCCCCCAGGTTCCCAGCGTCGCTCCATTGTTCGCCCGTACTCGCCAGTAATAAGTTCCTGGCAAAAGATCAACCGGAAGCGTGAAGGTCGTCGCATTCGAGCCGGTGATATAGATATTCACCGATGGGTTGGTAAAGGTTGAATTGGTCGCAATTGCCACATCATAAGTGGTCGCCCATAGTGTACCCGTCCAGGTCAGCGTGGGTGTGGTATCGGTGGTGTAGTTGCGCAGGATGTCGCAGTTGTAAATCTGAATATCATCCAGGAACCAACCGTAATAGGCTCCTGAATCATCGGCTCCGATGACCCAACGGAAGCGGATGCTGTGCCCAGCCAGTGACGACAGATTGTAGCGCGAGGAAACATAACCGTGTGTCCGCTGCACAAAACCCTGGCGACCACTCAGCGGATTTCCATAACCGGTATAGATGGTTCCGTTGTAGTTCTGACCAGCCTCATACAACGGCCCAGCATCGCTCCAGGGGCCGCCGTCCATGGAATATTCCACTACCGCGCCATCATAATTGAAGGAGGCATTGGTTTCCACCGCAAGGCTGTGCTTGAAGTGCAAATAGAAGGTCGAACCCGCAGGCAGGGCAACCGCAGCAGCCGTCTGGAAATAGGATTCGTATCCCAGTCCGGTGTAGGGGTATCCATAAGCACCTGGAGCATTGACCCCGAACGCCGAGTGGGTTCCACTGACGGCATAGGTGCCGAGTCCGGGTACAGTGCTGGTTTCAACCCAGGCTTTGGAGGGCGGCATGTAGCCCGCGCCGGTTATCACGCCAGAGGTGAAGCCAGTTAATCCACCTTCAAAATTAGCATTCAACAAGGATGTCGTAACCCGGCTGCCGTTCGGGCAGACTTCGGCTTGCGGCCTGAAGTTGACGGCGGCAACAGGATCAATCTGCATTTCGGTTGCAAGCACGGCTTCACGTGCTGCGGCACAATCAGCCGGGGTCATGCCAACCGTATTTGCGCCGGTCAGGACATTCGTGCAAGCCTGCGCAATCGCCGCGCCCAGGACGCCATAATCCGAGCCGGATGTGAGCAAGTTGCTGTTCACTTCGTAGAAGATAGCCCCGGTTTTATCGTTGCCCAGGGCGGTAACGGTGTGTCCGTTGAAACTGCCGCCTTGCGCCATCAGATAGGCTGCTTTGTTGCCGACGCCAGAATTTTCATGAACGCCGCCGTTATCTGATAGCCCCTGATAATAAGAAGTGCTCTGGGTGCGGTCTGGTTGACCGAAAGCAGGGGGGTTGGACATGTCGCGGAGCGTACCGATGGTCAGGTCTTCCGCCAGTGCCCATTTATCGCCAGCTAAATCCACGCCGCCCAGGCTGTTAATACCATTCCACTGATCGACAAATTCACCGAAAATATCCGACATGCTTTCATTGATCGCACCGGATTCGTAGAAGTAGAACAGGCCCGATTCATGTTCGGTGACGCCGTGTGTTAATTCATGACCAATCACGTCGTCGGCTGTCCACCAACCATCATCGCCGTAAACCATCTCGATGCCATCCCAGAAGGCATTCTGGAATCCACCGGGGCAGAAAACGCCATTCGCTGGATCAGGTTCGCAGTAATTGACGTTGGAAATCAACGGCAGACCCTTGCCATCAATACTATTGCGGTTGTGATGCGAGTCATAGTAATTGAAGGTGTTGTAGGCAAAATAATGGGCGGCACCTGCAGGTGTTACGCTGGCGAAATTGCCACATGACCCAGCGTTGTGTAAATCCGTTGGCGGCGTGTTGCAAATGAGTTTACTCTTTATTGAATGTCCGTAGCCGCCGCGTAAGCCATAGTCACCTTGTGAATCGTAAGTCGCGCCCGTCGGGTTCGCGAAATGTGGGGCGAATTGAGGGGCATCCAAAATCGGCAGGGCAGCCTGCGCGACAGCCGGATGCGTCACTTGTGTTTGGCTTGGATGGGCGCTGTGCCATGAGGTGTCCACCTGATTAAAGGCCAGACTGACCCCACCAAAGGCGGCATCAACCAATATCATGTAACGGATGGGTCTTAGATCCGCCGCAGGGCGCACTTCCAAGCGCCAGACCAGGGACGGCGCATCATTCTCCGGTGTAAAGAGATGCGGATCAAAAATCGAGAGTATTGGTGCAGAAGCCGCTAGGTCACTTGCCGATAAATTTTCGGCCTTTGCCACATAGCCGATAGCTATCGCAGCAGCCCGATCAGCGGTCACGCTTGGTACAGTTGAGAGCGCCAATTTCGGCGATGCCTCCCCGGTGACTGCCGCGAGTCTTCCTTTGCCATCGTAATTGGCGATCAACTCACCTGCAATGACGGGTACTCCCTGATATACCTGCTGGTAGCGGAAAGATTGACTTTCGCCCGGTGAACCGCTGGCTTTCATAAATTGCAAGTCCTGACCAGGGTTGCTCAGGCCAAATTCTTTGCCATAGGTTGTCAAATCGGCCAACGCGGTTGCCGCCGTTGGCGTCCCTTGTTGGAGTGCAGCCGCTCCTGGTAGGGGACTACCGCGTGTTTGGCTGTCGATGCCGACGAATTTATACAGCCCGGTCTCGCTGTCGGTGACGACACGGACACCCGCATCACCTTCCTGTGCCGGAGGGCTGGCAAAACTCGGCTGGACAAAACTGATCGAAAATAAGGCAATAAATATGCCGTAAAGAACAAGTCTTCTAAACGATTTAGGCATTACGCCCCCCTAAACATACCCTAAAACTATTATCGAGTATAACACACTAATAATGCGATCAATATTGCTGCATACATTCTGTTGCAGCGGTTCATACATTTGTCAGGGCGAAACCCATTTGCGCGTCTCTAAAAAGGGCAGTTAACAGCCCGGATTTCACAAATAATTCAGATGTTAATATCGACTTTAGCAGCCTGCCTATAGGTTGAAGGTTGTATCGGATTGAGCCAGCAAGGGCGACCATGCTGGCCTGGAAAGCTCAGCCGCCGTCGGTCAAATCGGGCGCGGGCGTGGTCAAATCCGGTTGAATCACATCGCGGGTACATGTCCAATTCAGATACAACGCGCCCACGTAGACTTTGAAATCATATTCGCGGTTGGGGTCGGGCTGTACCTCGCTGCCCTCATCGGTCACGCTCAGGACTTTCTGGATTGTGCCGATGGGGTTGCCTTTGGTCGCGCCGGTATAGTCGATGATGTGGTTGTAATTGCGTGGGTTGGCCGGTTCGGACACCACTTCAGTATCGAAACCTTCCAATTCCAGCCGGTCTGCCACCAGCCGATCCAGATTTTCGACACCGCTGGCGTTCACCACTTCAACTTTTGGGCGGATCGCACCAGCACGGCTTCCGGTAGGCGGGCGTACCACATTTTGCATCAACGCGGCGATGGCATCCCGATCCATCACCAGAATCGCTTGTCCGGCCTTCGAGTAGGCGTTGGTGACTTCATGTTTCTGGCGGAAGGTGTAATACTGAATATCGCTGGTATTGAGCGTGCTTGCCAGCGGAAGCATCCCCACCACGTCGGGTAATGTCAGGTTGGTATCGACGGTATCCGTCACCTGACCCCACAGCGTCGGTAAATTTTTGAGCACACCCTGCGCCCGGATTTCGCGCCAAATGGCTCGTAATACATCCTGCTGGCGGCGTCCACGATCTAAGTCGCTGCTGGTTTTGCGGCTGCGGACGTACCACAATGCGGTATCGGCGTCCATATGATAGAACCCGGCGGGCAGCGTGAAAATTTCGTAATTGTCGGCGACGT
>JBDTNB010000335.1:0-3731 GCA_039933955.1 Chloroflexota bacterium
CAGGTTTTGGTTTTGTCATCCCTTCTATTATACCCGTTATTCGGATAGGCTCTTATAGGGTAGGGTGGTACTATCAGTATCATATTAGAACTATATGTACCATAATGTACGTATCAGCATCCACCATGACCGAGCATTTTACCTGTCAACACCTCCCATCGGGCATCCATCAATTGACGCTGCACGACGGATCACGGGAAGCCTATGAGCAGTGTTTCGCCTATCTGGACAAAATTTTTGCGGGATCGTCGCCCAAAGAACCGCTGCTGCTGCTGTCACTCGTCCATGAATTCGATGTGCAGCGCGTGAGCGATTTGTGGCGCTTGTCACGCAAACTGCTCATCAAACATCCGCAAAAGCGTCCGTTATTCAACGCGGTTGTCTATGATTCGTCAGCCAGTTTCTCCCTCTTGCTCACGGCCATGTCGCAGCTCGCCAGTATCTTTGGAGCCAGAATTCATTTTTGCAGCCACGATAAACAGGAAGAGGCCGTCGCCTGGCTTATCGACACGGGACATTCTTTATAACGAATCTTGTTCGTCGGGCATTTTGCGCTGGTTGCTAACTTGTGTCATAAATCTTCGTAGTAGGTCAATGATCGAAACGGGTCAGAGGAACGCAACATGAAGATTTTGATGATTGATGACAGTGCCGCTTTTCGTACCGCCGCATCCATGCTCTTGCAATTTGGCGGCTATGATATTTTGCAGGCGGGTGACGGTCAATCGGGCATCAAGCTTGCGCAGGAACAGCACCCCGACTTAATCCTCTGTGACATGCATATGCCTGGTATGAATGGCGATGTCGTCCTGGAAGTATTGCAGGCATCCGAATCGACATCCTCAATTCGCTTCGTTTTTCTCACTGGCCTGGGCGATACTCATGTGCCTGAAGGATTCCCCTTTCTCAGCAAACCACTCAAATTGGAATCGCTTCAAAAACTGCTCGACGACCTGGCAATCACTTAGCGCCAGCGTATATCTGCCTGACCTGGGAATCATTTCGCTTTAACGGCGATCCGTGTTATGTTAACGTCAATCTAACCTCCCAGAGGTTAACCTGTCCATAACACACTATTGCATCTCGTCCGGGTAGGTATAAAGATTGAGGTTGATATGAACGCGCCCAAAATTAGGTTTATCGGGTTAGTTTGGTTGCTCATGGTGATAGGGATTGCGGCGTGCAGCTTAAGCGGCGCACCCGAAACCACGCCTACAACCGAGGTTGATGCGACACTGGCTGCACAAGCGGCAACCGCTTCGACATCACCGGGCGCGCCAGAGGGTTCTACTGCGCTGCCGCCGCCAACCGTATTAACGGCAATCGCTAACCTGCCTACCATCACCTTCACACCATTTCCGACGAATGTGCCGCCGCCGACCAATACGGCAACCCGGATTCCAACGTTGATTCCGACAGCCGTTTTACCGCCGACTGCGGTAGCGCCGCCAATAGCCGCATTCACCCAGGACGCGACAACCGGTCTTGCACCGCTGACGATTCACTTTACCAATTTGTCCAGCGGCGTGATTTCGAGCATCAAATGGGATTTCGGCGATGGCTCTAATGGCTCAGATTTCAATCCATCGCATACCTTTAACGCCCCCGGCCTATACAACGTGATTCTCACGGTGACTGGCCCCGCCGGAACATCCAACGTGATCCGCCAGATTAGTGTCGCGTCGCCCTCGGCTCCGGTGGCGGCCTTCACGCCCAGCCTAGTTAGGGGGATCGCCCCACTGACGGTTCAGTTTTTCAACCAATCGACGGGCACACTCAGCGGGCTGGTGTGGAATTTTGGCGACGGCACAACCAGTGTCGATCAAAATCCATCGCATACCTTTAACGCAGCCGGGGTTTATACGGTGCAGTTGACCATCACCGGCCCCGGCGGCACAGCCAGCAGCACCAGCGCCATCACTGTAGGCAGTGCAGCGCCAGCCGTGCCGCCGCCCGTCGCCTCTTTTACTCAGGAATTTGCTAATGATCCGGCGGGGTTATTTGTCCGTTTCAGCAATCGCTCGACGGGTGGTATCAGCAGCTATAACTGGAATTTCGGTGATGGCACGTTCAGCACCGATCTCAATCCGGTGCATTTGTATACCTCACCCGGCCAATATATCGTCATCCTGATTGTCAGTGGTTCTGGTGGGCAGAGCAGCACTCAGGCCAATATTTCGGTGGTGCAGCCGCCGACAGTTCCGGCGACGGCGACGCTTGTGCCCACCAAAACTTCAACGCCTGTGCCTACCGCCACAACCGTTCCGGCAACCGCTACCTTGACGAATACACCTATGCCGCTGCCAACCGATGTGCTGACGGCAACTTTGACTTCAACCCTGCCGGAAACGTCCACGCCATTGCCAACCGATACCGCGACTTTGGTTCCAACAGAAACACCTGTTGATACCGCGACGCCGCTGCCAACCGATACACCGACATTAGCCTCAACCGATACACCGCTGCCCGTCGAAACCGAAACACCGCTGCCGACGGATACACCGACTTTGGTTCCAACAGAGACACCTGTTGACACCGCAACACCATTGCCAACCGATACGCCGACTTTGGTTCCGACAGAAACACCTGTTGATACCGCGACGCCATTGCCAACCGATACGCCGACTTTGGTTCCAACAGAAACACCTGTTGATACCGCGACGCCACTGCCGACAGACACGCCGACTGAGGTTCCAACCGAAACCCCGCTGCCAACTGATACGCCGACTGAGGTTGCAACGGAGACTCCTCTGCCGACAGATACGCCGACTCTGGTTCCGACATTTACTGAAACGGCAACCGAAACCCCAACCGAAGTCCCGACGTTGACCGAAACGCCGACAGAAGTCCCGACTCTGACCGAGACGCCGACGGAAATCCCAACTGAGGTTCCAACGGAGACTCCCACTGAGACACCCACAGAAACGCCTACCGAGACGCCCAAAGAAGTCCCGACGGATGTTCCCAGCGGCCCAGCCGATACGACGCCCATCGTTCCCAGCATCTCTGGCGGCGTCCAATCGAATTTGTCAGCCATCTTCAATAATGGAGCGACGCTCGGCAACCATGCCGGAGTATTTGCCCTGGCCGGGGATGACACTGCCGTGCAAAGTGGCTACCTTGATCCGTTTGCCAACGCAGGCGGCTTTACACTCGACGGCGCGAATACCGGCTTGCAAGGCATCATCGACTGGTATAACCAACTGCCCGTGAATGGCGGCACGAGCTTTAACGGTAACGGTGCGGCTGCCGGAAATGGCTGGAAGGCACAGGATTTGGTCACGCCCTTTACGGCGGATACGGGCGCGTGTACAGCAGGCGAAACACCGCTGTCGTGCGAATTCCGCGTTTCTCAACCGGCGGCGATCCTCATCAGCATCGGCGCGAATGATGTGCTCTCCGGCACGGACATCAACGCTTTCCGCGCCAGCCTGACCCAGGCCATCCAGATTGCCCACGACAGCGGCGTCATGCCCATTCTGATGACGTTGCCGCCGCGCCTGGATGGAACCGTCACGCCTGACCAGACTCGCATGGTTAACGAAGCCATCATTGACGTGGCGAATTCGGCTCAGGTTCCGGTCATCAATATCTGGCGCGCGGTCAACAGCCTGCCCGATAACGGCCTCAGCGGTGGCGCAGCACTGAGCGTATCACCCAACGGCGCGGGCGACCTGACCGAAGCCGCTGTCAGCACTTACGGCCTCAGCGCCGCCAACTGGGCAACCCTG
>JBDTNB010000336.1:0-3698 GCA_039933955.1 Chloroflexota bacterium
AAATTGGATGAAAAGCCTGATAGAACATTCACTGCCTTTCTCAGCATTTCACAATAGATTCAGGATGAAAATATAACGTGTTTATTACTTTGGAGATTTAGATTTTAAAGGTCTGTAAGGACAACACCTTTTATCGTAATGAGTTGAGGAGAATTGGATTATGCGTATCTATGGGAAGTTTGCTGTCTTAATGGTTTTGGTCGCGATGTTGGTTTCAGGATTGGGTGTACTTCAAGCCCAGGATAACACGTCCGGTATGACCACCTGCGATTCAGATTTATTGTTAAACCTATCAATTGCCGAGCGTTTCTTTGGGTTCGATACGCTCAATAAGGAGATGATGACCACTGCATCGGATCCTTCAACCGTTTTGGATCTCAGCACGTTTGACCGGGGGCAGTATGGGAGCCTCTACACTACGCAACAGAGTATGATGGATCCCAGCAAGCCGGATTATGGCATTCTGAGTGACGAACAATACAACAATGTGGTGAGCGCACTGGCGAAGAATGACGCTGACTTTGACGCCCAATACAATACCTCGACGGGGTTTGATGCCAGCACCGGCACGGCTCTGAATAGTGCGGCAGTGGCGGGCGAACCTGCGGAATGTACCACCCTGCGCACACAGTTAAATCGTTTCTTCCGGGCGGTGCTATCAGAAGATGCCACCTCTGGCATGATGATTGGGCAGAGCGCAAACACCAGCATGACAGACACTACCGGAACGGGTGAGGCGACTGCAGAAGCTACATCCTCAGACATGGCAGATGTAACACCTGAAGCGACGCCTTAGCGGATATCGATCTCAAATTCTAATCAATGAAACTAACCCCTTCAATACATTATTATTGAGGGGGTTTTTAGTCTTCAAATCGCTCAATCTGCATAATGTTTGTAGACATTTCTATCTAGAAACTGGAGTTAATCCGTTGATGACCCATCGCCGCCGTTTGATTATTGTTGCTGCCATAATTTTCCTGGTTACGCTCGGCTTCTCCGGTATTTATTTGTGGCAAAACTTAGTCTTTACAGGCGAGACCAGAGCCATTCCGGGTACACCGCATCATTTTCTCATTCAGGCGGGGGTGTCGGAGAATGATCTGGCACTGGTGGGCGAAGGCATCAGGTTGGCTGATCTGTATTTCACTGCACAACTTGCCGCGACCCTATCCAATCCGATTGAGGTTCGGATGGCGCGTACGACTCCGTGCGTCCCTTTTGAGCCGTTGGGGTCAGGCAGTACCGCCGTAGCAGATAAAGAAAAGCTGTGCGTGGATACCCTTAGCTATGCCTGGACGAAGATTGTACCTCAGGATCGTCTGGTTGGCCTCAGCATCATTGCCCATGAACATTTTCATAATCTGCAAGGGCAGACCGGTTGTTTACCTGGCCCCAATGACCATGAATACGCCTGGTGGGTAGAAGGCAGCGCGACCTATATCGGTTGGCACACCCTGGTTGAAGCGGGCCTGATGACCGAAGCACAGGTTATGGACGTGATGCACAAGTGGGGCGGTTTTTCCAGCGATCTAGGCACACTCGCCAGCTATGAAAAACATATCTCTGGTGATCCAGCCTACGCCCTGGCTTACCGTGCCATAGATGAACTTGTGCAGCGCACAGGCTCTCCCGCATTACTCTATCAATTTTGTCAGATTGTCGGTCAAGGTCAAAATTGGCGTATGGCTTTTGAAGCTGCTTATGGTATTTCCGTCGCCGATTTTTACACTCAATTTGAGCAATCGCGCCTCAATTAAAAGGCTTATCACGAGGCGTTAAAGGAAGGTTATCAGGTTGATTGGACATATTTACATAGACAATTCTTCGGCTAATTATTTGCGATCAGATCAATAGGAAAAAGGGAAATTTGCTGTCCCCCTTCTGCACCCGGAAAACGGTCATAAACCAAGACATAATCTAAATCCGGGGAAAAATAAGCCCAATCCACCCATTGAGTATTGATAGCAGGGTTAATAACTTCCATCTCGCCCGTTTCCAAATCAAAACGAACAAGTCCCTCACTAACAATCACCAGCAAATGTTGAGGATCATTGGGTATGAAGCTGGCTCCGGCGATTAATTCATTTTCGAGATAGTGTTGACCATCAGCCCAGCCTCGAAATTGTTGGTCAGAAGCAGGCAATTGTTCATTCCAAAGTGTAAAACCATTCTTGGTTGTGCCATTGCCTCGGATCAGTACCTGCCTTCCATCCGGGGAGAGATCGACATAGCCAATATCCCCTAGTCCGAAGTTTGCCACTAATACAGGAAGAAATGCGCCTAAAGGAAAAAGGCTTTCCGGTACAGACTCATACCATATACCACCGGTGCTGCCTGTAGCTGGGTAATCAAAAAGCAGAAATGCGGAACTATCTTCACTCCAGCGAACAAAATACCCTGCATCTTCACCCTTGCGAATTGGAACAAATTGGCCGCTTTCCAAATCACCTACGGCAAGTACCTGTGAACAGCCTTCACCACAAGTTTGCGAGGTAGTCGGGTAAACAATAAACTTTTTGTTAGGGGAAATGGAAGTTGGACAGCCAATTGCACTATATGCTTCCATCTGTATATCGGACAACGAAAAAACACATCCCCCAATTGGGTCTGTAATCCGCAGTTCATTTGATGCAACAAGGTATTGAAAAAGCCCACGTTCTTGCATATAAAAGCGAAATGATCGGCTATCTGCTTGCCATTCGGCTTCTGAAAAGACGATCTGATTGGGATAGGTGGCATTGGTAAAGGTGAAAATTGCACCTTCGGGGGCAACCTGTTCATCTTGGGCGTGACCAACTGAAACCGCTAGGAGTATCACTGTGAGAACAATCCAAATATATTTCATGAAACCCTCCCTGAGAAATTTGGCGATCTATCTCGTAATTTATGTCAATCTCACTTAGTGATACTTGTTCAGGCCGAGGAAGCATCCTTTGTATTTTTCTGAGAATGAGTGGCTATGGGTATCGAAAGAATGCGATGATGTTGCGAGAAAACCCAACCCTTTTGTCTTTTCAGTGCGAGACCTGTTATGGCAACCAGAAGGGAAATTCGTTGGTAGCATTATTGTCGGTAAGGCGACGTAGGTTTGTACCATCTGCGTTGATGACATAAATCTGGTTATTCCGATACTCATGATTTGATGCGAAAACAAGTTGTTTCCCGTCCGGCGACCAGGAGGGCAAATAGCCGAAGGTTTGATCGGTCAGCAGGTGACTTTCATCGGTTGCAATGTCCAGAATATAGAGACGATTAAATCCATCTGCTGTTGATGTAAAGACAAGCCGCTTCCCGTCTGGAGAAAAAGCGGGGGCATAGTCCAATACGGTGTTGTTGGTCAACTGGCGCGTTTCGCCGGTTTCAATGTTCATCACGAACAGTTCGTGATTGGGAAGGGCAAGTGTTTCACCCTCCGGGATTGCGGCAAAGGCCAGTTGTCGGCTGTCTGGCGACCACGATAGTGTCGGAAAGCCGATTTTAAATTCGCCGCGTCCTGCTTGCTGCCAAGTTGATGTATTCAGCAATCCCAGTTGCCAGATTGACCCCTCTTGCAATGACCATAACGCAATCCATTGTCCATCGGGTGAGGCCGAGGTTCGATTTGCATCGCTCCCTGGATTGCCAATATTCACATCACGACCTGTTTCGAGATCAACTATATGCATGTATCCGTTGCTGGCATAGCCTATTTGATA
>JBDTNB010000337.1:0-3685 GCA_039933955.1 Chloroflexota bacterium
CAAAACCCGCAGTTTCACCATTCGATTAACGCCTGAAGATCAGGCGGCGCTGGCGGAACTCTGTGACCTGTACGGTCTGGATCGTCCCGGCAGCATTCGCCGTGCCGTGCGGCAGGTGCTGGCGTGGAAGAAGAAGCTGGGCAAGTCTGGCTATTTCGTCCCGGCGGGCGAGGCTGAACCCCCGGAGTTTCTGATCCGGTTGGAGCGAAAGGATGCGCATGAGTGAGACCGACACTGTGCGTCACACCGCTGAAGACGGCTCCGTTTATGCCGTCGAAGTCGTGCCACCGGAGCGCGACGGCTATGGGGCGCAATATGGCGTTGAGCTGGTTCGTGCCTCAACAGATCGCTATGGACTGGAACACGAACAGCGCCTGCGTTTAGGCGCGTACTCATCGTGGGGATCTGCCGAAGAACATCAGCAGGAAGTCGAAACTGCGCTGGAAAAAGATGGGTTGGACGGCTTAGGGGAAGATGCCCGCCGGGTGGCGCAGATGCCCTATCTCGATGGGCAGTATCTGGCAATGGTTTTTCCGACGGATGGCTCGACGGGGGACAGTGCGAAAGTCCATCTGCTCTATCTCAGCGGTGAACAGGTAACAGCCGCACTGGTCGCCGATGGACGAACCGAAGAGATGGAGAACCTGTGCGGACAGTTGGATCGTGCCTGGGCAGAGGGTGGCAATGAAAGGCTGTTGGACACGGCGCAGCACGAAGCGGAACTGCGGGGACAGGTCACGCCCGGCACACCGCTGTTTGATGCTGTACCCAACCGTGATTTGTCCGACGAATTGCCCTTCAGCTTTGGCGAGGGAATGCAGCCCTTTGATGCCGCGGGGATTGGGCAGGCGCACCACGTCGATGGCGGCGGGACAGCGCACTGGTTTGCTGTCGTCGAGAACCGTGAACCAGAAGCTGACCCTTATGAACTGCGCTATTTCCGGGCAATGGAAATGAGTCACGGAACGCTCAATCATGATTCCCATCCCGTCATGCCGCTGCCTGACGACGACCCCGGTTCAGCGTGGCCGCTGCCGGGCTTGGAAATGTATTTAGAGAAAGGTGATCTCTACATGGCGCAGCAGTTGGCCCACGATGTTGCTGAGAATAGTGGTTTAGCATTTCCTGACCCACTCGACCTGCCCGCGCTCAATCCTGAGCCGGAATACTACTTTGGTTACGGGGTCAGTGACCAGAACCATCCAGCACTGGAAGCGGTGAAAACGTGGATGCACGGCAGCGAACGGCGTTTCGACACCCTCACCATTGCCGAGTATGGCATATGGGATGAGGCGCAGACCGATGAGCGCGAACTGGAAGCTACCCTGAAAACGCAGGGACTGGAAGCCGCGATGAATCAGGCGGAGCGGCTAGCGGTGGCAGGTGGTTATCTCGACCCACACCGCGCCGATAGGCGTGTCTTCTTTGAGGACGATGCCCCGCCCGACCCCTTCATCACCGAACGGACACGAGCGATGGAGCGTGAGATGAAGCACGACGAAAACCAACAAAACCCTGAATATAGTGTAGATGCGATTGCCGCTAACGGCGATGCGCGGCTGGATGTCTTGAAATCCTGGGGCGATGCAGCGCATGAACATGAACGCCTGCTCATCCCCCAGCCCGACTGGGAGACCGCACGGGCGAACGCGGAAACCGCCCACGACCTGCTGGATAAAGACGAGTTACAGGCGGCGATGACGCTGGTCGAACTGGCAGGCATCGAAGCAGGGGTGATTGATCCAGAGCGCACCGACCCGCGTCTGTTCACCCAGGGACCACCCGATCCGTTTACCACCATCCGCGAACGTGAATTGGTGCAGACGGTGGATGTCACCGAAATGGAGACCGAACCTTACACGCCCGTCACACTCGAACCGGAAGCGCCGGATTACCCGACCATGTACCGCGAGTTTGCCGCCGAAGCTGCCCGTGAGCGTGAGGCGAACGCGGCACTTGAAGGTGCAGCATGGTTTGAGGCAACCTTCGAGAAAGCTGAGATGGAGCTGTTGCAACCCGTCAATGACACCGTCAACTATGCGGTGGGCGTACAGGCGGTTGACCCCTGGACACTTGATCTGGTCGTTGAGAAATACTGGAAAGAGCCGAATGGTTATCTGGGTGTTGATTCACTGATCGTCAACAGTTATGACGCGGAAGAGGGTCGTGAACAGGGTGAGCAGGAACGCGCTCAACTGCTGGAGGTTTTTGATGGGCGTGGGCTGGAAGCCATGATGCACAAAGCCGAACTCGCCGCCGTTCAAAATGACTGGCTGGATGGGGATCGCGCTGACCCACGTCTGTTCCGACAGGGACCACCGGATCGCTTCGAGACGCTGGCACAACGTTTAGAGGGGGAAATCAACCCCTACTGGAATACCGATGGGGAGAAGATTGAAGACCCTGCGCCGCAGCCAACAGTGGAAAACCCCTACTGGCGGCTTGACCCTCTCCCGGTGCATGACCCCGAAGGGGAACCGTTGGGACAGGCACTGTATATGGTTGTCTATCCCGGCGTGGAACACGACCCGGAGGCGGTGGGCAGTCCAGCAATGGCAGCGGACGAGCCGTTCCGAATGCTGGAGATAGCGCACTTCGAGACACCGGAGGCGGTCAACAGGTTTGGCAAAGACTTCAACGGCTATCTCATCCCCGGATTGCTGGATGGACCAGAACTGGCGGTGGAAGTGGCTCGGCTGGAAGGACACTCTGCTGAGTGGAAGACACTCGAAGGCGACGACCTGAAGGCGTACCAGAACGCCGAATTGACGCTTACCCGCGACCCGTCCGACTGGCATCCCTACAACCCGAACGCGGAGCGTGATGCCCGGATTGCAGCGGAGGGTTTGTACACTGACCCGATTCAACAGACATTCGAGCGCGATGAGCTGGAAAGCGCCTCCGGTACACCGGAATTGGACTTTTAAGCGATGACTGCGCTCAAACCACAGACCGCGCTGGGCGGCTTTGCCCTCATTACCCTGCTGCTGACTGGCGCTGCCGTCGGACGGGTTTTAGGTGTGAACTTGGGCGAAGCGCTCTATCTGACCGTGTTGGCGCTGGTGTTGTTGGGCTGGATCACCAGCCAGCTTATGCTGCGCCGCGCCAATCCATCTGAAGATCGGGAGGCATAGCCGATGTTCTACTGGTTGTTCACCGAGGGGCGGACGCTGCTGGGCGGCTGCCTCGCCCCGCTGCTGTGCCTGACACTCACTGCTCCTATCATGGTCAGTGCCATGCTGGGGGCAGGTATCCAGCGTACCAGCGAAGCCCAGGGGACATCGGGTTGGAAGCGCGGCGCAAAACTCTTTGCTCATCTGATCGTCGGGCTAGGTGTGTCGGCGGTTTACCTGACGCTGCTGGGCGATATGGCGGTGCAGCCGCTGCGCGGGCGGCAGTCCACCAACGGTTTTGTCCAACTGCTCGTCGGTGCGCCGCCGAATATCAACGCCATGCGGCTGTTTATGTTTGGCATGATGCTCGTGATGCTCTGGTTCTTCCTGACTATCGGGCTGCACAGTGGCATCAAGAACGGCGGCTGGCTGCGGGAACGGGTGGATCGTCTGCGTAATCCACAGGTCAAACGTGGTGCGCTCGGTTCATCGCATTTTTGCACCATGCGCGAGTACAAACGCTTTCGCCGCGAAGATGCCGAAGGGTTGTCATTGCTCGGCGCATTCTGGGG
>JBDTNB010000338.1:0-3676 GCA_039933955.1 Chloroflexota bacterium
CAACAATTCTTTGTTTTTCATCCCTTTAGTTTATCTCATCCCGCGTAAGGTGAGTTAAGATAATTTTCAAGTACAGACATGCGGGCGTCTCAATTCGATTAACAGTACGGATTCAGACTATTTCTCTGGATGCTATAATTTTAGCTCAGGCGGGAGATTTATGCCGAAACGAAGTAAAATATATTGAACTCAGTTATGGAGCAGGTTCAATGATTCCAGAACACCTGATTGAAGAACTGCGACAGTTGAATCGCGTGGAAAAACTGCGTGTTATCCAAATGTTGGTGAACCAGATCGCGCAGGAAGAAGAAATCCTGACAGCTACCGAGTATGAGGTATGGTCGCCCTATGATGCTCCCGGTGCTGCTGCGATTTTAACGGACATGCTCGAAGAAGATCGGCGGCGGAATGAGTGATGTCGCCTCGTTTCCATATGTCGCGGTCAAAAATCCACGCGGCGAACCAGCGCTGCGTCCGCTGTTACCCGTAACACTCACTTATGGCGGCACGACAGTTGAAACAACCGGGCTGCTCGATACCGGTGCAGATGTAAACGGACTGCCGTTCCATCTAGGAGTAACACTTGGCGGGAATTGGGAAACGGCTCGTACTGGATTGCAGCTTTCCGGCAATCTTGCCCGGTATGAGGCACGCGGTATTCTCATCTCGTGTACTGTCGGACAGCTTGCTCCGGCGCAGCTTGCTTTTACCTGGACACAGGCGGAGAATGTGCCGCTGCTGTTCGGTCAGGTCAATTTCTTCGCTGAATTCGACGTGTGCTTCTTACGGGCACGCAATATATTTGAAGTCCGCCCGAAATCTTTATCCTGAAAGCTGCCTCGCAAAATAAAAGCGGGCTGATTTAACGTCTCAGCCAGGACGGTTGTAATCAGGCATAAGCTGCTGACAGCATCCTCGCAGCACGCTTCATGTACTTTGGGAACGTGTTCGGATTGCGTCCGATGTCCAGCGCTGCCTGACGGTAGGTCTTGCCGTCAATCTGCGCCCGGATCGCTCCCGCGATGCAGACGGTGTGCTGGTATTGATCCAGCAGCGCCTCGGCTGGTACAGTGTGTCCCTGCTGATACTGCTCACGCCAGTCACGGTAAGGCGAGGTGAAGTGCCCGTTGTTCCGGTTCTCGGCGGGCTTGCCTCTCCGGCAGGGTGTAGATGTGGCGTTCCAGAAACACCTGCGCGAACTCGTACTGCACCTCTTGCAGCATCGGTTCTTCATAGGTCTTGTACCAGTTCCAGGGTGTCACCCCTGCCAGCGCTGCCGCGTCTTTGCGCGTCACCTGCGTCGTCACCGCATACAGCGCGATCAGATGCTTGAACGAGTCGGCGTACTTCTCTGCCAGCTTCTGCATGATTTGTTCAACATCAATACGGATGTCGATGTCGGTTGCCCAGGTAGCCCACTGCTCGGTAGCGTTCCACCAACCGCTCGGCGCTGAAAACCCGGTGATGGTGTGTTCATCCCATGTATTGTGCCAGTCGTAGCTCATCAATTCCTCAAGACTGTCGAATTTGTCATCGTAGTAGCGCAGACTCGAAATCTTGCACCGCGCCAGAATAAAAAATACTGCCTGTTGACGGGTTTTGTCAGAGAGGAAGGTGTTGTTTTCAACGAGTTCAAGCCAGAGTGCCATGAACCCATGCTGGATGCAGTCGGGCAGGTAGTTGGTGCGATGGATGCCCTTGCCTTTCATGACATTGGTGACGTAGTGCGCCAGATCGTCGTAAAGCTGCTGGAAGGTCAGGGGGCCAGCCCACAAAGTCGGATAGGTTACAATACGCCGAAATGGATGAATCTGATCCTTAATGCTTTTGCAAATAGTTGAATCGTGCATGAGGTTACTCCCTCTGCTACCGCTGGATACGCCAGCGCGTTGAGCACAACGCTCAACCACGCGGGACGATGCAGAAGGGGGAACCGTCAAGCAATCCGCTTGCGGATAGGCGGGTCGTTCGGTGGTACTGCCTGAAAGGTAGTGCCAGCGTACCTGCCCGACGGTGCTTGAGGGTGGGTTCCCTCGCATCGTACAATCGTCGCGGCGGCGTTGTGCGAGAAGGAAAATAATGTGATTTGTGATGGGAATGTTTCAAACGGGCGGCTTGGTAGGCTGGTGAGGGATTGTAAGCACGAAAAAAGCGGTATATCAAAGATACACCGCCTCTGATGATGCTATTCAGTCGTCAATCAAAATGGTATTTGCTCGGTTTCATGTTCATTCGCCTCAACACGATCCAGCAAGATGAGACGACTAGCATCAAGATCGAGGCTGCTACGCGGTGCGCCGTTCTGTTCAATCCATGCGGAAGAATTAAGCCATTCGGTACTGACCTGCACCATTCCCCCTTTGCGGACGTACTTCACAGCAACATCTGCTAACCCATTCCATGCCTTGACCCGCACCCAGACTGTTTGTTACTTGCCACTGCTGGTCTTGCCATTGACTGCTAGGCTGAAGCTCGACACATGTTGCTCACCGACTACCTTCATCTGTGGTTCGCTGCCTACAAATCTGGTCACTTGAATGTTGATGCTACTGATCAACAAAGTGTTCAGCGGGTTCATGTCCCTTCTCGACCAGATGGTCATGAATTATCCCCGTCACATCGTGATCCGGTTCCGTACTGGGTCACGTCTCGACATTGGTAATCAGACACGGTGTATCCACATCGCAGGTTTCAGTCAGATGCGCCTTGTAGCCAATCCAGGTGGTGTCGCGTTTGGTGCTACATCGCGCTTCAAGATCATGGGGTGATGTGATGAAGCGAGCAGCAGACGGCTGATCTTGCTTATCGCGCAGGCAGACCCGATCTTTGTCCTCATAAAAATGCTGTATCCATACCTGCCGTAGTGTGTCCACCGCAGGCAGTTGAGCGAGTTCTGGATGGTGACCGCGATGATAAATCTCCTTCAGCAGAAATAGACCATCCTGCCCAACCTGTTCCGCCTAGGCTTTGCGCTCCATATCTTTTTTAGGCAGCAGATAGTTGCTGGTACGCAGGCTGTAGGCTTCAAACCAATCCGCATTCACCCGCTGTTTGAGCCAGGCAGGTGCCTCAACAGCAAGTTCGTTGAGGGCGTGCCGCAGGGTTTCATGAACCAATTCCAGATGATTGAGGCGTCGGATCGCGGCCAAAATATGGGTGGAGTCAGTCCGTTGTTTGCCCCGTGATTTGAGCCAACCGCGGACCGCAAACCGTTGCAGCAGAGCGTCCGACAAGCGCTGTCGAAACTCGCACAGCACCGAGTATTCAGACCCCGCATCGGTCAGCCTCAGGCTCAAGGCATATTTCCATGCAATCCGATCCCGCACGGCATCTGCCGATGACGATCCGTTAGATTCTCGGCAAATTGCATCACCATGACCATCGCCAAACGCCAGGGCCGCACGGCAGGTTGTCCGTCTTTCGGGTACAGGTCTGCAAACATATCGTCCGTGTAAAGGCTACCCAACTCGTCACGCATTTGCATGTAACGGTTGCCTTTAGGAAAAGCGGCGCAGGCTACCTCGACGGTTTCTTCCTGTACTGGCTCAATCCATCGAGACGACAGTGACATTTTCGTTCTCCTGGCTGTTAGGTTCTGATTGGCTCCAGAATACCCCTTCTCTCCGATAAATCGGTCCTAAAGAGGTTCGCCAACAACATCAAACTGCGGAAGAGC
>JBDTNB010000339.1:0-3660 GCA_039933955.1 Chloroflexota bacterium
CGTTCGTTGATTTACGCACCTCTGTATGACCGTGATGACTGCCCGCTCGATAAAAGCATTTTGCCACATTATGACGCGCTGTTTTACGAGCCGTTTTACCAATTTATGCGGCAGCAATTTTTAGCGCAGGAAATGGAGCGGGCGCATGAGGTAGGCGCGGATGTGGTCAGTCTGCTGCACATCGCCCCGGCGCACAATCATGATTTTCCAACCGTTACATCGCCTGATTTGCGCGGCGTGGGTTCAAGCGTGACCGAGGTATGGAAACGGCTGGTCAAGGCATCTGATCGGTTTGCGAGTGTGAGTACGGAAGCGCTGTTTGGGAAGTTTTCGGCGAACGAACATCCCGATTTGGCGGCATGGTCGGATTATGTGAATACGCGGTATGCGTGGTTGGTTGAGTAGGTATGAGTGATGAGTGAAAAACCAGTCATTTTTATCAGCCATTCGTCACAAGATGGCGAACTTGCACGCTTGATAAAACGGCAAATTGAGCTTTGCTTTGATAACAATGTAGAGGCATTTGCCGCTGACATAAATCCGGGTGAGGATTGGTTTATCAAAGTAATGGGTAAATTAAATGCAGCAGATGCTATTGTTGTTCTAATCACTCATTACTCTGTCAATAGTAGTCATTGGGTTTGGTTCGAATTAGGCTATTTCTGGGCAAGGCATGACGAAGCTCTCAAAAATTCTGAGGCGAAACGCAAGATTTATTACCCCATATACATGAAAAATGTGGAATGGCCTAATCCGGTAAAAGACCTTCAAATTCAAGCCGCTCTACTTAATGACAAATCTAGTGTTCGTAGCTTCTTTCAACAACTATGTCACCAATTTGAAAATGGCAAGATAGGGCATGTTCAAGTCGATGAAATTGTTGAGGCAGTAAACTCCTATCCGACTCGGTTTTTAGCACCGAGCGATCCCGAACTCATCAGAATACTAAGAGAGAGAGATTTAGAACCAAATCACTCTGATCAACACTACAAAGAGGTTTTGGACGATTTTGTACATAAGGAATGGCTCAATTTTGCCCAGTATGCATATCAGTATATAGATCGCTCGAAACATTATGGTTGGAATGAAGCAGCAAAAATAAAAGACCTGTTTTCCAATCCTAAGATACGGGACGACAGCAATCTTTTAAACATTAGACTTACTATTTTTGCAGGTCAGTTAGTAAATTACAACGATCTCGACACGGAGCTTAAATTGCCAGTGGGTACGTCAAGGAGATTATTGAAGGATGTAGCCTTAAGGTATCTCTTAGTTCCTATTGAGGCAAAAGACCTTGATGATTGCATAAGATTTCGTGTTGAAACAGAAACGGAGACTCGATGACCAACCGGCACACCTACACTTTCACCAACCGGCGCTACCTGGACGCGATTGCCGATCACGTTGTGCTGTTCGATGGCGCAACCGGGACGAATATTCAAACGCTGAACCTGGTCGCAGAGGATTTCGGCGGCGAAAAATACAACGGCTTGAATGAGCATCTGGTGCTGACGAAACCCGAAGTGCTGGAAAATTTGCACGCCTCGTTCCTGGCCGTCGGCAGCGAAGTCGTGGAAACCTGCACTTTTCGCGGCAACCGTCTGACGCTGAACGAATTCGGGCTGGCGGACAAAACCCTGGAAATCAACCGCACGGCGGCCAAACTCGCGCGGCAGGTTTGTGACCGCTTCGAGCACGAAACCGGCATCCCGCGTTTTGTGGCGGGCAGCATGGGGCCGACGGGCAAGCTGCCCAGCGGCAACGACCCTGACCTGAGCAACATCAGTTTTGAAACTCTGGCGAGTATTTTCTACGAGCAGGCACAAGGGTTGGTCGAAGGCGGCACGGATGTGCTGCTGATCGAAACCAGCCAGGATATTCTGGAAGTCAAGGCGGCGGTGGTTGGCATCAACCGTTATTTTAAAGATGCAGGCGTGCGGATTCCGCTGCAAGCCCAGATCACACTGGATACCAGCGGGCGTATGTTATTTGGCACGGACATCGCGGCGGCGCTGGCAACGCTGGAAAGCCTGCCGATTGATGTGATCGGAATCAACTGCTCCACCGGGCCTGAATACATGCGCGAGCCAATCAAGTATCTGGTCGAACACAGCACCTTGCCGATCAGCGTGCTGCCGAATGCCGGTCTACCAATCAACGTGGACGGCGAGGCCGTTTATCCGATGGAACCGGAACCCTTCAGCGACATGATGGCCGAATTCGCACGCTGGGGTGTGAACGTGGTCGGCGGCTGCTGCGGCACGCGCCCGGAACATCTGGATTTGCTGCATCGCAAAGTACACGGACACAGTTATCAGGAACTGCTGACTAACCGTGACAGCATCGGCAAAGTCAAACCGAAAGTGCGCGAACCGGAACATGAAGCGGTTGCGTCCAGCGGCATGACGGCCACAAACATGATTCAAAATCCCGGCCCAACTTTGATCGGCGAACGGGTCAACAGCCAGGGCAGCCGTAAAGTGAAGCAGCTTTTATTGGCCGATGATTACGACAGTCTGGTACAAATCGCAGTCGATCAGGTCAACAGCGGCGCACATATGCTGGATGTGTGCGTGGCGCTGACCGAACGCGCCGACGAAAAAGCGCAGATGGAAGCCGTCATCAAAAAGTTGTCGATGGCGGTCACTGTGCCGTTGATTATCGACACGACGGAAGCCGATGTTGCCGAGGCGGCGCTGGCGATGTATCCGGGACGAGCAGTAGTCAATGGCAACAACCTGGAAAATGGTCGTGAACGGATTGACCGGATTCTGCCGATTGTCACCAAATATGGCGCGGCGGTGCTGTCAATGACGATTGATGAAGTGGGTATGGCGCATACCCGCGACACAAAATATGAAATCGCCAAGCGCATCACTGACATCGCCGTGAATGAATATGGCATGTCACCGGAAGATTTGATTTTCGACGCGCTGACCTTTCCGCTGACCACCGGCCAGGAAGAATTACGCATGGACGCGGTGGAAACGCTGGAAGGCATCCGGCTGATTAAGCAAAATATCCCCGGTGTGATGACCGCGCTGGGCGTGAGCAACGTCAGCTTCGGTGTGACTCCGGCGGCGCGCGGCGTACTCAACAGTGTGTTCCTGTATCATGCGGTGCAGGCGGGTTTGGATATGGCGATTGTCAATCCGGCGCATATCACACCCTACTCGGAAATTCCCGAAGATCAGCGCAAGATCGCGGATGACCTGATTTTCAACACTGATCCTGATGCGCTGCCACGCTTCATCCAATATTTCGAGCAGAACTCGGTGACGAGCGGCGCGAAAGAAGTCGAAGATCCGACGGCGGACATGACCGCAGAGCAAGCGGTTCACTGGCAGATCGTCCACCGCAAAAAAGAAGGCGTGGAAGCGTTGGTTGATGAATGCCTGACACGCCAGGATGCAGTCGGTGTGCTCAATAATGTGCTGCTGCCTGCGATGAAGGAAGTCGGCGACAAATTTGGATCGGGCGAATTGATTTTGCCGTTCGTACTGCAAAGCGCCGAGGTGATGAAGAAAACCGTCGGATACCTAGAAAAATTCATGGATAAAGTCGAAGGTTCGACCAAAGGCACAGTGGTGCTGGCGACGGTCTATGGCGATGTGCATGACATCGGCAAAAATCTGGTCAAAACGATCCTGAGCAATAACG
>JBDTNB010000340.1:0-3603 GCA_039933955.1 Chloroflexota bacterium
CTTGACAAATTTTCAATTGCTCTATATTCTTTAATTTACACGAGTAAGGTTAGTCGTGTCAAATTATAGTTTAGACCACTATTTGCAGCTTATTTGGATAATTAATGAAACGTCCCACCCAGGTTGATGTCGCCCGTTTAGCGGGTGTCTCGCGTGCAACAGTTTCTTACGTCCTGAATGATCCGACGGATCAGCGCATACCCATTTCCTCTGAAACCCGTCAGCGTGTTTTGAATGCCATTACCGAATTGGGTTATGAGATTGACGCGCGCGCTCAAGCCCTCCGCAGCGGCGATACCAAAACCATCGGCGTTCTCCTTCCCATCTATGAAAACCCATTCTTCTGGCAAATTCTGAGAGGCATTTCGAGTGAAGCAGAAGCTTGCGGCTACAGTTTGCTCCTCGCCCACAGCTCGCGGACTCCCGAACAGGAAAGTCAGAGTGTCAGAGAATTAGCCGAGCAGCGCGTGGATGGGCTAATCATGATGATCGGATTCAAGCTGCTGCCAGAGCAAATCATGAATCAGCTTCGCAAGTCGAACCGTCCCATTGTCGAAATTTCTGGAACGGCTTCGGAATTTGATTATATTCACCATGGTTATGGCGCTGGCACGCGCGCCCTTATGGCTCATTTAATCGAACAGGGACATCGGCGCATCGGATTTGTCTATGGCGTCACGATTCCAGCACAGGGTTTTGACCGTCTGGACGGTTATCGCCGGGCGCTGGAAGAAGCCAGATTACCCTACGATGAAACCCTGATAGTTCAATGTGGCGAATTACTGGAGGATGGCCGCCAGGCAGCCATTCAGTTATTGAGCCAGCCGAATCGTCCAACCGCGCTCCTGGCAATCAATGACCTGCTGGGGATGGCCGCCATACGAGCCGCCGCTGATTTGGGACTGCGTGTCCCTGAGGATGTTTCGATTGCCAGTTTTGATGATATTCCCTTTTCTGAATTCATCGTTCCACGTTTGACCAGCATTTCCGGCAGGCCAGAACAGAATGGCCGCGATGCGGTGCGCCTTTTGCTCAAGAGGCTCAATGACCCTGATCGTCCGCGCGAGGTCATCACCAGCGGTTGGGACCTCGTTATTCGTGAATCGACAGGCCCTGCCCCTTCTTTCGTAAAAAGGGTCGGCTAATTATTGTAGGCAAATTGAGGAGGTGAAAATGGATTAACGTGAAAACAATTGCCATTTATGGACTGCATTGTGGAGACGGTAAGTTTTAGCCGCCTACCGTCCCCGAAAGAAGGATCGCGAAATCCTCTAGCAAGTGATTTTACATGAGAAAGAGAAAAATAACGTGAATCTCAAAAAAATTAACGTCAAGCTGTTTATATATATCCTCGTCGGCCTGCTGCTGCTGAGTGTCTCCGCTGTCGCCGCCCAGGATGCCGTCATGCTGACCTACCTCGTTGACAACAGCCAGAACACTGTAGATACATCCCAGGCACTCGCCGACGCCTATATGGCGCTGCACCCCAACGTGACCATCACCATTGAGCAGCGACCCGGCGGTACAGATGGCGACAACATCATCAAGACCCGCCTTGCGACAGGTGATATGAACGATATCTTCTGGTACAACTCCGGTTCGCTGCTCCAGGCGCTGCATCCAACCGACACACTCGTTGACCTCTCCGGTGAGCCGTTTGTCGCCAACATTGTCGAGTCCTTCCTCCCCACCGTGTCGCAGGACGGACAGGTCTTCGGTGTACCGAGCGGCACAGCACTGGGCGGCGGTATTCTCTACAACAAGAAAATCTTCGCGCAGGTTGGAATCGACGTACCCAAGACCTGGGCGGAATTCGAAGCCAATAACGAGAAGATCAAAGCCGCTGGTATTGCGCCCGTCATTGCCACATACGGCGCGAATAGCACCTGGACTTCCCAACTGTTCGTACTCGCTGACTACTATAACGTCGCTCAGGCCGTCCCGACCTTCACCGATGACTACACCAACAACAAAGCCAAGTACGCCACGACTCCGGCGGCAATGGCCGGTTTCAGCTATCTAGCCGAGGGCTTTGAGAAGGACTGGTATCAGAAGGACTTCGCGACCACGACCTTCGACCAGGGGTTGCTACTGCTGGCTGACGGTAAGGGCGCTCAGTATCCGATGCTGTCCTTTGTGCTCTCGACTATCGCGGCCAACTCGCCCGATGAAGTGAACGATATCGGCTTCTTCGCCCAACCCGGCGCGGATGAAACCAAGAATGGCGCGACGATCTGGATGCCCGCCGCAACTTACATCCCGAAGACCACCCAACACCTGGCTGAGGCCAAAGATTTCCTAGCGTTCATCGCCTCAACCGATGGCGTGGATGCGATCACCGCGAAGGTTGCGCCGCAAGGCCCCTATCTAATCAAGGGAACCACGCTTCCTGACGATGTGCTCCCCGGCGTAAAAGACATCGCCGCTTACATTGATTCGGGAAATTCTTCACCTGCGTTAGAGTTCCTCTCGCCAGTGAAAGGCCCTAACCTCGAACAGATTTGCGTCGCTGTCGGAACCGGACAGATGACGCCCGATGAAGCCGCCGCGAATTACGACCTGGATGTTGAGAAGCAGGCGCAGCAGCTTAATCTGCCGGGCTGGTAGCAGCCTGGTCTTAACGCTCTTCATCCCTGTTATGCTGAGGGCCGGTAATTTAACTTCGGCCCTCAGTTTCCACTAGGTTTGATCGCACCTGATGTCTGCGAGGTTCAATGATAAGCAATACCAAGCCGCGGGCAGTCCTGCGGACATATCCGAATTGGTTTTATCTTCCGGCAGCGCTCGTGTTCGGCGTGTTCTTCGTCGTGCCAACGGCGCTGACCTTCTATTTCAGCCTGACCCGTTGGACGCTGTTCGACTCAACCTTCATTGGACTGGATAACTACAAAGCTTTCCTCGGCGATCCCCAACTCATGGCTGGGCTGCGCAATACGGTCATCTATGCTGTGATGACCAGCGGACTCAAAGTCATCATTTCACTGCCGCTGGCAATGCTGCTCACTTCAAATATTCGGCTCAAGGGGCTGTTACGCGGCATCATCTTTTTCCCCGTGCTGGTCAGTACCGTCGCCGTCGGGATCACATTCGCCACGCTCATGCAGCCCTCGGTGGGTCTCATCAACACCGCCCTGGGATCGCTCGGCTTACCACAGCCGGATTGGTTGGGAAACCCCGGTCTGGCGTTGTATTCGGTGGCGCTGGTCGATGTCTGGAAGGGCGTCGGCATCGCGACGGTGATTTTCATGGCGGGCATCCTGTCGATCCCGTTGGATTATTTCGAGTCAGCGCGGCTTGAAGGCGGGAACTGGGTAAAGTTCCGTTACGTTATCATTCCATTAGCCCGTAACGCCACCTTCACGGTCATCCTGCTGTCGTTTATTGGCGGACTGCGAACCTTCGACCTGATCTGGACAATGACGCACGGCGGCCCTGGATTCGCATCCGATGTTCTCACATCGGTAATCTACAAAGAGTATCAGGCCGGTTTCTATGGCTTATCCACCGCTGGCAATGTGGTGCTCTTTGTGCTCGTCGCCATCATCGTCTATCCCTTGATGCGCTCATTCAATCGTCTGGAGCTTGATCTATGAGGATTCGAAA
>JBDTNB010000341.1:0-3568 GCA_039933955.1 Chloroflexota bacterium
ATCGCCTGCGCCGCAAGCACGCTGTTATCCATCTCGCGCGCAAGGGTAAGGCCTTCTTCCAGGGCAGCCTGCGCCGCCGCGAAATCACCTTCAAGGAATGCTGCAATCCATTCAAGCTGAACCAGGACAAGGACGATGAATGCGTTGCTGCCCAATTGTCGGAGAATTGCCAAACTTTCTTTGGCTCGCTGCCGGGCTGCGCTGTGGTCGCCCTGTAACAATTCAACCCCGCCCAGGTTGAGCAGCCCTTCCGCATAAGTAGCCTGCTCACCCATCGTCTGGAATATTTGAAGGCTTGTGCTGATCTGGGTTCGGGCAGTTTCGAAATCACCCTGCGCGCTCGTCAAACTGCCTAAATTGAGCAGAATAAAAGCGGTTCCCATCCGGTCACCGGTTTGCTGCACTATGGACAGGCTTTCCTGCAAAAACGTCTGTTGTGCCGCTCTGTCGCCCATATCGCCAGCAATCAAACCCAGTATATTGAGTGAGATTGCCTGACCCTGTTTGTGTCCTAACGGGCGCATAATCGTCAGTCCTTCATTGAGCAGCGAACGGGACAAGGGCAGATCACCTTGAAGATACGCAACTTTCCCTAATTCAATCAAGCAGCGTGCGATAGTCAGTTGGTCATTTAATGAGCGTCCAAGTTCCAATGATTCTTCAAGTTGCTGGCGGGCCGCAGCATAGTTGCCCTGTGCCATACTAATATTGCCCGTTTCCAACAGGACGTGTGCCAATCCTGATGAGTCATTCAGGCGCGCATAGGTGGCACGTGCTTTTCCCTGCCAATCCGCCGCAGTTGCATAATCACTCTGGCTGTTCGCTATTCGTCCTAAAAGGTATTGAAGGCGAGCAGCGTCGCTCGTTTCACCTACCGCCAGGGCCAGGGCTGTCCTATATTCGCTTTCAGCCTCACTCCAGCGCCCCGTTAATTCCAGCACCTCTCCACGCCGGGTATAAATGTCAATTTGCGCTGATGATTCAACCAAGAGCGGCAGCAAGCGGGCGTAGTAGTCGAGCGCAGCGTCGTTGGCGAAGGCCGCACGGGCAGCATCGCCCGCCTTTGGGAAGTATTCGCGCTGCTTATCTCGGTTTTCCGTGAGGCCGTAGTGATAGGCCAGTAGATCAAGGTAGCTTTCTGCCCCTTGCCCCTCAATAAACTGCGCCAGTTGTTCATGAAGACGTGTCCGTGTCGCGTAGGGCAGGCTTTCATAGGTCACTTCACGGGTGACAATATGCTTGAACAGGTAGCTGAGTTCCGGTTCGGGCGTGTCCAGCGGTGTTAGTTCCAGTTGAGAGAGGGCATCTAACTCGTCTTTGACCCGCTCCACATCCCCCAAAAGCGGATAATAGCCGTACAGCCATGCGACCTTAAACAAACGCCCGATGATACTGGCCGCTTTCAAAGTCGCTTTCTGTTCTTCGCTTAGCTGGTCGATGCGGCTCAAAATCAGTGAATGCAGACTGGATGGTAGTTCCAACGTTTTTAGAGCAATAGCGTCATGCATATTCATGCCCTGGTCGCGCAAATAGTTGAGCAGTTCCTCAAGGTAGAAGGGATTACCCTCGGCACGCTCAAGCAGTGCCGAAACCAGGGTGGTTGGCAGTGTCTCACCGGATTCAGGAAATAACTGAGCCAGCTTCGCCTGGATCAACTGCTCCGCCTCTCCCGTATTCAGCCTGTCGAGTGCGATACGGGTATACTGGGGCAGGGACTCGACGCTCGGAATGCTCGTCTGGCCTCCTTCCAGCGGACGGTATGCCAGCACAAAAACGACGGACAAGTTCACGCTCATAGCTGCCAGTACATCGAGCAGTTCGACTGAAAGAGAATCAACCCAATGAATATCCTCCAAAACCAGAAGCAGAGGTGTTTTAGCAGCGGCAGAGCGGAGGCAGTCTTCAAGCACAATATTCAAGATGTTGCGACGTTCTCTTGGTGAGAGCGACCGGGTGAAATCATTCTCATCCATCGGGATATCCAACAGCGGCGCAAGGACTGGCAGTGCGTCAAGTCGCTGTGGCGCGTGGATATGGATCACCTCTTCAAGCTGGTGTCGCTGCTCCTGAAGTTCCACCGCAGTGTCGAGGTCGAAAAATGCCTGCCAGATCGCTTTCCAAACGAGATAAGCTGTCTTCGTACCCGATGACTCACACACACCCCCATAACCCGTGAAGCCCAATCCCCGCGCCAATCGGATGACCTCCGCGATCAACCGTGATTTACCCATCCCCGCTTCAGCGGTAAAGCCAATGATCTGTCCCTTATTTTGCAGCGCCAACTTGAGCTTATCGCTAATCAATGTGAGTTCCGCCTGTCTTCCGATCATGGGCAGCAGATAGGCTGGTTCTTCAAGGCGAATCGCGCGCTGGCGACGCAGACCGGTCAATGTAAAAACGGTCAGCAGTTCACGCTTACCCTTCACGCGCAGCGGCAAACGGGGTTCGAACAGGAACAGGCTAGCAGTTGCCTTCTGCACAGACGACGAGACGAGAATTTCGCCCGAATCGGCATTGGTCATCAAGCGCGCTGCAAGGTTTACATCATCGCCCAGAACCCCGTAGGTGCGGCGTGTACTGCCGCCATAGGCTCCGGCGCGCGTTGTTCCGCTGCTTACGCCAATTTGTACCGGGAGTAGAAACGGCAGCGTTTGGGACAGTTGTTGGAGTTCAAGGGCAGCCTGAAGCGCCCGCGCGGCGTCGTCCTCGTGGGCAACAGGCGCACCAAACGCCCCGTACAGATAACTTCCCTTATCGCCAATGGTCACTTGTAGCAGCGCGCCATCGTACTGGGTGATGCTTGCCTGAGCCTGGCGGATCACGGCATCTAATTTCTCACCGGCGTCCTCGTCCTCGTCATAATCAATTCCGTCGAAGCGCAAAAAAAGGGCGACCGTCGGGCGGAGTTCGGTCAGGAACGCGCCAAATCCGCCCTCCTCGCGCATATACACGGCGGGCAAGAGCCACGGTTTGATTATCGCAGGGGCGATTTCAGTAGGATCACCTGGCTCGGCGGGCGATAAAGGCAAACTGGCTGTGCCCAGAACAGCGAAGTTTTCGCCCGATTCTGCGATACGCCTTTCAGCAATTTGGAGTGCCGAGCCAAGTGTGGTTACGCTGGCATCGTCCAGCAGAATTTCGCCCTTCAAGGCCAGTTGCTCCCCGACTGCCAGGCGCGCAATCGTCGCGCTTGCCAGTGTATCTATGTACTGGATAGTAGGGTCGCCAACGATAAATCGGCGGGCTGCACCGCTGGTCACCGTAACTTTAAGTGCCAGGTCGTCAAATGCCACCATCGCCGTTTGCATTGCCAGTGCGCAGGCGACAGCGCGGGCGGTGGCATCGGTTTCCTCGGCGTCAAACCAACAGGTAATTGCATCGCCCGCGAAGTTAATTACAGTGCCCCAGTAGCTGTCTACGGCGTCGATCAGCGCGCTATACACCTGATTGATTTTCAGGGTTAATTCTTCGATCCCCCGTCGTGCCCCAAGCTGCTGTGTGAGCCGCTCGGTCAGTTGCGTAAAGCCAGAAATGTCCGCAAACAGTGCCGCTCCAATAACATGTGTGG
>JBDTNB010000342.1:0-3543 GCA_039933955.1 Chloroflexota bacterium
ATTTATCTCAAAGAAGGTTTTGCGCCGCTGCTCGAAGCGCGGGCGGTTTCGGTTATTCATCCCGATCTCGCCACATCGGGTGGTATTTTGGAAACCAAACGCATCGGCAATTTTGCCCAGGAGCACGGCGTGGCGATGGCGATGCACATGGCAGGGTCGCCGATTGCGGCGCTGGCAAGCGTTCACTGCGCAGCAGCGACGGAGAATTTCCTGGTTCTGGAAAATCATTCGGTGGACATCCCGCGCTGGAATCATTTATTCGATGGGCTGCCCAAACCCTTGATTGTCGATGGTTATATTCAGGTTCCTGAAACGCCGGGACTCGGTTTGGGCGAGATTGACCTGGAGTGTATGCGCGAATTTATTGACGCGCGTGATCCGCTGTGCTTTGACCCCACCGATCATTGGGACAACGAGCGTTCGGCTGACCGGTTGTGGAGTTGAGCGGCACTATGCGTGTATTGGTCACAGGCGGAACGGGGCGCATCGGCAAGGCGACGGTGATACGACTGCTCCAGAATGGTTGGGAAGTGCGCGCCCTCGATCTGGCTGAAAATGTGGAAATCGAGGGCGCTGAATACATTCAGACCAACATCCTGGATTATGATGCCTTGCTCAAGCAGGTGCAGGGCTGCGACACGATTATCCATTTGGCGGCTATACCGAGTCCCTATACTGCGCCGGGGCATGATGTTTTTCAAATCAATGTGGCTGGCACATTCAATGTCTATGAGGCGGCGGCAAAGGTCGGCATCAATCGGATTGCGCAGGCCAGTTCGATCAATGCACTGGGCGCTTTTTACCACCTGGACGAGATTTATCCCAAATATTTCCCAATTGACGAGGAACATCCGCGCCTGACAATTGATCCTTATTCGTTTTCGAAGCAAGTGGTTGAGGATATCGGCGATTATTATTGGCGGCGCGAAGGTATTTCCAGTGTGGCGATGCGCTTCCCCGGCGTATATGGCGCGGGTTATGCCCAGAGTGAGGGATATATCCAGAAGCGCGACAAGGTGCACGGTTTGCTCGATGAGTTGGTCAGCCTGCCGGAAGCCGAACGGAAGGCACGTATCGCCGAGTCGCACAATCGTGTGATGGACTATCGCGCCAAACGCCCCTTTGAATTTCATCCCAACCGGGAAAAAGGCATGTTGGACGGCGTTTTTGACGACCTGTTGTTCGGAACCTATATCGCAGACCGCTTTAATTATTGGGCGTTTGTCGACGAACGGGATGCGGCGCAATCGCTGGAAAAAGGTGTGACCGCTGATTATGAGGGCAGCCATCCACTGTTCATCAACGACGATTACAACTATCTGAGCTACGACGCGCGCACCCTGGTTCAACTTTTCTTCCCCGATGTGACTGATTTCAAACGTGATTTGCCCGGTACGACTGCGCTGGTCAGCATTGAAAAAGCGCGGTCACTGATTGGCTTCGAGCCGGAATATTCGATAGGGAATAGCCTAAGTTGAACCTCACCCCCGGCCCCTCTCCATGCATGGAGAGGGGAGTAAAGCCGATAATTGAGGCATAGAGTTCTCAGATATTACTGAATTAACTTTTATAGTGAAATTTATGGGACATGATGATGATAAAAATTGCGGAATTTTTGCCGCCGAAGCGCACGACATTGTGGACGATGGTCAAGCAGTGCGGGATTGAAAATGTAGTGGGTGGGATGGACTTCAGCGCGGAATCGGCTCTCAGGGCGGATGCACATCTGAAAAAAGAAGGCCGTCCCTGGAGCTACATGTCACTGGTGCGTTTAAAAACCGCTTACGAGGACGCCGGGTTTTCGCTGGATGTGCTCGAAAGTCGCCCGCCGTTAGATAAAGCCAAAATGGGTTTGCCGGGGCGCGATGCCGAAATCGACACCGTTTGCGAACTCATTGAAAATTTGGGGGCATTAGGTGTTCCGGTGTGGTGCTACGAGTGGATGCCATTTTTCAACTGGATGCGCACCTCGACGAGTATTGCCACGCGCGGTGGTGCTCTGGTCAGCGGTTTTGACAATGCCCTCATGAAAGATGCGCCGCTGACGGAATATGGAGTCGTCACCGAGGAACAGTTGTGGGATAACCTGCAATATTTTCTGGAACGGGTGATTCCCATCGCCGAAAAAGCGAATGTCAAATTGGCGATGCATCCCGACGACCCGCCACTGTCGCCGATTCGCGGCCTGGGACGCATCATGCGGAGTGTCGAAAATTTCCAACGGCTGCTTGATCTCGTGCCGAGTCCGGTGAATGGAATCACACTGTGCCAGGGCAATTTCGCGCTGATGACCGATGATTTGCCGGGTGTAATTCGACACTTTGGCGAGCAGGGGAAAATTTTCTTCGTGCATTTGCGCGATGTGCGCGGGACGCCCGAAAAATTCCAGGAAACGTTTCATGATGATGGGCAAACCGACATGCTGGCGTGTATGCGGGCGTATCGCGACATCGGCTTCGAGGGCGTGTGTCGCCCGGATCATGTGCCGACGATGGCAGGCGATAGCAACGACGAAGCTGGATACTCAGCCATTGGGCGTTTGTTCGCCATTGGCTATTTAAAAGGGCTGCGTCAAGCTGTATATGCCGAATGAGGTTTTTTAGTTATTGGTTCTTTGCGTTACTGGAAACGTTACTGGCACTATATTCACTATAGCTAATTGCCATAAACTAATCACTAAAATTTTTTTCAAGGAGCTTTAAGCGTGAAAATTACGGATGTACAAGCCTGTGTGATCGGGCGGCAGGAAGAACACAGCGGCGGGAGTGTGTGGACGTTCGTGCGGATTTATACTGACGAGGGTGTCGTCGGCACGGGCGAATGCAACTCCGGCGGGCCGGGATATTCCGGCTTTGCGACCAAAGTGGCGATCCTGGAAATGAAGCACCGGCTGATCGGCGAAGACCCGTTCAACGTCAATTTAATTTACGAGAAATTGCGGCGTGGCGGACGTTATGGCGGTTCGACCCACGCGCCGCTGATCTTCGCGCTGACCGGGATTGATAATGCGCTGTACGATATTATGGGCAAGGCGTTGGGCGTGCCGGTTTACAAGCTGCTGGGCGGGAAGTTCCGCGACAGTATTCGGCTGTATTGCGATTGTCACGCAGGCGAAAGTAGTGATGCACAAGCCTATGCGGATAAAGCATTGGAAGTCGTTAGCGAGGGATTTAGCGCGGTCAAGTTTGATGTGGACAGCACCGGAGTCGGCAGTTACGACCCGCACAGTTATTCGATCAGCGCGAAGGAGATGACCTACGTCATCAATCTGATCGAAACGACACGCAATGCGTTGGGCTACGAGACCGACCTTGCAATAGATTGTCACGGTCAATTCGATTTACCGGCGGCGATCACGCTGGCGAAGGCGGTTGAACCCCTACGGCTGTTGTGGTTGGAAGAACCTGTCCCGGCTGAAAATCTTGATGTGTTGGCACAGGTACGGCGTTCGAGCAGCACTGTGATTTGCTCCGGTGAGAACCAATATACCCGCTATGAATTTCTGGAAATGTTCCAAAAACAAGCTGTCGATGTGATTATGCC
>JBDTNB010000343.1:0-3512 GCA_039933955.1 Chloroflexota bacterium
TATCTTGACGGACGTTTCCCTTTTTTGCCATTTGAATTCACATCAGACGTAGATATAGAAATCGGGATCATAAAAGTCTTCGTGTTCGCCCGCAATGTAAATGACGCGACCATCGGGTAAATCAGTTTGGGTCATGCCAAAACGGTTGAATGACCAAACTGGGGAACCCTCAGTGGTGGCCTCAAATTCTTCTTTCGCCCACCAAGCGGTACGTGCTTTGTTCTGCGCCATAAATTCCCAGAACGGCACATTCATGCGCTCAGGGTTGGCAGTGCCGAAGCGGGGGCGGCGCTGCTGTTTATACATCTCGCGCGTGATTTTCACGATTTACACTCGCATAAGGTTGATTGGCAAAAAGGACGCAGCGGCATTCGCTTCGCTCGCGTCCCTCCCAAACCTTTAGATTGAGGTTCTCGTCTAAATTGAGCGCGGACACGGCAGTGCTTTGTCCCTACAAATACCGTTTCTCAACATAAACCCCAATGGATTTGTGATGATCCCCGATTATGCGTTATTCGCGCAAGAGACGCGGGATGTCGCGGAGTTTAGGGGTTTGCCCCGACAGTAAGGTTTGGACACGAAATAAGCGCCCCGCCAGCCAAATCATCACGATGTCCAGCGCGAAAAGTAAACCCAGGCTCAAGACAATCTGCCAGAGAGGGACGGTGGTCAACGTGACGCGAATGACCATCGAGAGCGGCGCGGTAATTGGAATCAGGCTCAAAATCACGGGCAGCGGCGCATCGGGCGTGGTGATAAATAGCGCTAGAAAATACATAGGAATGGCGGCTGGGAGGGTAAAAATGACAGCGAACTGCGGGCCTTCCTGCATCGAACTGGAAATCGCACCGACCATGCCGTATCCAGCGGCGAAAAACAGATAGCCAAAGATAAAATACAGGAACAGCAGCAGCACTTTGTCTGCGCTAAGCGAAATTGCTCCTAACGCAGCCAATGGTGAAGCGGCGTCTCCGGAGCCAAGTTTGCCGATCAGGAACAGCGCCCCGACCCAGACGACAATTTGCAGCAAACCCATCAAGCCAAAGGCAAGGATTTTCCCGGCCAGGAGTTGAGTCGGGCGCATGGTGGACACCAGAATTTCGATGAGGCGGGTTTCTTTTTCCTCGACGACGGTCTGCATGAGATAGCCGTTGGTCAAAAAGACGCTCATCAGCAGGGCGATGGCGAAGACATAGACAACGAGAAAATCCGCGTTAAAGTCGGACTTTTTCTGACCGCTGGCGTCACGCTGCAAGTTAATTTCATCTACCGTGCTGGGATTCAACAGGCGCGTAAACAGGTCTTGATTGCGGATGCCGGACGCGAGATTATTCAGAATCAACTGACGAATGGGCGCGTCGGTAATCAGATTCAGGTTAAACTTGGGGACGATCAGGGATATATCGCCAGTGGTGATGTAATCCGCAGGGATGACATAGTAAGCGTCAATTTCCCCGGCTGCCATCGCCGCAGATGCAGCCGCCTCGTCGTCATAGCGTATGAGGATTTTGTCCAGGTCTTCGGGGTCGCTGAATTTTCCGGAAAAATCCACATAACCGGCGTGTTTGACGCCGGAAAACTGCGGGCCTTGTGATTGTACGGCTGCGCCATTTCCTTGCGAAGATTCTGGCGGCTTATTGGCAGCCCTGGCCTCCGAAATGACACGATAGCCTAACAAAACGACAAAGGCGATCAAGGGAATGCCGAAGGTCATGAAGAGAAAACCTTTTCGGCGGATGTTACGTTTGAGTTCGTAGGTAAATACCTGCCAGATATGATTGCTCACGATGTGATCTCCCCGCTAGATTGAGCAGTTACAGTAGCGGTATGGGGCGATTGGCGAATGACATGCCAGAGTTCACGGAGCGTGATGCGTTTGCCATACAGCAAGAGCGCCCAACGGAAAACTTTCGAGGATGCCCATACGACCAGCAAAGCGCTCGCGAGCAAAATGATGATGCTGGCGGCCAACTGCCATGCCGGAACGGTGCTAAAACCCATGCGCAGCAGCACCGTCATCGGCGCAGTGAAGGGGATAAGTGTCAGGATAACGGCGAGTGGGCCGTTGGGTTCGCTGATGAGCGAGGTAATGAGAAAAAACGGAATAATCCATATCAGCGAGATGATCGAGGAAAATTGACGGCTTTCTTCGGCTGAACCGGCAATTGCCCCCAAACCAGCCATCAAGCTGGAGAGCAGGAAGTAACTCAGCATGAAGTAGACCACAAAAACGATCATTAAATCGATGGGGAATGTAACACCTGCCAATGCTGGCGAAGCCTGTCCAAAATGAATGAGCAGCGCGCCCGCCGCCGCCCAGATGAGAAGCTGAGTCAGACCGAGCAAGCCCAGGCCGATAATTTTGCCCAAGAGCAACTGCATGGGTGTGACACTGGTTATCAGGATTTCCATGATTCGGTTGGTCTTCTCTTCGACAACACCGTTCATCAGGAAGCCACTGGTCACATTGGATGACATTAAAAATACGAAGGCGAAAATCAGCGGGATGAAAATCAGCGCCGGTATATTGGCTTCAGTCAGGGTACGCCCCGAATCCAGCGCGTGAATAGTGAGATTCACCGGATTTTCGATGCGGGCAAGCGGAACATCACTTCCCAATTTTTTACTGACGTTGGCGACCAAGAGAGCGTCAATACTGTCTTTGAGCGCACCCGGTATCCCAGAATAGCTGTAGGTCTTCACATCGCCAGACTTGAGATAATCCTGCGGCAGGACAAAATACGCGCCAATGGTTTTGGCATCCAGGGCGGCGCGGGCATCGGCTTCGGTGGTGTAGGCAACATAGGGGACAGCCAGTTCAGGTTTATCCAGTGGGATGACCAAATCGGTCAAGATTCCGGACTGATCGACATAACCAACTGAGCCAACGGATTTTAAATCCTGATCGGTATTCGAGAGGACAAGAAAAATAATCGCCCAAATGACGAAGGTGAAGAGTGGTACGCCAAAGACAGCAAACAGAAATGAGCGTCTGCGCAAATTGAAAAAGTATTCGCGGCGGGCAACGAGTGCAATCTTGTTCATGACGACTGCCCTTCTGCCACGCGGATGAAGATGTCGTTGAGGCTGGGGACGGCACGTTCAAAACGCTCAATCATGGTGTCGGGAGCGGCAGCAATGGAGGACAGTAGTTGCTCCGAAGTTGTCCCTGGCTTGAGGTACAGAAGCACACTTTTACGCCCATTTTCTTTCGGCTCGATTTTGGAAACACCGGGCAAGGCTGCCCAGTTGCCCTTCCCCTCGACAATAACCGCATTCAGAGCATACTCCTGGCGGATGTCATCCACCGCGCCGTACAGTTTTTGCTCACCTTTGTGGATCATGAGCAGGCGGTTGCACATTTCTTCAACCTGCCACATTTGATGGGTACTCATGACAATCGTGCCGCCTTTATCGCGGAATTCAAGCAGCAGGTCTTTCAAGACAAGTGTGTTGACCGGATCAAGACCGGAGAAAGGTTCATCGACGATAATCAAATCAGGATTGTGGAG
>JBDTNB010000344.1:0-3507 GCA_039933955.1 Chloroflexota bacterium
CGGGTTTCTCGCCGAAGTTGCTGGTGTGTCCGCCGAAGCGCCGCTGGCTGATGCGACCTTCCGAGGTGCGGTCAAACGGCAGCCCCATATGCTCCAGTTCAACCACCGCGCGCACAGCGTCGTCCGCCAGCACTTTGGCGGCGTTCTGGTCAGCCAGATAATCGCCACCTTTTACCGTGTCATAGGCGTGCCAGATCGGTTTGTCCTCGTCAAGGTTGCCCAGCGCCGCGCCGATCCCGCCCAGCGCCGCGCCGGTATGGCTGCGCGTGGGATACAACTTGCTCACCACTGCCACCTTCGCGCCGCCCTTGCTGGCATAGAGCGCGGCCATTAATCCCGCGCCGCCCGCGCCGACGATAATGGCATCATATTGATGCGTTTGCATTGAATAAAACTCCTCACATAGCATTTTGCCGTAGGCAGTTAGCGACTGGCTTCTAGCTTCTCATGTAGAGCGCCATTAATGGTGATTTTGCGTCGCTGAGTATCTGATTTTTCCGCTAAAAGCGACTGACTAACGGCTAAAACTTACTTTTACTTAATCATACCGCTAGTATACAGCCCTCGCTAGCCAATTGGACGTATAAGAGACACTAGGGAAAAGGAATGATATTTAAGCCATATCAATTAGTCATTAACAATAAAATAATTTGCGATACAGGTTGCGATGCGATATGGTCATTAATGTAATATAAAGGTTCTGTGGAGACATTAGATGAAGCTAATTCGAGTGCTTCTGTTTCTCTGTATTTTGATTGTATTTTCTTCAGCAAAAACCCTGGTCGCGCAGGAACCAGAACCTATATCTTCGAATTGTTCAGGTTCAACTTTATCTAATGATCCAATACCTGGAGAGTTTGAAACAGATACGGGTAGACTTTTTTGGAAATCTACCGGAGGCTTAACTGTAACTTCTATTCAGGAATTATTAGAAACTCCCGACGTTGGAAGACTCGGAAAAACCATTGGTTTTTCTTTGAATATAGCGGGTGTTCCCCTTGAGGCCCACTTGTTGCAACGCGATATAGATAATGGAAAGTACACGGTAGAGTTAAGAGACGTAAGCGCAAACACTTTTATTGACTCTCACCTTATTGAGAGTTTAGCTCATGATACAGTAGCACGTGAAATGCTGGTGTGGGTACTAAAACATCCAAAGGTTGCACCACTTATCGCTAAAGTCGCCAAGAAAGTAATAGGGGGAAAAATTACACTCATCGTAGCAGGAACAATCTTTGTTGCTTGGGCATTGGATAAGATAGGAAGCGTTGATGTTGCCTCGCATGGACTGGCATACACTGTAACTAGAATCGGCCAATTAGTCCGACAGGGTATAGAAGCAGCTTCAGGTTACGTCCAAGCCTCTGAAATTTGGGCTTCTGATTTGCTTACTGATGATAAAGTGCATATTAGAAAAAATGGTGAGAAGATACAGCAGCTAGACTCATTTATTGACGGGCAATGTTTTACATTTGAGACTCGTCTTTCAGTTGCGCAAGTTGCTACAGCCGTTGGAATGACAGAAAAAGATTTTGAGCATAATAACCAGCATCTAATTTATCAGACAGGTGACGATGGATTGGATTATTTGGTTTATCTCCCAGATCAACATTTACGAGCAACATTGCCTGGTGGCGTTTCGATGGATATTAATGAGTTAATTCTCCGAGTTCAGTTAGGCCCAATGGACGAGCAATCTCCCTCTCAGGTTTACAATTTAGGCCTTAATGATGGCGAAATTAACATTGATACCAATACTATATCTGGAAGAATTGTCATTGATAACAGCCAAACGGATGATCCTACTAAGGCGGCCAACATATTCAATCTATGCGGAGTGTTCGCGGACTGGCATACAGACAGCATGGATAATACCACAGGCGGCAATATTGAGTTTCCTGATCCAGATTTCGTAGTGTTTGGAGAGAAGCAGGGTGACGACTTAATTTTAATGCCCTATTTTACGGGGACAGATTACTCACCACTCATAGGTGTGTCAACCAAAATTACCTTACAGAACTTCCATGATGGTGATTTCGGCATCACTGGCACAGATTTCCCCGTAAGAGAGGAAGCACCGATACCGTGCGTTCCCAGCGATAGCGAAATAATAAATGACATCGCCACTGCAAATCATATTATCGAAAGTTCCTCACTCTACCCTGATTTCTACTGTGCTGGTGCGCCAGCGCCACGCCTGACGGTGGGCGATTCGGGGCAAGTTACACCGGGAGATTCCAATAATCTTCGCACAGAAGCCTCAACCAGTGGAGCTAGCGCGGGAAAAATTCCAGGCGGCGCAGCATTCGAAGTGTTAGACGGCCCAGTGTGCGCCGACGGATATGTTTGGTGGCAAATCAACTATGATGGACAAGTCGCTTGGACAGTCGAGGGAAAAGGTACAGAATATTGGCTGGAACCCGGTGATTGATTGATGCATATGACTGATGGTAGCTTCCGAATAGCGCCTTCAGTGCGCTTGTCCTTATCGGTAGCCGGGTGGCTTCAGCCCCCGGTATGAACCGCGCAAATCTACTAGAAATACCTAACTCCATTCCCCCCCCATTTTCAAACCGTTTTCTAATTGACAGATACGAACTTTTGTTCTAAAATAGAGTATTCTGTCCGCAGGCCGCGAGAATACCACCATCCGAAAAACATTCCTCTTTTCTCTGTGTTCTCGGTGTCTCCTGTTCAATCAGCTTTTCGCATCTCGGCGGCACGCTCACCTATTCCCGCTGCACAATGGCGACATTCGCGAGTCTCGCCGCAGCGGCGGATACCTCGCCCATTCCCGCCGCGTAACTGCCAATACGGCTGCGCTTCTCGCACTTCCCGCCGTTTTTTCGCGCACAAAATTCTCAATGCTGCGGCGCTCCCCGTGCTTCCCGCCGTTCACAATGGCGGCAAAATACGCGCAGCTATATCGGAATCAAATGTCCGATAACGACGGCAGGATGTCGGACAGGTCACAGGCGATACCTGCCTTATTGAGCATCTTTGTCCAGTATATGAGCGGGGTTCTAGGAAAACCCCACCCCGTTCAGAAACCAGCCGTATTTGCCGGACAGAACGAAGAGGGTGTAGAGGTTTAGCTAAAATTGTAACGTAGGGAGAACTGCGTGGGTTAAGTTGAGAATTAGCCTTTTCGAGGGCGTTGTCATCGAATATAGCGGAATTCATGCTCACGCCGCCAGAACGGAGGCTGAACGCCAAGTACGCGAGTCGATATGGAGATAAGCTCTCGCTTATAAGGTAAGTGGCAAAGGAACGTGGCTGATGTTAAAAGGCTGTATCTCCATGCTGGTTTTGATTTTTCTCGGCGTGTATGGAATAGGATTGCAAACAGTATCCCCTACAGCCGAAGCCCCATCCGGCAGTGCTGCGGAGCAAGTCGTCTCACCCAATGGACGTTATGTGGCGCAGTTATACCGCTGCTGTGATATTTATAACTACGTCTGATGTGAATTCAAATGGCAAAAAAGGGAAACGTCCGTCAAGATAGGA
>JBDTNB010000345.1:0-3477 GCA_039933955.1 Chloroflexota bacterium
CCGGGACGCGGTGCGACTACCGGTTCAATCTGTTCCGGCGGACGTGGGACTTCCAGCAGCGCCTGAAAGCCATTGGTCTTCCATGCGCCCTGTTCCTGAATCAGCCGCAAGCCCTGTTCTTCGTCGATGATGTCGGGGGCGAACACAAAGCGGGTTATGTGCGGTGGCGCAGGCAGTTTGTAAAGCGGCTCAGGCTGTACCGTCAGCGGGCGAGGAGTGGTTTTGCCATCCAGAATGTGCTGGTAGAGTTCGGTGGGATGGAGATGGGTGCCTTTGATCGCTGCAACGACCACCTGATCGTACTCCCCCTGATGTTTCCCCGGCAGCGCCCAGACATCTACGCGGCTGCTGTTCTTCGCTAAAAACGCAGCGGCATCTTCCGTGATGTGCTGGGAGTAGATGCACCACAGTGCCAGTCCCCCCTCTTGCAGCCACTTCCAACTGTGCCGCAGATAGGCAAACTCGACGCGCTTGTTGGCTTTCGCGGTCTTGTCGTGGTCGTAGGGGGGATTGAGCCACGCCGCGCCAAAGGCGTTATTGGATGCCAGCAGCCGCTCGACGTCGCAGCGCACCGCCTGCTTCGGTCCAAAGCGCTCAATACATGCCTGAGCGCGTTCGCCGTCCAGTTCATTCGCGTAGGGCGTGACATGCCATGCCTGCGCTGCTGCGTCCAGAAACAGTCCATCCCCGGCAAACGGGTCAAGCAGTTTCACGGCGGGCGTGGAAGGCATCACCAACGAGACAATTGCAGGATGATGGTGCGGTTCAATAGGTAAGTAACCCATGACCATTTTGCTCTCAGCTCGTGCCATGAGAAGGTTTCCTTTCATAAGAATCAAAAACAGCACTCTGCCAGTGATCTGACAGACGGCTGTTGGATGGATGGGATGCGATTAGTTGGCGCTGGGCAGCGTGATGACGCCCTGTTCAATACCCCCGGTGATTAGCCGTGTCCAGGTATCAATGTCTAAATCGACACTGAGCAGATCAATATCGCCAGCGGAGCGGGTTGGACGGACAATCATGGCAGTTTGTCCAGCGTGATACAGGTATCCTGCCCACGCATCGAACACCGGCACTTTGACCAGTTCGGCGACGTGATGTTTGAGCTTGGCTGCTGCCTGGGCCTCATCGGTGCGGAGGATGAAGGTGGTGGACTTGCCGCCGTAATTCGGATTGACCAGCAAATCGTGGCACAGGATCAGCGAGGTGAACTTCGCTTCCGGGATGTTTTGAAAGTAGTCGTGATACATACCGTTGTTCCCTTCGCCAGCCGTGAGTTCGACAGCCGGTGCATCCCAGGGTGTACAGTTCACGATGTCACCCTTCGACAGCTTCGCCCGAATCGCCTCAACTGCCATGCGCGGACCGCCCATATTCACGAAGATGCAGATACCCTCATGGATGCCGTAGCCGAAACAGTAGACATTCCCCGTGATGCTGCCGGTCAATTCACCAACGTAAGACTGCCCGATGACTGCCAGTGTCCGTTTCTGGGAAACCGCCGGGTGTAAGACCGTCGTGGAATGTGTTTTTGCCTGAACAATCGCGGTTTGCACTTCATCCAGCGGCGTACCATCTATTGGAAGTGGCTGCGGTTTGAAGACACGGATCGTTTGTGGTTCTTGAGGCGTATCCGGCTCCGGTGTAGTTTCCGGTTCGGCAGACATTGACTCGTCTGCCAGCGCTTCGGGCTGATGTCCGCTTTCGACCAACGCTCGTTTCAGATCAGCATCGGTGGGTGGCGGTGTTGCACCCGGTGGTACAACTGAACCATGCGTAATACGGATGCCGGGAATGGGTGCAAGATCGGTCAATTCACGCTCGAAGTACCAGCCCGTTCCAATGTCCACGAAGTGCACGTCGTAGCTCCAGCCGTGCTGTGCGTTACGGTTGTAAAACCGCGAGATCGTCGCGTGTGTGCCAGTGGGAATCGCTTTACCATCTGGTGTTTCCAGTTCATGGCGAGCGTAAACCGTTTGCCCGATCTGGAATAAACGCGGTAGTACATCATCTTTTGGTGGCTGTTGTTCGGACTTCACCGGCACACCCAGAATGGCGGTGGCTTCTTCATCGGAGCAAGGTGCATCGTCCTCGACCTGCGGAGTGGGTTCCGGTTCAACAGTCGCATATTCCGTGATGAGCCTCTGGATGCCGTCAGGCAGTTCCCAGCCGACGTAGTACCACGCACGCCGTTTGCTGCTGAACCGCGCTCCATAGCGTTTGAGCGTTTCACGCTGCGGATAAGTGTCGCCCAGGATCCACCACCAGGGACGTTCCTGCGGACTGCGCTGGCTCTTCTCAGCGCGAATGCCTTCAACGGTAGCGTCCTTCTCGCCTGTCGCAGGTGAAACCGGACGAAAACCGGATGGATTGAAGCCCGGACCAGAGCGCGATAGCGGTTCAGTGTAGCTTTTGTCTCGACTGTTGGGCAGTTCCAGCCACCGGTCATCGCGCCATACGAAGACTGCTGCCCGGTGAGAACGCAGTGTCATTACTTCTGCCCGCGCCAGTTCATCGGCAGTCACGTTCAGCAGCAGATAGCCATGTCGGACAGTGGTATCGCCATCAAGCTGCACATAGCGGTAAGATGCATGAGGTGACGACACATCATGTGCCTTCGCCCCGTACAATGCCAGCAGGGTCTCACAGGCGGCGCTGGTGTAGCCAATTTTATAGGCGCTCACCATCTGGTTCGTGCCGGGCTTCTTCACCCGCTGCGACCCATAGGTGTGTATCGCCAGAATATGCAAATCAGCCATGACGCGCTCCCTTCAACGCGAACGTGACCAGGTGGGCCTCCTTCTGGCGGCTCACCATGTAGTCGTAACCCGCTTTTGTACCCTTGCTGTCGCCGTTCCAGACAAAAACACCGCGCTGTGAATTGTCCACTATCCAGCGGTCACGGACGTGATAGCGGTCAAACAGATGTCCGCCTGCGGCGCGATAAGTATCACGTTCGATTTTGACATAGCTGCCATGTGAGCAACCGCCGTTGCGCGGACGATTAGTGACGCCGACCACCAACACCTTCGCCTTCAGCCGACGGCATTCTTGTACCACCGCCATGTCCACGCCTTTCGGATTGTCGCCCACGACGATGGTGTGACCGAGTTGATGAACACGACGCACGACCCGGCGAGCGTAATCCAGCGCCTCGCGGTTGGCATAGCGTGACCCGGCAATCATGATGTGCATTTCCGACACAGCCTGCGTTGGCACGGTGGGAGCAGCACTGCTGCCAGCATCGTCCAGCGGTTTCTGTGCCGCTTCCGAACCCTGCGTCAGTCGGGCTGACTGTGCCAGTTCGTCCGCTTGAACATTCTGCACACGCGGTATCCAGGTCAGTGTGACCGTGTGCTGTTCGAGTAACGTTTGAAGCTGCTGCCATAGATCGAGATTAGCGACCTGTTCGCCCCGTACGTTCTTCCAACCGCGCTTGATCCAGTCGGACAGCCACTCGTTCACACCGCGCAC
>JBDTNB010000346.1:0-3451 GCA_039933955.1 Chloroflexota bacterium
CATTTTATTTCATTAGTTATTCCCGTACCCAGTTGTATTTTGCTGAATCCGTCGCCGTGCATTTAGAGCGGATGAAGGTCAACGTTTGGTTCGACCTTCAGCAGCTAAAGACGGGTGAAACGTGGGCAAACGAGATCAAACACGGATTGGATGAATGCGCTGGCGTGATTTTGATCGTCTCGCAGCAATCCATGAAGTCAAAATACGTTGAATCAGAGTGGAAAGCGGCGCTCGATGCCGGGAAACCCGTCTATTTGGTCTACTTCGAGCCAGCCGAACTCACGGACGAACGCTTGCAAAGCTGCCCGGCTATCGATGGTCGTGGTCGCTTTAAGGCTGCAATGCGCCAATTGTCCCGCACGATTAAAGGGGAAGAATCCCCGCATGAAGGTGCGCGATTCTGGAAAGTGCGCCCACCCCGGCGGTTAGCGCGTTTCCTGGCGGCGGACGACGACGGTGTCATGCGCTTCCCGACCAAACTCGCGCTCGGTGTGCTGATGATTACGCTGTCCCTGCTAGCCATCAGCCTGACACTCCTTCTGGCGATGCTGATGGTGGCAATCCTGTTCGGCATTCCATTCAGTCTGTGGTTGGGTGTCATAGCAGGTTTTGGATGCCTTGCCAGCAGCCATTACGTTCGGCGTAAGCTAATTGGGCCGCCCCCGCGTTTCTTCGTCCTGATCGCCCTATTTGGCATGATCGTACTGGTCTTCATGACCTTCTCCTACCCCGCGCAGCAGAAAACAATGATTGTGCTTACCCTGATTACGGCTCTTTTCGCTGCCGTCTTTGGCTTGGCGTTCATTCTGCGTGGGGGTGATATTTTACGATGGACATTGACTGGCTTTGCCAATGAAAAGGTACGGCGGCGCTATCACGGTGGGCGCTGGGTGCGTAGGGCAGGTAAAGGCAATCATGCCATCACCTACCGCGTCCTGCACAGCCGAGGCGACGAGAAGTTTGCAAAACGGCTTCTGGGAGAAATGAGCAAGTACGGGCACGTATTAACATCTGATCCAGACGACCAACCCGATCAGTTCACCTTCTTCCTGCTCTCCAATCTGACCGTCTGGGATGAAGTGCGCACAGCCCTCAAAGCCTACCCACGCCTGATTGCCGCTGCCATGACGACGGTGACGCTGCCCCAGGATGTGAAGGATCAGATGGGACGTTTTCAATATCTGGACGCCCGCACCGATGCTGGACGACGCTTCCGATTGATGGCCGCCAGCCTGACGGAGACCCAGGTGCAGAGCAGCACCCTCAGCGCCAGCATCGAAACGACACCCGCAAACCTTGACATGACGGTGATCCCGCAGCGGGTACAGGTCGGTTTGGGATCGCTGCGCCTGTATGCCACTGTCGGCTTCGTCGCCCCGCTGCTGGTTGTCCTCCAGCTTACTATCTTACGCAGCAGCGGCATGGATGCACAGTTCTCAACACCAACCGTTATCGTGACGGTGATAGCCGCGCTGTTGTTCGCCCTTTTCTGCTTTTCTCTCGATTATCTGGTGCGTTTCCGCCAGATTACCACCCGGGTGTTCATGGCGGTCTATGCAGTGGGGATGATCCTCTTCTCCCTCGTGTCGTCAGTCTTCGGCGGGATTCAGATTTTCGGCCAGGGTACGAGCACCGATCCGCTGAGCGTGATCCCCGCTATCATTATCTTCTTCTTCACCAGTGCTGGGCTGTTCGCCTGGTTGCCTGCCGTTCCTCCACACAAGCTGTCCTTGAGCGATGTACGGGCGCAGTTCGGCAGTGTCCTGCGCAATGTCCTGGTCATCGGCGTGATTGGCGTCTACGCGGCATTTGTAATCATCACCGCCGGTTTCCTCGGCGGGGCGGGTATGGCACAAGTGTTGAGCGGGAATATTGGGCTGACGGGGGCAGCCGCGCCGGTCTTCTCTGCGTGGATCACGTTCGGGAACCTCACTGTGCGCTATCCCCAGGAGTTAAACTATCTCAGCTTAACCAATGGGCAGATTGATTTCAACACGTTCTCTTCATTCAATGGAGGTAAGGATGTCAGTCTCCGCGCCCCAATCCAGATGATAGTCGATCAGCTTTCGCAAGAGATGGGTGACTTGTTCAGTCCATTGTTCGCCGGTTATGCCTTGGATAGTCAGGGCAGTGGGTTGACCTTGATTGGCGGACAATTTACGCCCCCTGCCGAGGCCGACAGCCCGAATTATGCCAGGCAGCGCCTGTACGACCTGGCACAGGGGGAAAGTGAAAGGGTCGTTTACGAACCGGAACACACCTTTGGCAGTGAAGCCAGTCCGATTCCGGGGGCGCTGGTGGAGCTTAAAAGCACTGACGAATCTGGCACGCCCGTATTGGTCACTATTGCCGCTATTGATACTGCCACTGCCCACCACCTGATCTATCTTGTCAGCAGTGATACACCCGCCATGCGCGCCTTGCGCGACCAATTCTTCGCTCTGCTTCAAAGCAGCTCGTGACGGACGCAACTATAGCAAGCACTACAGGGTGTAAAGTGAACGATTATCCGCAGGGCAGCAAGACTGCTGCCCTGTCATCCTGCATCAGCCGAGAAGCGATTTTAGCCTGGCCGAGCAGATTCAAATAACTCCACCGCATTGCCAGATGGGTCATTTACCAGAATTTGCCTGCCGCCATTGCCCGTGATGATCTCACTGCGGAAGTGGCACCCCGCATTCTTCAATGTCTCGACCATCTGGTTCAGGTCATCGATCTCAAGTTGAATACGATTCCAGCCGCCTGGAGTGGGCACGCCTTGGTTTGTTGTCTGCCCTGCGCCACCGGCTCCAGGTTGATTAAGCAAGAGATGGAAACCGTTCAGAGACAACCTGGCAAACCCCGGTGCAGGATGAAAGTCTAGCTGGAAGCCGAGCAGCTTTGTGTAAAACGCAATCGCCGCCTCAACATCTGTCACGATATAACGCACGCTGATTATACTCATAGTCTGGCCTGCCTTTCGCAGCATTTGTAAGTCTTGTACTTCAGTGCCGATCTTAGCCGACAAATGATTCATCTATATTAAACCATATAGGACATGGTTTCATAGCTCAGTCGATCTGACGCGTCAGGTTGTATGACGCGCCGGAGCGTGACGTCGTTTCAGCAGCCATGTTTTGAACCGCAGGCGAAATCTCTATGAGTTTTACCAGTCCGAGGATGATAAACGCGCCCATAGTGAAGATTGCAATGAGTCCGGTGACGGCATAGATGTCCTGCAAACGCCAGACCACGCCCGCAGGGTCAGTGAAGGTTCCACTCATATTTCTCGTCAGACTGTTCAGGAGATTTCCCACGGCGATCAGACCATAGAATAGAATGGCTTGCAAACTCTGTATTCTCGATGGCTGTTCATTGGTAGATTGGACATTTGGACGCCCTTTAAGATAGAGTGCAAACAACTGCAAAAATACAAAGGTGGTCAGCAGCCAACCCAGGAAGTTGCTGAACG
>JBDTNB010000347.1:0-3449 GCA_039933955.1 Chloroflexota bacterium
TTATCACCGCATGGGACGCCCCGGCAAAATCGAGGTCACGCCGACCAAGCCGCTGACAACCCAACGCGATCTGTCACTGGCTTATTCCCCCGGCGTGGCCGAGGCCGTGCTGGAAGTCGAACGTGACCCGCTCACGGCCTACGAACTGACGGCGAAAGCCAACCTCGTCGGGGTGATTTCCAACGGAACGGCGATTTTAGGGCTGGGCAATCGTGGGCCGCTGGCCTCCAAACCGGTTATGGAAGGCAAGGGTGTGTTGTTCAAACGCTTCGCCGATATTGACGTATTCGACATCGAAATTGACGCCAAAACCGTCGATGAAGTCGTGGCGGCGGTCAAGGCCATCGCGCCAACTTTTGGCGGCATCAACCTGGAAGACATCAAAGCGCCGGAATGTTTTGAGATCGAGACTCGTCTGCGCGCCGAACTGCCGATTCCGGTTTTCCACGACGACCAGCACGGCACGGCGATTATCTCGGCGGCGGCGCTGCTCAACGCGCTCGAAGTGACCCAGCGCCGCATCGGTGACATTAAATTAGTGGTAGCTGGGGCGGGTGCAGCGGCGCTCTCGTCGGTCTCATTTTACATTTTGATGGGGATGAAGCCCGAAAATATCATCCTCTGCGATGAATTTGGCGTGATTTTCAAAGGCCGCGAAGTCGGCATGGATCCCTATAAATCCAAATTCGCGGCGGCTACAGACCGGCGCACATTGGCCGAAGCCCTGGATGGCGCGGATATGTTCCTGGGATTGAGCATCGCCGGGATTTGCAAGCCGGATATGGTCAAGCAGATGGCCGAAAATCCCATCATTTTCCCGATGGCGAATCCCACGCCGGAAATCATGCCGGAGGAAGTGCTGGCGGTGCGATCCGACGCCATCATCGGCACAGGCCGCAGCGATTATCCCAATCAGATCAATAATGTGCTCGGTTTCCCCTTCATTTTTCGCGGCGCGCTCGATGTCTATGCCAGCCAGATCAATGAGGATATGAAATTGGCGGCGACCCAGGCATTGGCGGCACTGGCGCATGAAGATGTGCCCGACAGCGTGCTCAGCGCCTATGGCCTGACCGCCCTGAAATTCGGGCGCGATTATCTGATTCCCAAGCCGTTTGATCCGCGTGTGCTGTTGTGGTTGGCTCCGGCTGTCGCCCAGGCCGCAATCCAAAGTGGTGTGGCACGCCGTCAGATCGACATCCACCAATATCGCGATGAACTGATCCAGCGCCAGGGTTTCGGGCAGCAAGTTCGCACGCGGATTGTGAACAAGGCGCGCATGGGTGTGAAGCAGCGCATCGTTTTCCCCGAAGGCGATGATCCCAAAATTATCCGGGCGGCGGCGCGTGTCTCCGACGATGGTATTGGCAAGCCGATTTTGTTGGGCGATGCCCAAATCATCCAGGATAGGATTAAACACCTGGGGTTGGATTTTAAACCGCAGATCATCGACCCGCAGACCGAGCATGAACGGCGCATGGCTTACGAAGAGGCTTTTTACGAACTGCGCCAGCGCAAAGGCGTCACGCGCGGGGCGGCGACTCGTCTGGTGGGCAGCCGTATGACTTACGGCCTGATGATGCTGAAAATGGGCGATGCAGACGCCTACGTCAACGGACGCTCGCATGAATACCCGGATGTAATTCGTCCGGCGCTGCAAATTTTCCATACCCGCAAGAGCGCCAAACGGGCCAGCGGCATTTACCTGATGATTATCAAAGGTCGGGTGTATTTCTTCACCGATGCGACGGTCAATATCGACCCCGATGCTGAAACACTTTCTGAAATCGCGATCCTGGCGGCGGACTTCGCGCGCACGCTGGAAATTGAACCGCGCGTCGCCATGCTGTCGTTTTCCAATTTTGGCAGCACGCCCCATCCCTTGTCGGATAAAGTGCGGCACGCGGTTCAGCTTGTGCGCCAGAAGCGCCCCGATATTCCCGTCGATGGTGAGATGCAGGCTGACACCGCCGTCGTCGCTGATTTAGTCGAGCGGCGCTATCCCTTCAGCCAGGTCAAGGATGCCAATGTGCTGGTGTTCCCCAATCTGGAAGCCGCTAACGTGTCGTATAAACTGCTGGCACGGCTGACCGACGCCCAGGCCATCGGGCCGATTTTGCTGGGCATGGACGCACCGATTCATGTACTGCAAGCGGGCGACGATGTAGAAGACATCGTTGCTATGTCCGCCGTCGCCGCGATGGACGCCCAAAGCCGGAAATGAAGTCGTTAGCCAAAGGCAAAGACACCGTAGATACAAGGGACGAGGTGCTGCCTCGTCCGCGCACGTTTCCGAAAAATACCGCAACATCCAATCAAAAACCCGGCTCATGACCGGGTTTTTGTTGAGAGAGTAACATTAAGTTCGGGGATGTCTCTCGTTTATTCCCCATTGTAAAAAAGGACAGGCATATTTTGCGAATCAGGCCGAGGTCTTGAGTTCCTCAGCCGGGATGTCGAAAATACGCACTGGGAATTTGCGAATGTTGCGGTCGTCCGGGACGTTCACCAGGACGGCTGCCGTTTTCGTATTTTTTGCAAATGAAGGCCAATCATTATTTTGGGGCACAAAAGTAATCTGCGGATGGCTCTGCTCCATATAAATCGGATTTGCTTCGATACGGGTGATGTGTACGTTGAGAGCCATCTTTTTTCTCCTGAATTAAGTACGGTTGGTGGTGACTGCGATAATCTCATTTGGATGCTGTTCGTTGCTAGAAATTTACCCTGAAACCGGGGATCGCAAATGGGCCGAGTGATGTGACTCTGAGTAGGTCAGGTGGCCTATTGTTGTTTAGATATGTTGTGATACCGGTAAAGTGCGTTTCAACCTTTCGCTCTGATAATAATCCCATACATAGCGAGTAAAGTAGTGCCTGTTGATAGGTCAGCCCTCGAAGGCCGGATAGGGGAAGGGTTTGTAGGGGTTTATCGCCGTTATTTTGCTCCCATTATTGACATGTAGTATCAACAGTGATACTATAACTAACAAGAGGAATAATGGCGCAGATAGAAAAAATTGTCACTGCTATGCGGCAGAATCCTTCCAACGTGCGCTTCAATGATATGGTAAAAGTCTGTGACCATTACTTCGGAGAGGCACGACAGATGGGAACCAGCCATCGCGTTTATAAAATGCCCTGGGCTGGCGATCCCCGTGTGAACATTCAAAAAGGGAAGGGAAACAAAGCTAAAGCCTACCAGGTGCGTCAGGTTTTAGCTGCGATTGACCGGCTAGGGGGAGATCAATCATGATTAATCATGAGCATTATACCTATCGGGTGATCTGGTCAGAAGAAGATCAGGAATATGTGGGACTGTGCGCGGAATTCCCAAGCCTATCTTATCTGGACGAAGCGCAGGTCGATGCCCTAAAAGGCATTGTTGATCTGGTTGAGCAGGTCGTTGCGGATATGGTTGAAACCGGCGAATCCATTCCTGAACCATTA
>JBDTNB010000348.1:0-3445 GCA_039933955.1 Chloroflexota bacterium
TCCTATCTTGACGGACGTTTCCCTTTTTTGCCATTTGAATTCACATCAGACGTTACTATACATTAAATACTCTTTACAATTTAATTTCTAGTGATGAAGAACATTCTTTGATGTATTTTTTGGCTATAATCAATAGTCGCTTAGGCGCATGGCTATGGCGCAAAACAAACTCGGACTTCAAAACCATTTTTCCGAAAATCAAAAAATCGCAAATTGAGTCAATTCTGATTTATCCTATAAACTTTGACGACTCTGCCGATAAAGATCGCCATGATGGCATGGTCAAACTGGTCGAGGATATGCTGCGCCTGAAGCAAGAATATGCCGCTGCCGAAGCCAGTTTGAGCGATAAACGTCATGAACTCGCTGAACAAATCGAACGCACCGACAAGGCCATCAACGCGCTGGTATATGAATTGTATGGGCTGACCGAAGACGAAATTCGGATTGTTGAGGGTTGACAAATTAGAACTTTTGTGCTATAATAGATCCCTCGAAATCATCTGTGGCGGAAGGTGTTGTATAGCAACTATAGCAGCAGCCCAGGGTATCAAATCAATCGGCGGAAACTTCCCTACTTTGCCGCCGCCGCCCACCCTTCGCCCCCATTTTCGGCGGGAAATACGCGAAATTGTCGCCTCGGATACAACGTCCCATAATGGCGGCGCTGACGTACTCGTCGCCCGGTTTCACGGTCATTTCCCGCCGGAACCCTGTCCGAAAACGGGGCTGGTTCGGACAGTCTTTGCTCCCCTCTCTGTACACGGGGAGGGGCTGGGGGAGGGGTTGCCCTTTTGGATGTTTCCCTCATCCAACACCAAAAGGGTGTGGGTTTTGGAAAACAGCCGGAACTTCCAAAAAAATTCGGCTTTTTCGGGGGCATTTTTTTGGATGGGTTTTCGGGACGCGCAGTATCCAGGTATCGTTGCAGCACAAGGGGGTATATCAGCGTTCCAGCGCAGAAAACAGCCGGGGTTTCCGCATTTTCGTCTTTACTTTTAACTGCTTTGACTCTGTATTTGTCTTTTACTCGGTACTCAGCACTCGGTACTCAGCACTGTTTTCACGCCGCATCCAGCTTTTGGCGTGCGCGGCTTTTCAGGCGGCTCATAAAGTGGTTGATCTGGGAGAAATCGTCAAATTCGGCTTGTTCTTCGGCGCTCAGGCTCCCGCTCATCTTTTTGTTGAGCAGCGCGCGTAAGCGTCCCTGCCACGCCTTCGACGGTTGGTAGGCCACAATTTGCTCAGGTGTGGGCGTCGAGGTCAGAAAATCCAGAACTTCATCGACGATTGTGCTGACTTCCTGGTTTTCCATGACGACTTTTCCTACTCCTGTTTATATGGCGGACACGGCATTCGCTGCGCTCGTGTCCCTACAACGTCAATTTCTGAATGTTATGGGGGGAGAATACGCGCCCGCCGCAAACTGTCTTCGGCCTGATCGAGCAGCACATCCAGCATCTTGAAGATGGCGGCTGCCTCGCCCGTCACCAAACGCGCCCGCCCGCGATAGGCCTCGCGCAGTTGCAAAATCATAATCCAGGGGTTGTCATCTTTATTGGTGACAATCTGGTTCACGACCACGCCGCCCAACACCAGCGGCAGATAGACATAACTCAGGTCGGCCTCGCCCTGACCGGCAAACCAGGTCAGGATGCGGTTGGCATAGCTCACACGCTCGGCGCTGTCGCCCAGGTCTTCGCGGACTTTGGGCGCAATCACGCCGAAGCCCAGCAGCACGGCATCGTACAGCGCCGCGTCGAACAGATAGCGGACGGCAAATTCGCCCCGGTCAATATCTTCCAGATAGGCATCATGCGCCAGCACCTGACACAGGGTTTGAAACCAGCGGCTTTCCTCAACCTGGAAACCCGGTTCGAGTTCCAGCCCTTCATCCATCGCATAAGTCATCAGCTTGGCGATGGCCGCCGCTTCGCCCGGATGCAGTGGGATGCCACGCTCAGCAAACCGGTCATCCACCGCCGCCAAAAAAGGGCGATACACGGTTGTCCGCGTCAGGCCAACGGCCACCCGGCGCGCGTCCGGGATTTTGGAAATGACCTGTTCGCGCTCGTCGGCCATATCTTCATATGTCCACAGGCTCTCGTAACGGGCCTGCAAATCCTGGTTCACCGGCGGGATGCGCTTGGGCGCGATGTCAAAATAGGTGGTGATGATTTCCGCCGATTGGTTCCAGGTATGCGCCGCGAATTCAACTTCGCGCAGGGCTTGCAGCTTGAAAGACGAAATGCTCAATACCGAAGGCGGTGCGCCACCCGACGGCGGGCGGATGATGTTGCCTTCCGCCGGGGTACGGTAACGGACAGCCACCCGCACCGGAAACTGACTCCCGGCCTGGGTCGGCGGATGCGGGACAATCGGTACGCGCAGCACGCCCACTTCACCCGGCCTCAAACCGAGGGAGAGGGTCTTCTTGGGGGTATCAATCACCACCGGATCACCTTTTTTATCCTGATTCGGCAGTTGGATACCAACCTTGACCTGCATACTCTGGTCTACCATATTTTGCAGGATCAGGATCATCTCAATCGGCTGGTTGATATACGTCCGCCGGGGGAAAACGCCCAGCGCACATTGCAGGCTGTCCATGCTAATGCGTGTGCCGCCGGTAATCGCGCCCAGCACATCGGGATACATCGGTTGAAGTCGTTGCGCGTCCCACATAATTTTTTCTATGCCCGATAACCAAACTTTTGCAGGGCGCGGTCAATCACCTGCTCTGCCATGCGATAAACCAATTCGTTTTCTTCGTTCACGTCGTCTTTGCGGGCTTTAATCTGTTTGAAGATTTCGGTCAGCGCTTCGCCAACTTTTTCTTCAGCCAGGATCGAGCGGTCATACACAATCACGCCGCCCAGCGCCAGCGGCAGATAAACATCCACAAAGGTTAGCGGATTGCCTTTCATAATGTCGCTAATCAGCCGTTCGCCATAGTCGCGCATGTCGGATTCGCTGCCCAGGTCTTCGCCCGTCGAGTTCACGATCATCTCAAAACCATGCGCCACACAATCGCGCAGGAGTTCATCGTAGAGCGTGGTCGAAAGCGCCTGCGCCACGCTGTCCGCCGCCGATGGATCACGGTCAACCGCTTTCAGCAATCCGCGACACCATGCAGGCAGCGCCGTCGGGTCAGTTGTCCCTTTTTTCAGTATCGCCCGCACATTGAACTTATCAAATTCCAGCGGGTCAAACGTTTCATCATCCGGCGTGGCGGCTTCCAGCAGCGTCACCATCAGCTTGGCGATGTAATGGGCTTCGATGGGTTGGATGTCAAAGCCAGTCGCCGCAAACTTGTCTCTCGTCGCCGCGAAAAGCGCCGGGTACAATTTGTCGCGCTTGAGGTTCGGCAGGATTTTATCGGCCAGGACACTGCCATATTTATCGAGCAGCAGCCGGTCATCCTGGTAATCGCTCATCTTCCACA
>JBDTNB010000349.1:0-3433 GCA_039933955.1 Chloroflexota bacterium
CCTGATACTGGTCGATGACCCAATCCAACGCGCTGCGGTTGCCCAGCCGATACTCGAAGGCTTCCGCCGGGATACCTTTTAACGTCAGCGTATCATTCACCTGAATCGCGTTGTATACCCTCACCCCCGACCCCTCTCCCTCAGGGCGAGGGGAGAAAATGGGGCGCATTTTTTCGACGCGATAACTGACTGGATTTTTTGTCACCCATTCCAACTCAAACGGCTTGACCGTTTCGTAATGCAGATGCAATTCCGCCAACTTTTTACCCGCCTCGCAGAAGGCTTGGAAAACCCTCACCCCTGGCCCCTCTCCCTCAGGGCGAGGGGAAAATGCGGGGACGAACGGAATTCTTGGCAATTCACGCTTCAAATTATCGGCATAGCGTTCGCGATAATCGGGATGGTGCAGCAGGCCGTAGACGTAATAGAAAATGTCCCATTTGCTGATTTCCCGTTCAACCCTCACCCCAAACCCCTCTCCCTCAGGGCGAGGGGCTTTCATCCGTGCGGTACGAACAATCGTGGTGAGTACATTTTCGAGGTCATTTAATATTTGCGCATTGCTAAACCGCACCACGTCATAACCCTGTGCCTCGATATTGGCTTGCCGAATAGCATCATTCTCTATTTGATGCTCGTGAATTCCACCATCAACCTCGATCACCAATCTGGCTTCATAACACAGAAAATCTGCTACATAAGCCGTATTTTCAATTGCATGTTGTCTGCGGAACTTCATGTTGTCCAGCCGCCGATCCCGGAGTGTCTCCCACAAGATGCTCTCGGCAGGCGTTTGCCGCTGTCGCAAATCGCGCGCAATCTGAGTCATCGCCTCCGACGCCTTTGCGCGCAACACTGCGTCATCAACCCTCACCCTAAATCCCTCTCCCTCAGGGCGAGGGACTTCAAGACCCGCCTCTTGCTCCCCCTCTACCTGAGGGAGAGGGGGCTGGGGGGTGAGGGTTCCGTAATGCGCCCGGAACTGCGCCAACGCCCAATCGGTGATGTTCTCGCGCCGGTTTGTACCGTCGGGATCGTAGACATAAAAGGGGAAGCATTGAGAGCCGCCATTTGATGGATTGGCGTATTTTAGCTCCACAATGTGATTGCTAATTGCTAAACGAAAAATTTCGTGTCCTGGCCCACTGACACATATTATTTTGTTTTCAAGTTCTGAATCTCGCGTAGGAGAAATGTGATGAAATTGGTATCGTCGTTCTATAAGGAAACTATTGAAATATAGCCACTGTTTCATAAAAGGACGATACATGCTGACTCGGATTTCGGCGGGGTCGAATGTTGCGTAGTTTCCACGAACAAGGTTGGATTTTAGACTTTCGCTCCATTTAATCGTGTCGTAACGAATAAAATCATCAATATTTTTTGGTTTGCCTGCGCGATTATAGCGATCAACCTCGGCATTATAATCTTCGATAAATTGTTGGACACGCTTGGTAAGTGTGCTGCGATCAAAATCAAGAACGACTTCATCTCGATTCGTTTTCACACCGCTTGAATAATTCTTGAAAATTGCTTCAACATCAATGCCCTTAGATGATTTTGTCTCTTTACCTCCCGTTGGGAGAAAGGCGCTAAATTCATCAGCGTTCTCTGGAACGAGCCAAGTATGGTGACCATCCGGCATCAATTCTTGCCACTCCACTGTATTTAATGAATTTTGTTTTCCATCCAAATTCACATTTTCAATAAGATAGGCAAGTTTATTTTCTTTCCTCCAATAAGGAGGTGCAGAGTGATAATATATCTTGTGTGTCACTTGTTTCGACGATTGAATAGCTATAGTGATACCAACACCAACTCTTATCTTGTCGTCAAAGACATTACCACCTTCCTCTCGTCGTCGTTCTCCGCTTGTACGTGCATTTCCACGTAAATCAAGATGGTATATCTGATTAAAATCTTTTAGGAGATTCTTTCTAAATCCATCAAAGGCAATACCATTTACAAAACCGTTATTAGAAACATAGCACACAATCCCATCGCGTCCTTGCAAACGATCAGTTGCCCACCGAAAAAACTTCACGTAAGGATCAGACAGCGCATTTTTATTCGTCGCCTTCGAGTCTTGTGCATAAGTCTCTGCTACACGCTTATCAATCACCTCATATTTACGGTTCTTATTGTTATCGTTCTCATTTAACTGACCTGAGTTATAGGGTGGGTTGCCGATAATCACCGTGATCGGCGCGGCTTTCTGCCGTTCCACACGGGCGCTGTTCTTCTCGGTCATGAACGACAATTTCATCTGCGCGCTTTCGGCCATGTCCAGCGTATCGACGAAGCACACCCCCTCGAAGGTCTCATATTTGCCGGTCAGCGCGTAGTATTCATGTTCGATGTTCAGGCTGGCGATGTAGTAGGGCATCAGCATCACCTCGTTGGCGAACAGGTGATGGCGGTAGAAGTTGTCCAGTGTGCGCGGGGAGCAGCGGCGCAGCAGGTTGACGATGAAGTTGCCTGTCCCAGTAGCCGGATCGAGGACATATACGCCCTCATCGCCCAGCTTCTTGCCGAACTCTGTTTGCAGCACTTCCTCCACCGCCGCGCACATAAAATCCACAATCGGCTGCGGTGTGTAGACGATGCCGTGCGTGTCGGCCACCTTCACGCTGTAACCCTGGAAAAATCTTTCATAAACATGATTTATAAAATCTTGTTTCTCAGAAAATGTCGCCAGCCTGTCCGCCGCCTCTTCAATCGCCGTGTAAAAGCGGTCTAACGCCCCCAGGAATTCGGTACGGTTGAAGTTCTGGCTGGTCAGCGCGTCAATCACATTTTCCACTTCCGAGGCGATCACGTTGCGCCGCGAAAATTCTTCGACATCGAACACCTTGCGGATCAGCCGTTCGGTCAGCATGTGCTGGATCAGCATTTCGTCCACCGCTGCCGGGGCGATGTTGGGGTTGAGCGAGACGCGGCACAATTCCATGAAGGTTTCAAAAGCCGTCTGAAATTGCTTATTGCCCTTGTGCGCGGCCTCGATTTTGGCTTTGATGCCGCCCGCGATGTGTGGGATTTCGTTCTGAAAATAAGCGACGGCCTGGACAAACTTGGTGAAGGGTTCGATCTCGTGGCTGTAAAAGCGCGATAGCAAATCGGCCAGTTTGTCGGGCTGGCGCACATCGGCGCGTACTACTTCCTGATTATTTTGGAACAGCACCGCCTGCCGCGTATCCTCAAAGATAATGTTGTCGAAGCGATAGCCCTTCTCACGCTTCTTTTTAATTTCAGCGTCCAGGTTGTCGCTGGTGTCTTTGGCTTCCCACCAGCCGTGCGGCAGGCGGTTGACATCGCGCAGTGTGCCGTCGTAGCGGATGCTGTTCGATCCCTCGCGCCGGATGCTTTCTTCGGTCACGAGTTCCCACTTTTTTTCGCTGGCCGTCTCCCGCAGCAGGGTTTCAAACGCCCGCCG
>JBDTNB010000350.1:0-3410 GCA_039933955.1 Chloroflexota bacterium
TTTTGCCCTTTATTCCTTATCTTGATGCCTATGGGGCGCTCCAGCGAGCGCCCTTTTGAATTCTCTAAATTGAAACCAGGAACATTCAAAGAAATAATATTGTTTTGCTCCTCCCTCGAATTCGGGGGAGGTTGGGAGAGGGTCTATCGCTCGGATTACTCCCCCAACGTCACCTCATGCCCCTCACTGGCGGATCGGTATAACGCCTCCAACACCGATACTGCCGTCAAACCCTGTGTACCATCGGTTGCAGGCGGCACATCGTGCACCAGGCTGTCAACGAGGTCGTGGATCAAACCTTCATGTCCCTGCGGCGTGCCAAACCGCACACTGGGGATAACCGTCACTGGTTCGCCTTCCATTTCGGTATAAAATCGCAGCGTATCGTCATTCTTATAATTGCGGATATGCAGCACCGCCGTGCCTTCTGTGCCCTGGATTTCCACGCGGATGGCATCTTCTTGGGGTTGCACATGCTCCGCCCACGTCACGTTGAGCACAATGTTCGCACCATTTGCCAACCGTAGAAAGCCCACACCGCCATCTTCCACGTCGAACCCGCCCTCGAAACTCTGTCCAGGAATCCGTCCCCAGGTCTTCAAACTTTTCGGCCCGAAGAACATGCGCGTATCGCCGCTGACGGTTTTTACCTTCGGGAACCCCATCATCCACAAACCGAGATCGAGCACATGCACACCCAGGTCAATCAGCGCCCCGCCGCCTGACATTTGCTTGCTGCCAAACCAGCCCCAGCCCGGAATACCTGTCTCTCGCCGCCACGATGCGCTCACATGATAAATCGTGCCCAGCTTGCCTGACTGCACCATCCGGTACATCCATTGGCTGTCGGGGCGATAGCGATAGTTATAGGCCACCATCAGCCGTTTGTGATTCCGCTTCGCCGCCTCGATCATCTGCTGTGCCTCGCTGACAGTCTGTGCCATTGGCTTTTCGCACACGACATTCACGCCTTTGTCCAGCGCATCAATCGAGGCTTTTGCGTGCAGCGCATTCGGCAGGCAAATGCTCACAATATCCAGGTTCGCTTCATCCAACATCTGTTGATAATCTGTGTAGCGTGCTGCAACATCCCACTTGGATGCCATCTCGCTGAGTCGAGTTTCATTTGCATCGCAGACGGCTACCAGTTCCGCATCCGGGCTGCTTAAATAACCTTTGGCGTGTGACTGCCCTACGCCCAGGCCAATAATCCCCGCCCGCAATTTTTTGTTGCTCATAAATACCCTCTTGGATGAATGAAATACCGAAATAGTAGTCAATGATTTGCAATTATAATCCTGCTATCTTGCACCCCATAGGCCGCACTTGTCCAATAATGAAATCATCATTACACTGGCGTCATTTAGATAAATCAGTTTTGCTAAAGAAAGTTTTTGAGGAATTTTGATGTCCACTCAATCCCTTTTATTACTTCCAATGCCGCGTACTCTGATACTAGGAAGTGGCAAATTTTCTCTGCCTGATTCAGCCCTGCTTGCCATAAACACAAACACCCTCTTCTCGGAGGCCCGTCTTGCGCAGCGTTCTTTGGATGCTAAAGTCAATAAGCACTACGACATCGTTGTGGGTTCTGACTATACGAATACTGTTCTTTCGCTTGCGATTGATTCAGCTAATCAACATGCTCAAGGCTATCGTCTGACCATCGACAATCACGGAATCGCTATCATCGCTGCGGATGCCGCTGGCATCTATTATGGCGTCTGCACCCTCGCGCAAATTCTTCAACAATCTGGAAAAGAATTGCCCGTCCTCACGATCGAGGATTGGTCGGATTTCGCCGTTCGCGGCGTCATGCTCGACATCAGCCGCGACAAAGTACCCACCCTGCAAACGGTTTTTGATCTGGTGGATCGTCTCGCCAGTTGGAAAATCAATCAGGTTCAGCTTTACATGGAACACACCTTCGCCTATCGTCATCATCCCGAAGTGTGGGCGCAGGCCACACCCTTCACCGGCGAAGATATTCTCGAATTGGATCGCTTCTGCCATGAGCGTCATATCGAACTCGTGCCTAATCAGAACAGCCTCGGTCACATGGAACGCTGGCTGAAATTTGAACGCTACGCGCCCCTCGCCGAATCACCCGACGGATTCGAGCCGCCCTGGGGTGGTCATCTACCTCCCAGCACACTCAACCCGCTCGACCCCGGCAGTATCGAACTCGTCGCCAGCCTGTACGATGAACTCCTGCCCCACTTCAGTAGCCGCATTTTCAACGTCGGCGGCGATGAACCCTGGGAACTCGGCAAAGGCAAAAGTAAGCCTGAAGTGGACAAACGTGGTGGTCGTGTTTATCTCGAATATATGCTCAAGGTCTATAACGAAGTCACTGCCCGCCACCATCAGGTTCAGTTCTGGGCAGACATCATCGTCAAATATCCTGATCTCGTGCCCGAACTTCCCAAAGACATCACTGCCATGATTTGGGGCTATGAAGGTGGTGACGAAGCCGCTGCCCGTTGGGATCACGAATGTAAGCTGGTCAGCAGCGCCGGAGTACCCTTCTATGTCTGTCCCGGCACATCCAGTTGGAACAGCCTCGCTGGACGCACCGACAATTCAATGGATAACTGCCGCCTCGCTGCCGAAAGTGGCCTGAAATATGGCGCGACAGGCTACTTGAACACCGATTGGGGGGATAACGGCCACTGGCAGCCCTTGTCATCCAGCTATCTCGGTTTCGCTTATGGTGCAGCCGTTTCCTGGTGCTACGAGACCAACCATGATCTCGACATGCCCCGCGCCCTCGATCTATTTGCCTTCGAAGATCAAGCCGGTGTCATGGGCAAAATCGCCTACGACCTCGGCAACGTCTATCTGCAATTCGGCGACCCCCACATCAACGGCGGCACGCTGGTTTATGCCCTTCAATTGTCACGCGAAGACCTGGAAAAACGCATGGCTGCACAAGGCGGAGATCGTCACGCCATCATCGAGCAGTTGCACAACGTCGCTGCGCACATCAATACCATCCTCGCCCCCATCAATCAGGCCGATATGCGCCGCCCCGATGCTGCTCTCATCCGCGGTGAATTTTCCCAGGTCGCTGCACTGCTGCGTCACAGCATTGACCGTATCTGCTTGCTCCTCGGCGATGAAGAACGCGCTCCCGATGAACTTGGTGCGGAATTGCAAGGCTTGGTCGATCAGCAGCGCACCAACTGGCTTGCCCGCAATCGCCCCGGCGGCCTCGACGACAGCATCAACCGCTTCAACAAACGCCTCGACGAATACCAGCAGCTTGCCGTCAACCCCTAAGGCACTCATTTTCACCGCTCTGCATTCATCTTTTGTAGGGACACGATATATCGTGTCCTTTTTATCTCGACTGTATCCAATTACGGAATATTACAAATTCCGGTTATAACAAACGTAGTGTGTGACCC
>JBDTNB010000351.1:0-3330 GCA_039933955.1 Chloroflexota bacterium
TGGGCATCCCTAAGCCGGAAATTAACCTGGAAGTCGGCAGCGGTGGACATGCCGCGCAAACCGGGCAGATCATGACCAAGATCGAGGAGGCCATGCTGCGCGAAAAACCCGATTGGGTGCTGGTGTTCGGTGACACCAACTCGACCATCGGCGCGGCATTGGCGGCGGCTAAAATCCACATCCCGGTGGCGCATATCGAGGCCGGTCTGCGCAGTTATGATCGCAAAATGCCCGAAGAAATCAACCGCGTGATGACCGATCACATCAGCACTGTATTGTTCCCACCGACTCAGGTTGCCGTCGAAAACCTGAAAAAAGAAGGCATCACGCAAGGTGTCCATCTGGTCGGCGATGTGCGTGTGGATGTGGTGCTGGATACCGTCCCGCGTGCCAAAGCGCAGCAGGCGAAGTTATTTGAGCAAACTGGATTGAAAACTGGGGAACGTTTTGCGCTGGCGACTATTCACCGCGCCTCCAACACCGATGATCGTTCGCGTCTGGCAGACATCATCGGCGCGTTCAACACCCTCGATTTGCCCGTCGTGCTGCCGGTACACCCCCGTCTCAAGAAAATGATGAGCGAATTTGGGCTGACCTTCAGCGGCAATGTGCGCACGATTGATCCGATTGGCTTTGTCGATATGGTGGCTTTGCTGGATGCCTGCACCATCGTCATCACCGACAGCGGCGGCTTGCAAAAAGAAGCTTATATGCTGCGCCGTCCGGCTGTCACCGTGCGCGATACTACCGAATGGATTGAAACCGTGCAGTCTGGCTGGAATCGCCTGACCGAACCCGCCGATTTCAAGGCTGCCGTCGCCGCAGCGCTCCAACCTACCCCCGCCGCCCATCCTGATTTCTATGGCGCGCCCGGTGTCTGTGACCGCATCGTTGATGTACTGGAAGCCGCATTGCCGAAATAAGGTTCAACAGGCGATTTTTTATCAAAGGCTGATGAATTTTCCCGCACTTCCCCCTCCCCGCTTCGCAACTGAGGGTGTTAGGGGGAGGGGATAATTTTATGTCCCCTCGCTGCCGCACGATTGGCGGATGACCAGATGGATCGGCGTTTGGATGAACAGTGGAATTTCATCCGGGTTTTCGATGTGTTTGACCACCCGTTCAGCGGCCAGTTCGCCCATAAGCTGCTTGTGGACATGAACCGTCGTCAGCGAAGGCGCGGTAAAGGCTGATTCAGGGATGTTATCGAATCCGGTAACGGCAATATCTTCTGGTACATGATAACCATGCTGGTGCAACCATTGGATCGCCCCAATCGCGATTCGGTCTGAAGCACACACAATGGCGTCCGGCGGTTCCGACAATTGCATCAATTGTTTTGCGCCGACATGTCCCAATTCGGGTGTCCAGCCATCCAACCCAAAAGGGACGGTGATGCATAATTCTTCATAGATAGGTAAATGGTGGGCTTTTATGCTGTCCAGGAAAGCCTGCTGGCGTATATCATAATTTCCCGTGATGAACCCCAGCCGCCGATAGCCCCGATTGATGAGGTGCTTAACCATTTCCTGAATGCCACGATAACCGTCAAAACCGATGGTAGCCACGTCCGGGCTAACCGCATCGGTTGTTTGGATGAGCGCTCGCACATTGCTGCGCAGATATTCGATACTTTCCTCGCCAACATAACCGAACAAAATAATCCCATCCACCGGATGATTGCGCAGCATTTCCTGGGCTTGCGCCGCTGTGCTGATCTGGCTGCGGGTGTTGATATAAGCAATCCGATAACCGAGTTGGGGCAGCTTTTGGTCAACCCCTTCCAGGATGGCATTAAAAAAGGGATCAGCGTATTTGCCGGTAGTCGATACCAGGACGATACCCACTTCCCTCAGTTGATGGTCGTTTGCTTGCCGTAAAGGCGCTGCTCCTCCGTGCTGTCGGCGCAATAACCCGTCTTGCGAAAGTTCCTGTAAATCCCGGCGCACAGTCATCTCGGATACGCCGAATTGTTCCGCCAATTCGCGCGTGCCCAACATATGCTGCCCGTTTGAATCTTCGATCAGATGCAGGATGTGATGTTGACGTTGTTCTTTGTTCATGTGTTTAGCTATGTTCGAATGAACATTATAAATGTTCGTTTCGTTCATGAGTTCCTTGACAACTACACAATTTGATGTTTAAATGGACACCAACAATGAACGTTATTTTACAACTTTTTCCTTACAACCATACACTTTGGCAAACATGATGGAAAATTCGTTTCAAATTTTGCCGATCTTTCGTTTATTTTTGCGCTTTTGTGGGCAACCAACACAACTTTTTGCCTCGTTCGTCGGTCTGTTGTACTACGCACTGAATACGTCGGAATTAAAATTAGAGCTAAAACAGTCAGCGATCCGGCTTTAAACGCAGGTTGTTCGCTTTGTGCTGTGCTCGTTTATTATACCTAAAAAAATAAATATATTGTAATAATTAGGAACCTGATGCAAAATCTGAATATTACTCAACCGCCACAAACTGCAACTGCTCCTATTCTTGAAATCAAGAATCTCAAAACCTATTTCTTTCTGGAAAAAAGCACTGTCCGCTCGCTGGATGGGGTAAATCTATCGCTGCCTCGTAAAACCACGTTGGGGTTGGTGGGCGAGAGTGGCTGCGGCAAAAGTGTCACGGCGATGTCCGTGATGCGGCTGATCCCATCGCCACCCGGCAAAATTGTCGAAGGCGAAATTAATCTGCACCGCAAAGCGACAGGCGAAGTCATCGACATCGCCAAATTAAGTCCAACTGGCTCGGAAATGCGTCATATCCGGGGCGGCGAAATTGCAATTGTCTTCCAGGAACCGATGATGTCGCTCAATCCGTTGTACACCGTCGGCGCGCAGATTGCCGAAGTTGTACAGCTTCATCAGAAATTTTCCCGCAAAGATGCGATGGATCGCGCGCTGGAAATGCTCACGAAAGTGCAGATCAGCGCGCCCAAACAGCGCTTGCACGAATATCCGCATCAACTCAGCGGCGGTATGCGCCAGCGCGTGATGATTGCGCTGGCCTTGTCCTGCAACCCCTCGATCCTGATTGCCGATGAACCCACCACCGCGCTGGATGTGACGGTTCAATCGCAAATTCTGGATTTGATGAACGAACTTCAGGCCGATTTTGGCGCTTCTATCATCCTGATTACGCACAACCTGGGTGTGGTTTCGCAAATGGCACAGCAGGTCGCCGTCATGTACCTGGGGAAAATTGTCGAATACGCCGACACCCGCGAATTATTCCACAACCCCAAGCATCCCTACACTGTAGGACTCTTGAATTCTGTACCCGTGCTCGGCAAAAAAGGCGAAAAAAATCTTGTGCCAATTA
>JBDTNB010000352.1:0-3284 GCA_039933955.1 Chloroflexota bacterium
CCTATCTTGACGGACGTTTCCCTTTTTTGCCATTTGAATTCACATCAGACGTTTTCTTCAGAAAATCCAACAACTTTTGATGAATGGATATTCCCGCCATGAAGGATATATTGGATTGAAATATCCTGATTTTGAACTAATAATTCTCGAAACCTGCTTGCACTATCTGTTGCAATACCACTAACTGGTGCGTAAAAATCCTCAAAAGGCATTAATAATTCCGTGAGTTCCGCACCTTGAATCCCAAGCCTAACAATAACCCTCGATGACAAATCTACTATCGGTGAATTTATGGTTGGTTTAGTCTGAATCGTAATATGTGGCTTGTTTGTATATCGCAGACTTAACGCCTCAACAAGAGCGGTTTTGCCAGCATTATTCTGTCCCACAATCACATTGAATCCTGGTGAAAGATTAATTTCAGCCGATTAAAAAAGCTTTTATAGTTTTCGACATGAAAGCTGGAAATTCGCATTATTACTATTCCCTGTGGTAGCCAATTAGTAAAACAGTATACCGCCACACGGAAATAAAAACGGCGAATTTCTCGCCGTTTCGTTTTTGTCTTTTACTCGTAACTCATTACTGCCCTTAAATCACCCGTACTGGCGTGCCGACGCTGGCCCAATTGTAAAACCACTCAGCTTCCGGCGTGGGCAGATTCACGCAACCGTGACTCATCGGGCGGCCAAAGCTGTTGTGCCAGTAGGTTCCGTGAATGCCATAACCCTGATAAAAGTACATGGTGTAGGGCACTTGCGGCAAAAAGTATCCCGGCCCGCTCATATCGTCCGCCAGATATTTCACGTAGATGCTGTAATCGCCCTTCACCGTCGGCGTGTTCGGCAGTCCCGTTGAGGCCAGATGCGAGCGCACCAGTTTGCCGTCTTCATAGGCGTAAATCCGCTGCATTTCGGTGGATACCACAATGGATTTCCCGGTGTTGGTCGGCGGAACCGGCGCGTCAGCCTGGGTGGGTTCATACTCGCCCGCTGCCGGGATCGTCAACGCCTGCCCGACATACAGCAAATCTGGGTTGCTGATGTTGTTGAGCTTCACGATGTCGGCCACATCGACATTGAAATCTTTAGCGATTAAACCCAATTCCTGCCCCGCCTGCACGGTATAGGTGCTGGTCGCGCCGGTATAAGGCGCTGCCGGGTCAGGGGCGGGCGGATCAACGTCGATCATATCCAGGTTGAGCACACCGTCAGCCAGTTCGCCCGCCGCGTCGATGCGCAGCCGATCCAACGTCACCGGGATGTCCATCGCCCGCCCCTTTTGCGGCGGATTGCCGGTTGTCGGCGGGATGTTCACCAATGCGCTGATCGAAACCAATCCGTTTTGCGTCTGGCTCAGGTTGACCGTATACACCGGCTGCAAAGCGGCTCCGGTTGGTGCGGTCTGGGCAGCTTTCAGCGTCGCATCGACGTTGACCGTCACGCCCAGGTCAGCCAGCGATACCGGCCAATTACGGTCAGCATCGGTCAGCGAAATCTTGCGCTGCGATAACGCCGCCAGTGCCGTTTTCGCCGCACTCGCCGAAGTACCCAGTGGAATTCCCGCTACGCTCACGCCCGACGGCATCTGGTTGGCGCTCATATACAGCACCCCCAAAAAACCGAGCATGGCGATGAACAAGACGATGCCCAGGGTCGCAGTGCCGCCGACGATCAGCCAGGGCGTCCAGTTGCGCTTCCCGTTAGACGATGCACGCCGCCGAGTTCGCGGCGGAATCATAGGATGAGGTTGAGGTTGCATTTTTAGTTCCCGTATCACGCTATACATTACAGTGTAACAAAAACGTACAGCGTTGCATGACGCTTCACCTACGCCTGCTCCGCTGTAGCACTTCGGCCTATTGCCTTTGCCAAAGTCGGTGCTTACACTCGGCAAATCGAATGAATTTTGAGGGTCTATATAAGGAATACCATGTATGCCGCTGCCAATGGTACATTTCGCCGTTGCCGTCCAGTTGGGCGAAAGATCGCATCAATTTCCATCCGCCGACTTTTTGCTGGGCAGTATCGCCCCAGATGCGGTTCACATGCGCCCGGAGTTTAATTACCGGGACAAGCTCGTCACACATTTTCTGGAACCAGCCGATACACCCAATCACGCTTTTGTCCACGAGCTTTATGCAAAATACGCCGACAGCCCCGCGCCTTATCCAGTTTTCACGGCGGGTTATACCGCCCATCTTTTGACAGATCGCCTTTGGAGCCGCACGGTATCCGAGCCGCTCTTTGCCCAGCTCCCGCCGGACATTAACGACGCGGCACGGCGGAAATTGTATTACGAGGAAACCGATCAGGTCGATTGCAATCTCTTTCAGCACATTCCCTGGCAGTCCAAAGTATGGGCAATCGTCGCAGAAGCCCACGCCCCGGATTACAGGCCGCTGCTGTCCGCCACCGAGATTGACCTGTGGCGCGAACGGACAATGCACTGGTTCGAAGACCCAGCGCACGATCCGCACATTACGCCGCGCTACATCACCGATAAACTCGTCGAAAATTTCATCATCCGCGCCGTCCAGTATGTGGAGACTCATTTTTACGCATGGCACATCTTTAGTCCATTCGCCTAATCAGCGATTGTCCGGCACAATCAGGCGGCATGTGGTGAACGAGGTTTATGCTCTGCTATCTGGCAAATCGGAGAATTAAAATTTATTACGCAAAATATTTGTTAACATGCCTTATTTCGAGCTACAATTAAAGAATTACTAAAGGTTAATATGTTTTGTAATTCCTGACAGTGCGCATGGGTATGCTTCAAGGGGGAAGTTCATCGCTAAATGTTACAGTTTGTTGCATGTTATCATTTGATAGAAGACTTTCAAGCAGTTTTTGTATTTAATGAATATTGAGGGGATATTCAAATCAATGTTTTCACATTTCAACCAATGTGAACGTTGACACTAATATTGGATGATAAAGCGCACCACTTCATGTAATTTTCAGATTTTCGCAGTAATGTTAACTTTGTATGTAATATAAATATGGTTTAATTTTGGTTGGTAGATCGTTGGTTTATTTCTAACCGTTACAATTTATACGTCAGTCCCGGCTTAAAAATTTCACACTAAGCTGTGATTTTTATGCTCCTATCTCATTAATAATAGACATTTACTGAAAGTATGTTGTGAATACGCAAAGCAAGTTGGAGCCTTTTTCATACAAGTATAAATCTCTGACCCTTTATGGTGCTGTCCAAATATGTCAGAAATACGGCTCTTAAATTGGAGATGGCCCATGAATAAGCGCAAGCACGTTTTTCTG
>JBDTNB010000353.1:0-3262 GCA_039933955.1 Chloroflexota bacterium
GGTGTTGACTGCCACCCTGATTCCACGTGGTCAGTGTGCTCCCATTCTCATACCAATAGTAGTTCACATCCTGGCGTTTATAGATAATATGCCGCCCCTGCCCTAGTAAGACCGCCGCAATCCGCTGTTTGGCAGGATAGCGTTTGCCGGTTTCGTCTTGCAAGAAAGCTCCTGCAATTTCGATCCCATCTGGGATGGCGTTGAGGTTCGACCAAAAAATCGCCTGTTCCCAGAAGCAGGGTCGGAAGTGGATGCCTTCGGTTTCACGGTTGTAGATGTCCAGTGTTTCGCAAGACACGCCTAAACGTCTTGCCAGCCAGCGGCGGGGATACCTACCGGGGCGACGACGGATCAGTTCACGGTGGAGTGCCATCCGGGTCTGTTTGGCGGTGGCGAGATCGTCCAGTGTGAGCAGATCGCTGCGCGAACGTTTGACCCCCAAGCAGTCGCAAAGATCATTGTTGGAAGGCATGATGTAGACCGTTGCAGGCCGGTGATTTGGACTTATTCCTGGTTTTTCTTCCCTACCAATAAAGCATTTATTGGATTTGGTTTGTGTTTCTGTAGCAGCATTCGCAGGGGTTAGGGGTGCGGGGGAAGGGTTATGCTGCTGGAAAACCCGCTGGCCGCTTGAATTAGTGCTCTTCAAAGCGGCATAAGCTGAATCCCGACCCACAATCCCTTTGAGCAGGTCGAGTGCCTGATTGGTCGTAAATAGCATTCCTGATGTGATCCCTTGAAGGCGCAGCCCATCCAGCACCCGAACCGTGCGTGTCTGACCCAACTTGCATAAATGTTCGCGAACACTGTTGGGTATTTGTTCCTGGTTTGCATAGGCAGGCATTTTCTGCGTGCGTGCAGGTCGTGAAAAAGCGGATTGCACGGTTTTGCGCGCTTCGGTATACCGTCGTGCGGGTGTTTCATGTCGGTGGTCTGCTGCGGGCTGCCAGACATGCAAATCGGTTAATGAAGCGCTGGTCTGCTCGGCAGTCCAGCCTTCATCGCGGGCTTTTAGGCTCACCTGGAACAAGGTGTCATTCCGTCCCAAGCCTTTTGCCAGCAGCCCCTGATATAAGCCTTTGAGGTCATTAGCCGTTATAACAGGCTTCTGCGGCTCTCTATAGCTGCTCTGGATAGGCTCAGAATCAAACGAGAAGGCTGCAACCTGGGGTTCTGGGGCCTGAGTGGCTATAGCTCCACCTAATTCATCCAGGAAGCGCGTGATACGCTCTATGTCAAAAGCTGTCAGAGTCTTGGGCTGGCCGCCGCGGATAAGTTTGTAGGTATGGCCGTCAATACAGGTTGGGCGGGCAATGACGTAGCGGCCATTTGCCAGCAAGTCAACGCCCTGCCCTTTTCGACTGGAGAGCTGTAGATGAGGCGGTAGGTGAAAATAAATGTGGAAGCCGCGCCGGGTTTGGATGACGTGGGTTGCGACCAGATCCGGGTATTGTGCCGAAAAGTCGCGGAAGCCTTCCGGGGTGTCGAAGTCCAACACAGCGAGGCTCGAAATCCTGCCAGTGATGATGGCGATGCCGCCGAAAGGATTGTCAGAGAACCACTGACGAATTTCAGAGGGTGTTGGCCGCCGCTGCTGGAAAATAGCCCATTCGACGACTGCAACCTTTGGGCGTGCCGGATCAGCTTCTCCCCAAATTGGAATCACTGAGTAACCGAGGGATAGATACGCCTCAGCAGCCGTGAATAAGGTTTGAGAAAGATTAGAATCTGGCAAGCAAACACACTCTCTACCAGGAGTGGACTTGCCAGCGCCAACAAAACTCGCTATCATTGGAAACAGACAGCGAAAGATCGCTGGGGCGTTCAATGAACTTCCCCCGGTGGTTTGTTGATAGCCTTCTGAGTGCCGCCAAGCTAACTACAGAAGGCTTTTTCTTTTATAAGTGATGTATGATGCGCCCTACTCTCTTCAGGCGCGGTTCTACCCTTAATCCATATAACTCCTGATACAAAAAAAGCGTCAATCCCGCTGAGGAGAGTGACGCCTTTAGATAGCTGTGCTATACTAAGGGTGATCGTACCTCTACCTCAGGTGCGGTTATTCGTCGAACTCCTGCAAGAGTTCGGCAGTCAATTAAATTCGAAACCCCTGGTGGGGTCATCGGCAGAAAACGAACTTCGGTTCGTTTTTCTGTTTAAGAGACTGTTATTCGTCCAGTATATCCTTCGTTAGAGAGTCACGCAACTGCTGACTAGTAGATTTCTAGTCGATAAACATCAACACCAATTCGTCTGCCAGAATCGTCCCTACCCTATCGCGTGGTTCGGTGCGCCACATAATCACATACTCGTTGCCCATAATCTGTTCGAAATCAAACCGCGTGAACCCAGCAGGCAGTGGTCTTTCATCATCACCCCACCATGCCACTGTGTAGAACCGGCGATCCGGGGCATGGGTATTGTAGGCTTCGGCGGCAGTAATGATTTCAGGCACACGGTCATTTTGCCATTTCCCGCGCTGTAACTCTTCTAGGGCTTCTTGTTTGGTTGTCATAAATCCCCCTGCTCTATAGCTTCGCTGAACTTCGTTATCGAAGATATGGACGGCTACTTTTCCATCGACGCAGCGACTTCCACATTTCGCGCTCGATCTGACGCTTTACCCAGCCTTCGGCGGTGGCACGGTCTTTTAGCCATCTGCCGGGTGTGATTGCATGGGTGAAACCCCACATCTTGACGATTTCGACATCAAAACTTTTGCCGTCTATGCAGCGTTCAATCGTGATTTTGTAGAGGGGTTTTATTTTCATGCCTACCCTAATGCGGGTAGCCTAACAATTTGTACTGCGCCCAATCACGGCGTTCCTGCCAGTAATCAACAATTCGTTGGGCATCGTCCCATGAATACAAAAGCACATCGTTACGCAGAGTGTCTTTCAGTTTGGTTGCCCGGTCTCCGTAGTGCCGTCCTAAACGCAGATCGCGCTCGGCATATTGTAAGCGATAGGTCGCTAGCTTTTCCCAACGGCCAGGAACCGGTGTCTTTTCAAGAATGACATACAACATAATTTTCCCCTAGCCTATTTAGGTTATGTTTCCCCTGGCTTCTGTTGTGTCATTTGCTCATACACAAAATCCCATGCCGCATCTTCTGTGAAGCTTCTAAAAACGGGGCCTTTGCCAGGGGCGATAACTTCCCAATTCTTCCAGTGAATATCAACACTCAGACCGTTTGCTTTTATATCTATTACTCTCCAGCCAGCATCTTTCGCGCGCTGGATAACCTGTTCTCGATCCATCA
>JBDTNB010000354.1:0-3261 GCA_039933955.1 Chloroflexota bacterium
GAATCTTGGGCGAATATACATCGAACGCCTGCGGTTTCAGATCATCACCCGTGACGCGGATCGCGGGCATTCCCTGTTTGTAACCGCTATTGAGTAACTGGCGGATCTGCTGCATTCCGGGGTCTTTTGGGTTATGGTAGCGTTCAGCTTCATCAATCCCGACGGTGCAGCTCGTCTGGTGGATCAGTCGGAACATGGACGGTCCTGTTGGGTCAGAAGTCGTTATCATGTTGAACGCCAGCGGCTGTAACACTCTCATCACCGTGCTTTTGCCACTGTTTTTCGGTCAGTTGAGCGCCAGATAGGGATAGGCGGGAAACATGGTGTAGAAGTACGTGCCAATCGTCCACAGCGTCAGCAGACGGCTCTCGATGTCAGATCGGAAATCAACATAAGTCTTGAACAGGTCATGAATGGCGGCAAAGACCGCTCCCGGCTGAATCATTTCACCGTCCAGATACCGCCGAATATCGGTGTAGCGCCAGCGCATCAGGAACTCGGAACCATCGGGGATCACTTTGAGGGCAACTTCCTGATCGCTGATGGTGATGATTTGCTCATCTGACAGACGGCGTAGTTCGCGGGTGCTGGTAACGAGATAAGGCTGCGTATTCAGTTTGTTATCTTTCGTCCGCTCAATCACCGACACTGTAACCATCGCCACATCACGTCGAAAACCCAGTGCCGGGGATAAAATCGGGATGGTGTCGCTTAACACTTCGGGCATTTCGTCTCCTTCCCGCTGTTCGCTTTGTTGTGTCTGTGCCCCTTTGAGCATTTCATTGAACGCTTGTCCCTTCACCCCAATCTTTGCCATCAGCGACTTAAATTCAGCCAGCGTGAATTTTTCCAGTTTGGCGGCATACTGAAAAAGATTTCGAATCGCATCCTGTCTGGCAAGTCCTTCTAAATTGGCAGCGGCAAAGACTTCGACTGCGAGCCAGTTCTCAGCTTTGTTGAGCATAGATAGTGCATCCTCTGATGAGGCTTGATGCTGGCTCAACCATTCGTTGGCATCCTTTACGCCAGGTGGGAGATTCGGGAGATATGTTTCACCACCCAGCAACAACGCGATGGCACGACTTTTCGCGTTCGCTTCATCTGTGTTGTCCAGCGCGACGAACAGACGTGGATGGGCTTTCAAACGGTTCAGCAGCTCATCCGCCGCCTGCATCCCGCCGATGGCAACCGCTGCGATACCCCATTCGGTAAAGGTGATGGCATCCGCCTGACCTTCAACGATAACGACCTGTTCTGCGTGCGAACTGTACAGATGATTGTAGTACGGCTGACGCTCCCCGATGATGTCGCGGGGCGGGTTATAGTGTTTCTTGCCTTCAATACTGCGTCCGCTGAGATAGGTCAATCGTCCTTGTTCGGTATGGACATAGACAATCATATTGGATGGAAATTTCTGAATCACCGTCCGCCAGTTGTCTGACAGGTTCAAGTCCGCCAGCAATGGACGCTTATCGTGCGGCATAAATCCTAGCCGCGCCGCCTTGACCGTCGATAGCTGCCAGCCACGCTTTTCGGTGACATAGGTGAGTGCAGCGGGTGTATTCAAGAGGGTATCGTGTAATCGCTGAGCAAGCTGCCGTTCTGCCCATGCAGGAGACTTCTTAAAATTAATATTTTCTTCCAGGGTGATGCCCGCACGCTGCGAGAGATAGCGCACGACTTCCATAAACTGGGTCGCATCACGATTGTTCCATGTGCCTAATGACAGTAGATGCCGTCCAACAAAATCAAATACATCACCGTGTTCGCCACGTGAATTCCAGAAATACATTCCGGTATTTGGCACAACCACCAGGCTGTCATGCTCCACGCCGATAAAGCGCGAACCCGACTTCTTCAACGCGAATTTCTCTGCAACCACTTCTTCAATCGGATTGCGGGAGCGCAGATGCTCCAGATCAAGTGTCATCTCCAAAACCTCCAAGTAACAAGCAAAGTTGAATAAAGGTCGTGTTAGAAAAACACGACGAAGGCTCAAAATTCAGTTGCGGGAGATTGGAGGTTGTGATACATTGGGAGTGTCTAGTTCGCCAATGTATCATTGCCTGCCGCCCACCCGCCTTGTGTGAAGTGGGCTTTTCGTTTATTTAGGTGGACTACGATTTCGCTCAAACATGCCATCATCTCCAAAAGGTCTACCTGGGTAGACCTTTTTTACTCCGTCAGATATTTCTCAGCATCGGATAGCAACTTACGCATGGCTTGAAGTCTGGCACGAGCAAGACTGCTATCCCCCTCCTGCTGAATCAGCGCCCGTGCCAAATCCTGTGGAGAGGTTTTCATACTGAGTTGGGCAATTCGAGCCAATCTGAGTGCCTGAGATGGAAGTTGCTCATCGTCTGATTGATGATCGTCAGTGCTACCCTCACAGATTTCCTTGACTTGTTTGCTGGTCAGGTTCAAATCAATAATCTGACGCACAATCTCGTCGTGAAATTCTGCTGGTAGCGTAACCACATAACGCAATTTCTTCTCGTCGATGTCATGACGATCTGCTAATTCCATAGCTTCGTCCGAAAGACGTAGAAGGTTCTTATATTGATGGAATCGTCTTTTGTCGATACTGCCCATCGCACTCAGAATTGTCTCGGTGTATTCCCGTTTGCCCCGCAAGTCGAGTTCAAGGGCTTGGCGGTAGAAGTCATTCGAGACTGCATGGGATGGTGTTTCATATCCATGCACAGTTAGTATCAAAAGAGCAGCCTGTCGCGCCATCGCTATCGCTGATAAGCCGCTACGTGCGGTGTTTTCTTTTGCCTGACGAAAGACTGATGAGCGTTCTGTCGGCATGATGATGCAAGGGACCATGCCGTCGCTGTTGTAGCCAGCGACGAAATCACGTAGCAGCCATGTCGCCCAGTAGCGGCGTTCTCCAGTTTCAATGCGAAACTGCTGTGTCACGCCCTGGGAGACATCCAGCACTGTCAGCGGATTGACCTGTCCATCGTCACGGATCGTGATCGCAAGATTGACCAGATCATGCAGTAGTTGTTCTTCCGGTGAGAGATGAAGAACAATCTCTTCATCGCCTTCATCATCCGGGTTAGCTAGCAGTTCCAGCACATTGTTGAAAGGTCGCCCTCGCTGGCGTGCAGCGACCTGTACGAGTTGAATGAGTTCCTTCAGCGCCTGTGTCGGTGTGAGGCGATTATTGTGGAAAGAGAAGTGCATCTGTTCTGGCAGCACCCGACGTGGCTGCACTGGGTCAGGGCGTACCATCTCCAGCAGTAAACGTTCCAC
>JBDTNB010000355.1:0-3236 GCA_039933955.1 Chloroflexota bacterium
TAGTTGGGATACACAGGCCAGAAATTATATATCGCCCTCACCTACTACAGTTGAAATTGTGCAGACATCTGTTGCGGGTATGGGGTATCTGGCTTATGGCGAGACGCCCTCACCCAACATGTTCACAGAAGCCACCGCATATGATTCAATGAATCAAGCAGCACAGGCTATTGCTGAACAGAGGTTTGACAAGGCGTTTACGGTTGTCGATGAACAACTCAAGCATCAAGTACCCGATTTGCTGCCTTTGTTCGCGAATGGTTTGCATTATTATCGGGCGCTGGCGTTAGAGGCATTGGGGCAGGATGATGAGGCGTTAAAAGAGTACGTGACGATTTACGAGGCTGCGCCGGAGTCGGCATGGGGCAGACTGGCGCGGCTGCATCTGGAACCCCTCCCCTAGCCCCTCCCCGTGTACGTAGAGGGGAATCAAAACAAAAAGTCGATTCAGGTTGTGAAGTTGGAATTTTTGGTGGCGGCGTAGACGGCGATGCCGATGGCGACGGAGAGATTGAGCGAGTCGATGGCGGGACGATGGGGGATGGTGACACTCGTGCCGACGGCATTATAACCGGGAGTCAGACCGCTGCTTTCGCTGCCGAAAACCAGGGCAAAGGGCTGGTGAAAATCGGCCTCGTGAATCGAGATTGCGCCATCGGTCATGAAGGGATAGGCGTTGTGTTTGAAGTTCATGTGGTAATCGTTGAAGGTGTCGTAATAAGCAAAGTTGACCTGAAAAAACGCGCCCATTGAGGCTCGAATGGCACGCGGGTCAAAAATATCGACGGCGGGTTTGATAAGGGCGAGGTTGGTGATGCCAAAACCCACGAGGGTACGCAAGGTTGTGCCGAGGTTGCCCATATCGCCGGGGCTGACGAGCACGACATGGTTGGCCTGGGGGTCAAGCGCGGGACGGTATTTTTTGAAGACACCGATGGCATAAGTGTTGTCTTTGGGCGAGAGGCGTTCGACCAGCTTGTCGTCGCGGCTGATGGGAATACGGGCGGTGCTGCACAGGGCGCGCATTTTCTCCACGCCTTCGTTGCGCTCACCTGCCGAATGGATTAGCACCTGTTCAGCGAATTTGGGCTGGTAACGCAGGAGTTCCAATGTGGGAAAAACGCCAAAAGTATAGGAATAGGGCGCGTCGTGGGCATATTTTTTGAGCTGCATATTTAGTTAAAAGTTAAAAGTTAAAAGTGACGAGTTAAAAGTACAAAGCCCACAAGTCGATAGTGGTTAGGTTTTAGCCAACATACGTTGCGCATTACTCACTTATCCGCGAAATCTTTTTCCCAACCCCGCATTGGCAAAAAGTAATGAAATCGCCAGAGAATACGGGTCGAATCGGATTGAAAAGTCATGCACTGCCCTGACGGGTTTCGAGCGCTAACTGCTGCATATCGGCGCGGGTGCGCGGGTTGCCATGCCCGTCGATATAGATGTCGATGTCAGGATCGAGGAGCGAGTCGATCATATCGGCGTCGAGGGTATCGTCCGGGCGGCGCTGGGGCGGGGTCGGCGGATAGTAACAATCGGATGTGAACATCACGCCAGCCTGGGGAAGGCGCACAACCAGCGAATCAGGCGCGTGCTGACCGCCAACATGCTCAATATCGATGGTGAAATCGCCAAGATAGAGACGCAAAATTTTCGACAGCACAATTTCCGGCAGGATGATGCGAAAGCTGCGCCAATCCTCGATGGCACGACCTAAGGCGCGCAATCCAACTTCGCGGGAAGGCGCACGCTGAATCTCCTCCTGGATGTAGCCATGACTCCAGGGTTTGGAGGCGGTCTCGACTAATTGTTTGCGACACAATTCGTGGGCGATGGCGGGCGCGCCAAAAATCATCGCGCCGAAAACGTGATCCCAGTGGCTGTGGGTGTAAATGATGTGACTGATGGGCGGGGCATTCACGTCATCGAGCGCGAGCAGGATGCGGCGGGCATGGCGCGGGCTGTTGCCGGCATCTACGAGGACGGTGTGTCCATCGGCGATAATCACGCCCACATTGGGTTGGACGCGATTGGGGTCTTCATCGCGGGGGAAAATCCAGACATTATGGGCGACTTGAATCAGGGTATCGGGCATAGGGTTCTCACTCGTATTAGACTGACCATTCAAATTTATTGCTGCAAATACCGTACCCATGCACAGAAGGGGATCAGTGTTTGCAGTCATGCCGCCGGGGGTTCAAACCCCCGGCTACAGGTTCCGGCGGGAAGTCGGCTAAAGCCGACTCAAACCCGCCGGGAAGCGTTCGCCCTAAAGAATACACAACGCATAGAAATTATTCGGCAAACAGATTCGGACGATTAGGTTTTTCGTCTATATACAGGACAAAGACAATATTTGGCCTGCAAAGGTGTATTGTACACAAGATTGAACCTATTTCCATTTGTGGGATTATGGATTTGACAGTCGATGCGTTTTAACTTACATTATCAAACTCAAAGTTACAGTCACATTTACGTAAGGGAGATCAAGATGAAACGACATTTATGTTTGCTCGTGATTCTTTTAATCGGTTTATTTACGGTAGGCAGCGCGGCGGCGCAGGACAGCACGCTGATCGTCGCGACCAGCCTGGACGACGTGATTACGTTCGATCCGGCGCGCTCGTATGAGACGACCAACCTGACGATTCAGCACGCGACTTATGACACGCTGCTGGAAATCCATGCCGATGACCTGAACACAATTGTCCCCGGTGTGGCAGACAGCTATGAAGTTTCGGACGATGGGCTGACCTACACTTTCAAGCTGCACCCGGATGTGAAATTCGCGTCGGGCAATCCGCTGACGGCGGAAGATGTGCGGTTCTCATGGACGCGGTTGAAAAACATCAAGGGCAATCCGTCATTCTATGCTGACCAGATCGCCAGCGTGGAAGCGGTTGACGACCTGACGCTGAAAGTCACGCTGACACAGAAATATCCGGCGTTCGCGACGATTGTCACGGCTCCGGCATTGAGCATCCTCGACAGCAAATTGGTCAAGGAAAATGGTGGTACGGACGCAGCAGACGCCGACACTACTGATACCGCCAACGATTGGCTGACTCAGAATTCAGCCGGTTCCGGGCCGTTTATTCTGACGGGCTGGACACCACTGGGCGCAATCACGATGGTACGGAATGACAATTACTGGAAAACACCAGCAGCATTGTCGGCGGTCACACTGCGGCACACTGAAGACGCGACCAGCGCGCTGCAACTGCTGGAACGCGGCG
>JBDTNB010000356.1:0-3215 GCA_039933955.1 Chloroflexota bacterium
AGTCGCACTAATCAGCGATTCGCCCAGTTATCAATGCGCGATCGAAGATTGAGAATACTCTTCGGTGATTAATTCTTCAGCAACGACAATTTTAGTATCCCAAGGCGCGAGCGTAAATGTACTGCTCTCGTTAATCGCCATAGTAGTAAATAAATCAGTACCTGTGAGGGATATTGATTCAACTTGTTGCGGTTTGTCAGACCAATTTGCAAAGAACCATAATCGTTTTCCATCGCGGGCTATTGCCGAGTTTGCACGGATGGATGCGGGGAGATTTGTGAAATTGAGATGCACACCTGCTTGCTTAGTCACCCATAGGGCTAAATTAGCGGCAAAGGCGGGATCAGGCAGTGTGCCACAGTAGGTAACACGGCCCGATCCAAACGCTTGCGTTATGACAGCCGGGAACTGCCCAAAATGGGGATGGTCGTAGTATGCTAACGGCGTTGCGCCTTCCAAAATTAATCCGTCTGCCCAGCCAAGTACCTGGGCATTTTCAGGGAGCACAAAATCATTGCTGGCGGCTCTCAAGTGTAATGGAGCAGCCAGATTCGAATATTCCTGATAGCTTGCTCCAATAGCTTTTCGCAGAATGCCGGGTGCACGATGCCAACGTATGCGCGCAAACTCGTCAGCATAACCGCTGCGAAAGCCTAGCAATAAATGACCGCCGTTTTCAGTATAGCTCACCAAGCGTTGGAGCAACGCATCATCAGCGATATACAGTGTAGGCACGACAACGAGCGGATAATCCTCAAACTTTTGCTCGGCATCGAGGATGACGGCCTGAGTCCGTGCATCGAAAAAACCTCGATAGAATGTATCGAAGATGCGCCCATATGCAGCCCGATCAGGCAGGTTTGACCCCACTTGAGCAAGAGGTGGCATGAACTCAAAGGCGTACTTGCTGTCTTGTGAGTAGACAAAGGCGACATCAGCATCAGGGCGCAGATCGGTCAACAATGTGTCGTGATCACGGAGTTCGGTTGCTGTGCGTTGAAACTCCGCGTAGATGCGACCCGGTTCAAGATCGTGATTCAGAATGCCGCCCCAGTAGGTTTCTGCTCCATAGTGAAGTGTGTGCCAGTGCCAGTATTCAACCATGTTCGCGCCGCGCGAAATATGAGCGTAGACAGCCTGTCGAAGCTGCCCATCATAGCCGGGATAGTTGCAATGTGAACCGCCAATGGAAGTGGCATCGAGTTCGGTTACAAGGTAGTTCTTTTGTTTAGCGCCGCGTGCAAAATCGGCGTTGAGAAACAGACGATAGACCTGTGATTGGTTGCCCTGTATATTCATCCATTCGGGCGCACCGTAAACAAGAGCCTTACCCTCCGTCAAATCAAGGGCATCTTGCGTTGGATGATACGGATTGATTGCTACCACATCTAGTGCCTGAGCAATATCATAAACATCGGCATCAGCACGACCATGTAAGGATACAAAACATTGTGTCACGAACTGATCGGGGTGGGCGTACTCACGGACAATGCGTGCTTGCCAACTCAACAAATCAGTCACAAGTGAGGCGTGAAACCGTCGCCATTCCAGATCATAGCCAGGGTTTGTGTTTCCATCGGGCGTCCATAAATCTGCCCAATCTTCGAGCCGATGCGACCAATAGGTTAATCCCCAAATCTCGTTTAGCTGCTCGACGCTGCCAAATTTCGCTTTCAGATGATCAATAAATTTCTGGAATACGTCAGGGTTATGAAGCAAGCCACTGCTGGTTTCGTTGTCAACCTGATAGCCGATAATCGCGGGATGTGGGGCATAATGGCTGGCTAATTGGCGTATGATACGTTCAGCGTAATAGCGAAACGCTGGGTGTGTGTGATTCATGTTTTGTCGAGCACCATAGTAGGCCCGCTTGCCCTGATCATACTGAGCCATTAAGTCGGGATGTTTGCGGTGCATCCAAGTTGGGATGGCGTAAGTCGGTGTCCCTAAGATAACCTTGATTTCCGCCTTGTGCAGGGCATCAATGACGCGATCCATCCACGCGAACTCAAACACGCCATCCTGCGGTTCCCAACTGGCCCAGGTGGATTCGCCGAGTCGAACCACTGTCAATCCGGCTTGTTGCATCAGTTGGATGTCTTCAGCCAGCCGTTCGTAGGGCTGGTATTCATGATAATATGCAGCACCGTAGAGCATTGTTTGTCCTATTCCAATGACAGCGTGAAGCTGTTTCGTTGTTAGTTGACTTACCTGATGCAAACAGATTGTTTCAAAAAGGCCATCGGGCTTTCCACAAGAGGTAAAGGACTATCAAATACAAATCTAACGACAATTGATTTGCACTAGCCCTTAACACTCGCTGCCGTCAGACCAGCTATATATTGCTTCTGTACCGAGACGAAAACTAAGATGATAGGAATTGTGATCAACGTTGCGCCTGCCATCGACGCGCCGATTGGCGGTTCGCTCCCTACCAACATACCCCCTAGAATTGTCGCCATACCCACTGGCAATGTCATATACTCACGAGTGCGCAAGATAGTCAAAGGCCATAGATAACTGTTCCATGATCCCAGGAATGTTAGAACGGCCAATGCAGCTAATGCCGGACGCGCCAGCGGAAGCATAATTCGCCAGTAAATAGTGAATTCCGTTGCTCCATCAATGCGTGCAGATTCCATCAATTCGCTGGGAATACTATTCATAAACTGTCGCATCAAAAAGATGCCAACGGCAGGTGCCATAAATGGAATAATGAGCGACAGATAGCCATTCGTCCATTTGAGCTTGCTCATGAAAATAAAGAGCGGAATGAGGATTAACTGGAATGGCACCATGGTTGAGCCAAGCATAATAAAGAATAGCAACCCTTTGCCACGAAAACGATACTTGGCAAACCCAAAACCTGCCAGCGATGTAAAAAACAATACAGTAATGGTGCAGGCTAGCGCAATGACTAAGCTATTTATATACCACGTTCCGAATGGCCAATCTGTGAACAATCGCGCATAATTGGCAAACGTAAAACCTTTAGGGATGAGCGTAGGTGGGAATTGATAGATCTCGGTGGTCTGTTTAAATGACGCAGAGATCATCCACACCAGCGGATACGCAATGATGACGCCAATCACGGCTACCACAATATTGATAGCAACCGTAGCGATACGGCGTGTTGTCTTCATGTCACTCATAGTTAATCAGTCTCGAATCCCCGGAATACCCGGAATTGGATCAACGACAATATGAAGATCACT
>JBDTNB010000357.1:0-3209 GCA_039933955.1 Chloroflexota bacterium
CCAGCGCAAGCGTGAAATCGCAGCACAGGCTATCCGGGACTACAGCACGGATGATGTTTTACAGACAGCCGATGATTTCATTCGGGCACAGAACGAGGAGTGGGTCAATTTCAGCCGGGTCGCACATTGTCTCTATGAGACCTTCTACCAGCTCAAGCCCAAACGATTGGGGCAGCCGGGTAAGAAGTACAAGAGTCTGCTCAAGTTTTTAGCAGACTATCCGACAAAATTTGAAGTGAAGTGCGATAAGGCGGACATTTACTGGATTCGCTTACGCTAAATGGAGAAATTGACATCCCTACAACCTCAACGCCAAACGCGATGCTCGGATTGAGACGGAAGGGCTGTACACAGATCCAATCCAGCAGTTTACGGAGCTGGATGAAAGGGACGATGAACCGAAGGTCGAGCCAATGTCACCGGATTTTGATCTGTAGTGTAGCTAAACGTATGTGGCCTGAGTATATTTCTAACCAAGCCATATACAAGTGACTAACCGACGCTTTCCCCACGCCTATATGGATGAGCGTATAATCGAGATAAACATTAACATTCAGGATATTATCTTGTGCGCCAGCTAATCTTACTCTGCCTGATATTGCTGACAACTACCCAACTTCATGCACAAACGGATACTGATAATTCGTATATCCCCCCGCAAATCATGCAGTTAGGGCGTGGAACAGCAGACACCCTCGACTGGCACCCTTCGGGCGATGTGCTAGCAGTCGGTGGCAGTCTCGGTATTTGGCTTTATGATGATAGTTTGGCGGATTTGGCTCATTTCCTCGCTCCTGGTTCTGTCGCATGGCTCGCGTGGTCGCCAGATGGTGATCAACTAGCAATTGCAAATTGGGATGACACTCTAAGTTTGTGGGATGCGACCATAGACCCGTACTCGCTTAAGCTGAATCGTTTATGGACGTTCCACGATGACAGTTACGCCTTGCGTTTTTCCTGGTCGCCCAATGGTGAACGGTTGGCGGTTATTATCTCCGATGGAGCACAGGTGCTAGACGTAAAAACAGGCGAATCCGTCCTGACAATTCCTGATCTCGAATTTACTCTTGCGTGGCATCCAGATGGCACACAGATCGCAGGCGTAGTCGATCTTGGCGAAGAGGTTGGCAAGCAGGTTCGTGTATGGGATGCATCTACCGGCTCAATAATAAATACCTATATGAGTGCAGATCCAAATCTATTCTGGAGTGATATTCAATGGAGTCCCGATGGCTCAGTATTGGTGGGGCTAACGTCCATTCCGGCGATACTCCATGCATGGAGTGTAGAAACTGGCGATTTATTGAATGATGTTGATACGTTTGCAGGAGAGTTTAGTGCTTATTTCGATATGTGGTGGCTCGATGATGGTCAACAACTCGTCACCGTTTCTCGTTATGTATCGCCACCTGCGAATAGTATTCTGGATGTGTGGAATACAGACAATTGGACACCACTTGATCGAGGATTTTCATTAGGGGACATTCGGAGTATTGCAAAACACCCCAATGATGATGTATGGGCAGATCTGACATGGGATAGTCAAATTATGATATGGGGTCTTGAAGAGGCAGAGCCGTTGCAGGTCAGATCGGTTCACAATCAGCCACCTCATATACTCACATGGTCATCTGACAATCGGTACCTGGCTGCTGCAAATCGAATAGGTGAAACGATTACTATCTGGGACGTGACGATACCTGACCAACCAGAGTCACAGATAGCGACGATACCATACCAGGGTTGGAATCTCGATGAATTGCGATGGGGCGCGACTGATACTACGTTGATAGGTTTTCAGTCGATTCCTCAAATCACTGCACCTGGAGCTTTCCCGACCGCCTTCATAGTGGAATGGGATGCCCAGACAGGTGAATTCTTAGGCACTATCCATGAAACACCGGGATATGTCGCGCATGATAATTCAGGTGATTACCTTCCCCACTATATATGGAATGACGATTTTACACGAGTAGTCACTGAAATAAGTGATCAGCCTGTTACTATTTCTACAGTAGGTGGCGAAAATGGCTTCCTCTCACCAGACGAAGAGATTACAACAATAGACGTTGTGGATGATCCATCAGAAATAACTTGGAGTCCTGATAACACGATGCTGGCTGTTATCACCCGTGATTCACAGGGCGAAACCTCGGCGTGGGTTTACAATGCCGAAACTGGTGATTTGATCAACCGATTGAGACCATCTTTCTTCACTGTACTTTATGATATTTCATGGAGTCCTGATAGCTCAATGGTCGCGTTAGTAGGTCGTCGTGGTATTGCTGGTAGTGGCGAGACTGAATATCGCTTGGATGTTTTAGAAGTCGATCTATCATCGGATGAGGCTGCACATATCACAACCGTATTGGATACCGATACAACTTTCTATCATGCCTGGCATCCAGAAAGTCATGCCATAGCAGTAAGCACCTCGTTGGGCGTTGGCATCTATACTATTGAGGCAGCACCTATCGGCATCAATGCTGTTCCCGTTGTAACTATTCCTAACATGCAGGTTTCCGCTTTGGCATGGAGTCCCGATAGTAGATGGCTGGCTGGCGGACACGAAGATGGCACTGTGCGCGTTTGGGATGTCGGTGGAGACGATAGGTGACGTTTACACTTATTCATTGTTCAAGTACGATTTCAACCTTTTGCTCACCCTGAGAGTCACTCGCCGGATGATGCGCGGAGCTTCACCACTGGACAGCATTCCGCGCTGTTCGCCCCGATCAATCCACTGCGTTTGGAGGACAAAAAGGTTCTCCAATTCAATGCGTCCGCTGCTAACCAGTTCTTCAGTCCAGACCTCAATCAGCGTTTCAAGCATCACCTGCACATCGCGGTTCTTCAGCCGCGTGCGCCGCCCGATTTCGCGCACCATCTTGTTCTTGGTCAGGGTCATGAAGTCACCTCTTTCACAGTACGCTTGCGCTTTTCATGCCTATTACGCATTTCACTCGTGCTTATTGTTTGGACACTGCCATTGGTTTGCTTCTGGGTTTCAGCAGCGACTCGTGCCATCAAGGCGGCTATTTCCAGTGTGGATGGTGTAGTTACGGCGGACTCAGGTGTATTTGAATTGGGAACAGGCAGTACAGGTGTTTCGACAGGTTGCAAATTGAGCGCAATACCTCGTTCCAGCAGCAGCGGCTGGACATCCTGCGCCGCATTGAGCCGTTTTTTCCAGTCGTCGCGCTCATAGA
>JBDTNB010000358.1:0-3184 GCA_039933955.1 Chloroflexota bacterium
CTATCTTGACGGACGTTTCCCTTTTTTGCCATTTGAATTCACATCAGACGTATACCTACAAAGATTTAGCACGTTTTCTGGTAGATGAAAACGCAGACTTAGACTTGCGGCGAGAAATTTGTCTTGCGTTCTGTGACGCTTGTCCAATGCTCGATAAACGACGAGCGGTTACACCACTGCTTGCTGCCTTAAATTCGACTGATAAGCCGATACAAAGCACCGCAGCAAGAACGCTAGGAAGAATGTGCAGTCTCCGGGCTGTATCGCCTCTAATACATATTTTGGCTGATCGCGACCAAACCATGGAACTCAGGATGGATGCCATTGATGCCCTATGGTCTATATCAGATGATCGAGCCATCCCCATTTTCGATCAAATTATCCATGATTCAGATGAAAATGTAATTGTCCGCAGTCACGCGCTCGAATGGTATTTTGGAAAACCTGATCCCATTCAGGTTTATATTCAATTGCTTTCTGCCCCTGAACCTGACATACGCTTCTGGGCGGCCTATCGACTCACGCAAGCATTTGATGATATTTCTCCCGCCCTATCCGAACTTGACCGCGTTACAGCTACTGATCACAACTTACCGATTGGATTTGGATGGCAGATAAATCGGGAAGCGATGCAAGCCCTGGAGACGATTTACTTTCGCCTCATCACCCAGGCTGCACCTGATGAAAATGGTGAATACCACAGCCGGGGCAGCATGTATCTCATCAGCCCAGCGCCGGAATACAGCACCGTCCAATGGCGCTACCGAAAATGGAACGAGAATTGGGTCTATATGAATGAGCCGCTGCCTGAAATCAAACTCAGGATTGAGCCTGATTGGTTGGCGGATAAGCTGCGCGAAAAGTGGCCGGAGATTGGGCTGAACATCCGCGAACCGCGTCCGCAAGCATATGTGCTGGATTGGCATTTGCAAATCGACGAAAAGAATATGATCGGCGGGCTGCATCGGGATCAATACGGCATTGTATTGACTGGTGATGTGGAATTAATTTATGCGTTCGCGGAATGGTATCGAGGCTTATTTACTGACTCGCAGCGGTTGTATTTGTATCAATGGGCTGATCCGCATGTGGAACTCAAACCGGGAGTGTCGGCGGCGGAAATTGAAAAGGCAGCAAATCGAACATCTATGTCGGCAGTTGATGTGAAAGCTGAAGACCTGAGTTTTGGTTAAAGCGGATTGGTCACTTCTAATTCAAGCGAGTCTGTCCAGGAAAGCTGTTGCACTGGGCTATCGACGCCAGTCAAGGTTTTAAGCATGGATTGGAAGCGGGCGGGGTCGCCAGTGGTGAAATATTGATTAATGGCGGGCGGGGGAAGCATTCCAGACGGCCAGACGCGAGCGGCCTGCCGTGCGATGGCGGGGCTGGGATCAACCAATGCCACGCGCGCCCCAGCAGCGGCTTGAATAGCATCAGCAATAAGCGGGAAATGGGTACAACCGAGAACGATTTGATCCGCACCAGCAGCGAGAAGCGGCTGCACATAACTTTCGATGATCGCCCTGCTCTCCGGCGTATGCTGGCTCTGCGCCTCAGCAATGGGGACAAGTCCCGGCGCGATCTGGGTGACAACCTGGACATCGCGGGCGAAACGATCCAACACCCGTTCATACAGCGGGCCATTGGCCGTTGTGCGGGTCGTCAGCACACCGACGATACCGCTGCGAGTAGCCTCAGCAGCCGGTTTGACAGCGGGTTCCATGCCCACAAACGGTATATCGGGATAGGCTTCGCGCAGGAGCAGCAAACTGGTGGCGCTGGCCGTGTTACAGGCCAGGATGATCACTTCTGCGCCGTGTGCCATTAAAAATTCAACGATGGGAACGACGAAAGAATGGACTTCTTCGGCAGGACGTGGGCCGTAGGGGATATGGATTTGGTCAGCGACATAAATCGTCGGATGATGCAGCAGCAGTCGATGGACTTGGCGCAGGACAGACAGGCCGCCGATGCCGGAGTCCAGAACGCCAAGTTTACGTCGAAGCCCGGTCACGCGCAGCCTCAACAAAGGCGCGGAAGAGACGTTTCATGGCATCGCTGTCAGGATACATATCTTCGGGATGCCACTGTACGCTCAGGACAAATTTTTTGTCCGGCATTTCCAGCGCCTCAATTACACCATCCGGCGCATAGGCGGTGACACATGTCCCCGGCGCAGCCATTTCCACCGATTGATGATGCAGGCTGTTGACAACCGGTGAGGTCGTCCCCAGAATGCTTGCCAGACGGCTGGAGGGATCAATTTCGACCAGGTGGGCAGGATTACCGCGCGGCCTGTCTTCCGGGAAATCATGGGTGACTGCTGTGCCGATTTGCGCTGGAATATCTTGGATCAGCGTGCCGCCGAGGGCAACATTCAGCACCTGCTGTCCCCGACAAATACCAAATACGGGCAGATCATCTTCGACAGCCCACCGCGCCACCGAAATTTCCGCGTGATCGCGGGCGTCGTCGGCCTCACCAGTTTTGGGATGCTTCTCGGCGTGAAAATACGATGGATCAACATCCCCACCGCCGGGGAGCAGCACGCCATCCATGCGCGTATAAATTTCTCGCAGCACATCATCGTTGACGCTGACCGGAATCAGAATTGGCAAACCACCCGCATCCGCGACAGACTGTATAATCGCCACATAGGCGCGGTTATACTGCCATCCTGTAGACGGATTCTGGATACGGGCGGTGGTGATGCCAATCAGCGGAGCCAAGATTTAGCGTCTCTTTTCTTTCAGACGGGCAGCCTTACCGCGCAAATCACGCAGATAATACAGTTGCGCGCGGCGTACTTTGGCGCTGCGGCTGATTTCAATTTTCTCAATACGGGGGCTTTTCAGGAGGAAGGTACGCTCGACGCCGATGCCATGACTGGCAATACGGCGAACGGTGAAGTTGGCTTCGTTGCCGCCCCCACGCACGCGGATGACGACACCCTGGAACACCTGAATACGTTCGCGATCACCTTCGACGATGCGGACGTGCACTTTCACAGTGTCACCCGATGACACCTGCGGGTGGCCGCGATCTTCGGCGACCAGAGAAGCCATTAACTCGTTCATGATCAATTGTCCTTCCGAATAAAATGCGCCGTGAGGCGCGCATCAGTTTTACCTTGAATGGGGTTGCATTATAGCATTAGCGGATGCATGGCGACAAGGGATTATTT
>JBDTNB010000359.1:0-3181 GCA_039933955.1 Chloroflexota bacterium
TGCAAAAAAAAGCGCCCGTCAGATTCACATCCAACAGACGCCGCCAGTCCCATTCGTCGAGTTTGGAAGCGGGGCCAAGTTTATGCGCTCCGGCGGCGTTAATCAGAATATGGATGCGCCCGAATGCATCGCGCGCGCCTTCGATCAACGAGCCAACCTGGAAACGGTTGGATACATCGGCCTGCCATGCAATCGCGCGCCCGCCCAGCCCAATAATTTCCTGGGCGACGGTTTCAGCGCGATCCGGATTCAAATCATTGACAGTAACGGTTGCACCGGAAGCGGCTAATGCTAATGCAATCGCGCGTCCGGTATCCGCGCCTGCACCGGTCACAAGCGCATTTTGTCCACTCAAATTGACCGAAAAACTCACGCTATCACTTGCAACCAATCGTGGAGCGTATTCTTCGCGCCAAAATGGAACGTCTCGGAACGAATATCGGTCAGCATCCGGTTGGCATAGGGCGCAACATAATACGACGCACCATGCCGATAAGCCTCATTGTGGGCATCGCTAGCGGCTTTGCCGAACTTCTGCCAGGGATTCCAATCGTGCTGACCCATGATAATCAACACCTGGGATTCGATGGCGAGAATCGCTTTTTCGTCGAGCATATTGGTTGCCAGCACAACGCCATGCGGCGACTGCTGCCGCGCAAACAATCCGAATGAATCGCCCAGCAATCCTGTCCCGGCATCCTGCGCCAGAATCACGACGCGGCGACGATCAATTTTGGGCTGATCCAGGGCAATTTCGAAAGCATTTACGGCGTCCTGCGTGGTTGAGCCGCGTCCACCTGCACCGCTGCGCCCCGTGCCGCGCTTGTCCCAACGGAACACCGCGTAACCAGCTTGCAGCCCAAATTGGGCGAAATGGGTATAACCGCTGCGGGCTTCGCTGCCCGCGTGATGCAGGACGAACAGGAGGGGGAAAGTGGTGCTGCGAGAGGCTGCGTGCGGATAGTCAAGTTGTCCCGACAGGCGAACACCATCGCCCGCAAAGACAACCTCTTCGGTATGCCCAACAACCATACCTTCCTGAGTTTGATTGGTAATCATGGCTTCTCCACCCCAAACATCGATTTATAAATCTGGATAGAAAGAAGAAGCTAATTTTTTTAAAATTTTTGGGAAATCTAATGTCTACAGCAGTATACCAAGATTATTTGATTATTGCACCTGTTACTTGGGTCATGTTGTAAGATTACACAAATTGCTTGACATAGGCATTTTAAGTGTGGTATTTAGGCCTACTGAGAGGGTTTCGGAAACGTTCCAAGACAGACGAAATATAGTTCGTCCCTACAGCAACCCGTTTTGTAGGGACATGATGTATGGTGTCCGTTTTTTCGCAAAAACCGACCTCTACAGCATATTATTTTGTAGATAAAACGCACTGAGGTTTGTAACACACTATACCTTCAAAACAGGTCTATGTTAAACCGGCTTAACCCCCGGCTACTTGACAGCTTAGAACGTCGGTGCTAACCTAGTTCATACGTTAAAGAAACGCAAGCATAATTTTAGAGGTTAGCATTGTCGCTGGAGTTTAATAAGGTCGTCGATCAGGTTTACAAGCTGGGGCGAATGCTGGATGAAATTGACCTCAACGCCAGCAACCGCCTTGACCTCGCTATCGAACGGTTTTATCAGGCCACCGATCTGGATTTTATCCACAAGCGCGTCGAAATGACCCGCCGCCCAGACGTGAGCGGCTACCGGGGTGCAGCGCCGCTCGACGCGCCCATTCACGAAGTGGTTTGCCAGACCTTCCCCTGCCCGGAATTTCCAGCCAGTGCGACCATTATCGCTGCGGACGGCTCCCAAATTTATCCCGCAGAACCATCGCCGGTTCACTATTTTCTAGTGAACATCGGCCTCTTCACCTACCATCACGGCATAGATCGTGTGCCTGACCAATACAGCGTGCCGCGTTTGTTCTTCCACAAAGACCATGTACATGATTCCAGCGGGCGCATTTTGAGCAACCGCACGATTGATGCACGGCGCACGGCTACCGAGATGCATGAACTGGGCGCGAAATGCTGGGAACTGAAGGACGAAGCGCGTCCCTTGATCGCGTTATACGACAATCATTTGCTGTTCTGGGCGAACGAGGATGTGACCGGGGCGCGCCAACTCATGCAGCAGTATCACGGTGCGCTGGTGCATTTGCATGATTCGGGCGCGATTTTGGCGGGATACGTCGATAATCCAATGCGCAGCCGCGTCATGATTCGGCTGCTGCATCTGTTGAGCCTGACCGACGAAGAAGTACGATCCAGCGATTTGAGTTCCAGCCGGGAACTTGAAGCCGTGAGTGATATGCAGCTATTCAGCGCGGTATTAGAAGCCGGCGAACGCTCGGCCATTATGGTGCAAAACTCGCCGCGTAACCTGAAGTATCGGCAGCGCGGGGACAGCTACGAAATCGCGTTTTTCTATCTGAAAACCTCCAGCGGTTATCAGGAGTCGATTGCCCGTGTGGACATCCCGATGTGGGTGGCACGAGATCGGGCGCTGGTGGATGAACTGCACTCGGTCTTAGTGTCGCAGTGCTCATTACAGGGACGCAATCCTTATCCCTATGCCCTGACCCGCGCTGACGAATTAGCCTATGTGAGCGGCAAGGATAAATCCAAGCTGGACGAGATGATCGCTATCGAGCTGCGCAAGAAGGGTCTCAATCCGCATCCCTTCTCCGGCAAGGCCTGGGGCAAACAACTGGCGCGTAGTACCAAACGGCAGCACGAGATGTAGTGACTCACCTTACGCACCAAGAGGATTTTAGTGCTTTTGCTCCCTGAAGAGAAAATATGAAAATCACGCGGTTGTTTGAAAGTCCTTCGCCCTGAGGGAGAAGGATTTAGGATGAGGGTCAAGTGCGTAAGGTGAGGTAGTGAGTTAAAAGTTTCGAGTTAAAAGGTAAAAGTTGGTTCAATCGATTTTTCACTTTTAACTTTCACCTTTCCACTTTTAACTGGAAATGTTACGGGAGCACAGATGACTATGGTAGCGACGGAGACAGCACAATTGATGGTCGGGCGGGTACTGCGGGCCAGTACGCGCGGTTTCACCTGTGGCACGCAAAGTAATAAAGTTGATTACAAACACGATTTTGGCGCGTTCGTGAGCGCCCCGATTGCCAATGACGAATCGATCCATGTCATCGGCCTGATTT
>JBDTNB010000360.1:0-3168 GCA_039933955.1 Chloroflexota bacterium
GCAAGCTGGATGGCGCTGTTGTCTCCTGAAGAAATTGCCAGAGAAATTCGACATGGGTTCAATATCTTAGAAACCGATTTTCGTGACGTTCCGGAACGGCAGCGCAGCATACGTGCTATTTTTGATTTCACCTGGGGACTTTTGGGAGACGCTGAACAACAGGTGTTTGCGCGGCTTTCAGTCTTCCGACAAGGGTTCTCAATTGAGGCTGCACAGATGATTGCCCAGGGCAGTCTCCATAGTTTACGCAGCCTTCTCAAAACGGCGGTGCTTCAGCCAACCCCACACGAGAGGCGCTTTGAAGTGCATGAACTGCTGCGCCAGTATGCGGCGGAGCATCTGCATAGTTCAGATGAATTGGATGCAACGGCAGCCGCGCACAGCCAATATTTCCTAGAGTTTATTCGGGATCGCAGCGAATACATCAAAGATAACCGGCAGCTTGAGGCGCTCGACGCATTTCAAGCAGATGAAGAAAATATTCGGGCGGCATGGGAATGGGCAGTACAACACGATCAGCAGGAGTTCTTGTCCGACGCGCTTGAAGGATTATTCTGGTACTGTGTCATGCGCAGCCGTTACTCATTGTTTGAAGCATTGTGGGATTTCACACGAAAATCCTTTGCATTGATGTCTGTTCCGAATGCCCGTTTGCTGTTGGCACGTATGCAGCTTCGTTTTCGATGGATACAGCGCTGGCAGGAAGGTTCCTTTATCCATCATCCTGCCGTCCTCGAAGAACTGGAAGCACTGCTCGCGTTATTCGGTGATTTTGATGCCCCCCTGGAGATTGCGCTGTGTACGCTGACGCTGGGAGATGCCCTGCGAACGCTGACTGATGACCTGGAGCGGGCGACCAATTTGCACCAAAGCGCGGCGCAAGCTTTCAGCATATTAGGCGACGAATTTTATACCGCATGGGCGTTTCATTTCCATGCCAAGCTGATGAGCGATACACGGGGTGTTGGCGAAGGGATCGAACTGCTCAATCAGGGACTTATGCTGCGCCGTAAACACGGCGACCAGATCGGCACGGCTTATTCGCTTTATAACCTGAGCATGGATCTCCTGCCATTGGGGAAACTTGAAGAATGCGCGCGTGTTACCGAAGAAATCCTGAGTATCAGCCGCGTGACCGGCGAGCCATCCACTTTACTCCTGGCGCAGATCACACGGACGCTGCTGGCCTTTCTGGCAGGGCGTTTTGATGAGGCGCGTCAGCAGAACGCAATTAATCAGCGACTCGCCCGCAGCCTGAATCATGTCTTGGGGCTGGCATGGGTCAACCTGGCACAAAGTTTGCTCGATTATCTGAATGGAGAGGTTGAGAATGCGATTCACGCATTAGCCAATAGTGAAAGCCTGGCTACACAAGCTGTCGTCCGTTACTTTGTGCATCTTGGTTATGCCCTGATGCTGCACGATGACGAAGTAATCTTCAAACGGCATCTATTCAGTGCCATGAGCCAGGCGAACGAATTTGCGGCATTCGGCGACCAAGCCTGGTGTTTGCCGCCTCTGGCAGCGTGGGAAGCACAGCATGGGCAGATGGTTCGTGCCGCTGAATTGCTGGGACTGGCCGAAGCCCAGTCGAGCAACCTGATGGGCTGGCTGCCTCAATGGTTAACACAAACTACGTTACAAACCCAACTCGAACAACAGTTGAACTCTGAAGCGTTTGAGGCGGCTTATGAACGGGGACGAAGATTGGATGTAGCCCAGATCATCCAGTCATCTCTATCGGCCAACACGTCGCAAAAGTCGAGTGGTTCGTCAATTCCGGCTCATATTCAGGAGGCCAATCAACACCTGTTTGAGCCGCTGAGTTATCGTGAACTGGAAGTTATCGCCTACATTGGGCGAGGATTCTCCAACCGGGAAATTGCCAGCGAACTCGTTGTCGAACTCAGTACAGTAAAGAAGCATTTGACCCATATCTATGACAAACTCGACGTGGATACTCGCGCGCAGGCGATTTTGCGTGCCCAAGAACTCCGTCTGTCCTAGCGAACCGCCACGCATCAAGGATTGCAGCACGGCCTGAACTGAGATGTGCGAAGCAGAATCATACTGTACAGGCGTGAAAATCTCCCTGCATCGTCTGATCGCGGTATCCCCTGATATCCTCAAATGGTTTCATACCTGACGCATAACTTGTCAACCGAGTCTGGATAACCATCTCTTTATTCGGATTCACCCACCTGCTCATAGAGTCTTCTACCTTAGGTGAACGACGGCTATACCCCTGCGCTGTTAGGCTGAAAGCACACAACAAACATGAGTTGAGCGCAGAATAGGATTGCATGATGCATAACAGGACAAAGTTAGCGGTGGGGATTATGTTATTGATCTCAATGTGGTTTGGCTTGCAGGCATGGTTTACACAATCTGCCATCCATGTTTCCAGCGCACTGGCCTTTAATACCGAACGCTACCTCATTGCGGCGCTGGTAATGGGCGGAATCTGTCTCGTTACCCGCGCAAAATTCACACGGCGCGGGATATTGGGCGGTTTTTTGGTTGGTGTGGCTTATGCGTTCACAATAGGATTTGAGAGCCAGGCACTCGGCCAGGGCGCAGCAGGCCGCGTCACCTTTCTTGGCAGCTTGTTTGTAGCGATTATGCCGTTTCTTGCATACGCTACACGATCAGAAAAGTTGTATCCCGCCGCAATTCTGGGCAGTGTCATCATGTTAATGGGCGCATGGCAGTTGTTAGGTGTGCAGGATGGTGCTGTGGGTGGTGATATCTACGGTATTTTACGCGCTCTGGCCTGTGCCATTATGCTGCTCCTGGTAGGTCGTCATGCTCAGGAAGACTGGCGCATTTCCTGCTTTTCCATGTTCGTTGTTATTGCGGGCATTTCTTTCGTCGGCGCACTCATAACCGGACAGACGCAGTTCTCTGTTCAAACGGAGGTGTTGTTACCTGTATTAGCCAGTGCGTTGGTTGGATCGGTTGTATGCATGGCCGCCATGACGTGGGCTGGACGCTACTTATCCGGGTCAGTGATGGGCGTGATTTTTTTCCTGGACTCTCCATTCGCAGTCATCTGGGGTGTGCTCTTGTATAAAGAGGCTCTAAATCCATCGTCGTTTCTGGCATATGTATTCATTGTAATTGGCGCGATTTTTGCGCTAACAGCCGGAAAGCTGCAAACGCCTCAAT
>JBDTNB010000361.1:0-3163 GCA_039933955.1 Chloroflexota bacterium
CGCTCGGCCTCGTCAATATGGACGCAGTGTGCCGCGATTGTCTTATCCCCCCAGATGCCAAATTCATTCAATCGCCCCACAACCCGCTTGCCGCTCCGGTGGAGGCTGTCATCTTCATCGGCCTCATGCTCAGCGACGTGAACGTGGAAACCTGCCCCATCAGGCCGTGCATCTGAACACGCTCGCAGTGCGTCGTCGTTCAGCGTCAGGCTGGCGTGCAGGCCGAACGTCCCGGCGATCAGTGGAGTCTCGTTGTCGCGCATGAAACGCACATTCTCGGTGATTCCGGCGTGCATTTTTTCTTCGCCGTCCCGGTCTGTCACCTCGTAGCACAATACCGCCCGCAGCCCTGCCCAATCGACCACATCGGCGATCACATCCAGGCTGCCTTCGATGAAATTAGGGCTGGCGTGATGGTCGATCAGAGTGGTCGTGCCATGCTTCACGGCATCCACCAGCGACACCAATGCGCTCATGCGCACTGCATCTTTATCCAGTGCCTTATCCAGCGGCCACCACAACCGTTTGAGAATTTCGGGAAAGTCTTTGGGTGGGTCGCCGGGGATCGCCATCCCGCGTGCGTATGCGCCATAAAAATGGGTATGGGCACAAATATTTCCCGGCATCACCAATTGCCCGCGTGCGTCCAGCCGTTCGCCTTGCGGGTAACGGGCTGCCAGATCGCGCGATAAACCAATTTCGGCAATCACCCCATCCTGGATATACAGCGCGTGGTCGGCCAGGATTTGATTTGGCTCACCCCATGTCACCAACGTCGCATTCGTTATCAGCATCCTGCACAACCTGCTTTTTGCTTATAAATGTCATAGTGGCGCATATTGTCTCACGTTTTGACTCACTCATCCATTGGAATATTAATAAATACCGGCCCGCCCTGCGCCGCGATCCGATCCAGAATTTTTGCCAACAGTTTATCATCGCTCACAGTTTGATCGAGATACAATTTGTCCTCACCTTCAGCAGTAGAAGCATTCACTGTGCCCTTTTCGCACAGGATACGCAGCTCTGGCGCGCCGCCCGGATATTCCGCACTCCAGATACGATCCGAATAGATGCCTTTGTCGCGCAAGGCATGATAAACCCGGTCAACAAAGTAATCATCCTGGCTGTAGAGATCACTGATGAGTTCGGCGTGGACAAAGCGATCCCAGGTCGTATAGATAAAACTGATCGTCCGGCGGGTTGGGTTGAGAATCGGCGGCTGTTTCTCGATCAGACCCCCAATTTGCACTTTATAATAGGCCTCGTTGGCGCGGGGATGGTCAGCTTCTTTGGGCAGCAAATCCTTGCGATACGCCAGTTCCAATCCTTTGCGTTCGGCATAGTAATATACGCCGCCGTTTTGCGCTTTGAAGGCACGGCTGAGAAACAAGGCGATATATTCTGCGTTCACACCGCGCGGCATTCGGCGCTGTGGGATACGATACCAACCTTCGGCCTGGGCAATCGCTAAATCCCGTTTGCGATTCATAACTCCGACGAGGACGCGATCTTCCGGGAACATGCGTCTTACCTCTTAGTGCTTTTAGTAGGTTTCTCCTTCCATTGTAACAACTCAGGCGAAGATGCAACACACGATTTTCCCAAAATATCTATCGTGTCTACCGAACATATTCAAACGCAAAATGAGAGGTTCAAAGTCGAGTCTGTAGGGGCGTTCAACGAGCGAAGCGAACGTCCGTTATTGCTCAGAACACCTCGCGCAGCCTGACATTAACTGTCTGCGGCCTGTGCTTCCCGTGCGAGCAGCAACCGCGCGTCTATGTCCCGTACCATCCGCTGGTGTTGAATCCACCACTGCGGGTCGCGCTGGGCATCCAGTTCTTCAACCGTCTTGCCCTGCTGTTCCACCCAGGTATAATACTTCAGGTTGTGCCAGCGTTCGCGGGCATCAGGCGTGCCGGGGAGAATCCAATCAGTACGCATCCCTTTGAAGATGCTCTCGACGCGCCCAACGGTTTCAGCCTCGTCCAGCTTGCCGTACTGCGCCGCCATATCGTCCATCACCGAGTAATAACGATCCATCGAGTCGGTTGCGACGGCGACAATCACATCATCATCGGTCATGTGATAATATTTGGCGGTTTTGATCGCGCCCAGGATGTTGCAAATCCCGCTGATGCCGAACAGTGACCCCAACTGCTCCACCAACGCCGGGTCAAGTTTGTAGCGGTTGACCAGCGTTTCGCGTCCTGCCGCTTCAGCGAAAACCTGCAAGCCTTTTTTGCACTCGATGTCATCAATACACATCAGCGCATCCATATTCAACACATTGTGAATCCAGGTGACATGCTTGTCGCCGATACCCTGAATGTCATGTACGCCGTAACCGTTGTTAAACAGCGTCGGGCATTGAATCGGTTCCAAACCAACGATTTTATGATCCGGCCACACTTGCTTCAGGCGATCCCCGGCGGCAATCGTCCCAGCGCTGCCCATCGCCGACACATAAGCCGATATTTTGCCTGTGCCGATCCCACGTTCTTTGAGTTCGCCCGCCAGTTCGACCAGCGTATTGCCGGTGACATAATAATGAAAGCGATAATTCCCCATCACTTCAAATTGATTCAGGATGCGGATGTCGGGGCCGCTTTTGCGTAAACGGTGAGTCTCGTCATAAATTTCCTTGACATTGCTTTCCGATCCGGGTGTGCGGATAATTTCTGCGCCGTAGCTGTGGATGCGGTCAAAACGCTCCTGGCTCATACCGGCGGGCAGCACCACCAGACTTTCGCAGCCCATGCGGCAGCCCACCCATGCCCCGCCAATGCCATAATTACCGGTTGAAGGCCAAACCAGCGTATGTTTTTCCGGGTCAACTTCGCCGAACAATTCTTTTTCCAGCAGCACCGAATAAGCCGCGCCCACTTTATGGCTGCCGGACGGGAACTCTTTCCCGTAAATCACCACAATATTCGCGTCCACGCCGGTCAGTTCTTTGGGCAGGACGACGTGATAAACCTCATTGTTGCCGTCGCGCCAGGTGATGTTAAACAGGTTGATGGGGTCGAGCGGATCGGCGGTACGGGCTTTGAGCGCCTGTTCGCGGATATGCGGCGCAATTTGCTGCGGGTGCAGCATTTCTTCAAAAGTTGGGCCGGTAATCAATTTGAAACTCCGATTATTGGTGTATCTACAAACG
>JBDTNB010000362.1:0-3152 GCA_039933955.1 Chloroflexota bacterium
GCAACACTGGCAATTCTAACATTTTCGCAAGAGTCATCAAAGCAATGGTATGGTCGCCATAGGTTAAACTGATGTGATGCTCTAAACCTTCGCTGAGGATCGTGTCCAAAATCGCCGCCGCCGGACGGTCAAATTTCAACACGCCGGATGTGCCGGAGAAACTTTTCGGTGCGCGCAGCATTTCAGCCGAGCCGATCACCAGCCGATAACTGCCCGTCGCCTCGCTAAAACGCGCCACCGTCACCCGCCCTGGCTTGAGCGGAAATTCCATCAACAGCGGCAGCTTACGGTTAGAGTGCAAAGCTGCTTGGGGGCGCACTTCGGGATCAGCCATCGACAGCGGCGCAAGTCCACAGTGCCAGATGACTAGTCCGTCACGTTCATCATCTACAGCGACCACATCCGCGCCGAAAGCGGGTTCGCCGCTCAGGGCTTGCAGCGCCATCTGCGTGATCGTCCCGTTCACATCCGCCTCGCACGAACACGGTACGCCGTTATCGGTCATCATCGACATGGCTCCGCAGGCCGCGCAGCCCAATTCAGTAAAAAATTCCGGCCAGCAGCGCACCGCCAAGCCGTCAAATTCCTCGTCGGTGGAAAGCTTTTGCATCGCGGCATAAACCCGCAGCGTGCCTTTAGCCGAGTCATCATCGACAGCATCCAGCCCATCCACGCGCTCACGGAGCGCCTCGAAGGCGACATTGGCATCTTTTTGACTGCTTTTCTGCGCCATCGGGAAAAATTCGCCTTGCAGCGGGATCGACACAACCTCGACACCAAACCGATCTGCAATAATTTCAACATCATAATCGCAGGTATCAAATCCGGCGGGATGTTCGCCGATGCTGCCAATCCGCGCCCCACGCAGCGCCCAATACGCCCGCGCCGCCGCCGCGACCTGCGTCACTTTTTCCAAAGCCGCCGCGTCATCTGGCTCCCCATACACATATTCGTAATGGATACCCGCCCGCGTCAGTGCATGTCCGGCGAGATTGATCCCGCACAGCGAATTCAGCCGCAGACGCCCCCCGGTGCGCGCTTCCGGCACTGCCCATAGCAGCAGCGGCGCGTCGATTTCTGTCGCGATGTGCATCACCATCGTACTGTCGGCAAACGTAGCCTGAAATAAAATCACCATATCCGGCGGATCACCGACCATATCGACGGCAGCGGCCTGGGCTTCGTCCATATTCGTGACCAGCGCGTCCGGCCCGACCAGCGTGAATCCCATTTTTTGCAGATGTTCGCGCGCGATTGCTGTCACATTTTCCGCCAGCGGCACATCAAAGGTTGTCCGCGCGATGGCGATAAATCCCAGTGTCATACCTTCTGTTAAAGCCACACTCAATCCTCTCGAATTTTCAAACCCTATTCAGTGTTAATTTTTATTGCCTGAAAAACAGGATGGAACAGGAGAAAGTTTATAAGCTGTTGTAAAACCAGTATTTTCAGGTTTACACACGGCATAAAGTCGCCTTACTGACTTTGACTCTGTATTTGTCTTGACTAGAGACTAACGACTAATTTGATCAGCCAACTCAGTCCACAATCGGCATGACATTGTTTTGTATTTGTTACTTGGACGAAAGTGAGTTGATAGTATAAATTGATCAGCTTTATTCTCTGGCTCAAATAACTTGTTCCACAGTTCTAAATGAGACATTCCCCATACTTCCACACAAATTCCCATAAACACTTGTGAAATTGCATCTATCGACATTTCTATAGCTTTTTCACTGTTACTCTTAAATTTGAGTAGTTGCCATAAAGTGCCTATAGCTGAGATGAAGTTGTTGTCGCCTGGAGTGTTATATTGTTTATCCCATTCAGGAAAAATCACTTGTTCCATAGGTAACATTGTGTCCGAAAAAATATCCTGTTTGATTTGGCCCAATCTTATATAAGGCCAGTTTTCATTAGGATAATGATTTTGAAATGTTGGGAGATAGCTCTCAACGGAATTAATTGTAATTTGCAACACATCATCCAATGGAATTGTCTTAAACAATGATAGGGTCACTGTTCTACATTTAGACCAATCACCAGATTTAGCTGCATTTTTCAGTTCTTGAACCAATTTGACCTTCTAATCCTTAAACCAACGAGTATAACTGCTGGCTAATGACTATCGACTTCCTTCAGTCTACCGCCTGAGCACCAAACCATCCACGATAGCCTGTAAGGGTTGGCTCATGCCCAGCGCGGCGAGTTCAGCCTCCAGGTTGAGTCCATCGCCGACCAGTGCGCGCTTATTTCCGCGTGCGGCGTAGAACAGGTACGACAAGCGGAATAACCAGACCGCCGCCTGCACATCCGTCTCAGACCGGATGTAGAACGTAATCCAGCCGGTGTCATGCAGCAGATGATGGTGCAGCACTTTGCCTTCGGCGATCAGTTCATCGCGGATTTTCATATTGAACGGAATATCGACCATGCCGTTGTTGTGGATATGCCCGATTTCTGTGCCGCCCAGCGTGAATTCAATCCCGCCGAAGCGGTGCGGGCTGGCCTCTACGCCTGTCCAGACGGTAATTTTTTCCTGAAACGAATTCATATCCATATGCATAGCACGAATCCTATCCCATTAATATAATCAAATTACTACTGCAACAAGTCACAATTTTTTTTAATGAAAGGTTCTCGAAAATGGCTTTCTTTGATATGCCGCTGGAACAACTGCAAACTTATAAACCGCAGCGCGACGAGCCTGCTGATTTTGACGCTTTCTGGCAAAACACGCTTACCGAGGCGCGCCAGCACCCGCTCGACGCCCATTTCGACCCGGTGGATAACGGCCTGAAGTTGGTGCAGTCCTTCGATGTGACCTTCGCCGGATATGGTGGACAGCCGGTGAAAGGCTGGCTGAATTTGCCGCGTCAGCGCAGTAAACCGCTCCCCTGCATTATAGAATTTATCGGCTACGGCGGTGGTCGCAGCTTTTCCACCGATTGGTTACTCTGGGCGTCAGCCGGGTTTGCCCATTTCGTGATGGACACGCGCGGTCAGGGGACAACCTGGTCGCCGGGGAATACCCCTGATTTGCCCACCGAAGGCGCGAACCCTTTTTATCCGGGCTTCATGACTCAGGGCGTCCTCGACCCCAAAACCTATTATTATCGCCGCGTCTTCACCGATGCCGTCCGCGCCATCGA
>JBDTNB010000363.1:0-3097 GCA_039933955.1 Chloroflexota bacterium
GGCCGTATCATTGGCCGCAGCGGACGTAATATCCGTGCCTTTGAACTGGCAACCGGCGTCGATGTCGTCGTTGATGACACCCCTGAAGCGGTGACCATCAGCAGTTTCGACCCGGTGCGGCGAGAAGTTGCCAAACGTGCGCTGGCAAAATTGGTGGTCGATGGCCGTATCCACCCGGCACGCATCGAAAAGCTGGTCGAGGATGCGAAAATTGAAGTTGAAGCCGCCATCAAAGAAGAAGGCGAACGTGCCGCTTACGAGACCGGCATCCCCGGATTACACCCCGAAATTCTCAAGCTGGTCGGGCGGCTGAAGTTCCGTACCAGTTATGGACAAAATCAGAACGCCCATGCCATCGAAACCTCACATATCGCCGGGATGATTGCTGCTGAGTTGGGCGCGGATGTGGCGATTGCCAAAGCGGGTGGTCTGCTGCACGACATCGGCAAAGCGGTTGACCACGAAGTCGAAGGCACACACGCCATTATCGGCGCGGAACTCGCCAAGCGTTATGGTGTGAACGCTCGTATTGTCAACGCGATTGCCAGCCACCACCATGAAGTTGAACAGGAATACGTCGAGTCGTATATCGTCGAGGCGGCGGATGCGATTTCTGGTGCGCGGCCTGGGGCGCGGCGGGAAAGCCTGGAAACTTATATCAAGCGTGTCAAGACGCTGGAAGACATCGCCAACACCTTCGATGGCGTGGAGCAGAGCTACGCGCTGCAAGCCGGACGTGAAGTCCGTATCATCGTCCGTCCGGAGACAATTGACGACCTGAAATCGCTGCAACTGGCGCGGGACATCGCCCGCAAAATCGAGGAAACCATGCAGTATCCCGGCCAGATCAAGGTACAGGTCATCCGGGAAACACGCGCTGTCGATTATGCGAAGTAATCTTCAGTACCTAAAACAGCAAACCTACTACACGAGGGACACCGTAAAACGTGTCCCTTTTCATGTATGATGCAGCGATCAGGTTGTGCGCGTTTTGACAAATGTCGTGACGACTTCAAGCAGTTCGTGTGAACTAAAAGGTTTGGGCAAAAAGGCCGCGCAGCCGAATTGTTTGGCAAGCGCTGCTTCGGTGCTGCCGGTGCGCGCTGTGCAGGCGATAATCGGTGGTGCAGATGCGCCCATTTGCTTGCGGAGCAGCAGCGCCAGCGTTCGCCCATCGACATCCGGCAGGTTGAAATCCAGCAGAATCAGACTGGGCGTATTGTTACGGGCGTCTTTTGCGCCTTCTAACCCGCGAATGAAATGCCGCACTTGATAACCTGCTGAAGTCAGGATATGGATCATCATGTCGGCGTTGGCTTGGTTGTCTTCAATCAGCAGAATATGAGACATTTGGGTTGATCCTATTCTCTAAATCTACTTTCGGGTTAGCTTGACTCATAGCGAGTGATGATTTCGGCAAGCTGGTTAATGGTATAGGGTTTGGTTAACACCTGATCGAACCCGGCGCGTCGGCATTCTTCCAGATCACGCGCGGTGGCTAAGGCGGTGATGGCGACGACGGGCTGTTGAAATCCCTGTTGGCGGATGTCGCGCGTGAAAGCGAAACCATCGCGCGTGTTGCCCAACATCACATCCACCAGAATTAGATCGGGCGTGTCTGCGAGCGCCGCCTGCGCCTCTGCGAGGTTGCTTGCAACCGTCAGATGATGGGTTGCGGAGCGGGCGTACAGCGAAACCAATGCCGCGTCCTGAGGTTCATCTTCGAGATATAAAATGTTCATTTTTACCTTTCTTATTCAATAATGGGTTTTAGAACACCCTGAATGCTGGACAATATTTGGGCCGGTGTGACCGGCTTGGTCAATACCTGTACCACGCCCATGTCATAAGCGCGCTGCGGGTCAGGTGCAGCCGTGAACATAATGACCGGGATCGATTCGGTTTCGCGGTCAGCTTTCAGCAGCCCCAGCATATCCCAACCATCCATACCGGGGAGCATGGCATCCAAGAGGATCAAATCGGGCAGCAGACCGCTGGCAAGTTCCATACCTTGTTGGCCTTCGTTCGCGTCGATGACCAGATACCCGGCGGATTCGAGCGCGATATGCAGCATTTCGCGCGTATTCACTTCATCCTCGACCAGCAAAATCGCCTGTTTTTCGAAGGTGTTGATTTCAGTGCTGTCGAAAATCTTCATGCCGTCGTGGGTTTCATCGGCAGGCTGCTGTGGAATGCTGAGTTGATCGCGCATCATGATGGGCAGGGTGAAGGAAAAGGTGCTGCCCTGGTTAACCACGCTTGTGACCGTCAAATCGTCGCCATGCATCTGGCTGAGTTGTTTGCTGATGTCCAACCCCAGGCCCGTGCCGCCGTAATGTTTGTCGGTGTCGTGTTCTGCTTGCTGGAAGCGGTCAAAAATGGTTTTGAGGGCTTTTTCAGGGATGCCAATACCGGTATCGGATATGGAAATGCGGATACGGTCTTCTTCGACCTGTGCCGACAATGTTACGTTTCCGGTATGGGTGAATTTGATCGCGTTGGACATCAGGTTCAGGATAATCTGGCGCACGCGCAGGGGATCGGCCCAAACCGCAGGCAGTTGATCCGGGAAGTCCGGGCGCAGTTGCAGCGGCTTATCTTTGAGCAGTCCAATCGCTGTCGAGACCGTGCCGCGCAGCAGTTCCGGTAAATCCACCGGAATGGGGTGCAGTTCCAGTTTTCCCGCTTCTATTTTGCTCAGGTCAAGGATGTCATTGATGAGACCGAGCAAATAATGACCATTGTCTTCAATCAACTTCAGGTAGGGACGGTAAATTTCAGGTAATTCTACGCCCTCGAACATCTGCGGCATATTCAGCATCGAACTCGAATAACCGATGACGATGTTGAGCGGCGTGCGGAGTTCGTGACTCATATTCGAAAGAAAAACAGATTTTGTCTGGCTGGCCTGTTCAGCTTTTTGCTGTGCAACTTCCAGCCGTTTGTTCAGGTTTTCCAGCGCAGAGTTAGAGTGCTGGACTTGCAGCATGGCCTCTGCAAGCTGTACTTTCTGTTCGTAGAACATCTCGGCACGGCGTGTGTCTTTGCCCTGAACATCCATTGCCCAATGCACCATCTCCATGACGTTGCCTTCGGT
>JBDTNB010000364.1:0-3086 GCA_039933955.1 Chloroflexota bacterium
TTGCCATTGATGTTCAGTCTTTTTCTCTCCTATCGAATTCACATTAGACGTATAGGTATATATTTGGTCAGCTACCTCATCAAACGCCACTATTTTCTTCTCATATATATCAGTATCATCTCTTAATACAGTGATCCTATATTTAATCTTGCTTTCTTCACAATAAAGATAGACTTCATAATCTTTTTACTCATTACTCATCACTTCCCCTATGAATAATCCGTCGTTCGTCCCAAGCGCAGTTGAACCAACGTCAGCACCAGCAGCACCACCGCCAGCACCACCGAGGCCGCCGCCGCCATCCCGTACTGCGGCGCGTTGGGATCAAAACCGATCCGGTAAATATACTGCACGATGTAATTGGTTGCCGTGCCAGGGCCACCCCCCGTCAGCACATAGGGCTGGTCAAACACCTGCACCGCGCGGATCAGCGACAACACCAGCACCACCAGCATCGTCGGCATCAACAGTGGCAGCGTGATAAAGCGGAAACTCGACCAGCCATTTGTGCCGTCGATCTCGCCCGCTTCATACAATTCTGCCGGAATCGATTGCAACCCCGCCAGCAAAATCAGCATATAAAAGCCCATCTGCGCCCAAATGCTCACGAAAATCACCCAGGCACGCGCCCAATCGGCATTCAGCAAAAATGGCAGGCGATCCCCGCCCAGCGCCGCCACGATGCCGTTGAGCACGCCGTCGCGCTGCAAAATCCACTTCCAGATCAGGCCGACCACAACCGGCGACAGCAGCACCGGATAAAAAAAGATACCCCGGAAAAATCCGCGCGCCCGGATGCGGCGGTTGAGCGCCAGCGCCGTCAGCAGGGCGATGCCCACCATCCCGCCCACCTGGAACACCACGAATCCGGCGGTATTGAACACCGAACGCCAGAAAATATCCTGACTGCACGAATTGGGGCTTAAAAAATCTTTGCAATCAAATAAGGTTTGAAAATTGGCTGTCCCCACGAAGGGGCGATCACCGGGATATAAGTGTGTGCCGCTGGTGAAACCGTAATAAAAATTCAGCAGCATCGGCAGCAAAATAAAGATGCCGAAAATCAGCAGATTGGGCAGCACAAACAGATAGGCCATCCCACGCACACCGAAACGTCTTTGGAACGGCTCAAATACGCGGTCAAACAGCGCTAAAATCGCATCGAATATCCGTGTGAAAAAACCGCGCGGCGGGCGTTTGGAAGCTGCGGTTGTCGTGCCGCTGGCGGGAAGACTCGTCATCGGCCTGTCCTTAAATAAGTCGCTAGTCTTTAGCTACGCTTCGCTAAATCGTTAGTCAAAAAACAAATGCCATCAAAATACTTGGCAGTTGGCAATTTAGCAAACTCAGGCGCGTTTTTACTGTTCCCTTCCCTGAGCGAAATTGCCCAGGGCGAGCCTTGCTCCCCCTTTCCCTCTACACGGGGAAAGGGGGCTTGGGGGGATAGGGGTTCAGTGAGGCGTTCAATTGAACGCCCCTACTGGTTGCACAAATGCTGCTTCTAATTCCCCCTCTCTACGAAGTGGGGAGGGGTTTAGGAGGTGGGGATGCGTCGCCTACCCGCCGTTGGCAGCCTTGATCGCAGCGTCAGTGTCTTCCTGCATCTTCACAATCGCCTCATCCAGAGTCAACTCGTTGTTGAGCACTTGCCCCAGGCGGTCACGGATGGCGTTGAAGATCGCCGAGTTCTGCGGATGGAAGTTCATCTTATAGGCATCTTCGGCGATGTTCGGGAGCTGTGCCAGGAAGGCATTCAGCGCGGCGCTGGCGAACTTGTTGGTGGTATCGTAGGGCACACCCTTCTCAACCAAACCCAGGTGACCGGGGATGAACAGCGTCTTGGCTGAGAATTCCGACAGCACATCTTCTTGCACCAGATAATCCATCACCTTAGCGACTTCTGCCGGGTGTTTGGTTTCCTTTAGTGCCATCACAACTGCGCCACCGGGCATACCCGTGCTGCCGCCGGGGCCAGTCGGATTCGGCACAGCTTCCCAGTCAAATTTGTCGCCGATATTGGCGTCAAAGTTGCCGATCTGCCAGCTACCCGCCATGTAGAACACGACCTGACCATTCAGGAAGAAATCGGTGGCTGCGGCATAGGTTCCGCTGTTGCCCGCCCACACTTCCGCCGGGGTAATGCCGTCGGTGTGCCAGCCAATCAACAGGTTCGCCATGTCGCGGAATCCGGGCGAGTCGATGGTCACGTTGCCGTCTTTATCGAAGAAGGTCGCGCCTTCACTGATCGCGGGGCCAGCGAAACGGTGGCCGGAGCGATCCATCGCAATCGCGTAGGGGGTGTCGGTGGCTTTAGCGACTTTTGTGGCGGCATCCGTCCATTCTTGCCAGGTCACAGCGTCACTTGAGTCGCTGGGGACATCCACACCGGCCTGTTCGAACAGGGTGCGGTTGATGAACGGCCCGGTGATGGTGAACTGTACCGGATAACCGTAGATGCCCGTCGTGTCACCCTTCGGGCGCATGGCCTGGAGGATAATTTCGGGGAAGCTCTTCGACCAGTAATCGGCGTCCGTGATGTAGGGGGTCAAGTCCAGGTATTGATCGGTCAGGCCGGTGAAAGCCGTCAACCGGGCGATGTCCGGGCCTTCGCCCGCCTGGATTTGCAGCGGCAGGGTCTTGAGGATGCCTTCGGCATAGTCGATCACGTCAATCGTGACCTTGATGTCCGGGTTATCCTTTTCAAAATTATCCAACGCGGCGCGCAGGGCAGCGCTTTCACGCGGATTGTCGTCATACCATGTCAGCCGCAGTTCTACCGGGTCTTGCGCGTGTACCAACCCGAAGGCCAGTACGCTGAACAGTGCCATTGTGAGCAGAACAAAAAGATTGCGCTTCTTCATCAAACGTCTCCTTCTAAAACAATTCTTAACGGAAACTACTTTAAATTGCGAGACCCCTTCTCGTTGATGGCTCAGGAAAGCGACCTTCGCCAACAAAATTTATTCTCCCCAAATATGCTTTTACTCCCCTCTACGTATACGGGGAGGGGCTGGGGGAGGGGTTTACAATCGCAACACTGGCAATTCTAACATTTTCGCAAGAGTCATCAAAGCAATGGTATGGTC
>JBDTNB010000365.1:0-3053 GCA_039933955.1 Chloroflexota bacterium
GATCGCTTTGCTGATCTCTTGGCTTATGCCGCTTGATGTGCAAAGTCCAGCTAAGGGACTTATCGAAAAGGTTTGGCAATAAACCACCCTGCGGTCAATCGAATAAGCCGCTGGTTCTCGCTCAAGAGACTGTTTTTGTCTTTTAGCTATCGACTAACGACTAACGACTAATGACTTAATGACTTAAGACGGTTTCGTCAGGTCTTTGTCTTCCATTTCCCAGGCGTGATCCATGGTGTGATAGGCGCTGTGCCGGATCAGATACGGGAGCGGCCATTTTCGGGCCATTTTGCCCTCAGAATGGAACGCCCGAATGGCATTGCAAAGGGTCTCGCGGTGTGCGCTGATGACCGCATCGGTCAGATCAGCACTGTAAAGATTGGGCAAACCGAGCTTCGTCGCCCAGTCCATCTCGTTCGCCAACGTATGCCGGACGATCTGGTCTCGATCACGCCCGCCCCCTCGTGGCCCCTTCTGCATCTCAGCCGACACGCGGAAACGCACGCCGTCGAAAAACGTCCAGCACGCCTGCATCAGGGTCAGTTGACGTTCTAATGCTTCGCTCGATAGGATTTCCCTGTCGATGCTTGAGAACGCGAACGAGATGCCCCAGAAGTCGGTTGATCCTGTGCCTGGATAGTGCTCGACAATATCCAGCGTGCTGCTTGCTGCAAACGCTTCCTCCATCCCAGCCAGCTTCGCCACCGAGGCATAGCGTGGCAGATAAGATTCCAGCCTTGCAATCGCGGCGTCCTCGGTCTTTGCACCCCGCTCCAGACCCGGCCAATCTGGCGCGAACACCGCCACCTTCTTGCCTTTCAGTCCCATTTCCACCGTCACCCGCAGTTGATGAGTCATAGCTGCTCCTCTTGTGGTCAACCCGTTTTGCAACAGTTTACCATCAAATGAGGTTAGAATCCGTCCTCTATATTGTGATTTGATAACGGGCTTCGCCGGACAAATGGCAGTCGGTCAGGGGAGAGTGTGTCTTGGAAGTGTTTCTGGAACAGGTCGCCCACGCCTTTGAACTCGCCGACCAGATGGATCGCCGCGAGTAACCTCACCTCTCAACCCCTTTTCGAATGTAGACAGGGGAGTAAATGCAAAGCTGTTTTTGGCTATGCAAATATGGTTTTGCAGGCTACTACGGGGCTTATGGGATGAAACTGGCATAACTATGACCGCGTGCTCTACGTTTTACGCTCATCCATAGCTTATTGCCTTTAGTGTCAAGCCTAAGCAAATCAGCAAAATTGGGCGAATAAGAAGTAGAGGCAGAAAAGCGATTTGCGGAACCTGAAGCGTAAACAAAACCCCAGCATAAGCCGGGGTTTCGCCGAATTAGTCTATGGTTACTTTAAAAGTCGGGTAGAAAATTGTTATCGGATTAGTGGCACTTTCATCCCCCTCTAGCGCCCGCCTCACAAGAACCGCAATCTCAGATTTGTAAGTATCAAGTCGAGGAATGAGCGTATAGATGCTTGAAGTATCTACTTTGACGGTTCGCATCTGGTTAACGTCAAACGGAATTGGGTCAGTCGTCCGAATAATGTGAACCGTTGGAAGGCGGCTGGCGTGCCGGATGGCTAATTCATAAAACACATTCGGATTGTGGAACGATAAATCGGCGATGACTAGGCGGGATTGAAGTAAATGCCGGATGATTTGACTGGTAATTATCCCAGAACTCTCAATAGTGTCAGCCCGCACAACTCTTAGGTTTATGCCTTCTACTTTAGCTAATGCTGGCCTGATGATATGATCCAGAAATAAATCTGCATGTAATCTCTGGTCGCTTCCCGGTTCTCCAATCGGCGTTATGTAAAAACATACATCATCTAATGGGTTTTTAGCGACGGCAATAGGCAGGGAAGTAACTGTGATCTGTGGTTCAACTTCATAATCATCTTCACTGTGATCTTCCGTAGAAACTTCTTGTTTAACATTGTTCGAAACAAGTTCAAGCAGATGTTCGAGCGTGACCAGTCTTTCCGCACCTGCGATTACCTGTAGCAAGCCGACAAATTTTGCGTTCACAATAAATATGTCTATTGCTTCATTTACGAGAACATCAGGTACATATTTTTTAGCTATGTCAACAATGAATTCCCTAGCAGGGAATTTCCTACTGTTGACCAATTCATCGTAAAGCCCTTTAAATGGGGCGATGTGTATAATAGCAAGGTTGACTTTTGCTTTCGTCCTCTCGTATTCGGAGTATTCATCCCCGGCTGCAATTTTCCCCTCTGGCGTTAATTCCAGGTTCTCAGTTTGAAAGCTACCTTTTATAAGGCCATATTTATTTGCGCTGGCGATCCAATTTCTTGATGTGCTGCTATCAGCCGATTTATGAAGTGCACCAAAAAGAGTCAGCCTACGAACAACTCCGCTAGGCGCGTTTAGGTGGATAGCCTCAGCAAGTTGCAACGCTTCCTCAAACGGGTGTGAAGGGAAAGATCGGCGTGGCTGGCGTTTTTTTGGCGAACTGCCGTTTTCTTCTACGGCTTCATCATCATTAGCTTCGTTTTGATCGGTCTCTAGCACTGTGTCGTCGATTTGATCTTCTTGTTCTTGAGTGCCGTTGTCCTGTAGATTTTCTGTGCCGTCCATCATGACTGTACCCCTAAGAATGTACAATTTATTGAGTTTGTATCATATTATATTGGGATTCGTGTTTTGATGTGTTACATTTTGCTATTAATTCGTTTTTTGTTGATTCTATGACATTGGTGTTTATTGAACATCAATAAAAATCCAATTGTTTCTTACCTAGTTTTCTTTACTGCTAGACTTGCTTATGTAGTTTTTCTCGCAGGCAGTGTTACCAAAATTCATCGTAGTCTATTTTGTTCGTCCGTAGCTCAACAAACCCCCACCCATTGGCAAACCGCAAATATTCACACGCACCATCTAAATCACGGCGTGGCGTTTGCTTTGCGGTAACGGTTGACGACATCGACGGACAGGTGCGCGGCATCCACGTCGAGCGTCAACCCCCTCAGCCCCTTTAGAGCCTATCCGAATAACGGGTATAATAGAAGGGATGACAAAAC
>JBDTNB010000366.1:0-3032 GCA_039933955.1 Chloroflexota bacterium
AGCGGCGCGGATATTTGGTATCTGGTTGTCGATGAAGATAATCAGGCCAAATGGATCGCAGCCAGTTTGGTGAAAATTATTCCCGACAATGCCGTCATCAAACCCGCCGCGACCATCCCGCCTACTCCCTGAGCAATTAGCTGGGTTTATGGCGTTTGGCGAGTTCAGCGCCCACATCATCGAGCGTGATATTTAGCTGTGCCATCAACACCAGGGTGTGATAAAACAGGTCAGAGAGTTCACCGACCTGTTCGGTGCGTCCCTGTCCCAGCGCCGCGACAACGACTTCTGTCGCTTCCTCGCCCACTTTTTGGGCGATTTTGTTCACGCCGGTATCAAAAAGACTGTTCGTGTAACTTCCGGCTTTCGGATTCGCCTTGCGATCCGCAATAATCGCTTCTAATTCCCGCAGCATATCGGCCATATTTCCCTTATCCTCGTTAGGATGTTCTAACTTGACGAATTAGAACATTTATTCTATACTTTATATATTGATTTCAGTGCCAAATCCATTGTAGGGACACGATATTGACCGTTGATAATTTAATACGATAACAGGGAAACGGACATGATATATCATGTCCCTACAAATTCGGGTTCTGTAGGGACGAGATACATCTCGTCCTCTTTGCCACTTTTACCGAATCATTTCGTCAACCATCAATATCGTATCCGTTTTGCTCATGAGGCCATATCTTTCTGGACACGCCATTCCGACAAGCACGGCAGGTTATCGGACAGCTTCGACTGTTTTATCGACATTTTTCCGATACCCAGGCGAAGTATCCAGGAAAACATCCCACCCGTCCAGTAAACACGCTCGAATATCGGATTTGTAGGGACGAGATATATCTCGTCCGGTTTTCTATCATCCAAAATCACCGAGGGGCTATACAGCGACTATAGCGGCAGCACAGCCTTATCTTTTTCACCGAATATTCTCGCACAGTCGGCGGCAATTGTGCGAAGTGTGCGAGAATTGCGACTCGCGCGACGGAAACTGCTGATCTTTCCGCCGCACAGATTCGCAAAGTGGCTGTTCGCTCCCATGATTTTGCCGGGTTTGCTCTGTGGCGGCAATTTTCTCGTCTACTCCGATGTATTTTCCGACCCATATGAATAATGGCCGTGATCCTCACCGAACTGTTCAACAATCCCTTTGCCCCATTCGGTATCACGGTAAATAAATTCGCTTTCCGTCCGATAGAAGCACGATGTTTCGCCCGTATGACAGGCTGGGCCAGCCGGTTTCACAAAAATAAGCAGCGTATCCACATCACAATCGACACGGATTTCAACTACTTTTTGAATGTTTCCCGATGTTCCGCCCTTATGCCAGAGTTCCTGGCGGCTGCGACTCCAAAAATGGGTTTCGCCACTGGATAGGGTTCGGCCTACAGCTTCTTTATTCATCCAGGCCATCATTAACACTTGTTGGGTGTCAGCGTCTTGAACAATCGCCGGAATTAATCCGTGTTCATCATATTTGAGACTATCCGCAAAAACATGAATGAACATAGTCATGGTGTCGTCTCCCAACCGTTCATGCGCACTGGGACATAACGTTCCATCAGGTAGTCTTTCAGGTCAGTAATACGGATTTCGTTGTAGTGAAATAAGGTCGCCGCCAGCGCCGCATCGGCTTTGCCCGTCGTCAGCGCATCATAAAAATGTTCCAGTGTGCCTGCCCCGCCGGACGCAATCACCGGGATCGACACAGCCTCGGCAACCGCCTGCGTGAGTTCGATATTATAGCCGGTTTTCGTCCCGTCCCGATCCATGCTCGTCAGGAGGATTTCGCCCGCGCCACGATCTTCAACTTCTTTCGCCCAGGCAACGGCTTCTTTGTCCGTCGGGATGCGCCCACCGTTGATATGCACGACCCATTTACCGTCAATCCATTTGGGATCCATCGCGACAACGATGCACTGGCTGCCGAAGCCCCACGCGCCCTCATTAATCAGATCAGGCGTTTTGACCGCCGAACTGTTGATGCTCACCTTGTCCGCTCCAGCCAAAAGTGTCGCGCGGATGTCGTCAATCGTGCGGATGCCGCCGCCGACACAGAAAGGAATGAAAATCGTGTCGGCCACGTTCCGCACCATATCAAGCATAGTATTGCGGTTTTCGTGGGAAGCGGTGATGTCCAGAAAAACCAACTCATCCGCGCCTTCGCGGTCATACACCGCCGCCTGCTCTACGGGGTCGCCCGCATCGCGCAGGTTAACAAAATTCACGCCCTTGACCACCCGCCCATTCATCACGTCCAGGCAGGGAATAATTCGTTTAGCCAGCATCTTGCCCTCCCGCAATCGCCAACGCATCACGCAGCGTCAGCCGTTTTTCATACAATGCCATGCCGATAATCGCACCAGCAATTACTTTTGTTTCTGCCAAACGCCGGATGTCGTCCAGCGTGCCAACCCCGCCGGAGGCAATCACGCCCAGGCCAGTTTCCCGCGCCAGCGCCGCCGTGCCATCAACATTCACGCCGCCCAATTTCCCGTCGCGGCTGACATCGGTGTAGAGTGCATGTTTCGCACCCTGCGCCGCCATTTGTTTGCCCAATTCAGACGGTGTAATATCGGCTACGGTCTGCCAGCCATGCGTGGCAATTTTGCCATCGCGGGCATCGAGACCGATGCACAATTTTTCGCCACCCCAACGCGCCAGTGCTTCCAGGGCAACTTCCGGCTGCTGAATCAAAATCGTCCCCAGCACGACCCGTGCCGCGCCCTGGTCAAAAGCGCGTTCGATGTCGCTCATCTGGCGGATGCCGCCGCCAAACTGTACCGGCACACCAATCTTCGACACGGCTTCCAGAATGCGCCCGTTATCATTCACGCTGGAAAACGAACCATCGAGATTGACCATATGAATCCAGGCCGCACCCTGCTCGATCCAGTCTTGGGCTGTCGCTACCGGATCAGCGCTGAAAACCGTCTGTTGATTCGGATCGCCCTCTTTTAGGCGGACGACCTGCCCGCCGCGCAAATCAATCGCGGGATAAATAATCACGCGGCCTCCTTGAG
>JBDTNB010000367.1:0-3028 GCA_039933955.1 Chloroflexota bacterium
CATACGCATGACTCGCAGGTGCTTTGGGGTCTTCAGCGTAGACGCTGCGATGATGCCGATGAGCGTAGGATATGGCCTCATTGACGGGGATCACACCGCAGAGGAGCTTTCCCAACAGTGGATGCGCTTTCAGTTCGTCCAGCATCGAGCGATGGCCGCGGATTCGGTTATCCATTTTGGTGACCAGCACCCCACTCACGCGGAGGTTTGGAATACGCCAACCATCTCGAATATCCTGAATTTTGTGGATGACACTCATCAGGCCGACAGTTTCCAAATAGCGTGGCTCAACCGGCACGATGGCATCGGTGGCGGCGACGAGCGCCATTTCGGTCATCAGGGAAAATGAGGGACGGGTATCAATGACAATCGCAGCGTAATGTTGAGCAATCTTTGAGAGTGGATCAGCAAGACGATAGGGCGCGCCAGCGGTTCCTTGTAATTCACGCTCAGCCTGTTCCAAAAACGGGGAAGCAGGTAACACATGGAGGTTCGGATCCCACTGGCTGGGGATAATTACACTCGACAGCACCTGGGGTGCAGTCTCACGGTCTGCCATCGCGACGGAATACAGGCTGTTGGTGGTATCGAAATCGTCGCGACCAGTGGTGATGAGGGTGGCGTGCGATTGGCTGTCGGTATCGATCAGCAGCACACGAGGATTTTTCGCACCTGCCTGACCCAGCAGGCCAGCGATGCCCAAAGCAATATTGGTGGCGGATGTCGATTTGCCGACACCCCCTTTGTGGTTGGTAAGCACAAATACGCGAGTCATAGCTTCTATCCTTTTCGACTCAAAAACCGATTGATTGCCGCTGGAAAACACAGACTCGCGCTTGTGTGTTAGAGTGTGAATACGCGAGTCGCTGTGCACAACAGCGGGCTTCTAGGTAACGGAGGTGGCAGAGTACACACCTCCGTTTACCGCCAAAGCCTAATCTGGGTCTTGGGTCAACAGCGGCTCAAGAGCCAGCCGCTGAGGATAGGCTGTTAATTCCACATAATGAGCGAAGTTCTGAATTTCAATACGAGGGGCCAAAGGTTCACTTTGGAAATCTGCGCGTTCAAGCCCGTTTCACTTTTTTGGGTTCTTTGGTGGGGATGAGCTTGGCTTCCATATCATTCAGCACCCGCCGCACGAATGGATTGGTGATGACCGGCATCGTCATGCTCTCGCCGCCGCGTTTCAATTGGAAGTAAAACACGACCACGCACTGGGCGCCAGCACTCCAATGTTCCTCAAAGCTCACATTTTCGTCGATATCCCAACCGTTATCGAGCGCAGTGAACAGCGCGTCGCCGCCCGCATATTTTTCAGACTCGGCGTGCCAATGCCGCACCAGATATGAATAGGCGTAATGTAAATTCGACAGATTTTGGGCATCCATGAAATTTATTCCTGAAACTCTGTTGACGATTTCAATGAATTGGATTCTAAATTACAGTCTTTTGCACCATTCTAACGAAGTTTTCGCGCTTTGCTACCGATTCGATTTTTCCAGGTCGCTGCGCCGCGCGTGGTATAATCAACGCACGAAATTTTTGCATAAAAAAGGATCGTTGTCGTGGCAAATGTGATGAATATTGGCGACATCGCTAAATACGAAGGACAGGAAGTCACCGTTCGCGGTTGGGTTTATAACCGCACCGACAAAGGCAAGCTGCAATTTATCCTGCTGCGCGACGGCTCCGGCTTCGCCCAGTGTGTGGCCTTCAAAAAGGACATGGATGAGGCCGAGTTTGAAATCGCGGGCAAACTCTCGCAGGAATCGGCAATCGAACTCACCGGCACGGTACGCAAGGATGACCGCGCACCCGGTACACCCGGCGGTTACGAAATTGGCATCAAGACGCTCAAACTGCTGCAAATGTCGGAAGAATTCCCGATCACGCCCAAAGAACACGGCACGGAATTCCTGATGGACAACCGCCATCTGTGGCTGCGGACGCCGCGCCAATGGGCGATTTTACGCATCCGTGCGACCATCGTCCATGCTATGCGCAACTGGCTCGACGATCACGGTTATCTGCTGGTCGATTCGCCGATCATCACCCCGGCTGCGGGCGAAGACACCACCAGCCTGTTCGAAATTGATTACTTTGGCGATCCGGCTTTCCTGGCGCAAACCGGCCAGCTTTACAGCGAGGCGAACATCGCCGCCTTCGGCAAAGTCTACTGCTTCGGCCCAACTTTCCGCGCTGAAAAATCCAAGACCCGTCGTCATCTGATGGAATTCTGGATGCTCGAACCGGAAATGGCCTTCTTCAGCCTCGAAGACCTGATGGACATGGAACAGGATTTCATGAGCCATGTGGTGCAAACCGTCCTGGAAAAGCATCAGGCCGAACTCAAAATTCTGGAACGCGATACCACCAAATTACAAAATGTGATCGGGCCGTTCCCGCGCATCACCTATGACGATGCGGTTGAGCGTCTGAACAAATTGGCCGCCGAAACTGAAGACCCCGAACAGAAAAAATTGCTGCAAATGGAATGGGGCACGGACTTCGGCAGCCCGCACGAAACCGCGATTGCCGATATGTTCGACAAACCGGTGTTCGTCTATCACTTCCCCTCGGTGTTCAAAGCCTTTTATATGACCCCCGTCGAAGGTCGCCCGGAAGTCTGCCGCAGCGTGGATTTGCTTGCGCCTGAAGGTTATGGCGAAATCACGGGTGGCAGCGAGCGCATCCACGATCCGGTGTTGATTGAGGAGCGCGTCAGCAAAATCGGCATCCCGCGCGAAAATTACGCCTGGTATCTGGACTTACGAAAATACGGCAGTGTGCCCCACGCCGGATTCGGACTCGGTCTGGAACGCACCGTCGCCTGGATTTGCGGCCTGCCCCACATCCGCGAGACCATCCCCTATGCCCGCCTGATGAACCGCAAATATCCTTAAATTGGTTTGCGGATATAGCCTATCGTATCAAAAAATGCGCGCATTTCTGTAGGGGCGACCTGCTGGGCCGCCCATAGGCATCAAGATAAGGAATAAAGGGCAAAATCAGGGAGAATAGTTGTACC
>JBDTNB010000368.1:0-3009 GCA_039933955.1 Chloroflexota bacterium
GGAATCATCAACGGTTTGCTGCTGGGTTATGCGGATCGTCCGGCGGCGATGCTGCCGATTGGTATCATCGGGTCTGACCCCAGCAAGCGCTACGAACACAATGTTGAAGCTGCCAAGAAACTGCTGGCCGATGCAGGCTTCCCGGATGGTTTCGAGATGCCGATTTATATTGGCGCGGGCAGCAATCCGGGCGGCATCCCCAGCGAAACACTGGCAGCGAAAATCCAGTCTGATCTGGCGGAAGTGGGCATCAAGGTCACGATTGACCAACGTCCGAACACCGACTTTTTGACGGCGTATCGCGCACAAGAATTGTCGTTCCTGTTCGCGACCTGGACACCGGATTATCTGGACGCGACGATGTGGTCAGATTATTTCTCGTACCCGGACAGCGGCCCATCCAAGCGTATTCTGCTGGACGACAAGGACATCGCTGATCTGGCGACCCAGGCGGGTTTCGAGCCGGACGCGACCAAACGCGCCGATCTATACGCCCAGTATCAGGCCGCGCATGTTACCGAAGCCGCGTTCGTGCCGCTGTTCCAGCCGAAGCAGTTGTATGCGCTGCGGGCGAACGTCCAGGGCTTCCAGTTTCACCCGGTGTATTTCATGGACTTTTATGGGTTGAGCAAGTCGTAAGACACCTCACCCCCAGCCCCTCTCCACAAGTGGAGAGGGGGAATAAGACGGGGATGAGTCTAGGAAAACCAGCGGAGAAATAATTTGATTATGGGAGCGCGGACGAGACATGTCTCGTCCCTACAAAATTCATTACATTCTAAAAAGTGTAGTGGGTTTTGAACGCCCCTCACCCCTAAATCCCCTCTCCCACAGGTGGAGAGGGGACTTGAAGATGGCTTGTGAGCCGTTGTGATCTGGAATCAACGTTTGAATTGACGTGATTCTGACGAAATTTGATCGCCCACCGTTTCGTGTGGTGCTACCTATTTCATCAGTTATGGCGTTTTGAAATGGAATTTTTTGCCACGTTTTGATGCTGTAGTAGTTGGATTGAATATTCCCCGATGTTGTCACGATATGTTTTACGGCGGTTGATCCTGGCCGTGCCGATGCTGCTGGGCATCACACTGGTGCTGTTTATTATGTATAACCTCGTCCAGGTTGACCCGCTGGTGATGATCGTGGGCGAACGGGCGATGGATAAGCCAGAGATTGTGGCGGCGGCGACGGCGCGCTGGGGTTTGGATCGCCCGGTGTGGGAGCAATACCTACGCTATGTGGTCAATATGCTGGGCGGGGATTTCGGCACTTCGTTCCAGACCAAGCGCCCGGTTTTGACGGACATCGTGCAATTTCTACCGGCGACGGTGGAACTGGCGATGAGTTCGCTGTTGTTCGCGACGGTGCTGGGAATCCCGTTGGGCATCCTGGCGGGGATCAAACACCGCAGCATTTTTGACCGGATTGTGTGGTTCATCTCGCTCGTCAATGCATCGCTGCCGCCCTTCTGGACGGGGCTTATTTTCCTGACGATTTTTTATTTCAACCTGGGGATTGCGCCGGGGCCGGGACGCATTGATCCGCGAATGACTGATCCACAGCGCATCACAGGACTCTACACTGTCGATACGCTGCTGCAAGGCAACATCGCCGAATTTGGCAGCGCGTTGCATCATCTGATGCTGCCGACGCTGATCCTGGGCGGGTTCACACTGGCGCTGGTGATCCGGGTCACGCGGGCGGCGATCATCGACGAGATGCGACGCGATTATATCCGCACGGCACGGGGCAAGGGTCTGAGCGAACGGCGGGTGGTAATCCAACATGCGCTGCGGAATGTGTTGATTCCACTCATCACCATCCTGGGGTTGGCCTTTGCGGGTTTGTTGAGCGGCGCGGTGATGACAGAAACCGTGTTTGACTGGCCGGGTTTGGGGCAATATCTGGTCAAGTCGGCGGTGGCGCTGGATTATCCAGCAATCCAGGGCGGGACGCTGCTGATCGCCGTGATCTATATTTTCGTAAACATGGCTGTCGATATTTTATACGGCGTGATTGACCCCAGGGTGCGCTATGACTGAAGTTACCACTTTGAGCGCCCCAGTGCGGGAGATGCCTATCGTCCGGGAGAAACCGGGATTATCGGGGCGCATTCTCAAACATGCGTGCAAATATCCGTCGATGTGGGTGGGGAGCGCGGTGCTGGTGATTTTCCTGCTCATCATCCTGTTTGCCGACCAGATTGGGCAGCAAAATCCACTGGCGCAAGACCTGACCTTACGGCTCAAGCCGCCCTCGGCTGAACATTGGTTCGGAACGGATGAATTGGGACGCGATATTTTCAGCCGTGTGGTGCATGGGGCGCAGGTTTCGCTGCCTGCGTCGTTCGTAGTGGTCATCGTGGGCGTGGCAGTTGGATCGTTCCTGGGGGCGCTGGCGGGCTTTAGCGGCGGCTTCCTGGACGACGCGATCATGCGCATTGCCGATGTGACGCTGGCATTCCCGTCGATTGTGCTGGCGCTGGCGATTTCGGCGTTCCTCGGCCCCAGCCTGCGGAACGCGATTATCGCGGCGTGTATCGTGTTGTGGCCGGAATACGCACGGCTGATGCGGTCACAAGTGCTGGTGATCCGTTCGTATGATTATGTGACGGCGGCGCGTTCATTAGGGATGCGCGAACTCACAATTTTGATGCGGCACGTTTTGCCCAATTCGTGGACGCCGCTCATCATCAAAGCGGCGCTGGATGTCGGCGGTATTATCCTGCTGGTGTCGGCCTTAAGCTTCCTCGGCCTGGGCATTACACCGCCGACAGCGGAATGGGGCGCGATGATCGCGCTGGGGCGCACCAAATTTTACCAATGGTGGCTGGCGACGTTTCCCGGTCTGGCGATTCTGGCGGTCATCATGGCCTGCAACCTCCTCAGCGAAGGGTTACGCAATTGGCTCGACCCGAATTATTGAGTCACCTCTAATTGCAGCGTGATACAATAATACCCTGATTGCTAGTCGCCTATTGTTACCCCCTCACCCCACGCCTTCGGCAGC
>JBDTNB010000369.1:0-2992 GCA_039933955.1 Chloroflexota bacterium
TCATTCAAGGTGATGAGTTTGCTATTCGCCATCAATTATCCCTCAACATCTTCTGGTATAGCCGCCAAAACAGGCAGTTCCATGCCGCGTTCCAGGTCATCCCGGCGGCGGACAACACTGCTTTCCAGATATTCCAGCACGAATACTATAATTCCGCCTAACAAAAAGCCTAAGACCGCACCCGCAGCCGCATTGATTGCGGGACGCGGTGCGAGCAGTGTGGGGCGTGGATCGTCTTGTAGGAGCGCATTAACCTGATCTTCACGGCGGTTTTTCTGATTTTCCTGGTCACGATATAGTACCAATCGTTCACCCCAGGCTTTTGCCACTCGGTTCGCTAGATCAGCGTCCGGCAAATCCACACCGATTTCAATCGACAGGCTCAGTGGAACCGCGACAATATCAACATTGCCCAGTAATTGCGTGGGAGTCATATCGAGTTTGAGCTGATCGATCACTTCTGCTGCTCGATAACTACTATTTAAGAATTCACTGAGGCTTGAAAGAAGCGCTTTACTGGATTCTGTCACACTGAGGTCGAGCCGAGCGGGTTGGATCAATACTTTCTGAATCGAGCGGTAGATGGGCGTCTGTCGCGTGCTGAGGAAATAGGCCCCCCCCGCCGCGATGACTGCCAGCAGGACGATAATCCAGCCCCGCCGCACCAAAATTCGGCCATAATCAATCAAGTTCATGCACTTTTCCTTGTTACGGTTCGCGGGGATTGGGCAAGCCGCCTCCCCTACCGGGACAACCGCCCTATTGTACCACTGCCCGTCAATCCCGGTAGAGCTTTTACCTGACGATTACTCTTCGTGATGGAAATCCTTCTTATAAAACCGTAGTTGATTCAGGTCATATTGTGTGGCGATTTGCGCCAGGGTGATTTTTTCAAGCGGGTGAACATAATCAGGCGCGATCTCAGCCAGTGGGATGACCACATGGGCAAAACGCAGGATGTCCCGGTCAGGGATGTGCCAGGGCTTTTCGCCATAATCAAAAATGTCGTCGTTCCACAGAGAAATATCCAGGTCAATGGTGCGTGGGGCATTTTTGTTGTTGGGATCGCGTACCCGATTCAATCTTCGCTCGATGGCATCCAATATCTCATGTTTCACCGTAATAGGAGTGAGTTCAGTTTTCACTTTTACGGCGACATTCCAGAAATCATCCTGGTCGGTGAAACCCTGTGGCGGGGTAATATAGGCGGAGGAGTGGATTTCAAGCTGAAAGGAGTATTCAAGCAGGGAGATTGCTTTCATGAGATTGATGTTAGGGTCGATGTTGGAACCCAGCGAAATATAAACGGTAGCAGGTTTATTTGAAGTCATCAGGCGTCCGTTCGATGACTACGCCTACACTGTCAGAAAAGCGGAGTGCGCCCGGTTTGTGAACCCGTACCTGAACATACGGCGCAGCGTAATCAACGATGCAGATGCGGGCAATCTCAGCCGCGAGTTTTTCAACCAGGTAATAATCGGATGCTTCAACGTGTCCAATAACTGCTTTGGTCACAGTGCGATAGTTGAAAGCGTCATCAGGATTATCGGTCTGACCGGCACGGCGTATATCGGTTCCGATACGCAAACTGATAACCACATCTTGCTTATCTTTGCGCTCATGCGGGCTAAACCCGATCACACATCGCAGCCTCAGATTGTCAATTTCGATAATGTCCATTTTGACGGTTTGATCAGTTTTCATAGCCTTAACCTGTAACGATTATGCACCCTGCGCTGTCTAAGTATAGCGCCTTGATTTTATGTGCGATTTAAGGACAGGACGAGAAATGTTTAACGTTTAGTGAAATCTAATCTTCTAGCGGCGAAATTTGACATATAATCTTGTCACTGGGCAATAAGTGAACATAATCTATTCAAAAGGTTGTCGTAATGGTTTCTAAAAATCTAAAACATGAGTTGTATCCCGATCACAACCACACAGCGAGCGAAATGGAAAACAAGCTTAGTTCCGAAGATTTTTTGAAAATCTTCGAGTTGGGTTTACCCCCAGTTGATGGCCCCAGGATTGAAGAAGCCACCAAAGATATTCTCTCAGCGGTAGGCGAAGACCCCAGCCGCGAAGGATTGCTGAATACACCGAATCGTGTTGCACGGATGTATACCGAACTGCTCAGTGGGTATCGCACCGACCCGGTGAAGCTGATTAATGGCGCGCTCTTCGATGTGGAATATGACGACATGGTGATCGTCAAGGACATCGAATTCAGCAGCTTATGCGAACATCATATGCTGCCGTTTATCGGGCACGCCCATGTTGCTTATATCCCGCGTGGCAAGGTCATTGGCCTCTCGAAAATTCCGCGTATCGTCGATATGTTTGCGCGCCGTTTGCAGGTTCAGGAACGTATGACCCGTCAGGTCGCCAATTTCCTAAATGAAATTTTGGATGCGCGCGGTGTGGCCGTTGTCGTCGAGGGCAAACACATGTGCTCGATGATGCGTGGCGTCCAGAAACATGACTCCAGCATGACGACCAGCACCATGCTGGGCGCATTCCGTGAAAACATTACCACGCGCAGCGAGTTCATGGCGCATCTGGGGCGTACCCAGCAAAACTTCAGCATCTAGGTCACACGCATTTGCGTAGCATAAAAGCGGCCAACAAGCCGCTTTTTGTTTGGAATACGGCTAATCCATGCTCCTGTTAATGCTCATAACAGGGGGTTAACAGGACGTATTTTGACTCAATTTCCAAACCTGAACGAACCTGTTCATAAACCAAGCAGCAACTTTCTCCTGTTCCATCCTGTTTTTCAGGACGGCAACACTATCCGATTACAATTGCCTGTGGTCTGGAATTATTCTGTTGATTTCATGACCTAACCATGCTATAGTCTTTTACAAACGTGGCTGAAAAGTCACCACAACTTGAAGTGCGAATAGCACTCATCAGGAGCGACGGAGGGAACCGGCCCAACGAAGTCGCGGCAACCCCCAAAGCGTTGGGAAGGTGCCAATTCCGTCAGAGG
>JBDTNB010000370.1:0-2847 GCA_039933955.1 Chloroflexota bacterium
ATGACTTATCAAGTATCCTGGCTATTGGAAAATCGCATTCTTTACGTCCTGAATACCGAGGTTGGAACTGTCGAGGATGTTGTGAACTCCACCCGCGAAGTTCTGGCGTTGCTGGAAAAAGGCAACCCCTTTGTCCATATGATTGTGGACGGCCAACAGGAGAAAAATGATATTAAACTGGGCGACCTGATGACCATTCTCCGCACCAGTCCGGCATCGCCCAACCTGGGATGGTTCATCTATGTCAGTGACAGCAAAATGAATCGCTTTTTCGGCAGTATGGCCTCGCAAATGACCGGTGCGAAGACCAAAGCCTTCGCCACTCTGGCCGAAGCGATTGGCTTCTTGCAGCACGTCGATCAGAGTTTGCCCGACAATATCCTGCTGCCACAATAGCTTTACTGTTTTCTCATATTTGATAGTGAGTCTCGCACTACAATTCTTATATGTGGTAAACATATCGAGGTTAGTTTGCATGGCTTATCAAGTTACGTGGCTGGTCGAAAATCGAATCGTCCATGTCCTGAATTCCGGGGTCGCAAACGCCGAGGATGTTGTAAATTCCATGCGTGAGGCGATTGCCCTGCTAGATAGCGGCGAAGCACCCGTCCACATGCTTGTCGAAAGTCAGACCGAAGGCAGCGACATCAGTCTGGGCGATTTGTTAAAGATCATTCGCAACAATCCCAAATCAACCAATATTGGCTGGGCGGTGTTCGTCAGCGAGAACAAAATGAATCGTTTTTTCGGCAGCATGGGAACCCAGATTAGCGGCGTTCAAACCAAAACCTTTCCCACGATGGCTGAAGCAATTGCTTTTTTGAAACGCGCTGACATTACGCTGCCAGAAATGATCTCACTGCCGAAATAGTCCATTCAGCTTCCCGTCAACGCCCAATCGGGCAGCGGTTCGCGCGCCTGAATCCAGTCGGCGGGGATGCCCTCAGCACCCGTATACATTGCCACAATGCCGCCGACCATCGCGCAGGTGGTATCGACATCCCCGCCGCCGCTGGCCGTCAGCCAGATCGACTCTTCATAGTTGGCAAGGCGTTCACCAGCACACCACAACACATAGGGAACCGTATCCTGCGCGGAGATTCCACTGCCGTTGCCGATTTTGCCCACCACATCCGGCCAGACCGGAATGCCGTCCGGTAATTCACGGGCAGTTTCGATGCCTGTTTTGACAGCACTATCCGGCACATACGGCAAAATCTGGTCTATAAAAACCTGCCGATTGATTTCCTTGCCGCGCGCCTGCCACGCTACAGCCGTCGCAGCCGCCACCGCGATTGCACCCGCAATGCCTTCGGGATGGGCATGAGTCACTTCCGACGATAACCGTGCATTTTCGACCAACGCTTCCATATCGTCGGCAAAATAGGCTCCTAAGGGTGCAACCCGCATCGCGCCACCGTTGCCGTAAGAACCACCACCATTACCCCGCGCATAAGCAGCTTCGCGCCAAGTTGCACCTTTTTGCATTCGCATTAACACGCCGCGTGTGCCGAGTCCATAACCGCGCGTCCGATCAAAATGCTTTCCGAAATCGAGTCCCAGTTTATCCTGGTCAATGGTTTGATATACTCGCAAAACCGAATAAATCGACAGCGCCATGTTGGTGTCATCGGTGAAATTCCAGGGGCGCGGTGGCAATTTATGTGTTTTGAGATGATAAGGCAGCGATTCAGGTCGTCCGCCCTCAAAAAAGCCGCCAAAACCATCACCTACCGACAACCCTTCCAGCGCAATCCGGGCGCGGCGCAAACGTTCGTCATGCGAATCGGCCATTTTTTCCTCGCTTGGCGGTTGATCTTAAAATCCCTGCCCGACTATAATGCATGTTTCATCCATTCAAACATTGTATATGGAAAACATGACCCCACAGCGAATCGTCGTCAAACTTGGGACGAGCACCCTTACGGGCGGAGAACGCCAGATCAACCGCCAGCGGATGCTCGAAATTATCCAGCAAATCGCCCATTTGCATCAGGCCGGACACGAAATCATCGTCGTCAGTTCCGGGGCGATGGCCGCCGGACGCGAACGATTGGGCTTCCCGGATTTAGGGCGCTCGGTTCCGGCCAAGCAAATGTTGAGCGCTGTCGGCCAGGGTTATCTGATGCACATCTACAGCCAATTATTCGACATTTTCAGCGTTGTCGTCGGGCAGGTTTTGCTCACCCGCGATGATCTGGGCGATAGGGCGCGTTACCTGAACATCCGTGACACATTAACGACGCTCATCGAGCAGCGGATTGTGCCGGTCATCAACGAAAACGACACCACCGCCACCCATGAAATCCGCGTCGGCGACAACGATAATTTATCGGCATTGGTGGCGAATTTGCTGGAAGCCGATGTGCTGGTGCTGCTGACCGACCAACCGGGTCTGTTCACTGCCGACCCGCGCAGCGATAAAAACGCCCGTTTGATTCCGCAGGTCGCCGAAATTGACGAGTCAATCTGGGCGCTGGCGGGCGGCGCAGGATCAAGCGTCGGCACGGGCGGCATGGTCACGAAAATTCAGGCGGCGCAGTTGGCAACCCGCTCCGGGGTGACGACGATTATCGCGGGCGGCACGGAACCCAATGTGTTAGCGCGGATCGCATCCGGCGAATCGGTTGGCACGCGCTTTTTGCCCGCCGCTTCGCACATCGAGAGCCGCAAACGCTGGCTGCTATCGGATAAACCGCATGGCACGGTTCAGGTGGATGCGGGTGCAGCCCAAAAATTACTCAAGGGCGGCGCGAGTCTGCTGCCTGTAGGGATGACCGCCGTCGAAGGCGCGTTTGAGCGCGGCGAAATGCTGGTCGTCATCCGCCCGGACGGCAAAAAAATCGC
>JBDTNB010000371.1:0-2828 GCA_039933955.1 Chloroflexota bacterium
CCAGGAAGGCGTGCAGCACCTTGATCGCCACATAGCGATCCAGGCTGACGTGGTAGGCGCGATAAACTTCCGCCATACCACCTCGCCCCAGGCGTTCGATAATTTCGTATTTCCCTAATCTTCGGTTCGCCACAGGTAAGGTTTACGCCTTGTGATGATGGAAAATAAATGAATTAAAATAAAGCATGGAACTTAGTAAGTATACCCGATCTTAACCACAGCCTCAACTCAATTCTAACGTTCATTGCGCCGGTATGGAATCTTGATAAAACACCACACCGGCTTTCCGTCCAGTAATTTTTAGCGGCTGACTATCCGCCGCCGCTGACACCCTTGAGACCGCCTTCAGTCATCGCGCTGGCATCCAATGCCTTAAGCGCATCGGCTTCGTTCATGTAACCCAATTCCACTACAATATCCTTCAGGCTGCGATTTTCCGCCAGTGATTTCTTGGCGACTTCCGCGCCCTTCTGGTAGCCGATAATTGGATTCAGGGCTGTGACCAGAATAGGATTTTTCGCCAACCAGCCTTCGGCTTTCTCACGATTTGCGGTCATACTGACGATGCACTTATCTGTGAATGCTTTCACCGCTCCAATCATAACATCCATTGACTGGAACAAGTTATAAGCAATTATTGGCATCATCACGTTCAGTTCAAGCTGACCAGCCTGCCCTGCCATCATCACGGTGGTGTCATTTCCGATGATGTGGAACATCGCCATATCCAGCATTTCCGCCATGACCGGGTTAACCTTCCCCGGCATAATCGACGATCCGGGCTGCAATGTGGGCGGTGTAATTTCAGCCAGACCCGTTGTCGGGCCGCTGGATAACAGGCGGATGTCGTTGGCGATGCGAATCAAATCCTGGGCTATCGTCCGAAGTGAACCGGAGAAGTGTACCGCATCTTGCATAGATTGCATCGACTCAAATAAATCGTCCGATTCGTACAGGGTCAAGCCGCTCAATTGGCTTAACTTGGCGACCATGCGTTTGTGATATTCAGGATGGGCATTCAAACCCGTGCCGTTAGCCGTTCCACCAATGCCCAGGCGGCGGACACCCTCCGCAGCATACTTAATTTTTTCAATATTGCGCTCGACAGCCTTCGCCCAAGCGCCCACTTCCTGCCCCAGGCGGATCGGCACAGCATCCTGTAAATGCGTGCGTCCGCTCTTGACGATTCCGTCCCATTCGGCAGATTTTGCCCGCAGCGCGTAGGCCAACCCTTGCAGTGTGTCGGTCAATTCATCAATGCGCCATAACGTGCCCAATCGAATAGCGGTTGGGATCGTATCGTTGGTACTTTGCGCCATATTCACGTGGTCATTCGGATTCACCGGTTTTTTCGGATCGTCGAGTTTAAAACCCAAAATTTCATTGGCGCGGTTGGCGATCACTTCATTGATGTTCATATTGTGGCTCGTCCCAGCACCTGCCTGGAATGGATCGACCACAAACTGCGCGGCATATTTCCCCTGCAACACTTCATCGGCGGCCCGCATAATCGCTTTAGCCGTTTTTTCTTCGAGCAAACCCAAGTCCAGATGCACTTCTGCGGCGGCGCGTTTTATCAGCGCCATCGACCAGACAAAAGCCGGATACGGTTTTAAACCGCTGATCGGAAAATTATCGACGGCGCGCTGCGTCTGCGCGCCATAATAGGCGTCCGCTGGCACATTGATCGGGCCAAGCGAGTCTTTTTCTACGCGAAATTCTGCCATGCTAGCAAACTCCTTGTGCGTGTTGGCTGCACAATATCATTTTACATCAGCAACAAGCTGGGAAATCAAAAAGGCGCTGTGAATTGTAGCGCCTTTTGATATTCCCTGCGATGCACATTTGTCACATATGCTGAGTGAAGAATGAACTAATCCTGAGCATTCAGGATAATTCACCGCGTTTTGTTTTGCTCCCCCTCCCATGTACGGGGAGGGGTTGGTATATTACTTGACCGCGGCGTAACGCTTCGCCACTTCGTCCCAATTGACCACATTCCACCATGCGGTGATGTAATCCGGGCGGCGGTTCTGATAATTCAGATAGTAGGCATGTTCCCATACATCCAGGCCGAGGATCGGGTTTTTGCCTTCCATAACGGGGGTGTCCTGGTTCGGTGTTGAGCTGACGCTGACCGCGCCGCCCTTCTCAACCGTCAGCCACGCCCAACCGGAACCGAACCGGGTCGCGCCTGCCGCGGCGAACTTGGTTTTGAAGTCGGCAAAACTGCCGAAGGCGCTGTTGATGGCTGCCGCCAGATCGCCCGTCGGTTCGCCACCTTTTCCTGGCCCCATAATCTGCCAGAACAGGCTGTGATTAGCGAAACCGCCGCCGTTGTTCCGTACCGCCATGCGGATTGCTTCCGGCACGCTGTCCAACGATTGCAGCAGTTGGTCAATCGACTTGCTTTGCAGATCGGGGTAATCCTTCAGCGCATTGTTTAAATTGGTTGTGTAACCAGCATGATGCTTGTCATGATGAATTTCCATCGTGCGCGCATCAATATGCGGTTCCAGGGCATTAAACGCATATGGGAGGGGTGGCAGTTCGAAAGCCATGATCGTGTCTCCTTCATAAGAGGTTAGGTGAGGGCAAATCGAAAACTTGCCCAGGTAAGGTAAAACAATCCATTGTATTCTAGCGCACACAGGGCAAAGTGTCGAAAGAAACCGGGCGAATTCTGGCCTTTCGTACAGGCGATGACCGGGCATACGTCCACTGGATACTTAAGGCATACCGCACAATCGTAAGATGAGCGTTAGAATAATGTGTTTACGTCTAATGTGAATTCGATAGGAGAGAAAAAGACTGAACATCAATGGCAA
>JBDTNB010000372.1:0-2819 GCA_039933955.1 Chloroflexota bacterium
ACGGTCAGCCATCATGAGGGCGGCCACGACGATGGTCATCCGATTGAGGCATCCGAAATCGGCGAAACGCATCCGGCTTAAGACGTATACACTGGGAGTGGAGCATGGCTTCACTCCCCTATGAGCTTTAATTTAGAAAACGAATAACACAACCTATAGAGGAGCAAGAAAACATGGATCAAGCGCAAGCCATTTTCCTGGCTGGTAAAGCTATCGGCGCAGGTTTAGCGATGATCGGGGCGCTCGGCGGTGGTATCGGCATCGGCCTCGCAGTCGGTGGCGCGGTGCAGGCGATGGGCCGCAACCCGGACTTCACCCCCACCATTCAGACGAACATGATCTTGGGTGTGGCCTTCGCGGAAGCCGTCGCCATTTACGCCCTGGTCGTTTCGCTGATTATTCTGTTCGTACTTCAGTAACCCTGAATCTAATTTAGAAAGGAGTACGAGATGGAAGGTTTAGGTATTAATCTAGGTTATTTGTTGGTGCAGATCATTGCCTTCGTCGTGATCTATACCCTGATGACCCGTTTCATATATGATCCCCTGATTCGCACACTCAGCGGACGCCGCGCCCGGATTGCCAAAGGTCTGGAAGACGCCGCAGCCGCAGCGACAGCCCGCCGCAACGCCGAAGCCGAAGGTGAGAAAATCCTGACGGTTGCCCGTGCTGACGGCTCAAAACTCATTGAAGAAGCCCGTTCGCGTGCCGAAGAAGTCGGCAAACAGGTCGAAGCGGACGCCCGTACCGAAGCGGAAAAAATTCGCTCCGATGCCCGTCTATCTGCTGCCGCCGAACGTGACCAGCAGCTTGCCGGTCTGCGTGGTCAGGTTGCCGATATTTCGGTAGCCGTCGCCCGCCGCTTGATCGGCGAATCCCTCGATCAGAAGCGCCAGACCGCGCTCATCAGCGATTTCTTCACCAAAGTGCCTGCCGAAGCCAAGAAGCTGGGCGGGGATGTGGAAATTGTCAGCGCCATGCCCTTGAGCGCCGATGAACAGGACAAAGCTAAGAAGGAAATTGGCGCATCAAACGTGACCTTCACGGTTGATCCCAGCATCCTCGGCGGCTTGATTGTCCGTGCCGGTGACCGCGTGGTCGATGGCAGCATCCGCAGCAGCCTGAACGATCTGGCTGGCCGCCTGAACTAAACAATAATCTGAACCACTGAGACACAGAGGACGCAGAGCGAAATGCTCTGGGTGCTCTGTGTTTTTGATTCCACTCGACTGGAAACATTCTCCCTGAATTTTGTTTTCCTCCCCCTCAATGCGAAGCGGGGGGCTGCCGAAGGCGTGGGGGGAGGGGATGCATCACTTCCCTGTGGCAGAAACCCGGAGAATTGATCGCTCCGGGTTTTCTGTTTATAATGCCCCCATCATGAAAACCCTCTCCGAACTCATCCAAAATGTGCCTGATGTGATCCGCGTGTCCGGCGATGCCGAAATTACCGCGCCGGTTGCCGAATCCGATGCCGACCTGCAGCCGGGAGGCGTATTTGTCGCTCGTCCCGGCTTATCCGTTGATGGACACGACTTCATCCCGCGCGCCATTGCGAAAGGCGCGGCGGCTATCGTTGGCGAACGCGATATTGCCGATTTCGCGCAAAGCGCGGTTCCTTACGTGCAGGTGAAAAATGCGCAGGAATCGACGGGTTATCTGGCTGCCGCTTATCACGATTTTCCGTCGCGCAAATTGGTTGTCATCGGCGTGACCGGAACCGACGGCAAAACCACCACCAGCACATTGATATACAAGATGTTGACACCTTTTAGTATGGGGCTAATCAGTACAATCCTCGCTGATATAGGCGGAAAGGTACTTGATACGGGGTTACATGTTACAACGCCTAGCGCCCCTCAGATTCAATCGCTGTTGGCACAAATGGTCGCTAACGACAGGCGCGTTGTGGTACTAGAAATGACTAGTCATGGATTGGCGCAAGGGCGACTGAATGGAATAGACATCGACATCGCTGTTTTGACCAACGTCACCCATGAACACCTGGATTATCATGGCTCATTTGAAGCTTATCGGGTAGCCAAGGGGCGCATGTTCGAGATGTTGGGGAGATCGTATCGGAAGCCGAATCAACCTAAAATCAGTGTGATTAATGGCGACGATCCGAGCGCAAGTTACTTTTCTTCTTTTCCGGCAGATCGCATTGTGACATATGGCATCTACAATACTAAAGCACAGTATCTCGCAACCGAGATTGAGTATGAACCCAGCGGGACAAAATTTATCATCCGATTTGAGGAAGAGGGCTATAAAGATTATTTTCGTGCTCATACACAATTAGTAGGCGAATTCAACGTCTATAACTGTCTGGCTGCCCTGGAAACCGCGTTTTGCTTTCCAATAGCATCGGGCAGAATCGCGCAAAAGTTGGCTGATGTCCAATCTATCCCAGGTCGCATGGAACGCATCGACGAAGGCCAGGATTTCACCGCCATTGTCGATTTCGCGCACACGCCCAACGCCTTGCGGAACGCGCTTCAAGCGGCGACAGGGATGCTGCAACCCGACAAAAAACTTATCGCCGTGTTTGGCAGTGCTGGACTGCGCGATATAGAGAAGCGCCGTCTCATGGCCGAGGTTGCGGCGGAATTGGCGGATTTCACGGTACTCACCGCCGAAGACCCGCGTACTGAATCATTGGATGGCATTTTACAGGTGATGGCCGATGCGATGGTTGCCAAAGGTGGGGTAGAAGGCAAAACCTTCATCCGCGTGCCGGATCGTGGCGCGGCATTATATCAAGCCTGCCAGATGGCACATCCCGGCGATATTGTCATCGCCTGCGGCAAAGGTCACGA
>JBDTNB010000373.1:0-2814 GCA_039933955.1 Chloroflexota bacterium
GGAGGGCTAGGGAGGGGTCAATAAAGGCAAAATCTCTGATTAGCAATCACGGTAACATATCCCAGTGGCATCGCGTATATGTTTTGATTTTCCCGATAAAGATATGTCAATTGGTTGAAAATGTGCCGATGTCCTGGGCTTCGCGGGCAGTGAGCATGGCGCGCAGGAGCGTGACTTCACGGCGGTAAATGCTGTGGAGGTTGGTGAGCAGCAGTTCCGGGTCGGTGATATTAAGCAAATTCTGCTTTTGCGCGGCGGGAATTTGCAGTAAAAAACAGGCCAGATTCGCCAGCCGGAGTGGATCACGCGGGAGCTGGCCCATGGGAAATTCCGAGTTGCTGGCTTCGGCCAAAATTTCCAGATACAGGCGCACCCAGGGACGCAGTGAACGGCCATTTTCGGGCAGATCATGGGCATCGCTGCTGATAAACGGATAATCATCGACCACGCCGACCAGATAGGGTAAGTCGTGTTTGAGTGAGCGAATCTGGAAGCGTTCGCTGCCGACGGCGACGATATTCATGCGGCCATCGGGGAGCGGTTCGACCTCGGTGATGGTGGCGGTGCAGCCGATCTGGGCGGGGTCGGCCATGCCGCCGACTTCCTGCCCGCGCCGGATGAGGGTGACACCAAAGGGCTGACCTTCGGCATAGCAGCGCCCGATCATGAGCTTGTAGCGTTCCTCGAAAATGTGCAGCTTGAGCGGCATTCCGGGGAATAGGACGGTGTTGAGCGGGAACAATGGTAGTTCGTACATAACGGTTTCTATATCCCCTCCCCCTAGCCCCTCCCCACTTCGTAGAGAGGGGGAATCAGGCGGAGTGATCTGATTTTTTGAGTTGCAACGAGCGATCATTATTATGATTCGTATTTTAGCATACCTCCTGATTGAACCTCCGCAAAGTTTACCTATTTCTCACAAAGCAGCCGCTTAAAACAAGTTCCGAGTGCTGAGTTCTGAGTACCGAGTGAAAGACGAAAGCAACCGCGACGAAAATTTTTATGTGGATGGTTCCCCCGTGAGTCGTGGAATTCGTTGAAAAAGTTGAAAATGGGAATCGGGAATTTTGTTCCCGATTTTCCCGATTAGCTGTTAATCTCTCGTCAAAGTCGAAAATCGCGACATTGGCGAAAATTCGCCATTTTGTCGCCGTTGTGGCGGGCGGGAAGCACGGGAAGCGCTGCCAAGTGGCGATTTTTGTGGCGCGGAAAACGGCGGGAGACACGAGAAGCGCCACCGGGTTGGCGTAAACGCGGTGGGTAGACGGGAGCGATCTGCTGCTGCGCGAATTTCGCGAATGCTGCCACAAAAAGGCGGAAAGAGAAAGACGTATCTCAGAGGTGCAGAGAAACAGAGGCGCAGAGGGGGAAGAAAAGTGCATAACACAAAGGCTCCAAGACACAATGGCACAAAGAAAAGCGTTGTAAAATCAGTTTAGCAGGAAATCGAGGCAAAAGGTGAAACATTTGTTCGAACATTTGTTTCGATTTTGAGGGAGCGGTGGTTGGTATTTGGTTTGTTGATGGAGCATGATTCGCCGTATGCGCCGCCAGACGCTAAAGCGATCCGGCTGCCGGTAAGGATAAGCCCACCAAAGGGGCTAGAAACAAAGTGTTTCGCGATGGGTGCTTATAATTTGTGCATTCTCCGACGAGGATTTCTTGGATAATAAGGCATAGTTGATAAAAATGGACGTTAAAAAAGTTACTCAAGCCGTAGAAAAGTTTGGCGCGTTATTACCTGAAAAACCCGTATGGATGCTGCTCATGAACCGTGAGGGCGACGTTATTACTCAGGTAGGCAAATATGAGCATCTTTTTCACTCAGAAACTATGTTAGAGGACGGAAGCGCAGCCGCCTGGATTCAATCTCATAGCACGAGCGAAATTGATTTGCTCGATCATTTAGATCACGGAAATCTGCAATACTCAATCAGCGTGGGTACTGAGGGAGTGTTTGTTATTCTTCACATACATGGCGATTATTTGCTTGGCATGAGTTATCACAGTATCGGTGTCAAATCACTCGACGCACTTGCTGATGGCATCGTACTGCACTTCAGAGAGATTTTAGATGCTCTATTTGACGTGTAATGCAACTTATCTTTCGGCTCATGTCCAGATTAAGTGAAAAATGTATTTGGGCAGGGACGACACATAGGTCGTCCCCTACGAAAATCACGCATTTTGAATATGAGCCTAATTTTCAAGTCGATTCTTGCTGCAATCCGTTAACGAGGGTCATTCAAAACCCCGATAATCGAGTTAATCTTCGGCGAAGATTGCTTTGGCGGGGATGGTCAAGCCGGGGATCAAATCGCCAACGTTTAAGGTTTCGTCGATTTCAACGGTACGCATCGGCTGACCGGGCGCATAAATATCAATGCTCTGTGATTTCGGATAGAGTTCCCAATAGAGAATTTTGGCCGCGATATAAATGAGCCGCTTGGCGCGAATATCGTCGGGTTTTTCAGTTGGCGAAATCACCTCCACGACCCACAGCGGCGGAACGGGATCGGGATAATCGTCGCTCAAAGGGGTGTGTTTATAAGCGAAGTCCGGCGCAATTACATGCCCCAAAATCCGGTAAGTGCCGTCCGCGCCGCTAGTATAAAATGGCAATTTGTGTTCGCGGCAGAATGCATAAACGTTCCCAGCGATAATCATGGGGATTCCAGCGTTGCGGGTTCGTCCGGGCATCTTTTCTATGATCTCCCCATTGATGAATTCAAAAATCCGTCCCTCGTTTTCAGGCCGAAAGACGAATTCCATAAAGTCGTCGAATGTCCACATTCGCTGCTTTGAAAGCGCCAC
>JBDTNB010000374.1:0-2808 GCA_039933955.1 Chloroflexota bacterium
CGCATGGGGAACAACCGCGAACTATCCTTGGCGCTCAAGCAGGCGGAGGCACTCAACCGCGAGGGGTATGGCGCGTACTTCGCACCCTGTCTGCGGAAAGCGAAACAGGGCAAGGCGGAAGCCGCCGCACTCGTTCCGGCATTGTGGGTTGATATTGACTGTGATGGTGATACCCACCAGCGCGAACAGAACCTAATGAAGCTTAAAGACTTTGACCCCGCGCCATCGTTCATCATTGACAGCGGCGGCGGCTGGCATGGGTATTGGCTTCTGGATGAGTCATTCCACCTTCAGGGTGATACTGATCGGCAGAAGATTGCCGCTATCCTGCGTGGGTTGTTTTCCGATTTAGACGGTGACCCGGAATATGTGAAAACCGTCGCGGGGATTATGCGTCTGCCCGATTCGGTGAGCACCAAGCCTGAACGCGACGGTGTAGGGGTCACTGTGGTCGAGAGCTACCCGGAACGGCGTTATCCGCTGGCTACCTTCGCCTGGTTGGAGAGCCAACCCCGGCAACCGAGCTTCGATGGGCTGAAGGTGGTAACGCTCAATGGAAACGGGCACCACCCACTGCCACCACGCACCGAAACTTATCTGGCATCGGGCGTGACGGATGGAAATCGCAACACTGAACTGTTTGCGGCAGCCTGCCAACTGCGCGATGCGGGCTACAGCCAATCCGACACAGAACGGGAACTCATCCCACGCCACCTTATCAACGGCAGCAGCGAGCGCGAGGCATTGGCAACCATCAAGAGCGCCTACAGCCGTCCAGCGCGTGATCCGATCCTCGTACCCAGAGAGCAGGCACGCCAGCAGGTCGGTCAACTGGTGAGCGAATTTGCGGTTGAGCAAAAAGCTGAACGACCCACTACCGAACGGATCGTCGCCGCCATTGAAGCCTGCATCCACCTCAATCCGGTTGAATGGGCAGAAGAACGCCAGCGCCTCAAAGCCGTGTGTGGCGACGGCTTGAAAATTGGTGACATTGACCGCTTATTTAAGGAAAAGAAGCGTGCCAGCTTCCAGCAGCGGGAGCAGGAGTATCTCGATGCTGAGAGCTACCTGCTGCGCGATGGGAAGATCATCTATCGTAAAGAGAGTTATCGCGGCATGCTGGAGAAAACGGTGGTGGACTGGACGGCCACCGCACTCTACCAGACCTGTCAGGTCGATGATGACGGAAAAGAAGCTCACACCACTGCGCTAGAACTCCGACGCGGTGAATTCGTGAAAAAGCTCGATGTGCCGGGGGATGTGTTTGTCGATGATGTGGCGCTGCGCCGCTTCATCGGGGCGAATGCCGGGTCACAGTACGTCGTGCGAGCGGGGATGTCGAAGCATTTGGTTCCAGCGATTGTGCAGTTATCGGGGGAGTTTCCCACCCACCGCCATTACAACTTCATGGGCTGGATGGAATTGGATGGCAGATGGGTGTATGTCTCACCGCAGGACTGTATCACCGCAAAGGGCAAGTTGAGCGAGCCACCCTCCGTCGAACTCGACCACCGCCTGCGTGATTACGGCTTGCAGGCGACAGGGTGGAACGAAAGCCTCGCGGCGTTTGATGCGGTTACGAAGGTGCTGCCTCCCAAACTGGCATCGTCGCTTATCGCCTTCGCGCTCTTGCCCGTGCTTCAGCGTTTCTTTCCGGCAGCAGCCCCGCGTCCGGCAGTGCATCTGGTCGGCACATTGGAGAGCGGTAAATCCGAGATTGCATCACTCCTGAGCAGCTTCTACGGGCAGTTCAGCCGTGATACGCCGCCAGCCCAGTGGGGCGATACCATAAATACCGTCGAGACACTCGGTTATCCGTTGGCGGACAGTCTGTTCTGGGTGGACGATTATAAGAGCATCTACGCTGACGAGAAAACTTTCACTCGCTTTCTGCAAAGTTATTCACGCGGGATGGGACGGGGACGCTTGACCCGTGAAGCAAAGGTGCGGCACGAAAAACCCTGTCGTGGCTTGATCCTGTCAACGGGTGAAACCACCATCGAAGGGGAAATGTCTGTCGTGGCACGAATGCTGGTATTGGAAATCCCACCCTGGGAGAAGCGCGATCCAGGTGGGCAGACGCTGGTGCAGGCGGAACACTTACGGGAACACCTGCCAGGTTTCACCGCTCACTTTGCCTCATGGGTGGCGAAGCAGCTTGAAACTGGCGATCTGAAAACCGACATCGCCAACCGCTTCAGCAGCAATATGCGCGGCTACCGTGAAAAACTCGCCGCTGAGATTGGTAGGCAATCCAATACTGGACGTGTCATCCAGAACTGGGCGGTGCTGGTGACGGTCTACCAGATGCTTTCGCGTTTTCTTGCCGAGATGGATAAGGACTATCTGATACCTGCATGGCGGGATGCGATTGTCGAGAGTGTCCGCACGCTGCGCCAGGAACGTGCCAGCGAAGTTTTCCTCGATATTCTGGGGCAGTTGATTGCTGGTGGACAGGCAGTGATTGACGATGACATGAAAAACCCGCGTGAGTATCCGCCAAGTGTGACGGTTGTGGGCTACAAGGATGAGGGGTTTGTGTATCTGCTGCCAGAGATTGCCCACCGGGAGGTCAATCGGGTGCAGCCGCTGCGCTTCACCGTGACCGCCATTGGGATGCAGTTGCGCGAAGATAGCATCCTGATACCGGGACCGAACAACCTCAGTACGCAAAAGCGTGTTCGCGGCAGTAGGGTGCGATTCTGGCAATTGACCTCCGAATCCTTTGTTGAGACAGTTGAGCCACCTGAGACGGCAAGCAGATAACCCGCAAAAGTGACAGGATGAGTACCTGTAAACAGGGTGAGA
>JBDTNB010000375.1:0-2787 GCA_039933955.1 Chloroflexota bacterium
AAAGCTTATGCAATTCAGGGAGTCGCCCGTGATATTACCGCCAAGCGACAAGCACAAGAAGCCCTACGGGAGTCAGAAAGATTCGCGCACTCAGTCGTTGATGCGTTAACGGCCAATATTGCGATCCTGGATGAAAATGGGCAGATTATAGCGGTCAATAGAGGCTGGCAACTATTCGCAGCGGCGAACGGCCCTTTTCAAAGGAACGTCATGGAAGGGGCAAACTATCTTCAAGTTTGCGATAAGGTTGAAGGCGACGATGCTGCCGATGCGCACGCATTTGCAGAAGGTATCCGTGCGGTACTTCAGGGCAAACAGGATGAATTTTCCCTCGAGTATGCTTGTCACTCACCCAGCGAGAAGCGCTGGTTTGTGGGGCGAGTAACCCGCTTTGCGGGTGAGGGGCCAGTGCGGGTTGTCATTGCGCACGAAAACACTACCGAGCGTAAGAAAATCGAAAATGAATTGATAGCCCTGTATTACGCCACCTCATTTCTGTTCAAGTCTGACAGTCTATCGAACCTGGGTTATCAGGTGGTACAAGCAGTCATCACCGCCTTTGACCACGTTCATTGTGCGTTGTTACTTAAGGACAAAATATCGGGTGAGATCATTCGCTTTACGCGCAGCGGCGTGTATGAAGTCACGGCTGATAACCCCCTGTCGGTTGACGGTCACGGCCTTGTGCCGCAAGCATTTCGCACCGGTAAAATCATTTATTCACCCAATGTTGTAGCCGATGCGCTTTATTTGGCGAGTGATTCCCGCAGCCAATCTGAACTTGTCATCCCGCTCAAGACTGTCACTGGTATATTGGGCGTCTTAGACCTGCAAAGCATAACACTGGATGCTTTTAACCAGCGCGATCAGCGGATTTTGACGGCCTTCGCCGAGCGTGCTGCCGCTGCTATCGAGAACATGCAGTTATACGAGGAAATCAATCGCCACGCAGCCGAATTGGAATGGCGGGTTTCCAAGCGAACAGCCGAGCTTCAGCGGTCAAAGGATCGGGTAGAGGCTATCCTGAACCACAGCAGTGATGTCATTCTGTTGATTGACCGTGAAGGGCTAATTCAACAGTCGAACTTTACCTTTTATCAAGAGTTTGGCTACCAGAGCGGCGAGGAATTTGGTAAACGTCTCGATTTCCTGGTCGATGACAACCAGTCTCAAAGTGTGTTGGATGCACTTGATAAGGTTTTGCACGACGGCCAACCACAGCGTCTTGAAATCATCACGCATCGTCGAGATGGGAGAAGTTTCGACGCTGACATGGCCTTGTCACCGATTCGAGTTCAAGAGGGCGAGAACCTGGGTGTCATTTGCAGTCTGCGCGACATCACGACTCGCAAGCAATTAGAAGCCGACCTGCATGTGGCTCTAGCAGTGGAAAAGGAACTGAATGAACTGAAAACACGCTTTGTGGCGATGGTTTCACATGATTTTCGTACACCGCTGTCGGTCATCCTATCCAGTGCCGAGATTCTGGAACACTACAACGAGCGTTTGGATGCAGCGCAAAAAACCCACCATTTTGACAAAATCGGTACGCAAGTCAGCCGGATGATTTCCCTCCTGAATGATGTTCTGACGATTAACCGGGCCGATGCTAACCATCTCCCCTTCCATCCAGCGCCGATTAACCTGGATCAGTTCTGTCGCGATATGGCCGAAGAATTCCAGAACACACTCCAAATGAAGCACACATTGGCCTATTCATGTTCCGGTGGGGCAAGGATCGTGGTCGCAGATGAAAAGCTGTTACAGCAAGCCATCATAAATCTACTGACCAATGCTTTCAAATATTCTCCCGAAGGGAGTACCGTTGAGTTCAATCTGTCTTTTGACAGGGATAATGCTGTTATTCGTATTAAAGACAAGGGCATCGGTATCCCAGAAGCCGATCAACCACATCTGTTTGAGGCGTTTCACCGTGCCGGAAATGTTGGAGACGTTGAAGGAACAGGTCTTGGGCTGGCAATTGTCAAGCGATCAATAGAGGCCCATCGTGGCAAAATTACGGTTGAAAGTCAAGTTGGAGCAGGTACAACCTTCGTTGTGTACCTTCCCTACCTGGAACCGGAGAAGATCGCACTATGACTCCTATTCCCGTTTCACTATTCTTAAGACAGAAGACAAAATGACGAAAATTCTAGTAATCGACGATGAAGATAGCCTTCGTGAGAGTATTGCTCAGATACTTACCTTTGAGGGTTTCGAAGTTATCACTGCAATAAACGGTATTCAAGGTTTAAGTTTGCTAGCAGAACATACGCCCGATCTGGTGGTTTCGGACATCACGATGCCGGAAATTGACGGATACCAGGTACTTTTGGCGTTGAGGAATAACCCGCTCACAGCGTCAATCCCCTTGATCTTTCTGACTGCCAGAGCGGATAGGCCGTTCATGCGACACGGGATGGAATTAGGGGCCGATGACTATGTAACCAAACCCTTCACCAATGCTGAACTCCTGGCGACAGTTCGAACCCGCCTCGACAGGCAGCAAAACATCATGGATACGGTGAAGAATGAGCTAACACCGATCAAGCAGCGTCTTGGACGCCTCATTTCCCATGAACTGCGGACACCCTTAGCCTCAATCACGATGGTTCAAGAATTGATGTCCAAGCAGTGGGGACAGATGAGCATTGCGCAAATCCAGGATTTGCTCGACATGATGCGCTTAGGCAGCCAACGTCTCAGCCATATGATCGAACAAACAGTGATTATGAATCATCTTGATTCACATCTGATCAGTGAAAAAGAAATCCATGAATTGGGTAT
>JBDTNB010000376.1:0-2721 GCA_039933955.1 Chloroflexota bacterium
TTGATAGTTTAACCAAGGAGACAATTTGTGACTCTATTTTATCGGGGTGTTGCCACGGTAAAGGTGATGATTCCATCTCAAGAATAAAGCTTCGTAATCCAGTTTGTAAGTAATTTCCATTAGTCGTCAACTGCGCAGCTTTTGAACATAACACGTTTACAATATTTCCTTCTTGCTGTAACTCACCTTCAACCATCCACAGTGGCGTATTTCACATCACTTGCCTGTAACGTCAGTACACTTTTGGACGAACAATGAATGTCATTCATGAAGCCATTTTCATCTTCGAGTGTGATGAAGTGAAAGCCTTTCGCTGTCGGCGGGGCTTGGTGCATGACGTTTTGACCATCTCAGCGTTGACTTAATTCGCACCTGCCGAGGATGGCCTAGCGTATCATCCATTCCCAGAACAGCGAGATACCAACGTGGGGGAATTCGATCTGTTTAAGTTTATGGGGTATGCGGTAGAAGAAGATGATATAGTCTTCTGCATCGGTGATATGTTAGGCGAGTTCGCGCGGTAACTGCCCTGGACATGCCAGCGTAATCTGCACTACCCTATATATCATTGAAACCACAGAAAATTACAAGAGCAAGATTGATGTCCAATCTTGCTCTTTTGCAATAATTACCCTTCTACTACGATTGTTTTGGTTGTGCTCCAGGCGCTCCAACTCATGCCATCGGCTTTTCGTGCGCGCACTCGCCAGTAGTACACTCCTGACCGCAAAGTCGATGTTACGACTTGCGTCCCAGTTCCGCTGATTGAATTGCTGCTATAACTCAGCGTACCGGTGAAGGTTGTAATAGTTGATACCTGCACCTCGAAGGCCGTCGCCCAGTTGATCGGCGTCCAAGATAAAGTTGCGTTTGTACCACCGAAGCGGTTAAGCTGCGGCACTGCTGAGGTGATGCTAAACACGCGCAGAGCGCTCGGATTGGAAACATTGCCAGCAGAATCCTGAGCGGTCACTTGCAAATACCACGTACTGGCTGGCAGGAGTGCAGGCGACGTGCCGCTGACAGTCGTGGTCTGCCACGTCCAGGCGTTGGATAGGTCGGCATTTTGCGAGAGTGTCCAGTTGTAACGGACAGCAGTCGGGACTGCTGTAACAGCAATGGTTGGTTTCGATAATGTCACCTTCTGATTCTGGGTCGGCGTGGTGATGACCGGAGCAGTCGGGGCAACTGTATCCTTGATGAAGTTGCGTACTGTCCAGGGGCCAGCCGCACCATACTGGTTGATGGCCCGCACTTGGCATTTGAACGCGCCATCGCTGCCAAAGCCAAGCATTTGGAACTCGGTCATCGAAGTTGTGGCAGAGTCGAAGATAGCGTTTGTAGCAGTCTGGATGCACTGATACTCGTAGTTGACCGCCGTCACAACCAGGTTATAGGTCATCGTGATGAATCCGCTAAACGGTACGGCGGTAGCATTGGGCGGCGAAGTCACAACAGGCGCAGCCGGGACATTGGGCGTCACCGAAAAACTGAATGGGTTGTAGGGTGGATTTCCATACGCATCGCGCACACGCCACCAATATTGGCCGTAACCCAACACAGGAGCTTGCGCAGCCGGAACTGAGAGTGCGCTGGTAGTGGTTGACCAAAACACACTGTTAAAATCGGCATCAGTCGATAATTCGACAGTGTATATTCCGCCGATACCGGATGCTGCCCAGGCGAAGGCGGGTTTGACCGTCGTTGCAGTCACGTAATTGAACCGATTTGCTGGCGCGGTAGTCAGGTTGACGTAGAAGCTGCTTACTGGGCCTTCGGCGCTGCGATTGCCTGCCGCGTCTTCGCTTTGCCAGCGGACATACCATTGACCTTGAGTCAGCGGAGATTGCGCCGCCGGGATGGTGTAAGCTGCTGCGCCCGACACCGTAATATCGGTATACAGCCCATTGATAAAATCTGGGTTGACATCCATATCCAGATAGCGGCGAACCGCACCAGTCGGAACCGTGCTGTTGAGCGATGGGCGCACCGTGCTGACGCTGGTATTTGAAGCTGGTGTGGTGGCAATCGGTGCATCTGGCGCGACGGTATCAACGGTGAATGTTCGAACCGCGCACCATCCGCCTGTGCCCATATAATCATTGACAGCTTGAACACGCGCATACCAAACTCCATCTGCCAGTATGGGTGGATAAGGTGAAGCGCCAACTGCGGTGTCGTCTATTTCCGGCGAGACAAAATTACTGTTGTTATCAATCTGGACATGGAAGGTCAACCCGGTATAGGCGTAATTTGGCGTTGTCCAGGACAATACAGGCACACTTGTCACTGTCGGAATGGTGCAAACGGGGGCGGTTGGTAGCGGCGGACTGACGTTCAGCAAACGATAAACCGGAGATACATTAGGCTTGCCGATAATATCGACGCGCCAATAGTACGTACCCCAATTTAAACCCGCGTCCGTCGCCGGGATCGTGTGATTGGTAACTGTTGAACCCAATACAGGTGATTGGTACATAAGAAAGCTAAAATCTGGGTCGGCGGCTACAGTGACCTGATACCCGGTTGCGCCCGTCGTGGCGGCCCACGTAAACTTGGGTCGAGCAACACTCACAGTCGCCGTCGTGCTGATAAATCCATTATCCAGCGGTGTGGACTGGATATTCGCGGTGAAAGTACGCGCAGCACTGGGAGCACTCCAATTTCCGGCAGCATCTTTAGCATACACGCGCACCCAAAATTGTCCTTGCCCTGGCAGCG
>JBDTNB010000377.1:0-2721 GCA_039933955.1 Chloroflexota bacterium
TTCGCCTGTGGCTTGATTGCCCTCCGTGCCGCTGGGTTATTCGGATAGGCTCTTATGGGGTTTACTTGGCTTAAGCGGGCTTTGTGGAAATCTCAGAACCTAATGGTAGCCGTATCACCACTTTTACCCCGCTGTTTTCCCCTTTTTCGACGGTCAGACTGCCGCCGAGGATGGCGAGCATGGTGCTGTGCAGAATCAAGCCGCCGCCACTGCCCGCCGGAATTTCGGAAGTCAGGGCAGGGGTGTTTCCTAAGCCTACGCCGTCATCGCTGACGGTCACGGTCAGGCCGTCGCGCTGGGCGATGCAAATCGTCAGGTTGAGTGGGCGTTCGGATTTACCGCCGCGCCCATGTACGGCGGCGTTGCGGGCGGCCTCGCGCACTGCTCCGGCGATCACTTCCTGCGCGATGGAATCAACCGGCGGCAGGTTTTCGGCGATGTCCCAGGTGATCGAATTGAACTCGTCGGCGAATTCGGCTTCTACGGTCTGGCGCAGCAAATCGGCCAGCGCCAGATTGTGCGTTCCATTCATGGGCGCGGATACGCCACCGACGGTATGAATCAAATCGGCGACCTGCTGATGAACGGCGGTCAGCGATTTGATGGCATCCTGGACGGCGGGATTATCGCGCGGGAGGCTGCTCAGTTTGAGCAGGGCAGAATGCAGCGTCGGCAGAGTTTCGTCGTGGAGTGCGCGGCGGGTGCGGCGATCCATCACCCTGCTTTCGGTCAGGCGTCCGCGTTGCAGCAGCATCAAACGCCGCGCCATTTGTTCACCGGCCAGCATGTCGATGATGCGTTCGCCCGTCGCCTGCGCGATTTCGATTTCTTCCTGAGTATATAAGCTGCCGCTGGCTTTTGTTCCCAATAATAACGCGCCGATGCGTCCCCGTTCCGCCCACAACGGAATCGCCCAGCGGAGACCGTTATAGATGTCGGGATCGAGCGGGATGATCGTGCGGTATTGGCCGGTGAGCAAATCGGCTGTCGGTTGGATCGTTTTCGCGTTATCACGGGCGCTGGGGGGATAAGTCAACGTTCCGCCGACCAGTGGCGATAAACTGCCCGCCGGGATCAAATGCGCTTCATTGGTGTCCAGCACGTCACGGCACACGGCTCCGAACAAGCCTGCCGCGCTCGATGCGGCTTCCTCCTCCGGGCTGACAAGCTGTTCCATGAGTCCCTGGCTGCTCACGAAAGGCCGCAGCCGTTCCATGAAGCGTTCGCGTTCCAAAAATGAGCGCCAGTTGTAGAGCGCGTAAAACACGACCATCAGCAGCGTCGAGAGCAGCAGACTGTAAATCGGGCGCAGATGGATGGCGAGGCTCCAGCCAATTGCGGCAGCGTATCCGGCGGCCAGGGCGATGGTCGTCTGCCATTGGCGGGCGAATCCGCGCCGGGGCAGCACCTTTCCGGTGAAGACTTCATAACTGACCACCGCCTGACCCAGCAAAATCACCGCCAGCGCCACCAGTGCTTCGAGCGTCAGGTCAAATATGGCGATACGGGTGATGGACATCTCAACCGCGTCGAAATTGCGTGCGTTGCGGAACACCCGATAAATGAAAAGTGTCACTAAAACACTCACCGCCAGCAGCGTCACCGATGCCCCCAAAAGCCAGGGACGCGAACGCTGCCGTGCCAGATCGCCCATCAACCGATCCGCCGGTTCGGGGCGACGCAGGGCGTCAATCGACAGCGCGAGGCACAAAATCATGAACGATGGGAATAGGATGAACAAAATGGGGATGCCATATACCGAAGGCGTGGTCGATAAATCCAGAAAAATGATCTGCTCATACGACGGGATCGGGTGGAAAAAAATCATCAGAAAAGCCAACCCGATTGCCATGTCGATCACCACCAGCATCCACCAGCGGTGACGCCTGCGCAGGCGAGTGTTGGTGCTGTTCCAGAAGCCGCCGTACCACAAAATCACGATATACCAGGCGAACGGCGCGCCCATCACTGGAATCCAACCGACCTGCCACCAGAAATTCAGGCCATCGACGTTGGCCGCGAAAAACAGTTCCTGCCCCAGAATCGCAGTGTGGCTGATGAAAAAAGCCGCACCCAGCAGCAATCCACCGCCCATCAACCACACGCCCCAGGAACGGCGCTCGGCATTGAGCAGCACCGTCAGACCCAGCCACAATTGCAAAACCACGTTGAAAATCGAGACCGCCGCCAGCGCCCAATCAAGGTTGATGTTTCCGGTCACGGCAGCGCCTCCCACGCGACCCATTGGCCGCGCTCGTTGATGATATAGGCGATCCCGGCTTCGTCCCAGCGGATCAAGCGTCCGGTGTGCAGGATAATGGCGGCGCGGGTGCGGGCGATTTTTTCGTCGGTGGCGCTGTCGGCCAGACCCCAGGCGGCATAAATTTGCCCGTTGGTGCGGCTGATGGTGCGTTTGTCGCGGAAGCCCAGACGCTCGGCGATTTGCTCGTTTGTCAGGCCGTTCGCCAGCATTTTGGCGACAACCTGCTCGTTGGGTTCGAGCAGTGCCATCGGAGCCTGTTCGTCCCTATGGCGGACTTCCTGCACACGCGCTTCAATATCGGGATCGACAAAACTGCGCCCGGCGACGGCATCGCGCAGCAGCGGCACGATCATATCCGGCAGCAAATAATTCGATTTGCGCACATAAGCGTAGTGGCTGAGGATGCCCGATCCACGAAAAGCGCGATAGTAAGCATCGTCGTCCTGGATCGAGTAGAA
>JBDTNB010000378.1:0-2666 GCA_039933955.1 Chloroflexota bacterium
CATCAATCCTGTTACTAAAAAAGTTCGTAAACAAAAGACATATTCAGCGAGACCCAAATTCATAACAGTTATGAGGATTGTGCCGACGATCTAGCGATGCTGGATCCGGGCATGGACATCGCGATCACCATCAAAATCATGGGTCATGCCAGCATCGACACCACTGAGCGCGGATCGCCTTTTTGCAGATGCTAGCAAGGAGCAAATGCACTGGCCTTAGTCAATTAGCTTCCAACCGAGATATTGCCATTTTCATAGATGAGGGGTTGAAAGCCGATGAACCAGGCTGCTGAGTTGGGTATGGCTCACCGGTTTAATGAGAACCACGTCGGCCTGACTTTCAACCATGGTGGCCATTATCGCATTCGCAGTTACCATCACAACACGGGTATCCTTCAATTCGGCTGTGTCCCGTATCTGTTTCAAAATGAGATCACCCGATACGTGAGGAAGTTGGATGTCCAGCACAATGATGTCGGGTCGATTTTTACTCAGGTAGTCAAGCGCTTTTTGGCCGTCACGAATGAGTTCCACATGGGCAGCGTCTGTTGCCAATATCTCAACAAAAATCTGACCGAGTTCAAAATTGTCTTCAACAATGAGGATCGATAGGTTATTCACCAGTCGTTTTTTCCTTCGGTTGAGGTAAGGGTAAAAGCACCGTAAAGCTGCTGCCCTGTCCCGGCTGGCTATTCACGCCTACTTCTCCACCCATTAGTGTAGTTAATTCTTTGACGATGGAAAGGCCTAAACCGACTCCTTGCCCATTGGCGCGCGCCGTCGAACCATCTGCCTGCCAAAAGGCATCAAAAATGTGAGCTTGTGCTTCGCCGGAAATGCCCACTCCAGTGTCAGTAACCTGTAACCCCCAATGGTTTTGATCGGGACAAAAAACCTGGACAAAAATGCTGCCTTTATCGGTGAATTTGATTGCGTTATGAATCAGATTGGTCAAAATCTGATTGAGCCGCTCAGGATCACCCATCAATGTGTGAGGTACATCCGAGGTGACTTTCGTTTTGAAGCTCAAGGATTTCCGTTCAGCCAGCGGCAAAATGGCTGCTTCAACCATTTTTACAAATGCGTTTACTTCGAAGGGAATAGGGTTAATCTTGAGAGTTTTCGCTTGAAGTTGGGCTTCATTCAGGAAATTGGTGATGAAGTTCAAGAGTTGTTTGGCGTTCGCCAAAATGCCTTCCAGAACTTCACTCTGTTTAGCCGTCAATGGGCCATACCGCTCGGCTTGCAGCATTTCCGTACGCAGCGAGATAACGGACAGTGGGGTGCGCGCATCATGACTAATGTTTTCGAGCAGCCGGGTCTTGAGATTCAAGGCTTCGAGGGCCGTATCCCGTGCTTGCAAAAGCATCACCTGGGTTTGTTTATGCTGGGCAATTTCCTCAGCCAAGTGAAGATTGGCTTTCGAAAGTTCCGCTGTGCGTTCCTGAACCCGTTCTTCGAGTGCACCGTTGGCTTGCTTAAGGGCGATTTGAGACTGGGTAAGGGCTTGCAGCGTGACGTTGATGTCACCGGCTAAACGGGTGAGTTCATCGCTGCCCTGGATCGGCATCCGACGGGTCATGTCCTCAGTTGCGCGAACATCACTCAAGGCCCGGCTAAGCTGGCGCACACGCGCCAACACCAGCCGCTCTAACAGCACGGCCATCAATAAGGTAAAAATGAGGCTGACAATCACCAGGACGGCGATCAGGAATGATAGACTGACCCTCCCCTGCTCATAGATCGTTCGAGGGAAATTGATATGGACGATAACTGCTGGCACACCATACACGTCGTCAATGACAGAAACTCCAGTAATTTGCGTGCTGCTGATGGGCTGAACAACAATCGGGTGTTCATGTGTTATTTCTGCTAAAGCACTTTGCAAGGCGGCTGGCAAATGAGGATCATTCACGGGTTGTAATTTCACTGGTAGTTGCGAGGAGTCAGCTAAATGGTTGATCCAGGCGGCATCCAGCAGGCGTCCCATAATCAACAGACCCGCCGATGGGCCTTCGATCTGGCTGGTGAGAATGCGCTGGGCACTGATGAGCATCGGCCCCTTGCTGGTCATGAGCAGTCCGTCACGTCCATTTTGATCTGGTTTCAGATCAAGCAAAGGGCTAGGCGCAGTCACAATACGCTGAAGTTCATCACTGACCGGCATTTCTTCACTCAGTTGCAGATCAACGGCTTTGGCAAACAACACCTCCGTTCGGAGGTTGAGAATGGCAACAAAGTTAATGCCGATGCTTTGATAGGCTTCAATGAAATAATTGTCGGTCAGGTACTTTTCGTTCGGTTGTTGAGCAAACCCATAGGTTTCATCCCAATGGGCATAATCCCCCGTTTGAACGCTCAACTGTGATGCTTCCCCAGCGATTAAATTGAGTGTCCGCTGCATATCCTCCTGGACATCCTGGGTTTCCAGTTGGCTGTAATTGCTCAGTAGCACCCGCTGGGAAACAAAGAATATCATCACCACAAGCGTGAAAAGAATGCTCATAATGATGACTAAAGTTTTGGTGTATAAAGACACGATCCACCCTCTGGTTAGAATACGACCTAACGGCATGTCAGATCGTAATATCTACATTGTAAATCGTAATATCGCTTTGATTGTGAAATTTCTCCTAAAGTTCGTAAAGGATTGACACTTTAAAATT
>JBDTNB010000379.1:0-2617 GCA_039933955.1 Chloroflexota bacterium
TAGCCGGCCAATGGTTATTGATGACATCCTGGCAGTGCGGACAGGTGGGAGAATAGAAGAACACACCATACACAACAGACTGTTGTGCCTGGCCTGAGATTGGAAGCAGCAGCAAAGCCAGTACCCCCAACGCAATTATTGTTGAGTGAGTGCGATTCTTTAAGCGTATCATAATGCTCACCTAATTCTGTCGTTTAACAGCAAGAAGCAGTCAAGCAGACACAGTCGTTCGAAAATATTCCTAATTCGAGAAGCAAATACTTTTGATTTAGTCACAGAAATAGCCCCCTGATGTGAGAAAACTGTCGAAATGAATCAGAAAATCACATTAAAGAGATAGCCAGTCAGGATAATCCCGCCTGCGACCACCATGATGAAGGTGGCGATCAAACGCGGTTTCATCACTCGGCGCAGAATAATCATTTCGGGCAGGCTTAGTGCGACCACCGACATCATGAATGCCAGCACTGTACCTAAAGCCACCCCTTTATCCAGCAGAACACTGACCACCGGAATAACTCCAGCGGCATTGGAATACAACGGGACACCCAGGAGCACCGCAACCGGAACCGCCCAGAAGGTGTCTTTTCCGAGCGTTTCGGCCAGAAAATCATCCGGGACAAAGCCGTGAATGCCCGCACCAATGGCGATGCCAATAATCACATAGAGCCAGACCTTGCCGACGATTTCACGGGTACTATCCACGGCCTGCCCAAAACGCTCATGCCAGGTCAAACGGTCTTCTAGTCGCTGCCCTTTGCCGCCCACTTTGACCTGATAGACAAAATCTTCGACATAACGCTCCATGCCCAGGCGACCAATAACGAGTCCTGAAACAATGGCGATAGTCAGCCCGGACAGCAGATACAGTCCCGCAACCTGCCAGCCAAACATCCCGAACAGCATCGCCAGCGCGACCTCATTAATCATCGGCGCAGCCACCAGATAGGAGAAAGTCACCCCCAACGGCAGCCCCGATTCGACAAAGCCGATGAATAACGGCACGGCTGAACAGGAACAAAAGGGTGTGATAACTCCAATGAGCGCTGCCAGGATGTTACCGACGCCTTCGCGCTTACCACCCAACCAGCGCCGGGTTTGTTCCGGCGTGATGAAGGTTCGCAGCAGCGTAATGAGAAAGATCATCCCGGAGAGCAACAGCAAGATTTTCGGGACATCATAGACGAAAAAATTTAAGGCACTTCCGAGATGACTTTCCGGTTCAAGTGCCAGGAGGCGATAGGTGAGAAAATCAGCGACGGGCTGCAAATTATTGAAGATAATCCACCCTAGCAGCACGGCCAGTCCAACAAGCGCAAAATCGCGACGGTTGGTATCGTGCTGATGGAGGGGGTTGATTCGGGATGCCATGTGATAGCCTCTACATTCCAGATATTGAATGTGCTGCGACCTGCAAAAGCCGTAGGTGACGGCGCAGGGCTGGAAACTTCTGATTTAGTGCGCTGTGGCTTCAACCTCGCGCGCCAGTTCAACAATCTTTGACCGCGCTGGAATCCGTCCGCTAGAGACCACTTTTTCGTCGATGACCAGCACCGGGGTACTCATCACCCCATAAGCCATGATGTCGGCATATTCGGTCACTTTTGTCAGATCATAGACGATGCCCGCCGCATCCAGCGCAGCGCGGGTTTCCGCTTCCAAACGTTTGCAGTTGGCACAGCCAGAGCCTAGCACTTTGACGTTCAACATGAAAAACTCCTTTTCATTGGATTTCAGACAGGGAAATCACGGAGCAACTAGGACAGGGACAGCCCTCAACACATTGAATGCCTGTTTGGCGGGTTGTTCCAAGCATGAGGTTCAGTAAATCAGCAATCTGAGAATTAGTCAGCCGATAGTAAACCTGCATACCATCACGACGACTGTCTACCAGTCCGACTTCGCGCAGGGTCATCAACTGCTGCGATACATACGCCTGCCGTTTACTTAAAGTCGCTTCAATGTGGCAGACACACATCTCGCCTTCGCGCAGCAAATCCAGTATTTGAAGCCGAGTCGGATGTGCTAATCCTTTGAAAAGCTCTGCAAGTTGTTCAAGGGACAGCTCCATTTTGCCGCTCCATATTCAAAACCCTGAATATAGTTTAGCGGAGAGTGCTTGGCGGTCATCAGTGTAAGATGTCATCTCCCGCCGATAACATTCATCTATTGAAGAAGAGAAGATGGTGTTCAGCTAATGACATTGATCTCCTGATACGGACTTAAGCGATTCGAAACCAGTCCAAAACTTATCACTTCGCGGTTTGTCCTTCGTGGTGTCACCGGATTTAGCTTTACCCCCTATCTCGATTAGCCTTTTCGATGACAATCTGCTCCCCAACATGTTCTTCTGGTGCGCTTTTATTCCGCAGGATAGCACGCCACCCCACCGCTCATAGCCGCAAGCGGCTACGGCTACGGTTTTGATCTGGCCTTGTGGCGAGCGAGTTGCAAAAAACGTAACTCGCCCTCAATCAAAACCGTGCCGCCCTTCGGGTGAGCAGCGGGATCCCCGGCGTGGTAAGACCTGTGCAGAAATGCACCTTAACAAAAGTACATGCTGGTTATCGATCAGACGGATGCATCGTTAGCCAGGCCGCGTTAGCTCGAAAGGGCG
>JBDTNB010000380.1:0-2562 GCA_039933955.1 Chloroflexota bacterium
TCAGGGATGGTCTTCATGATTGGGCCGCTGCTATTGCGTATAATCAAATGTGTAGGGACTGTGATCATAAATTCTGAAGCCGAAACCCAAGTATTATCTGATACGAGTGTATCAATGGCATGTTGGCCCATTTCTCCCGCTGGCACCCCTACCGTTGTTAGGCTCGGAACGGTATATGCCGAGAGTTCAATATTATCTATACTGGCAACTGAAATATCCTGCGGCACCCGTAGTTCGTGCTCGTCAAGGCAATGCAAAGTTGCAATGCCTACCTCATCCGTTCCGGAACAGATGGCATCGAAAGGCTCACCAGACTGGATGAGTTGCGTACATACGGCATATCCCTGATCAGCCTCTGTCGCAATATAGATCAGACTTTTTTCTGGAGAAATCCCGTACTCCCAGAGCGCCTGTTGGTAACCCGCCACACGCTTATCATTTGGACCAAGATAGGCAACGCGTTTTCTGCCCAGAGTGAATAGATATTTCGTTGCTTGGAACGCAGCCTTCTGGAAATCAAATTGGATGGATGGCACACCGGGCCACTCCCAGTCGATACAGACTACGCGCTCGATGCGCTGTACAATTTCATCCATTAGTACTGTGTCACATGCAGCTCGATGGAAAATCTGATTAAGCCCAATGAGAATAAGTCCTCGGATTTCGTTTCGATGGATAAGCTGATCAAATATTACTGGATCACAGAAATCGTCATAGACGCGTATAAATTGAATATGCCAACCAAGTTCATAGACGCGATCGTGTATACTGGCAAGGATGCTCGCGTAATATGGGCGCCTAAACATATAATTGCCCGCAAGAATCACACCTATATAGTTTCCTGATGGATTATCATCCGCATGATGCAGAATTCGAGCGTGCTTGTTTGGTCGATATCCCAATTCATTGATGGCCCACAACACGCGGTTTCGTGTCTCTTCCGAGACTTTGCGTGGGCTATTGTTCATCACATAGGACACGATGGAGCGGGTGACACCTGCAAGACGCGCGACATCAGCTTGTGTAACGATTTTACGACCCGAGGAATCTGTCATTGGCTAATCTGCTGCCCCTTTTCTGATAAACTTGGCAACCTTCGTGAGAAAGACAAAATTGGCTACGCCAATGAAGTAATCCCTTAAGACTACCTTGAAAAGGGTTAAATATCTATCCGTAAACCCAATTGGGGGTTGAAAAAGATGACATATCTGCAAGAGATTGAAGTCGCCAAACACCAATCCGAGCGGATATATCATGAACGAAAAGCTTACCAAGAAACCGAAAAATGTCGATTACTTTCATGTGCCACGCCTCTTGTGGTGCCGCCTCCGTCGCTTGCTGCCCAAGCCCAAACCGCATCCGCGCGGCGGCAGACCGCCGGCCGATAACCGGGCGATTATGAACGGGATTTGGTACGTGTTGTGGACGGGCTGTCAGTGGAAAGCCATTCAGCGCGACTGGTTTGGGGTATGCAGCAGTGTCTTGCATGAACGCATTCAGGAATGGCAACGCAGCGGCATCTTCCTGAAGTTGCTGCTGCTGATGGTACGCTTCTACGCGCGGCAGCGTGGCATTCAATGGTTGTTTCAAGCCATTGATAGCAAGAGTTGTCCTGCCCCACTGGGTGGGGAAGCCAGCGGCAAAAGTCCGGTGGATCGGAGCAAGCGAGGGAGCAAAGTGCATGTGCTGGTTGACCAGCGCGGTGTACCGTTGTCGCTTCACATTACCGGAGCTAATGTCCATGATAAGTGGCTGGCGGACGAGTTGATTGTGTCGATCATTGTGCCGCGTCCCGATCCTGCGGTGGTGGAGCAACATATCTGCCTGGACAAAGGTTATGATTTTCCTGATGTCCACCAGTTTGTCGAACTGGAACGCTATCGGGTTCATATCAAGCACCGTCGTCGTCGCGGGGAACCCGTCGTGGAGGCGTGTCCTGTACAGGAGAAACCCAATATCCCGCTCGCCGCCGGGTCGTTGAGCGTACCCTCGGTTGGCTCACCAAGCGTCGCAGTATTCGGGTACGCTGGTGCAAGAAAGCCGATAACTGGTTGGGATTCCTTCAACTCGCTTGTGCTCACATTCTTATGGACATGACCGTTTACGGATAGGTACTAAATCAACTTACGTATTATATTGGGATGAGAGTTTTGTTAACTGACGCAACACGCCCAAATAGATCTTTCATTTTTATAATTATAGGTCGCGTGAGAGAAACTAACCAGCAGTGAGGAGGTATATTCAACCATAAAAGACGGGGTATTCTAAATACACTCCTTACCACGCATTTGATAATCAGATAAAGCTGAATTTATCCTTGCCAATTCATTCACTTATTTACAAAAATTATCACTGACAATACTCAACGTTTACCTGTCTTGAGGAACTGGCTCAGGTGGCTCAACTGTCTCAACCCCATTTTACGAACTTACATATTAACTTTGATGGGGTGCGATTTTTTGCAAATTCAGTAAAAATCATTGTCTCAGCCTGAGCCACCTGAGCCACTTGAGACAAAAGATTGATTACGCAAAACAAAAAAGACCCCCTACCGTAGTAGAG
>JBDTNB010000381.1:0-2536 GCA_039933955.1 Chloroflexota bacterium
TTGGTGGTGATGACGCCGCTGCCGATGGAGTCGAAGACATTGGCGATCACTTCTTTAATCTGGGTGATTTCGGCAAGGCTGGACTGCACCCGTGTGAACAAGCGCGCATTTTCAATCGCGACGGCAGACTGATTGGCGAACGCCACCAGAATATTTTTCTCGCGCTCGGTGAACAGGCTGGCTTGCAGACGGTTATCGACATATACCGCGCCCGTGACCTGCCCTTTATACATCAAAGGTACGCACAGCACCGAACGCAGCACCAGTTGAGCAACCGTCGCGCTGTTTTGCATCCGAGGGTCTTTGTAGGCATTGTCAGTGAGCAGCGCTTGGCCGCTGGTCAGCACTTCGCCCAAAATTGTGTTGCTGCCCTGGAAGCCTGTGCCGGATTGGCTCTCGCCTTCGCGGTCACTGGCAATGCGGAAATCGAGCGCCCCTGTTTCCGGGTCTTGCAGAACAATATAACCCCGTTCCGCGCCCGTCAGGTTAATCACCTCGTTCATCGAGCTGTGCAGCACTTGATCCAGATCGAGCGAAGAATTAATCATGGCCGAGGTCGCCGCCAGCGCCCTCAGTTGGACAAGTTCGGTTTTTTCGCCGTCCAGTTTCTTTTCCAGGTTTTTCAGTTCGGTGTCAACATTTTCCAGGTTTTCAAGCGTGCCGGGGGGCAGTTTCATACCGCGCACGCGCAAAATTTCCTGTTGGCTGTTTAACCCAACTTTGACCTCTGCGACTTGCGTCCGCAGCTTCTGGATTTCGGTGAGTGCAAGTGTCTGGGATCGTATCTCAGGATTGGACTCAGACATGCCTTAAAATGCTCCGGGTTAAAATTGAATGTATACATTATACAACGTAACAAGTGTACCGGGTTTTCACTAAACGTGAACTCAGGTCAGAAATTTCTAACCGAAATCTAAAAAATGGGTCGGGTAAGTTAGTTATTGGTGATCGCTTCATACGTCTTGTAATGCCTAAATGCTAATTTTGCGGGATTGTCTACAAAACACGGGATCGCGATAAAACTATTTTCGTAGATGCTTTCAACTGAATGTCTCTGTATTGACCAACAACCAAATTCATCCCCACGTCCAATATTATATCCGCCAAAAGACCGACGCCCCAGCAACTAACCCGCGTTATCCTACGTACTATATTTGAACTGTACAAAACATCAAAATCAGGATAAACTAGAACACTAGTTCTGAATTGTGGGATGGAGTTGATTATGTGGACAATTCAAGAGTACCATCCGGCGGAGGCCGAAGCACTGGCCTGTTTTGAACTGAAACTTTCTACGATCATGGAAAATTATTTTCGGGCGCTGCGGGAACGTGTCGTTGGGCTGACTGAGCGCGATGGCAAACTGCCGGTCACGTTCTGGATGTGCGAGCATGATGCGCTTGTCTCGCTGCTCGCGCCGCTGTACGAGGCTGGTCTGCGCCTGAGCATGGAATTGGAACGCTCGCCCCGCGCTGACAGGAATTCGTTTGTGAACCTCAACGCTCAACTGCAAAGCACCGTCCAGCAGCTTTCCAGTAACTTAGCCCAGGAAATCACGGTTGCCGCCGCGCGGGGCATCAACGATGTACTCAACCTGGGACTAAACCCTCAGGGTTTGCCGGATCGTCTGCGTGAGGAACTGCGCATGGGTATCCTCAGCGATAGCCTTGCTCAGGAGTATGCCTGCGAGCAATCCGAACGCATTCTGTCCGCCGGAAAATTGTTGGCGCGTCCAGCCCGTAAAATTGAACTGATTGCAGTCTTGGAGTATGAAATCAACCGTCTGTGTGTCTAGGTGGCTGTTCGAAGGTATTTTTCGCGTAAGGGCACGACATATGTCGTGCCCTTATTTTTTACTAAACCGTTGTCCCCGCAACAGGCGTATCACCAGCGGGTTTCTTGCCGAACTGTCCGATAGATTCTTCGGCGCGCTGTTTCAGGTTTTTGAACTTGTCACTCACGCTGTCGAGTTTCGCCACCATATTCGGATCAGGAGTCAGGTTTTGGGTCTCGCGCTGGTAAGTGGCAATGATAGCCGTCATGGCGAAGGCATCGCCGATGGCAACTTTAATCAGGTAGGCCAGCACAAAGGTCGCGATAATCGACCAGCCCGCAAGCTGCGGCGATGTCCGCGACAATATCAACCCAATCGGAGCCGCGAAGATGATGAATGCGATCACGAAGGGCACAAAACTGAGGATCATCAGCGCCACCGCATTTTTCAAAATTGGCTTCCACACCATCGCGTACAGCACCACGCCGTCGCGCGCGTTTGTCCACACCGAGTCGCTCTCATTCCAGAAGCTGCGTGCCAAAACCGCTTCATCAATATAATTCATGGCATATTCAATCACGCGGTTGATGATTTGAACCATAGTCCGCAGCGTATCCCCTGGCAGCCAGGATGTCAGCATGAATACCGTTCGCGTGAAGGCGCGCACCACGCCCATGACCAGTTCGTCAATCACGAACATGCCGTTCACTTCGCCAAAACGCTCCTGGACTTTCTGCTTGCCCCACGCGATTTGACCCTGCC
>JBDTNB010000382.1:0-2494 GCA_039933955.1 Chloroflexota bacterium
AAACCTACTACCGCCTGTTCGAGAATCCCTTCAATGTGCTGTCGCGCTTTTTGGCGAACACCCTCGATTGGGACTTCTGGCACGATTACGTCCATAACACCGTGATTTGGAAGGGCTTCGATGCCATCGGCCAAATTCTGGCGCGTGGAGTTGACCTGGGCATCATTGACGGCATTGTGAACGGTGTCGGCACATTGGTGCGCTGGATTTCCGGGCGCATCCGCCGCGTCCAAACCGGTTACGTCCGCACCTACGCGGTGACATTCCTGCTGGGCGTGGTGCTGGTCATTGTGATTTTGCTGCTGCCTGCGCTCACCAACGCGGGCAAATAATTGTTGAAATGGCGTAAGGGCGCAGCGGTTGCGCCCTTACTTAAGATTGAACCCGAAAATGATTCAGGGTCGAAACACATTGAGGGGAGCATGACAAATGCCTGAGGTTAGTTCTGCGATTTCGCTCGCAACGGTGGTGTTATTTATACCCATCGTCGGGCTGATTATATTATTGTTTTTGCACGAAGATACACAGCACGAGCAGATTAAATGGACGGCGCTGGCGACAAGTCTCCTAGCCTTCGCCGCGTCGATCCTGCTGTGGGTTGGTTACAACCCGGCGCAGCCTGGTCTGCAATATGTGCAGAAGATGGACTGGATACCGTCCACCGGGATCAGCTTCTTGTTGGGTGTGGATGGTCTAAGCATTCTGCTCATTATCCTGACCACGTTCATTATGCCGCTGGCGATCTTCAGTTCGTTCAATGCCCATGTGCTGCATGAACGCGGGCGCGTGAAGTTATATTTCGTGTTCATGCTGCTGCTGGAATTCGCCATGATCGGCGTATTCATGGCGCAAGACCTGTTCATGTTCTACATCTTCTGGGAAATCACGCTCGTTCCGATGTATTTCCTGATCGGCATCTGGGGCGCGGAACAGCGCGTTTATGCCGCCATCAAATTCTTCCTGTACACAATGGCCGGGTCGATTTTGATGCTGCTGGCGATCCTGTATGTTGGGATCAACGCCCACACCTTCTCCGTGCCGGACATTATCGCGGGTGTGCAAAACGGGAGCATTGTCTTCCCGTTCAACGGTTTATTCAGCCCGCAGTCGTTCCTTTTCCTGGGCTTTTTGATCGCCTTCGCCATCAAAGTTCCGATCTGGCCGCTGCATAGCTGGCTGCCGGATGCCCACGTTCAAGCGCCTACGGCGGGTTCAGTCGTGCTGGCGGGCGTCATGCTGAAACTGGGTACATATGGTATCCTGCGCTTCTGCCTGCCGATGTTCCCACAGGCCAGCGTCGCCTGGGCGCCGGTAGTCGCGGTGCTGGCGGTCATCGGCATCATCTACGGCGCGTGGGTCAGCTACGCCCAAACCGATGTCAAAAAATTGGTCGCCTATTCATCGGTCAGCCATCTTGGTTTCGTCGTGCTGGGCATTTTCGCGCTCAATGCGCAGGGTATCCAGGGCGGCATTTTGCAAATGGTCAATCACGGCATCAGCACAGGCGGCTTATTCCTGGTCGTCGGGATGCTGTATGAACGCCGCCACACCAAAGCGCTGGACGCTTACGGCGGTATCTGGAAAGTGCTGCCGTTGTTCGGTGGTCTGAGCCTCGTGATTACCCTGAGCAGCATGGGCCTGCCAGGATTGAACGGCTTCGTCGGCGAGTTCACCATTTTGCTCGGCTCGATGGGCAGCACGACACTGGGCTTCTTCTTCACCCTGTTTGCCACTATCGGCGTGATTTTGGCCGCTGTGTATATGCTGTATATGTTCCAGAAAGTCTTCATGGGCGAAGTAGTCAATGAAGAAAACAAGAATCTTTCACCAATCACCTGGCAGGAATATGCCGTATTGATCCCGTTGATCGTCGTGATTTTCTGGATCGGCTTGCAACCGGCAGTATTCTTCCATGCGATGGATGCCAGCGTCAATCAGGTTGTGCAGCAGGTCAGCAACGTGGCGGGCACGGTAGCAGCAAAAGTCGTGAAATAGCATGTGTCGTAGGGGCTTGTCGGCGACAAGCCCCTACACAATTGATTTAGGGGATTTCTATGTTTCAAATACCAAGTCTGGCCGACTTGAACCTGGGTGTCACACTCCCGGCGATCAGTCTGGCGTTGGGCGCGACCATTTTGCTGCTGATCGACATCTTGTTTGTCCCCAAAGACCGCAAGATCATCACCGGTTATCTCGCCATCGCGGGCGTGGTCATCAGCTTCGTTATCAATCTGCTGACGTTCAACCAGAGCGGCGATGCTTTTATGGGCATGTTCGTCGCCGATCAATTTACCGGATTTTTCAACATCATTATCCTGTTCACAGCCTTCATCAGCCTGCTGTTGAGCATGGATTATGTGAAGCGCACAGGCATCGAGCGCGGCGAGTTTTATTCGCTGCTGCTCCTGAGCGTCAGCGGTATGATGTTCATGGCGAGCGCCAATGATCTGACGGTGATTTTCGTCGCGCTGGAATTGTTGAGCATCCCGCTGTA
>JBDTNB010000383.1:0-2474 GCA_039933955.1 Chloroflexota bacterium
TCGGGCGGCAGCATATGGAACAACTGCTGGTAGGTTTCGTCATAAGTTGCAGGCGGTTGATGCATGGTGAATTACCCTTTTTTGAAACTCAACTTCAGGGATTGTTGTCCATAACAGGCCCTTCTCAACCGGTGGGACAAGAAAGGTATGGTGCGCCGTGCCCTTCTCAAAAAGTCTCAATTGGTTGGTTATCTGGTGGCTGTTATCTGATATTTAGTATAGCACATCCGTTCTGAATTGTCGAGTCAAAAAAGGGCTAAATCTGGGAATTCAGACCCCTAAAATTTGGGCTATTTTGGTTTGTCGATAATCCCCACCCCTAGCCCCTCGCCGCTGCGCAAGGTGGGGAATCAAGTCAAATCGATAATATCAAAGCACGGCTTAAAAAAACAAAGGGCGACCTCCATGAGATCGCCCTTGAGAACTGCTAATTATTAGCCAAGGTCAAGCACAATTACGGGGTCGCTGTTGCACCCGACATATCCGTCGTTCCGGGAGCAGCAGTTGCAGCGCCCGACATATCGGTTGACCCGACTGTACCAGGCATAGTGTTCAGTGCGCCGGAGAAATCCTGGAAGGCGACGATGTTGAAAAAGCTGGTCAGTTCAGTACGCAATTGGGCACATTCCGCCGGTTCGCCTGCCATCATGGTCTGGGCAAGCGGAGTAACGGTGGTCATATCCGTGCCTGTACCAGCGGCGGCGCTATCCATCATCTGCTGGCGAGTCGCATCGTCCATCATGAGGGTGCTAGAGAGCGTGCCAAGCTGTTGGTCATTGAGGGTGATCGCGCCCATATTCGTACCGGCCATTTCGCCCGTAAACCAGGGTGTAAATTGGCCTTTGTCGATGGTGCTCATATCAACCCAGGGTGTGGCAGATGTGCCGGATGTCATAATCTGATCCTGAACTTTGCCGAAGCCGAAGAAACGATCCGCGATATACAGATTAAGGATCAGGTCGGAGTCGCATTGAACGGTTGTCCCCGAAGCAGGGGCCGCCGTCGCATCCTGGGCAGCAACGGCGCTAAATGCACCTGCCGCAACCAACGACATCACCATGAAAACCGCTACAAATCCCGTTAACTTACGCATATGATACTCCTCTTCCCAAATACATTACGATAAAAGTCGTCTCGCGCAAGACATGTATAACGTTAATCCTGTCCTGTTGTAAATACATAAAAAACAGATGAGGGTTACGGCGTGTATTACAAAGTTTTAAAATACAACAACATATTGTGTTCGGTGGAGACAGAGTTGTATCAGAGCGAATGTCAAAGTTGGCTCGTTTCAGGGCGACAGCCTGGGTATTTGGACATTCAATTAATTTTTGCGAGCGGCGTTGTAGCGGTTGCGTTCGACAATGTTAATGACTTTATCGTGGCGAGCAAAAATGACGAGAGTATCACCCGATTTGACATTCTGGGCGTGATCGGGCTGGACTTCAACATTGCCATCATGCCCATGCAGCACAATATCCATGTCATGGGCGGTTTGAAGCTGCCCGATGGTATCGCCGTCCAGGAAAGAACCGGACTCGACCTGCAAGCGAATCATGCTGTAATCGATACCATTGATATGGAGTGTCTGGGTAATTTCGATGCCGACGGCTGAACCAGCAAAAACCGGTGCGGCAAGATCGGACGCACTGAGAACCGACTGGACATCCATAAAGCGTTTCATCTGATTGGCAAATTGGCTGTCCCAGATACGAGAAACAATGCGAATCGAGGGATTCAGGTCGCGGGCGCGCATGACCGCTTCCAGGTTAGTTTGGTCGCTGGAGGTACAGGCAAGGAATGACTGGGCATAACGCAGCCCCGCCTTTTCGAGAATTTCTTGGGAACGGCCATCGGCAATGATAAGTGGTACGCCTAAATCGCTGAGTTCCTGTTCCACATCAGGTTTGGCGCTGTGATCGATTCCGACTACTTCAAAGCCCATCGCAGCTAAAGTGCGGGCGACGCGCAGGCCAACATGGCCGACGCCCATAATAATGACATGATTTCGATAGGTTGAGGCCACTGCTTCCTCCCAGGCAGCACGCCGTTCGCTGCGATTAAAAAAGAGGCGGACAAAATCGGATGCGCCGCGCCCGACGATATAGACCGCCAGCGCAGGCAAAACATACCAGAACAGGATTAGTTCCGGCTGTGGCGGAATATCCCCAGGGGGTTGCAACAGCATCAGGCCGAGCATCATATAGGGTAAATCAATGTAGGGTACACGGGCATAACCGGCACGCACCAGCAGTTCGCCGTAGACGAAACCACCGCCGAACAGCGCCAGCAAAAAGACGATAATCGGCATCTGAAATTCACGCCAGAGCGCAGACGAATCCCGCAAGAGGACACGCACTGTCCGCATGAAACGGGTACTGCGGCGGCGGGCATGAGGCATGATGAGGCGCGTGGTTGGCATTTTTAGTCGATAGTCTTTAGTCGATAGCTTTTAGTTAAAAGGATAAGAACCG
>JBDTNB010000384.1:0-2468 GCA_039933955.1 Chloroflexota bacterium
TGAGCAGGTCGTTGCGGATATGGTTGAAACCGGCGAATCCATTCCTGAACCATTAGCTGAGAAAAAATTTAGCGGAAAATTCCAGGTGCGCATCCCCCCGGAACAACATCGTATGTTAGCCATAAAAGCGGCAGAGGAAAAGGTGAGTTTAAATCGCTATATTAGCGCGAAACTCGCCTTAACCTGATCTGCCTACTGATGCATTGACAGGGGTTTGTCGGCGACAAACCCCTACAGCCATAGTGCGTTTCATGAGGAGCATTAAACACCCGTGCGCCTCTTTTTTTGAGTGGCGAACGGTGGATTTTTGATTGACCTTCCGAGGTGGAGTCAAGTCAGCCTAAAGGCGGAGAAAAGGGGCGAATCTTCGCCCCTACGGAATCACGCGGTTATTGAGCATATCGTTGACCGATTTGACGATGCGGCGGAGTTCGGCCTCTAAATCCTCGGTGATGCCGTCCTGAATCGCGGCCTCGCGGAAGAGGTCACGGGCTTCGCGCAGGTCGTTCTGCCCGCGCCGTAATCGGGTGAGTCCGGCGCGCATCTGGGTGCGGGCATCGCGGCTGGCGGGGCTGGTGTAGAAATGCGGGAAATCCCAGCCATGCAGCGACGCCACCTGTTGAAGCTCGGTGATGAAATCATCAGCCTGCTCAATTTCCATCGCCGCACCTTTTTGCAGGAGTTCTTGCAGCGACTTGCTCAACGACGGCTCAACCCCAAAATCCAGGTGGGTAATGTCGCGGTAGCGGCCTTCGGCTTCGGTGATATTTCCTGGCTGCGGGCGCAGGGTGCTTTTCTGGGGTGAGAGTCCCGTGAAAATCGGATAGAGAATACCGACGCACAGGTTATGCAAATCCATGCGGAAGAACTGGGCGTCCGAGGCCGAACTGCCTTCAAGCTGGCGCGAACTGTTGAAGTCGATGATGCGCAGTTGGCTGCCGTCCCAATAAACATGCTCCAACTTGTGATCCATGTAGACGATGCCCTTCTGGTGCGCCAGCCGCAGCACTTCGGCGAATTGCAGCGCCAATGCCAGACCTTCTTCGCTGGGCAGCCGCCAGCGCGCCCCGGCACTGTTGGGCTTCATCAGATAGAGCAGGTTATTGGTGCGGGGCAGATTTTGCAGCGTGAGATAAGGACGCCAGCCGCGCTCGGAAAATTCCTGCATGGATTGGATATAGCCAAGTACATCGAGTTGGAATGATTCAACCTCGCCATCACCGGGCGCTTCGGCAGGCGATTCCAGATAACCGCAGTCCAGCAGTTGAACAATGTGCGGGTCGCCTGTCATTTTCATCAGCAGATCGGCTTCGTTGGCGAAGGCACGATATTCCCAGCGCATGTCGCCATCGGCGCTCAGGTGTTCGGCACGCATGATTTTGAGTGCTGTCATGTGTCCATTACGGCGATCCAGCGCGTCCAGTACGCGGGCATAATGGCCGAGCGCAAACGTGTCGTTAAAATTGTCGATGCGGTACAGATCAGCTAAATTTGGCATGTGTTGTTGTCCCAGATTGAGATATATCCCAAATTAGTGGGGTAATTTGGGATATAACACGAATTTACCATGTCTTGCCTTAATCGGATAGGGTACAAATAACGAATTTTTATGGACGGACGCCACAGGTCTGCGCGATCAATATGATACAGAAAGTTTCAATCCAGAAATATTTGCTTGCGTCGGATTTTGTCTTTCGTACAATTGGCATATAATCTAATTAGGAAAGCGTTCATTTTTCGCAGGAGTTCCGCATGGAGAACCCGCAGCAAGGGATCCGTCTTCGCAGCAGCGCGCGAACCAGCACCGGTCAGGTGCGAGAAAATAATGAAGACAACATCCACCTGTGGACGCGCGACGACTTTGTGTTGGCTGTCGTGGCCGATGGGATGGGTGGCGCGGCGGCAGGCGAAGAAGCCAGCCGGATTGCCGTCGAATCCATTAAAGCAGGACTGTCTCTGCGTGAGCAGCGCGTACCTGACAAATTTGAGCACATTGAAGACGCAACCCTGACCGACAAACTCAAAGAAACCATCCAGGCTGCGAATCTGAGCATCATGCAAAAGGCCGCTGCCCAGCCGGAAATGCGTGGGATGGGGACAACGGTCACGCTGGCCTTCGTGCGTGGAACCTATGCGATTGTCGCGCATGTGGGCGACAGCCGTGCCTATCTGGTCGATGGTGACGACCAACAAATTACGCAAATTACCTCGGATCACAGTTTTGTCGAAGCACTGCTGGCTGCTGGACACATCACCAAAGAGCAGGCCGACGAACATCCGATGAAAAATGTGCTGTACCGCGCATTAGGCCAGTCCGAAGATGTCGATGTCGATATGTACTACAAACGGCTGCATATCGGGGATCGGCTGGTATTGTGCTCGGACGGTCTGACGCGCCATGTGAAGCCCGAAGAAATCGCCAAATTGGTGATGTCGGATTCAAACCCGGATGTCGCCAGCCAGAAATT
>JBDTNB010000385.1:0-2445 GCA_039933955.1 Chloroflexota bacterium
ACCCGCCGCCGATGAAACACCCGAAGCGGTTGAACCCGCCGCCGATGAAACACCCGAAGCGGTTGAACCTGCTGCCGATGAAACACCCGAAGCGGTTGAACCCGCTGCCGATGAGGAGGCCGCATCATGATTCAGACCGAATCACGGCTGGTCGTCGCGGATAACAGCGGCGCCCGCGAACTCCTGGTGATCCGCGTACTGGGCGGCTCTGTCCGCAAGTACGGCGGTGTCGGCGACATCGTTGTGGCAACCGTAAAAGCGGCCACCAGCGATGGCAATGTCAAGAAGAGTGAAGTGGTCAAAGCGGTCATCGTGCGGACGGCGAAAGAATATCGCCGCAGCGACGGCTCGTACATCAAGTTTGATGACAACGCCGCCGTTATCCTGGCGGAAGACCTGACCAACCCGCGCGGCACGCGCGTCTTCGGGCCGGTGGCGCGTGAACTGCGCGACAAGGGCTTTTTGAAGATTGTCTCGCTCGCGCCGGAGACTTTGTAAAGCATATCCCCTCCCCCGACCCCCTCCCCGCTTCGCAGAGAGGGGGAGGAATAGAGTGGTGTGAAGTACGGACGGTCAAAAACTGTCCGCTAGAGGTAACAGGGACATACCGTCCCTAATCTAGGCAAATGGAGTAATCGGAAGTATGCAAAGAATCAAGAAGGGCGACACGGTTGAAGTGATCGCTGGCAAGGATTTAGGCGAGCGCGGTGAAGTGATCTCCGTACTCATTGGGGTTAACCGGGTCGTGGTCGAAGGTGTGAACAACGCCAAGAAGCACGAGAAGGCTAAGCAAATCGGCAACCGCCAAATCCCAGCGCAGATCGTGGAATTTAATGCGCCACTCCACCTTTCGAATGTGATGCTGGTCTGCCCAACGTGTGACAAACACACGCGCGTGGGCTACCGTTTCATAGATGATGGCCGCAAAGTGCGCTTCTGCAAACAATGCGACGCGAATATTGACTAAGGGCAAGTGAATAATGGCAACAATAACACCCATTTTACAGGCCCGCTACCGCGATGAAATTGTCGCGGCGCTGATGGACGAATTTCAATACACGAATGTGATGCAAGTTCCGCGCATCCAAAAGGTCGTGGTCAACATCGGCCTGGGCGAGGCGAATGAAAATCCGAAACTGCTGGATGGCGCGGTGGAAGACCTGCGGATCATCACCGGGCAGCAGCCGCTCATCACGAAGTCGAAGAAAAGCATCGCCACGTTCAAGCTGCGTGAAGACCGTGCCATCGGCATGAAGGTTACACTGCGCGGCGAAAAGATGTGGGCGATGCTAGACCGGCTGATTAATATCGCCCTGCCGCGCGTGCGCGACTTCCGGGGCGTACCCGCCAATCTGGATGGACGTGGGAACTATACCATCGGCCTGCGCGAACAACTGATGTTTGCGGAAATCCAGTACGACAAAATCGACAAGGTGCGTGGCATGGAAATTACCATCGTCACCACAGCCAAAACGGACGAGGAAGGCCGTCGTTTGTTGGCTCTGATGGGGATGCCTTTCCAGAAGAATTAGAAGAGGACTACATGGCAAAAAGATCAATGGTTGCCCGCGAGGGACGACGGAAATTCAAAGTGCGTGTGCGCAATCGCTGCCAGTTCGTAGACCCCAACTCTGGAAAGACTTGTGGTCGCCCGCGCGGCTACATGGGGCGCTTCGGCCTGTGCCGCATCCATTTTCGTGAGATGGCACTCCAGGGGAAAATCCCTGGCGTTGTGAAATCCAGTTGGTAAGGGGGACGCATGATTAGCGATCCAGTTGGCGATATGCTTACACGGATTCGGAACGCCCTGATGGCTGGAAAAGCCACAGTGGAAGTGCCGAATTCAAAATTGAAAGTCGAAATTGCTCGCATCCTCAAGGATGAGGGTTTTATCGAGAGTTATGTAGTGGGTGAAGAACAACCCGCTTCGATAATTGAAATCACCCTGAAATATTATGGGGCACGGCGCGAACGCAAGCCGGTCATCACCCACATAGAACGGATCAGCAAGCCCGGACGGCGGATTTACCGCCAGAAGCGCGACCTGCCCCGTGTGATGAGCGGAATCGGCATCGCTATCGTGACCACGCCTAAAGGCGTAATGACGGCGCAGCAAGCGCGGCGTCAGGGCGTCGGCGGCGAAGTGTTGTGCTACGTCTGGTAGCGGGAGTTAACAAATATGTCACGTATTGGTAAGAAACCGATTCCCCTGCCAGCGAAGGTCAACGCCACCATCGACAAGCAGGATGTGACCGTGAAGGGGCCGAAAGGCGAACTTAAGGTCACGATCCATCCCGAAATGGCGATCAAGCAGGAAGACGGCAGTATCGTCGTCGAGCGCCCCACCGATCAGGCACGCCATAAGGCGCTGCATGGTCTGACACGCGCCCTGGTGGCGAATATGGTCACAGGGGTATCGACGGGTTTCCGCCGCACCCTGATGAT
>JBDTNB010000386.1:0-2439 GCA_039933955.1 Chloroflexota bacterium
GTCGTGCAGCAGGCGCACAGGATACAGTTGCTGGAATCGCTGATGATTTGATGGTCTTCCGGCGATTGCAGGCGTTCGCGCCCATCCGCCGGGAGGGGTTCGTCGTTGACGAAGAAGGGCATCACCGAGCGGTAATGATCGAAGAAGGGTTCCATATCGACAATCAAATCTTTGAGCACCGGCAAACCCAAAATCGGTTCAATCTGCACTTTTTCGCCCACGTTGCGGATCAGCAGCTTGCAGGCCAGGGCATTGCGCCCGTTGATGCGCATCGCGTCCGAGCCGCAAATCCCATGCGAACAGGAACGGCGGAAGGCTAACGTGCCGTCCTGCTCCCATTTGACACGATGCAGCAGTTCCAGCACGCGGTCCGTCTCGCTCACATCTTTGAGCGTGAATTCCTGCCAATAGGGTTTCGGCTTGCTGGGGTTTTCCGGGCTATACCGTCGAATCTTGAATGTAACGTCCATTTTAGCAATTAGCCTTTAGCACTTTGCTCTGTTACCGATAATTTTAACTCACTGTTGAAGAGACGCACCACCGCGCAACTGCGTCTCGTAGTGTTTGATGCCGACGCGCAGGTCACGGATCAGCCGGTATGCCCAGATGCCGCCACCGAGCAGCGCCACCACGCCGATCAGGACTCCGATAGCTGTCACACCCTGTTCGCCGATGGCGCGCCCCAGGGCAGCTTTTTCCGGCAGTCCGCCTGGTGGAATTAAACTCCCGGATACCGCCATGTAGAGCATCAGCACGCCGATCAGAATCATGGTGAACGCTTTCATCAGATTGATGGAGCGAACGCCCCGGTAGCGGGTGATCTGGGTGCGGATAGCTTGTTCCTGTGCGTCGATACTGGTATTCAATATTGTTTCCCGATAGATGATAAAAATGGAAAGTCATGTTTGCGAATTTCTTTTAACTTTCCACTTTTAACTTTTAACCTTAATATACGCGCTCTTTGGGCAGGAAACGTGGGTCTTCCTCCGCCAGCGACATATCAACTTTTTTCTTGGTGTTTAATTCAACCGTCGGATTGCCCTTGACATCCGGGCCATCGGCTTTGCGGGTTGCCAGCGTATGTACCAGCCAATTTACATCGTCACGCTTTTGATAATCCTCGCGGCTGTGTCCACCGCGACTCTCGGTGCGGTTGGCGGCGCTCACGGCGGTAGCTTCCGCCAGATCGAGCAGGCAGCCCAGTTCCCAGGCTTCCATCAGATCGGTGTTGTATTTGTAACCCTGGTCATCAATCGTCAGATCATTCTGGAAGCGTTCGCGCAACTCCTGTACTTCGGTCACGGCCTCAGCCAGCGCATGACCTTCGCGGAAGATGCCAACTTTATCCCACATCGTTTTTTGCAGCGATTTGCGTAGTTCGGCGGGGCGGGTCTTGCCTTTGTTCTTGCGAATCTGGTTGATTTCGGACTCAATCGCCGCCGTTGGGTTGGCCGGGAGTGGTACAAAGTCCGCACCCTTCACGTACTCGGCAATTTTCATGCCGCCGCGCCGCCCGAACACCACCAGATCAACCAACGAATTTGTACCCAGACGGTTCGCGCCATGCACACTCACGCAAGCACATTCACCGGCAGCGTATAATCCAGGAACAACCGTCCAATTTTCGTCAGTCACGACTTCAGCGTCGATATTGGTCGGGATGCCGCCCATCGCATAATGGGCTGTCGGCTGGATTGGCATCGGCTCGGTCAGCGGATCAACACCCACGTAAGTGCGGCATAAATCAAGGGTTTCGGCCAGCGCCTTGCGGATAAAATCATCATCCACACGGCGAGTTTCTCCGGCTTCCGCCAGATAACGGTTAACCGTCTCCGGGCGGATGTCGAGATGCACATAATCCTTGCCGCCGATACCATTGCCATCGCGCACTTCCAGGAAAATTGCGCGGCTGACCACGTCACGGCTGGCAAGGTCTTTAATCTTCGGCGCATATCTTTCCATAAAGCGTTCGCCATTGCGATTAATCAGGACACCGCCCTCGCCGCGAATACCTTCGGTCAGCAATACGCCTAATCCATAGAGGCCGGTAGGATGGAATTGATAAAATTCCATATCCTGCATCGGGATACCGCGCCGGTAAACGACGGCTGCGCCATCCCCGGTCAGGCTGTGGGCATTGCTGGTGACACGCCACACGCGCCCCCATCCGCCCGTCGCGAACAGAGTCGCCTTACCCTGGAAAATGTGCAGTTCGCCCGTGCCTAGTTCGATGGCGACCACGCCCGCACATTTGCCGTTGTTCATCATCATATCGACAACGTGGAATTCGTCGAAAAATTTCACTTCATTTTTGATACACTGCTGGTAAAGCGTCTGCAAAATCATGTGACCGGTGCGGTCTGCCGCATGGCAGGCACGGCGCACGGGTTTCTCGCCGAAGTTGCTGGTGTGTCCGCCGAAGCGCCGCTGGCTGATGCG
>JBDTNB010000387.1:0-2408 GCA_039933955.1 Chloroflexota bacterium
TTTTGATCGCTTTGCTGATCTCTTGGCTTATGCCGCTTGATGTGCAAAGTCCAGCAAAGAGGGTGTTGGGAAATCGACATCCGCCACAACTTAAGCCTGAAAAACAGGTGATAACAGGTAATATAACGATTTGTATTACAATCGGTAGGTCGATTTCTATCCGAAATCCGACCTTTTCAAACCCAACTCGAACGAACAAAAGCGCAAAATAGGTGTAGAATATTTGTTCTAAATTTCGAGAGGGCTGACATGACCAAAATCATCACCAATGCGGGACAATGGAAGCCAGGGGAGAGCGGCAATCCAAACGGCAGAAAACCCAAAGGGCGGGCGCTGACGGAAATGCTACGTTTGAAGGGGGATGATGTTGTATTCATCGGGAATGAGCCGGTCACGGCGCAAGAGGCGCTCGCCAAAGCGGTGTGGCAGTTCGTGACCACAGGGGAGGTGTGGCTGCGGGGCAAGAAACTGGAAGCGCAAACTATAGGCGAGTGGGCAAGCGTGGTGAAGTGGCTTTACCTGCACGTCGAACCGGCGTCCCGGCGCGAGGCGGAAGACGAAGCTGAAATTATTGTGCGCGTGACCAGAGAGGATCGAATGCTTTCTCCTGACACTCCGCCTATTCCGCAGAAATTCCCTATTATCACAAACGATGAAGGGCATAATGCTGATCCGTTAGCCTTGTGTCAGGAATAGGTTTGTGCGGTTGCGCCACCAGACGTTAAAACGTCCGGCTGCCGAAGTGCCAAGTCTACTGAAGTAGACTGCAAAATATCGTTCCATTTTTAGGTGCAAGGGCGTTACAGTGTAACGCCCCTACAATAGCCTCTCCGCTTAAAATTGCGTATGCAGTTCTTGGCGATTCATTTGTAGACAAGTCTTGAAGCCACGTAGCTACCTGTCTTCGACAGCGCTCCTTACTGCGCAGAGAGGAAAATTCAACATGCTGGATATTCGATTGGCAAATCTGCACCCGGCGCAGCAGACGATTGTAGAGTCGCCCGCGCGATTTAAGGTTCTGGCGTGTGGGCGACGTTTTGGGAAAACGGCAGCGGCGATTGACATCCTGAGCAGTATGCTGCTGGATGGCAAAAGCACGGCGTACTTCGCGCCGACTTACCGTATGGGGTCGGAAGTATGGCGTGCGCTGCGTGAACTTCTGCATCCGCTGATCCGGTCTGCGCACGAAGATGATTGGCGGATGGAATTGTATACGGGCGGGGTGTTTGAAGGCTGGTCACTGGCACAAGGTTCGGGCGAACGGGTGCGTGGACGCAAGTATCATTTCGTGGTGATGGACGAGGCGGCGCTTTTTGATTCGGCGGATGTATGGCACGGGGCGATCCGCCCGCTGCTGACGGATTATGAAGGCGGGGCATTGTTCGCCAGCACGCCGAAAGGGCGAAACTGGTTCTGGCAACTGTACCAGCAGGGGCAAAATCCCGATTTTCCCGAATGGGCAAGCTGGCGCTTTCCAACGGTGGATAATCCGCATATCAAGGCGGCAGAAGTCGAGGCGGCAAAACGGGGGATGCCGGAACGATTCTACCGGCAAGAGTATGAGGCGGCCTTCCTGGACGACGGCGGGGTCGTGTTCCGCAATGTGGATGGGGTGTGCGTTGCAGAACCCCTCCCCCTAGCCCCCTCCCCGTATACGGAGAGGGGGAATCAGACAAGCGGGGAGGTGTATTTGTTTGGGGTGGATTGGGGGAAGGACAATGATTTTACGTGTGTGTCGGTGATGACGCGGGAAGGTAGGCAAGTTTACCTGGAACGGTTTAACCAGATCGGATGGGCGGTTCAACGGGGACGGCTGACCGATTTGTACGAGTATTTTAAGCCGCAGGTGATTTTAGCGGAGGCCAACAGCATTGGGAGCGTGAACATCGAGGCATTGCAGGCGGAAGGTTTGCCGGTGCAGGGGTTTATGACGACGGCCAAGAGCAAAGCGCCGCTGATCGACAGTCTGGCGCTGGCGATGGAGAGAGCAGAAGTGCTTTTGCTGGATGACCCGATCCTGAAACACGAGTTGATGGCGTTTGAGATGAAGCGGACGAGCCAGGGATGGTCATACAGCGCGCCACCGGGAAGCCATGACGACACGGTGATTGCAACGGCGTTGAGTTTGTGGGCGGCGAAACGGTTCGGCGGGTGGCTGGTGGATTTTGTGTGAGAGGAGAAGGAAGCCGGGGGCTTGGCTGCAAATCATTTTTGGCTGGTTGCACCGCCTGAGGTTTTGAACCTCAGGCTACTATACAAGGCAGTAAACCTCTAAAGAGGTTGGAAGCCTATATTTGGTTGTTCTTCGGGTATTTGCCGCCGGGGGTTGAAACCACCCGGCTAGTCGTCCAGACAAGCCCACTAAGAGCCTATCCGAATAACCCAGCGGCACGGAGGGCAATCAAGCC
>JBDTNB010000388.1:0-2385 GCA_039933955.1 Chloroflexota bacterium
ACAACTATTCTCCCTGATTTTGCCCTTTATTCCTTATCTTGATGCCTATGGGGCGACCCGCTGGGTCGCCCTCTTGCTTCCACAAAATCAATTTGGTCGATTAGCAGCCTTGCCAAGCGTATTTACAATCCTGCTGCTGCGTCCCACCACCACCACCATTACCAACAGTCTGGAATGCGTCCCTCACCACACTCACATGTCCTGAACTACACGCCACCTGACCGTTCGCCAGCGCATCAACATTCCAGGAGAAATTTGAACCTGCACCCAAGCCATTAGTATCAATTTGAATGGTTGTAGTGGTAGCATTGGCATCAACAGAGTTAATCTGTCCGCCATCCGGGCCGTAAAAATTCAGTCGATAAGCCGTCGCGCCCGGAGCGGCATCCCAATAGAAGGCCGTACTGCCCAGCGGCATCCCACCCAGCGGTGAAGTCGGCTTGAACCGGCTGCATTCCGCCTGTCCTGATGCGGGGCCAGACACGGTTTGTCCTGCCGACGCAATATTCAGTTGGGCTAATATCGCTGCCACATCAGCTTGGGTCGGCACACTTAGGGCTGTATACAACAAATTGGGAGCAATCCCACCCGCCAGCGGGGTCAAAAATGCGCGTTCGTTATCATTAATCGGACGCAGTCCGGTAGCCGCACCATTGCTGCTGTGTCCGTCATCACTTAACGGAACCGTCAGCGTGAAGCCCGCCGGGAGTGAAACGCCATCGACGTTCGCGCCGCCGCCCAGGACGATCACTTCCATATCATGATCTTCGCCCGCATGGATGACAATCGCCCCATCAAAACGGATGTCCACACCATTCACATTGATGCTGGCGTTCATCCCACCCGGTGCTTGGATTACCAGCATCGAGGGCGGCGCACCCGTACAGGTTGATGTCGTATCGCCCATCTTGACGAAGAACGACTGCATCAGCGTGCGGGTGTTCGAACTAATCACCGGCAGCGTACTCAGATCGCCATCTTTCGCCGCAACAACCTGCTTGCTGATCCACGCCAGTTGGTCGCCATTGAGCACGCGCAGCCAGCCACCATCGCTGCTGGTTCCGTCCGCCGCGAGTTCAGTGCCAACAGGAGCATTCGCCAGCACTTTAGCATCGGTGCTCGGCCCACTCCGCAGATTCGCTGCTACCAGCGGCGTCACCGTCAACGCTGGAAAGGGTGTGAAAGCGCTGCTGGAATCAACCGCATTTTCGACATTCACATCGCCCATCATGAAAAATTTCAAACCCTGGTCAGACAGCGCCAGCGGCACATTGGCGTGAACATTCAACAGCGCCAAGCCCCAGGTACTTGCGTCGCTGCTCAAGGGCTGTGTTTGCACCGATTGAATATCCGCCAAATCAACCTTGTCGCCTGGTTTGCTGAAGCCTGTCACGCTCCCGCCGCTGGAACTTGCGCTTGCGCCGTTGCCGAAGCACGCCGAATTTCCCGGCACATCCGCGCAGCTACTATTAAACTGGTCAAACGCCGTCTGGACGAACGCCAGACACGACGCATCCTGCGCGGCGATGGCGCTCACACCTGATGAAATAAACACTACTGACATCACCATCAGCGATAGTGTAAATAATGCAGTACGGGTACGCATGTTCCTCAACTCCTGTTCTTGCTTACTTCCTATTATAGTAAATTGCCTCTTAAATGGGGTTCCAATCCCCAAACTGGAACATTACCTAAACATTCTAGACGAAGTCATGCCTTAATGAATACAAGTTTTTACGATTTATCATAGTAAACCCGGCAGTTTTTCGGGTCGCGTCGGCCATCCGGCATCCAGCCGCGCCTGCGTTTCCGCCCACGAACGCACCCCGCTGGTCGCATCCGCTGCTTCCACATTGCACGCACCCACCGCACACGCCCAGCGTACCGCATCCGCCAGACTCATGCCGCGTACCAACCCCGCCAGAAATCCCGCATAGGCCGCATCGCCCGCCCCTGTCGTTCCAGCTACTTCTACCTGAAACGCAGGCGACCACACCGTTTTCCCTGCCCAATCCGCAGCATTGAGATGAAGACGCTGCAAGCGCTCGAAAGGTTCCGCCGAGGCCGTCTTTACGTAAAGGCCCAGGTGTCCCAGCTTAAACCCGACGATCACGCCGCCCATTCCAATCAACTCATCCGCCAAGTCCGACAAATACGCCGCCGTGATATGCTCCAGCACCTTACCTTCCCAGGCATCGAAATCCGCCCGCCGCAGACAGTATAGTGCCTCTTCAATACTGGGAATGAAAATGTCTGTATAGGGCAGCGTCCGCACAAAAATCGTTCGCCAATCCGCTTGCCCGCTCGGACGTTGTGCATCCGGCAGTGTCATATCTACGGATGTAACCGCCCCGCTGGATTTTGCCCGTTCCAGAATCGCCAGCA
>JBDTNB010000389.1:0-2373 GCA_039933955.1 Chloroflexota bacterium
CGTGCGATGGTAAGGGCTTGCTGATGATACTCAATGGCTTGAGGATAGTCGCCCAGGCTGTAGCAAATGTTCCCTAAACTACCCAGGCTATTGCCTTCGCCGAGTTGGTCGCCAATTTGGCGTGCGATGGTAAGGGCTTGCTGATAATACTCAATGGCTTGAGGATAGTCGCCCAAGCTAATATAAGCATTCCCTAAGTTACCCAGACTATTGCCTTCGCCGTGTTTGTTGCCAATGTGGCGCGATATAGCGAGAGCTTGTTGATGATAGTCAATGGCTTGCCGATACTCGCCCAGATTGTGGTAGCTATTCCCCAGGTTGCCCAGGTGATTGCCTTCAGCCTGTTGGTTGCCGCGCTCACGCGCTGACTCAACTGCTCGTCCTAAGAGTCTTATAGATTGTGTGATAAAACCTTGCAGCGCCAGGAAACCGCCTGTCAATGTCGTACCATGATTCAGTACGGAGAAACTTTCCATATCCTCATAACGTTTCGCTTCAAACGCCCAACCCGCCGCGCCAAGCAAATCATCCAATTCCGGGCGTAACGCGGCGAAGTTTTCCAGGCTGGGCTGCTTGTAGCGTTCGGTGTAGGCCAGACAGGCGTCTAATGCTCGATGACGCTGTGCGTCGGTTGCCTGCGCGCCCGCATAGCTGTAGGATAGGTCATGGACTCGGTAATATTCGACGGATTCTGCTGTCGCCGGGATGCGCTCGACCAGCCCATGAATTTCCAGTGTGTCCAGGATAGTTTTGCCAAGCCGTAGGTCAACGTTTTTCAACATCTCTTTTTGAATCAGCCCGCGCAGTTGATCGTCAGACGTATCCGAGGGTAGCTGTGGATTTTGCGTTCGCACCGAAGCTAACATTTCGTCGGTTACTTCGGGCGTACCGACGAAATAGCGCATGAGCATTTCAGCGGTCAACTGTGGCGCGAAGAATGAACCGAAGGCCAGGAATACTGCTTGTTCTTTATCGCTCAGGATGTTCACGCTGGTATCGAGCAGGTCTTTGACGCTGCGACGTTCGGCGGCGTTGAAGTCTGCGGGCGTTTTCAGGTCGTGGGGCGCGTTTTTAATCTCGCGCAGGAGTTCAGTGGGTGTCCATTTGCGGGCTTTGAGAGTATTACCAGCGATTTCGATGGCGAAGGCGTGGTTGCCCAGTGTTTTGCAGAGGGAGCGGGCATCATCTGTCGCCTCGCCTTTAGAATGATGAAGCAGTAGCAATAGGGCATCATCCGGCTTCAATTCGCCGACATCGAGCATGTTGTCGAGAGCAAACCGCTGCCGCGCTGCCGCCAGCACGGGCATATCGGATGGGACGGCTTTTAACACTGTGAACAAGGCTTGCCCATTCCAGCAGTCATCCAGCACCAACAGTTTTGCGCCGGAATCGCGGAGCAATTTCCGAACCGCCGCGATTTTGGCCTCGTCCTGCCGTCCAGCAATGGTTTGCTGGGCATTGAAGGGACGGGCGAGTGCTTCAAATAATGCATCAGCGGAGGCGCTGCCAACTTTCAGCCACAGCACTGTCCCTTTTCCAGCCCGAATCCATTCTCCTGCGGCAGTCGCAGCCAGCGCAGTTTTGCCCATTCCCCCAAAGCCCTGCAACAGCACTTGTTCGCCGTCATCGAGTAAGTTTGTGATGTCGCGCAGCAGGTCGTCGCGCCCGATGAGTTTGCGTGGGCGTTCGGTCAGATCGTCGGGGTCTTTTGCGAGGATCGCGCTGGTTCCGCCGGGACGCGCACGCAGTCGTTCGACAATCCAATTTTCAATCGAGCCTTTGACTGCTTCACAGAGTTCGTCGGTTGTTTTGAACCATTTGGCGGTGATGCCGGTTGGCACGTCGCCGTGTTGATTCAGGAAAGCGGCGAGTTTGGGATCGCGATTGGCTGCGTCCACATCCTTGACGTAAATGTGGCGTTCCATGCCCCATTCTGCCGCGCGGTCAAATTCGTCAATCGTCCATTCGCCGTAGAGATTCCAGAACAGGCCGAGGTACAACGCCGAATTTTGCAGCGCTTTGAGGTAAATTTTGCGAATCGAATCGCTGCTGGCGGGCGCATCTTCTTCAAATACCCAGGCACGCAATTTGATGTCGCCGTAATCCAGGGTGGGGAGCAGGGCATAGAGGACGTCGCGCTCGGCTTTGAGTTCGACCATTTTGGAACTGATGAAGACATCGAGCGTGGTGGTCATACAGGTATGCATCCCTGGTGTGGTTAGCAGTTATTTATTATTGTACATGAAGATGATGCGAACAAACGAGACATGTTCTACAAAATTGATGTGAGTCAGGAAGCGGCGGACGAGACATGTCTCGTCCCTACAAAATGGTTATTTGGCGGTTCGTTTTAAAATATTTATCGACGCATTT
>JBDTNB010000390.1:0-2369 GCA_039933955.1 Chloroflexota bacterium
AGCAGTTCTTTGTTTTTCATCCCGTTAGTTTATCTCATCTTTGCGTAAGGTGAGTGATAATCACAAACTTTCGATGATAATGAAGATTCTCGTAAGGACAAGACTGGCCTTGTCCGTAAGGAAATTTCTGCCCTCATCTTGTGTCGATTACGCACAAAGTATGAACCCGAATTAAATTGCCTGCAATATCATTTGGTTTGCTGGCCGATTACTTGGCTCGATTCATTTCAAGAGATTGGTTTCGCTGTAACGAGTCTTTACTCCCCCTTTCTCCATGCAATGGGGAAAGGGGGCTGGGGGGATAGGGGATTACCGCTCGTTAATCACGCTGAAGACCATTGGGCGGCGTTTCGTTTCGTTATACAAAACCCGGCTGATATTTTCCTGCAAGCGTTCACGCCGTTTGCCGTTTTGACCAGCGCTGTTCAGTAAGGTCTCGTTGATAGTGTCCTTGACCTGTTTCATCAAATCGTTGGCGTCCCGCAGGTACACAAATCCGCGTGAAATAATTTCTGGTTCATCCACCAGTTCGCCCGATTTGCTGTCCACGTTAACGACCACCATCATGAAACCGTCACGCGCCAGGATTTCCCGGTCACGGATGACCGCCTTGCCGATGTCACCGACGCCGCTGCCGTCCACAAAAACATAGCCGCCAGGGACACGTTCAGCTACGCGCACACCTTGTTTATCGGCCTCGACCACGTAGCCATTTTCCACAACGAAAATCCGCTCCTTAGGGATGCCGGATTGCATCGCTAATTTAGCGTGCGCTTTGAGGTGCTTGAGTTCGCCGTGAATTGGCATGAAAAATTTCGGATTGGTCAGGTTGATGAGTAGCTTCATCTCTTCCTGTCGCGCATGACCGGAAACATGGACTGCCGCAATCGGATCATAAACCACATCCGCTCCGCGCTGGAAAAGTCTGTTGATGGTTCTTGTGACCGACTCTTCATTGCCAGGAATGGTGTGTGACGACAGCACAATCGTATCGCCGACTTCCACATCGAGTTGGCGATGTCGTCCGGTTGCCAGGCGTCCCAGCACGGCAGAAGGTTCGCCCTGTGCCCCCGTGACCAGGATACATATTTTGCTGGGTGGCATTTGTCCGATGCGGCTCAGATCAACAAACATATCGTCTGGGATTTTCAAAATGCCCAGTTCGCGCGCCATTTTGATGTTGGCCGCCATGCTGTGTCCCGCAACTGCGATCTTGCGTCCGTACCGTTCGGCGGCATTTGCTGCCTGATGGATGCGCGAGATCAATGAGGCAAAGGTCGCGATCATGATGCGCCCTTTTGCCTGCCGAAAAACCTGGTCAAAAGCCGCATCAATCAGGCTTTCCGAGGGCGTCCAACCCGGTTGATCGGCGTTGGTGCTGTCACCCATCAGCAATAATACGCCCCGTCTGGAAAATTCTGCTAGCTTCGCATAATCCGGTCTTTTTTCATCAACCGGCGTGCTGTCAAATTTGTAATCGCCGCTGTGTACGACAATCCCAAACGGCGTGTTAATCCCAAAACCCACACAATGCGGGATGCTGTGCGTCATATGAAAACTTTCGACGCTGAAGGGGCCAACTTTGATCGTGTCGCCCGCCTGGAAAACATTGATCTTGGTCGTTTTTTCCAGGTGCGCATCTTTGAGTTTGACTTCGATCAAGCCCGCTGTCAGGGGTGTTGCCCACAACGGCACGCCGGGGAACGCCTGCACAACGTGCTCGGTTGCGCCAACATGATCTTCATGCCCGTGTGTGTATAAAATGCCGTGAAGTTTGAGGTCTTTTCGTTCGGTAAGGTAGCGGAAATCGGGGATAATATAATCAACACCCAGCATATCATTTGCCGGGAACATGATCCCTGTGTCCACGATGAAGGCATCATTGCCCAATTCAAACACGGTCATGTTTTTGCCGACTTCCCCCAGTCCACCCAAGGGAACTATTCTCAATTTTGGTTTTGCCATAAGCGCAAATTACCTGCACGGATGACCACCATCCGTCAGGTTTCCCTTTCTGTTTAATTGAAAAGTATACTTTCCAAACTGTCCGTTTAAAAAGGTCTTTTAATAAATTTAGTGGGTATTAATTTCAGCCCAAATTGTACCACAAAATCTTACGAAATGGATAAGCAGGGGATGAATCTTGGGTCGCATTCGGGAGAACCGCAATCTCGATTTCTTGTAGGAGCGTTCAATTGAACGCTCCTGAGCCGAATAAGGTAGTCTACTTCAGTTGCTTTATTGCAAAGCCGATTTTCTTATCTTTTAACATTCCATTTTGAAAATGGGTAGAGGAAAGGGCGAGGTTTTAAGCCCCCATAGGCATCAAGATAAGGAATAAAGGGCAAAATCAGGGAGAATAGTTGTAC
>JBDTNB010000391.1:0-2368 GCA_039933955.1 Chloroflexota bacterium
TTTTTGCCATTGATGTTCAGTCTTTTTCTCTCCTATCGAATTCACATTAGACGTGTCAGTATAACGTTATAGACGCTGTAGAAGCGTATGATTATGTGGGTAAACGTGCAAAATAAGGTTCGATGTAAATGACTGAACAAATTCCAGACCGGCTGCCGGAACAAACGCCGGAATATATCCCGCCCGCGCCGCCGCTCACCGGCACAGTGATGACCAGTGAAACGATTTATGAGGACGATCCACCACGCCAGGGCTGCTCCGGCTGCGCCTGGGGCATCGGCGGGGCGTTGGGCTGCCTGTTTCTGTTGATTTTGCCGATTGTGGTGCTGCTGCTGTTGGGAACCATTTCTGTGAACGGACTCCTCGGCGGGATTCAAAATGTATTCACACCCAAGCCCGCCGTCGCGACGGTGTTCAGCACCCAGACCATCGTGACCGGCATCCAACCGATGGGGCAGTTGGTGAGTGTGAGCAGCCAGCTTGCCAAAGCGGACATTGCGATTGGCATCCAGCAGGGGGCTTTAAATGCCTGCGGATTTTCGGCCAATCATGTTGCCCAGGGAACCGTCGAGGCTGGAATCGACCTGACAAAAATTGGCGCTACCGATGTCCAATATGACGCGACCAACAACACCTATACTGTGCTGCTGCCGCCTGCCGAATTGACAAGCTGCCGTATCGACTTCATCCGCCAGTACGAACGCTCGCTGACGGCTTGCCCGGTGGATTGGGACGAAGCCCGTCTGCTAGCGCAATATGAGGCGTTGAATGGCTTCAAAACTGACGCGGTTGAAGGTGGCATCCTCAAGCGTGCCGAGACCGAAGCCCGTACTGTGATTGGCAATTTTGTGTCCGCATTGACCGGCGCAAAAGTCCAAATCGTCTTTAAAACGGTGGATGGCCCCGCCGCCCTGCCGTCATCGTGTGTGCCACAAGTCCCGCAGGGCTGGTCATATGATGCAGCCAAGCAAGCCTGGATCAAGGCGCAGTAATTTTCTAAATCGTTCCCGTAACAATCACACTTTGTAGGGGTTTGTCGGTGACAAACCCATTTATTTCACACCTTTGACCCTCTATTATTTTGTGAATTTCTCCGTGATCTCGGTGTCTCGGTGGTTCAAAATTCTTCAATCTGCGCCCAGCGGGACGGCTTCGGGATCGTTCATTTCCGGCGTGATGTGCTGCGGTTTGGCGCGGGGCAGCGCCAGCCAGAGGAAGGCTCCGACCAAAGTCACCAGCGCGACCACCCGGAACGCACCTTCCGCGCCCATGCGGTCAATCATCTCGCCGACAATCAGGTTGCCAACCGCGCCCGTCGCAAAAATAAAGCCCAGGATCATGCCGGACGCAAAGCCTTTGCGCCCCGGCATCAAATTTTGCGCCAGCACCACGATCAGGCTGTGTGTACCGCCCATCGCGCCCACCAGGATGGCAATCGCAAATGCGCCTGCGCCTGTCAAATCCGGCAAGAGAAAAATGCCGGGGGCGGAGATAATCAGACTCAACATGATGAGGCGGCGCACGTCGTAGCGGTCTCCTAATTGACCGAGCCACAACCCCGCCAGACCGGACGCCACCCAGAAGGCGCTCGACAGCAGGCCGTACTCGGACGGCGACCAGCCTTTGGACTGAAATATGAGCGGCATGAAGGTCACGATTGCCGGATTCGAAAAGCTGCGTAAAGTAACCGCCACTGCCAGAATCGCGAAAGGGATTTTAGGGATGGGCGGCACAGGGGCATCGGCAGCGGTGGATAAGGCACGCCGCGCCCGTACCGACTCGGCAAATTTGCCACGGTTGGGGATGGTAACGGCCATCAAAATGACGGCGGGAATCGCCAGCAGGCCGAGGATAAACACCGGCGCGATGCTGCCACTCTCGATGACATAACTGCCAAAAGCGGGATTGATGGCGGCCTTGAACCATGCGCCACGAGTGGTATGGGCATTGTTCAACAGCAAGCCGACCAGCGCGGGGCCAAGCCCCAGGCCAAGCTGCCCGAACATGAAGAACCAGGATGCATTGCTAGCCGCGCGGTTGTGATCGACATCGGTGGCGTGCATCGAGCCAACCGGGTGAAACGCGCCGCTGCCAAACCCGGCTATTGCCAGCGGGATGAACATCAGCCAATAACTGCCGCCCGCCATCACCACCAGCATCGACAGCAAAATGAATGAGACCGTCCAGGCGACGCCCAGCGCACCCAACCAGCGCCCGCCGGTTTTATCCGCGATCCAGCCGAAAAAGGGTTGGCTGATCGAGCCGCTGAGATCGACGGCGCTGACCGCCAGCCCGATATTGCGGCTGCTCATGGGCAGGATGTAACTGCTGATGAAGGCCAGCAGCACCGAGCGCATACTCATGAAGC
>JBDTNB010000392.1:0-2352 GCA_039933955.1 Chloroflexota bacterium
CCGGATGCGACCCAGCGCAGGGTCACAAGGTCATCTTTGCCAAAGAAGGCACGATTGCTTGGACTGAGGGCAGTAGGCGCGTTAAAGGTCGCAGTCACCGTCGGTGTGGGGGTTTCACTGCCGTTGGGCGACGGTTGAATGGTGGGCGTCGGTGTCGGCGCGGGAACACGCACCTGTTGGCCTTCAAACAACTGCACGACGCAGTTGGAACCGCCCGTTCCAAGACCGAAATCGCACTGCGAAAACGTAATTTCAGGGTTTAGCTCGGACAAAATGCGGAGGGTCGCGCCGTATTCAACCGCGATGATGATGATATTTTCGTCTTTGACGACGGTATGCCAGGTGACACCGGGTTGCAAAGTCTCAGTGGGAATCAAACGGACACCCATTATACTCGCGCCGGAATCTGCAACAGATATGCTGCCATCAGTCAATGCGCTGCCCTCGGCAGGAGTTGGTGTTTCGGTGGGGAGCGCGTTGGGGTCAAGGGTGGGTGTCGGCCAGGGGACTTCGATAGTCTGGCCTTCCTGAATGTGCGAGGCATCTTTGAGCTTATTTAGTTCGACAACCGTGTCAACAATACTCTCAAAGTTGCGATGACCACAGCGATAAATGATCGAAATCAGATCGTCCCCTGGAAGCACCGTCTGAGTACAGGGGCCTTGTGTGGGCGTGATGGTCGGTGAGGCGGTTGGCGTTTCTGTGGGCGGGCCTTGTGTAACGGTTGCCAGAAAAATAGTCGGGTGCGCGGTGTTGGTCGTAATATCCAGGCCATTGCCTAGAGTCGGAATGGCAGTCAATGTGCCGCCGCCTTGAAAAGCGGGATTGGAAGGCGGAGCCGTGTTGTTAAACAGGCGTGTTCCAAGTACGAGCAGTGTGGCGGTGCAGGCTAAAATTGCCAGCGTCACGAGGCCACCAACGAGATACGTGCCGCCACGCCAGTGCAAATTACTTTCGAAAAGATCAGTTTCGCCGTAATGCTGGTCGTATCCGGGAGTCGCGCCTCGGTTAGAAGGATTATCGTCTGGAGTCACCGACGGAACTTGGGTAAGCGTCGCGCCACAGGTACTACAAATTATCGCGTTACGGTGATTGGGCGACTCGCAGATTGGGCAGATTTTATAGGGTTGAGACAATGACCAACCTCAACATCATTTGCGTGAGCAGTGTTTGTAAAACTGGGTGATTATAGCATGAAGGTGAGATTTAAGGCTCATCGGGATTTTCGACGCGGATTCGGGTTGAGATGATTGCATCGGAAATCTGGGAGCCAGCCGGTACAACGGCATTCTGAAGCACCATTGTGTTGGTCAGGTTGGAATTGCGTCCAACTGTGCAGCCCGATTCGAGATAGACGCGGGGGCCAAGCTGGGTTCCAGGGCCGACACTCACATGCGGATCGATGCGCACAGGTGGAATGACGTGGACGCTGGGTGGCAGCTCACTCAGAATGTAGGTATCCGCGCCGTCATCGAGGAGATAGCGGTTTAGAGTCAGCAAATCGTAGTCGGCTTCGATCTGGAGGAGCCAAGCGGTTTCTGATATTTGGACATAGCCGCCGCTCTGGGCAAAAGCCTGAAAAATATCGGGAAGCTGCTTGGTAAATGTGCCGGTGCTGGCTGCCTGGTGTATGAGATATTCGATAAAGGTGGTGCTACAGATGGCTAAATTCCCCAGTACCATTTGGGACGGGTTGGCATCGGGTTGATATTGGTTGGTGATGGTGACGCTATCGTCATTGATTTGGGCGAAGGCATAAGGTTGTGATTTGGAGAGGCTGGTGGGAGCCGCAGTTAGCAGCAGGCACTGGTTATTGTCGTTGTGGTGATTCAATAAGCGTTCAGGAAAATTGGCATGGGTGAAGGTATTGTAGGTGGTTAGCAAAAACGGTTCAGGGTTGTTGTGGGCGATGATTGCCAGCGATTTGGTAAGGCTGCTAGTTAGCGGTTGAATCATAAATTCAATGGTGACGTCCGGGAGCCATTGAGTGTTTAGGTAAGATGCTACTGCTCCCTCATCCTCCCCCACTACCACTATGAAGTTGTGAATTCCTGCACGGTAGAGGCGTTCCATCGTCCGCACGACCATTGGTTTGCCCAATACAGGAAGCATGACGCGGGGACGGCTGTAGGTAAGCTGGCTTTGGTGAAGTGAACTACCCACTGCCAGGACGACGGCGAACTCGACCAAATTGTTCCTCTTGCTACAAGGTGTATCAATTTCAAAATAGATTAATGTAATTATACCATGTGGATGGGGTGAAGCTGTAGTCGTGGATTTAGGTCAACTAATTCAATTATCTACGTCTGATGTGAATTCAAATGGCAAAAAAGGGAAACGTCCGTCAAGATA
>JBDTNB010000393.1:0-2351 GCA_039933955.1 Chloroflexota bacterium
GTCAGGATGACATCGTATTCGCGTTTACCCATCATTTCTAAGGCTTCTTCGCCGCTGGAAGATTCATCGACCTCGTAGCCTATGCGTTGAAGTGTTTTGCTGACCGAATAGCGGATTGCGCCCTCATCATCCACTACCAAAACATGGGCTGTTTCATTGTTTAGATCCATACGACGCCCCGCTGTTGCACTATTTACGATTTCCTTACGTTTCCTTAAGCATATCGAGATTAGTCTAAATGCGCAACCTAAAATAGCACTTACGGAAGTGCTTGCAAGGCTAATTTAAGGCGATTTCATAAATTTTGCAGAAAATGAAAATAAACGACTCGTCGAGAATTGTCGTTGACTGAAGATGATTCGCTCACATACCATTGTGAATCCACAAGTATCGCCGCAATTTTTCCATCCATGCAGATGAGTGGAATACGGTCACGTAAAGATCGCGGAATTTTACGGTTAATCATCCAGCGATTTAACTTTTGGCTGTGCCCGTCCATCCCTAGCGGCGCAAACCGATCCCCTTCTTCGCGGCCTCGCAGGGTCACAATCACGCCTTCAGGGATATTGAGGCGTGCTTCTGGTTGCACATTTTCAGTTGGCGCATCCAGGGAAATATGAAGCCTCCATTGGCTGTCCGGCAATTTGACCACGCCGGGGATTTCAATTTTGAGGGTTTCGCCTTCATGCATGAGTGGTTGGTCAAACTCAGGCATTGGCGCATCGCGGCGTTCGACAATGAACTCTTCATACTCGACGCGCGCCTGCAATCCGTCGGTCAGCAGCGCGCGTCCGCCCTGCTTACCGTTCATTCCCATTGCTACCGACTCAACAATATGCGGATAATCCAGGTCTTCAATCGACGTGACCTGTCCCGCCGCCCACGCGATAAACCGCCGTTGCAAAGCCGGATGCAAATGTCGGAATGCATCTCGTTCAATGACGATTCGTCCGCCGCGTTTTTGCACTGTTGGGCTTGCAGTGAGTTCTGCAAGTTGTGTTTTAACGAAATCATCTTCAACCCGCGCAATATCGGCCAGATGCCCTAACGCCCGCTGAAGGTGCGGGTTCACCTGCTCCAGACTTGGCAAAATATTCAGCCGAATATTATTCCGCAAGAGTGTCGTATCACGATTGGTCGCATCCTCACGGGCTTCTAATCCGTTCGCTTTACAATAAGCCTCAATCTCAGCGCGTGTATTCCATAATAATGGACGGATGAGCGTTATATCAGGGTGCTCTGGCACGGGCGCTTGCAGCGCCATTCCGCCCAGCCCTGCGAGACCCGCTCCGCGCAGTAGATGCATCAGCACCGTTTCGGCCTGATCGCCCGCATGATGCGCCACCGCGACTCGATCCGCATTCAGCTTTTGCGCCACACTCGCCAGAAACATATAACGAGCCAACCGCGCTGCTGCTTCAATGCCCATGTATTGATCTGCGGCCTGATGGAGTACATCGGTGCGCCCAACTGTGACCGGAATGCCCAATGATTCCGCAACAGTGCGAACATATTCGGCATCTGCGGCGCCCTGTTCACCGCGCAAGCCATGATCCAGCGTCGCAACATGAATCCGATACTGTAACGTCGATTGCAGCGTATACAGAATATGCATCAATGCCAGCGAATCCGCACCGCCGGACACCCCCACAATCAGGACACTGTTGGGCGTAATAAGGTGAAACTTTTGGATCGTGCGCCGGGTCGATTCGAGCACATCTGCCTCGCTAAAAATGGAAGTTGAATTATTATATCCTTTCTTAATCGCCTGCTTCTCACATCTTTGTATTCCCTTTAGCGCGTGTTATAATGCCGCGCGCTGTCATCTTCCGTTAGGAGAACCTTGTGTTCAGTCCGCTTGATCTCATTCTGGGTCTATTTTCTCTCGACATCGGCATAGACCTGGGTACAGCCAATACACTTGTGAGCGTGCGCGGCAAGGGTATTGTAATTAACGAACCATCATTCGTCGCGCTGGAAAAAAAGACGCGCCGCCCGATTGAAGTTGGCTCCCGCGCAAAAGAAATGTGGAGCAAAAACCCGAAGGATATTCTGGTCGTCCGCCCGCTACGGGATGGCGTCATCAGCGAATTTGAAGTCACCGAGGCGATGCTGCATCACCTCATCAGTAAAGCCCACGAGCAGTCCTGGGTTCCGATCCCCAGGCCGCGTGTTGTCGTCGGCATCCCCAGCGGCGTTACCGAGGTTGAAAAACGCGCGGTATTTGATGCCGCGATTAGTTCCGGCGCGCGCGAAGCCTATCTGATCGAAGAACCTGTTGCCGCCGCGATTGGCGCGGGACTCCCGGTGCAGGAAACACGCGGCAGCATGATTATCGACATCGGCGGTGG
>JBDTNB010000394.1:0-2344 GCA_039933955.1 Chloroflexota bacterium
CTGGAAGGCGCAACGGCTGGGATTCCGCCGGTACGCGGGCGCGGCGATACACTGGAAGGCGCAACGGCTGGGATTCCGCCGGTACGCGGGCGCGGCGATACACTGGCATGGTCGCCTACCGGGGATGCGATTGTGTATACGACAGCAAGCGGCGGACGCGCCTATTTCACCGGCTCAAAAACGTTTCTCGATCTGCCGCAAGGACAGCTTACGCAGCTCCTCTGGTCGCCTACAGGAGCCTATCTGGCACTGGAAGCTGACCAGAATATCTGGTGGTTATACCGCCGCGACGGGGACAACCTCGTGCTCACCAGCGCGATTCCGTCGGCTGTCGGGCTAACGTTTGTGAACGCCTCACAGGTGGTTTTTGCGCCCGCAGATGGTGGACTGCTGCGCATGGATTTAGCCGCGGCGAATGCCCAGACCAGCTTGCTCGATAACACCTGGAATTATGCCCTGCCCTATCTGCTGGCGGATGGCACGCTGGCCGTTTTCGGGCGGCAAAAAGATGATACCGAAGTTCCGGAAGGATCGGGACGCTTATTAGGGTTAGCCTCATCCTCGCCCAGCATCCAAAACCTGAGCGACGCGATAGTCGAATTGAACGGCCTGAATTGGTCGCCCGGTGGCAATTTATTGATCGCTTTCCGGGGCGGCGTGATGGCGCTGGTGCTGCCGTCCAGCGGTCAGGGATTAACATTGCCCATCTCGGAAGCTGTCGCCTATAGCTGGGGGCCAACTCCGCCAGCGGCTGTCACCGGACTCAAGCTGCCGTCGGACGGATTTTTCATCACCGAAGGCGCGGACGGCATCAAGCAGGTATGGCGCTTACCCAAAGATGGCAACCCATCGGAGCCGATCACCCAGGCGGCGGCGGATGTGACCGTTTTTGCGCTCTCGCCCAACCAGCGCAACCTTGCCTATCGCAGTGGTGGGAGCATCTGGATTCAGGCGCTCAACGGCGCGGGCGAACCGAAAGTGATAGCCGATATTGGTTCGCGTGAAGTCTTGAACATAGCCTTCAGTACCGACGGCACGCGCATCGCCTACGACATTAATAATCAAGCGGGACTCGGAGCAGGTGAAGGTGGAATATGGCTGGTTTCTGCACAAGGCGGTGACGCAGAAATACTGCTGCCTAACGGCCCAGCGGGTTCAACTTCACCAGATATACAACCCCCTTATTACACCAAACCGCAGTTTTCACCGAGCGTCAACGGTTTGCTGATTAATATCTACGATTCGGAAAACACTGACGTGGGTTTACTTGACCTGAGCACGCGCGAGGTCATCAATACCACCAACGTCGGTGATCGCGATGATGCGATTTGGCTGGGTGATGGCCGTATTCTCGACATTGGCGCCCCTGGCCTGCAAGGCGGTTCGCCTGTGGACACCAAGATTGCCGCCGTGACTCTATCCGACAATACGCAGCGGATTCTCGCGTCGATGCCGTTTCCGGTGCGCGTGCTGACCGTGCGCCAGATCGCGGCGGGTACGGTACGGGTGGCGTTGGGCAGTGTCGCGGAAGGCCCGCAGGTCGTGAACGTGGTTGACATGGATACCACGTCGGGCGCGCTGACTTCGGCGGGCAATGGCGGCTTCATGACCAATCCGCAGTTATCCCCGGACGGCGCGTTTCTGGCCGGTCAAACCCATCCCGGCGGGCCGCTCATCATCCGCGACCTGAAGGCCAACACCTCGGTGGTCATCAACGAACCGCCGAATATCAACGGGTTTACGTGGGGGATTTAAGGCAGCGCAAACTACAGCCGAAAAACAAAAGCCGTGATGTGATAAAGCCAATCATCTGACGAGATCAATTTAGTATCGGAGAGATGGGCAAAGCGGGCGTTGCATGTAACGCCCGCTTTGCTAACGCTCATCCTTCTCATAATCCCCTAAGCACGTCGAAGCAGCAAGCGCACGCTTTCCCCTAACCAACCGAGCTGCACTAATGCCTCTCTAAACAAAAGCGTGTATTATCAACTACATATTTGTCGATTAATCGGATTAAGGTTCAATTCTTTAATCTATTCCTGGCGGCAGTGCGCCCCCAGTCGTACCGCGAAAGAAGGATGAGCATCATGCCATCGGAACGTATATTAGTCATTGAGGATGAGGCACGCATCGCCCAATTTATCGAGCGCGGCCTCATATATGAAGGTTATCGTGTCAGCGTCGCACGCGATGGGCAGTCGGGACTGATGATTGCGCGCGACAACCCGCCTGATCTGGTCATCCTGGATTGGATGCTGCCGGGATTAGATGGCCTGGAAGTTTGCAAACGCCTGCGCGCTGCCAGCGATATTCCGATTTTGATGCTGACCGCCAAAGATGATGT
>JBDTNB010000395.1:0-2337 GCA_039933955.1 Chloroflexota bacterium
GGCTGCTTTCACGTCTCACCTCACGGAAACCGGCTCGTTTTAATGCGTCTATGCAACGCTTGCCGGATACCTGTGGTAGTTTCGGCATCAGGCTTCAACAAGAAAAGCTTCTACGGCGTCCTCTGGTGGTACAGGCAGCCCGTCTTGTTCCAGCGCCGCGATATACCCTCGGATGGCTTCTCGGATATTGGCGAGTGCTTCCTCTTTGGTATCCCCTTCGCTGATGCAACCGGGTAAACTCGGCACTTCGGCTATATAGCCGCCGTCCTCAAAATCGCGAGTTAAAATCACCTGACGCATTGAATTCACCTCACAGAGCCGATTGTGTGATTTAATTGTACACGATATTGGTGTACTTTCGCCTCGATTTCTCCATACTGAACCTATCTTACAGCGTGTGCCGACATACAGGGCGCAGCAGTGCTGCGCCCCCCTACAGAAGCGTTTGAGGATATTGGCCTATCGCCTAGCCAGCGATCATTTTTTCTTTGCGTTTGCGATCTTTCAAGCGATCTTCAGTGTTGAGGATACGCTTACGCAGGCGCAGACTCACGGGCGTGACTTCCAAAAGTTCATCTTCGGCCATGAACTCGATCCAGTCGTCGAGGCTCATGTCACGGGGTGTATCGAGACCGGAGGTGGTTTCGCTGGGCTTGGCGCGGAAGTTATTCAGATGCTTGGCTTTGGCAACGTTCAATTCCAGATCGCCGGTACGGATGTGTTCGCCCACGACCATGCCTTCATAGACATCTGCACCGGGGCTGATGAAAAATGTACCGCGCTGCTGCACGTTAACGAGGGCATAGGCGGTGGTCACGCCGGTTTCCATCGAGACCAGACTGCCGAACTGCCGTCCGGGGATTTCGCCCGCCAGCGGTTCATAACCATAATGCAGGCTGTGAATCTGTCCCATGCCGCTGGTCGCGCGCATAAAATGGGCACGGAAACCCAACATACCGCGCGTGGGAACCAGATATTTCAGATAGGTTGTGCCGCTTTCGGTGCGCATATCGGTCATTGTGCCGCGCCGTGTGCCGAGCAGTTCAACCACTGTCCCGACCATGCCTTCGGCGACTTCGATATGCACTTCTTCAATCGGTTCGAGCGTCTCTTCAGTCTCCGGGTCTTCGCGGTAGATGACTTCCGGTTTGCTGACCTCGAATTCGTAACCCTCGCGGCGCATGGTTTCGATCAAAATGCCCAGGTGGAGTTCACCGCGTCCGCTGACGACAAATTTATCGGGCGAATCGCCATCCACGACGCGCAAGGCAACATTGTGGCGGGTTTCTTCGAAAAGGCGCTGGCGCAGACGCCGTGATGTACCCAGGCCAGTTTTGCCTTCTTTTCCGGCGATGGGCGAGGTATTGACGCCAAACGTCATCCGGACAGTCGGTTCTTCCACGCTGATGGGCGGCAGCGCTTCGGTCACGTCCGGGTCAGCAATCGTGTCGCTGATGCCCAATTCGGCCAAACCGCCAAAGGCCAGAATATCGCCCGCGGTCACTTCTTCTACTTCCTGTTTAGCGAGGTTATGGAACGTGAACAAATATTCAATCCTGCCGTTGACACGTTCACCATGTGGGGTGATGCGCACGACGGGCATCCCTTTGCGCATGACGCCGGATACCAAACGCCCGATACCAATTTGGCCTTTGTAATTGTCGTATTCCAGGGTCGTCACCAGCATACGGGCGTGCTGGTCAGGGTCAATCTTGGGCGCAGGCACTTCTTTGATGATGGTCTCAAACAACGGCGTCAGATCACTTTGCAGTCCGGCAGGTGTATAACCGGCCCTGCCGACCAGACCGATGGCGTATACGACTGGAAATTCGGCCTGTTCGTCACTCGCACCCAACTCAATGAAGAGGTCAAAGGTTTCGTTCAGGGCTTCATCGGCGCGGGCGTGCGGGCGGTCAACCTTGTTGATGACCACGATCACGCGCAGCCCTAAGGCGAGTGCCTTGCGCAGCACAAAGCGAGTTTGGGGCATCGGGCCTTCGACGGCATCGACCAGCAGCAGCGCGCCGTCCACCATGTTGAGCACGCGCTCGACTTCGCCGCCAAAATCGGCGTGTCCTGGGGTATCGACAATGTTGATTTTCACACCGCCCCAGGTCACAGCCGTATTTTTCGCCAGAATCGTGATACCGCGCTCTTTTTCAAGCGCATTCGAGTCCAAAATTCGCTCGCCGGTTTCCGCGCCTTCACGGAAAACTTTAGATTGCTTCAGCATCCCATCAACCAGGGTCGTCTTCCCATGATCGACATGTGCGATAATGGCTATATTACGAATGTCACTTCTTTGTGTCACAAGTCACCCTTACAAACTCAAGCGCT
>JBDTNB010000396.1:0-2330 GCA_039933955.1 Chloroflexota bacterium
CAGCCCCGGCGAACGCTATGCCAAAACCTATGAAATCAACATGCTGCGCTGCATTTTCTGCGGATACTGCGAAGATGCCTGCCCGACAGAAGCCATCATCCTGGGACATGAGCACCGTTTGAGCTTCACGGATCGCCGCGACGCCATTTTCACCAAAGATATGTTGATTGATCCGCCGCCGGAAGGTAAACCGGACACCCCACAAAAAGTGGAACCGGGTAAATTCAATCGGGCCATCCCGGATATGCTCGATCCGTTGTAGTTGCCAGTCACCAGTTGACAGTTACCAGCAAAAGAGGCGTGCCAGTGTGTGCGCCTCTACTGTGCTACCTCATAGATTTGTGATTGACCAGCACACCCAACACAAACTGGTATCTGGAAACTGGAAACTCATCACTAACTGTATTTGAACTCTGGCGCTATTTGCGCTAAACTGCACAAGTCGTTAAGCTGTGCCTCATATTAGGAAATCTGTCCTATGAGCGAATTGTTTTTATTCGGCATCGTTGGCGTGATCGCAATTGCAGCGACCATTTTCATGCTCTTGAGTGAAAACGCAGTTCACGCCGCATTGTTTTTGATTGTGAATTTCGCCTGCGTCGCCTTCTTCTATCTGATGTTGAATGCGCCCTTCCTGGCGATGATTCAGATCGCGGTGTACGCCGGGGCAATCATGGTATTGTTCTTATTTGTGATTATGCTTCTGGGCGCAGAAAAGCTCACGATGGGGTCGGAGCAATTCCGCTGGTTGATTCCCCTGTCCACAGTGCTCGGTGTGTTGTTCATGCTTGCCATCGCCTACGCAGTTCAGAACGGCCAAATCGACTTGCACGGGCCAACCACGCGCGAACCTCTGCTGCGGGTGGTCAATGTGGTCGAGGATGTCGGAGCGGTTGACGTATATGCCAACGGCGACCTGCTGGCACAAAATGTCGCCTTCGGGGAGGCCAGCACGTTCAAATCGGTACTTCCTGGCGAATACACCATTACTTTGAAACAGCCCGGTACGGATACCGTCATCGCGAACTCAACGGCCAGCACACTGGAAAGTAAAGAGGGCGACAGCGCAAGCGCCTTTACCGCGATTGCCTACGGTAAAAGCAGCGCCCCTGTTGTGGCCGTCACACCCGACAACATCGAAACGGTTGAAGCCCGCAGCGGACGTATCACCTTCTTCAATGCCTACCCTGACGTAAAAACGGTGAATCTGGTTGATCTCGGATCACCGACCACCGCGACTGATGACAAAGTAATTGCCAGCGGCCTGCAACCGTCGCAGACTTTTGTAATGCCCGCTGTTTCCGAAGATACAACGGTCACCAGTTGGGCATTTGTAGATGGCGACAACGCCAACAATGTGTTGTTCCGCCTGGACGACGCACTGCTTTTCAACGTCAAACGGGATACCTCGCAACTGCTGATTTTGGGCGGGCATCAGGTGGCGAATGGTGCGACCACCATTGTGCGTGCTATTGCCCTGCCGCTGGTGACGAAAGCCGTACCCAGCTTCGGCGGGCCGCAGGCGATTGGTCAATTATTATTCACCCAATACATGCTGCCGTTCCAATTGATTGCCGTGCTGCTGTTGGCGGCGATGATCGGCGCGATTGTGCTGACGCATAAAGAAAGTGCGAAGCCACGCCGCCGCGATGTCCGCCGTGTGGTGAGCAAACCGCTGGCAGCCGCCATCTCTGCGCAAACCGGCACGGATGTTATGGCGACCAGCCAGACCGAAGATGTGCCGCAGCTACCGGAAAATCAGCCTGCCGGGGATTAATAAATTTTCGTAGGGACACGAAACGTCGTGTCCCCGATACGTTTTTATGCCCTTATGGGGAGCGATGGATTATGGTTCCAATTACAGCTTATGTTATGTTGAGTGCCGTGCTGTTCGTCCTGGGGACGATGGGCGTGCTGCTGCGCCGGAACGCAATCCTGGTGTTCATGTCCGTCGAACTGATGCTGAACGCGGCCAATCTGGCGCTGGTCGCCTTTGCCCGCCAATGGAATCAGGTTCAGGGACATGTGTTCGTGTTCTTCGTGATGACCGTCGCAGCCGCAGAAGTCGCGGTAGGGTTGGCGCTGATCGTCGCCATCTTCCGCACCAAGCAGAGTATCAACATTGACGAACTGCACCAGATGGAAGGCTAAGACCAGTTAAAAGTTAAAAGTACAAAGTTAAAAGCGAGTGCCCGCTCCTTATACTTTCATCTTTTAACTTTCAACTCTTAACTGAGGGAACTTATGGAAAATTACCCGCAACTTGTGACCCTTGTGGTCTTGATCCCGCTGATCGGGATGGTGATAAACCTGTTCTGGGGCTGGCGCTT
>JBDTNB010000397.1:0-2328 GCA_039933955.1 Chloroflexota bacterium
GTCGGGCGCTCCGACCTCGACAGCAACGGCAAACCCTTTCCGCTTTTGCACATGCGCCTTCACGAAGATTAAAAAAAGGATCAAATCATGGCTGAGAAATTGCACCGTTTTATCAATCCCGACAGCATCTCCCGTCCGACTGGCTACAGTCATGTCGCGGATACCAGAGGCAGCCACACCCTCTACATCTCCGGCCAAATCGCGCTCGATCAACAGGGGAATGTGGTCGGCGTGGACGATATGCAAGCGCAGGCGGAGCAGGTTTTCCAGAATCTCCAGGCGGCGCTGGCAGCAGCCGGAGCCAGCTTCGAAGATGTGGTTAAATTGACCTATTACGTCGTGGATATGGCTCAGTTCCAGGTTGTCCGCGATGTTCGCGCGCGTTATCTCAACCCTGACCGGCTTCCGGCCAGCACCGCCGTTGAGGTGGATGGTCTGGTTCAGGAGGATTTGCTGATCGAAGTCGAAGCCATTGCCGTGCTGGAAAACTGACCATCTCGAAAATGGTCGCCGATTAAAAGATATACTTAACCAGTTATGTCTCTGTAGGGACGCAGCGGCACTGCGTCCCTAGCAATACATTGACAGTTGATAATTTAATTCGGTAAAACGGACGAAATATATTTCGTCCCTACAGTCCCCGAATTTGTAGGGACATGATATATCATGTCCGTCTGCTGAATTATTTCATCGACTATCCATATTTTGACCCAATTGGAAACATCGAAAACCTTTTTAGGAGGGGTTTATGTCCACCGTCACATTCGCCGACATCCAGGCTGCCGCCGCGCGCCTCAAAGGAATCGCCCACCACACACCCGTGATGACCTCGCGCACACTCGATGAACAGGTCGGGGCGCAGGTCTATCTCAAATGCGAGAATTTGCAGCGTGTGGGCGCGTTCAAATTTCGCGGCGCATACAACGCTATCAGCCAACTGAATGATACCGAAAAAGCGCGCGGCGTGATCGCCTTTTCGTCCGGTAATCATGCCCAGGCCGTCGCGTTGGTGGGCAAATTATTGGGCATCAAAACCGTGATCGTCATGCCGGATAATGCCCCAGCGACCAAACAAGCCGCGACCAAAGGCTACGGCGCAGAAGTCATCATTTATGACCCAGGTAAAGCGGATCGCAAACAAATCGCTGAATCATTGTCCGCCGAGCATGGCTACACGCTGATTCCGCCCTACGACCATGCCGGTGTATTGATCGGGCAAGGGACAGCCGCGCTCGAACTGATCGAAGAAGTCGGCGCGTTGGATTACCTACTGACTCCGGTGGGCGGCGGCGGACTTTTGAGCGGTTCGGCGATTGCCGCCAAAGGGGCAGCGCCGCATTGCAAAGTGATCGGCGTTGAACCCGAACTGGCCGATGACGCGACCCAATCCTTCCGCGACAAAACGCTGCACACCGTTCACAACCCGCCCACGATTGCCGACGGCACACGCACGCCTTCGCTGGGCGACATCACCTTTCCGCTGGTGCTGGAATATGTCGATGATTTTGTGACCGTCAGCGAGGACGCCATCAAAGACGCGGTGCGTTATGCTTTCTTCCGCCTCAAAATCGTGGTCGAACCGTCCGGTGTGTTAGGCTTAGCCGCCCTTCTCAGCGGCGCGTTGAAACCCAGCGGCAAGGTCGGCGTGATTTTATCGGGCGGCAACATCGACGGCCCCACAATGGCGCACATCATGTCCGAGGTGTAAAACCGACATATTTCTTCGATTAACAATTTTAGATAAGGCTTTGAGAGTTCTGAATTTGTTTAGTAATCGGGTAAAAGTATCTCTCCAATTTCTTTGTGCCGCCTGATCGCTAGGGTTGTATCTTCAACCATTTATGACTACTCCAGAGGATGAATGATGAATAAGATATTTGTTTACGATTTATACGGATTTGTATCAGATGACCTAGATAGCCTTGCCCTAGTTTTAGGGGAGATTTTACAGATAGAGTGGAAAATGCATTACAGTTCATTTTTAGGTGATTATTATCGATTTGGCAAATTAGTTGAGGAAAATTTTCAACTTCAGCACAACTATGTGGTTGAAGAGAATGATTGGACGGAATCCCAATTTATGAATTTCCCGTCCTTATTTTATGTGAACCGTACCGAGCGTAGCCAGTTGATAGAAGACCTTTTAAAAGGGAAATTTTTAGCAGATGTATCTCTACTTCGTCACGATAGTAAAACAAAAACTTAACGATTCTGCCGATAATAATGGGGGCATTTATGCTCGATCATTTCGCGGTCATCACCGATATACACGGCAACACCTGGGCGCTGGATGCCGTTTTAGCTGACATCCGCCGCCGGGGAATCGAC
>JBDTNB010000398.1:0-2305 GCA_039933955.1 Chloroflexota bacterium
ACATGGCTTATTCGATACGTAAGGCAGCGGTGATCGGTTCCGGCACAATGGGCAGCGGCATCGCGACACTGCTGGCCGGGGCGGGCGTCGATACTGTGCTGCTGGACATCCCGGCGAAAGGCACGCAGCCCGGTGATAAACCGGCCAAACGCAATGCCATCGTCACCGATAATCTAAAAAAATTGCAGAGTTCGCGTCCGCCGCAGTTATTTACGGCGGCGGATTTGGAACACATTCATGTGGGCAATATCGACGACAACCTGGATATGGTGAGCGACGCCGATTGGATCGTCGAAGTCGTAGTCGAGCGGTTGGATGTGAAACAAAATCTGATGGCGAAATTAGCTGAAATTGCCAAGCCGCAGGCCATCATCAGCAGCAACACATCGGGCATTCCGATTAACGCGATTGGTGAAGGATTGGGACAGGATTTCACCCACCGTTTTATGGGAACCCATTTTTTCAACCCGCCGCGCCATTTGCGCTTGCTGGAAGTCATCCCCCACGCCGACACCGATCCCGAAGCCATCGCTTTCATGGTCGATTTTGGGACGCGGGTGCTGGGCAAAGGCGTGGTCATCTGCAAAGACCGCCCCAACTTTATCGGCAACCGTTTTATGTCGATTACCGGTTCGCAGGTGGTCAATTATGCGCTGGAAAATGGCTTCACCGTCGAAGAAGTCGATGCCCTGACCGGGCCGCTGATTGGCCGTCCGAAAACCGCGACTTTCCGTCTGACCGATTTGGTCGGGTTGGACATCCATATTGGCGTGGCGCGTAACCTGTATAACGCCATTCCCGAAGACCCGGCACGAGTTGTCCTCAAGAACGAAAAAGCCGACGCCATCATGGACAAGTTGATGGAAAACGGCTGGATTGGCAACAAGAATGGACAGGGTTTTTATAAACAGGTTAAAGGTGCGGGCGGCGAAAAGGAATTCTGGGTACTGAACACCGAGACTTTTGAATACGAAGCACCGAAAAGTGTGCGCTTTGACAGCGTAGGCAAATATCGCAAGGTTGAGCCGACGGGCGAACGCATCCGCTTGCTCATCAACGAAGATGACCGCGCGGGTAAGTTTTTGTGGAATCTACACGCTTTCTTTCTGGCGTATGCGTCGAATCGTGTGCCAGAAATCACCGATACTTTCGTCAATGTGGACAATGCCATCAAGTGGGGTTTCGCCCATGAGATGGGGCCGTTCGAAATCTGGGATGCGATTGGCGTCGCCGACACTATTCCAACCTTCGAAGCAGCAGGGTATAAGGTGGCGGACTGGGTAAAAAATATGGTCGGCAGCGGTCACGCGACCTTTTATGCAGTCGACGCCAAAGGGCAAAAGTCCGGCTATTACAGCCCGCTGCAAGACGATTATGTCCCGATGGAACGTGATCCGCGTGTGATTACGGTTGCCAATTTAAAAGCCAACAATAAAGAAGTCGCGCGAAACGACAGCGCTAGTGTACATGATATGGGCGACGGTGTGGCACTGCTGGAATTTCACAGTCAAGCCACCGCGATTGATGCTGATTTGGTCGATATGAGTTACATGGCGCTCGATTTGCTCACCAGCGATTTTGATGCGCTCGTGGTCGGGCATGACGGCGAACGCTTTTGCATCGGCGCGAATGTATTCATGGTCGTGATGGCTGTGCAGAGCAGTTTGATGGATCAACTGGAAGGTTCGATCAAGGCGCTGCAAGACCTGACTCAAGCCATGCGCTATCACAGTAAGCCAGTGGTGACCGCGCCCTTTAATATGGCGCTGGGTGGCGGATCGGAACTGCTGATGTCCGGCACAAAAACGGTTGCCCACGCGGAATTGTATACCGGTTTGGTGGAACTCGGTGTGGGGTTGATTCCAGCGGGCGGCGGGTGTAAGGAACTGCTGCGCCGGGTCGTCAATCCTGTGATGGAATCCAGCCCGAACGCTGATGTTTTACCGCATTTGCAAAAAGTATTTGAGCAGATCGCGACGGCCAAAGTCAGCACCAGCGCCAAAGAAGCGCGCGATATGGGTTTTCTGGCAGCAGAGGACAAAATTGTCTTCAATCGTTCGCACTTGCTCTATGAAGCCAAACGCACAGCGCTCGGTTTGGTCGATGGCTATGTTGCCAAGCAGCCTGGAAAAATCTGGGCAGCGGGGCGCGATGCCTATTCAGCCTTGCAGCTAGGCATTGAAGGCTTCCGCGAGAGCGGCTACGCAACCGAGTATGACGCCTTCATCAGCAAGAAATTGGCCTATGTGCTGACGGGCGGCGCGATTTCCGAACCGGGATGGGTGGACGAGCAGGTGATTTTGAA
>JBDTNB010000399.1:0-2276 GCA_039933955.1 Chloroflexota bacterium
CAACGAGTTGATTTTTGACGCTTGTGGATAGGGCTGGGTACGAACCTGAGCGAGGAAAGAAAATAAATGGAGCGCTGCATGGATATTTTTTCCAAGAAAATTGTAGAAACACTCCGCGAACCCCTGTTAGTTCTGGATGACCACCTGTGTGTAATGGCCGCCAATCCAGCCTTCTATCGTTCATTCCAGGTACTACCAGAGGACACGATTGACCAGTCTTTGTATCAGCTCGGCAAGGGACAATGGAACATTCCAGAACTCCGGGTGCTGCTTGAAGAGGTCATACGGAAGCAGCAAACCTTTGAAGGTTTTGAGATAACCCATAATTTCCCGTCCCTTGGTTCTCGCACGGTGGTGCTGAATGCTCACAGTATTCACCAAGAAAATGGTGCTGGTCATATGATCGTGCTGGCGATTGAAGACATCACTGAGCGGACGAGGACAGCGGACAAATTGCAACGCTATACGGTTGACCTGGAGCGTTCAAATACCGATCTCCAACACTTTGCCTACGTCGCTTCCCACGATCTCCAAGAACCCCTTCGGGCCATTTCGGGCTATTTACAACTACTGCAAAAGCGTCATGGTGAGCATCTGGATGAGCAGGGAAACCGCTATATTCAACAATCGGTTGAAGGCACATTACGAATGCAAAACCTCATCAGTGACTTATTACAGTATTCGCGTATTCAAACTCGTGCTGAGTCATTTGTGTCGATCTCCTGTAGTGAGGTTATCCAAGAGACCATCCATAATTTGCACGCACAGCTAAAAGAAACTGGCGCGACGGTCACATATGACGACCCCTTGCCCACGATCATGGCCGATAGCGATCAGATGGGTCGCGTGTTTCAAAATTTGATTAGCAACGCGATTAAGTTTCATGGCGATGCCCCTCCCCATGTCCATATCAGCGCCGAAAACTGCGCTGACCATTGGCAATTTGCGGTAAAGGACAACGGTATTGGGATTGAGCCGGAGTATTTTGACCGCATCTTTATCATCTTCCAACGACTCCATACCCGGCGGGAATATGAGGGCACGGGGATTGGACTGGCAATCTGCAAACGGATTGTTGAGCGTCATGGTGGACGTATGTGGGTCGAATCGGAACCCAATATTGGCAGCACTTTTTACTTTACTATCCCACATCAAAATCAAAATAAGACCCAGGATAAAAACGATGTCTACCAAGCCGATTGACATTCTTTTAGTCGAAGACAGCCCGACTGATGTTGAACTCACTATCGAAGCACTGCGCGATGCCAAAGTGAATAACCAGCTTTCGGTAGTCGAAGATGGCCAACAAGCCCTGGCTTTCTTGCGGCGAGAAGGACAATACGCACAGGCAAAACGCCCCGATTTGGTTCTCCTGGACTTAAACTTGCCCAGGAAAAGCGGGCTTGAAGTCCTGGCTGAGATGAGAGCCGATGACAATCTCAGCCTGATTCCGGTGGTCGTCCTGACGACCTCTCAGGCTGACGAAGACATAACCGCGTCGTACCGCTTGCACGCCAATTGTTATATTGCCAAGCCGGTGGATTTTGAGCAGTTCATTAAGGTTGTGCAGTTGATTGATGATTTCTGGCTCAGTGTGGTGAAATTACCTAAGAAGCAAAAATGATGCCGAAAGAAAACTTCTCAATTTTGTTGATTGAAGATAGCCCTTCGGATGCTGATCTCTTCCAGGAAATGCTGTTGGAAGTACCTGCGACTGAATTTAAGGTCGTGATTGCTGCTCGCCTCAGCGAGGGATTGAAACATCTGGAAAATATCTCGGTTAATCTAATCCTGCTGGATCTATCGCTTCCAGACAGTCATGGACTGGAAACTTTTAGACGGATTCAGGCAGCGGCGGTTGAGACCCCGGTTATCGTTCTGACGGGATTGGACGACGAAACACTGGCGCTACAAGCCGTGAGCCTGGGCGCACAGGATTATCTCATCAAAGATAATGTGGGTAGCAATCTGCTCGCACGCGCTATCCGCTACTCCATTGAACGCAAACGATTAACCAATACGCTGCACCAACATGAGCAAGAATTTAAAACGCTGGTTGAAAATGCACCGGACGTAATTTCGCGTGTCGATCAAAAGCTGCGCCGGGTCTACGTAAACCCGGCCATCGAAAAGGCCACCGGCATCCCCCCTAGCGAATACATCGGAAAAACCTATCAGGATTTAGGGGTAATCGGTGAGGCCGTATCGCTATGGGACGCCTCTATACAGGCTGTGTTTGCATCCGGGCAGGAGCGCATCATCGAGTATGCTGCCCC
>JBDTNB010000400.1:0-2266 GCA_039933955.1 Chloroflexota bacterium
TTGATCGTTTTTCACTCTGATCTATCCGTATCCGACGTAACGATGGAGAATGACCATGTTTAAGGCAGTCAGCGCCAAAGTTGACATCCAAAAGCTGGAACGTGACCAGCTTAATTTCTGGCGCGAAAAACGTGTTTTTAAGCGTACCACCGAGGGGCGCGAAGATGCACCCAAATATGTGTTCTATGAAGGGCCGCCGACTGCCAATGGCAAACCCGGCAGTCACCATGTCTTGGCGCGAGCCTTCAAAGATATGTTCCCCCGCTATAAAGTGATGCGCGGTTATTATTGCTTGCGTAATGGCGGTTGGGATACACACGGACTTCCTGTAGAAGTTGAGGTCGAAAAAGAACTTGGCCTCAAGCACAAACATGAGGTCGAAGAATATGGCATCGCCGCCTATAACGAAAAGTGCCGCACCAGTGTGCTGCGTTACCTTTCCGATTGGGAAAAACTGACCGAGCGTATCGGCTACTGGGTTGACCTAGACAACGCCTATATCACTTTCACCAACGACTACATCCAGAGTGTATGGTGGATACTGAAGCAGCTCTGGAACAAAAATCTGCTCTATCAGGGGAATAAGGTTGTGCCTTATTGTTCCCGCTGTGGTACGCCTCTTAGTAACAATGAAGTGTCACAGGGTTACGAGGAAGTTACAGAACCGAGTGTTTTTGTCCGCTTTCCTATGCGTGACAAACCCGGCGTTTATTTCCTGGCCTGGACAACTACCCCCTGGACACTTCCCGGAAACGTGGCGCTGGCTGTTGGCGAAAATATCGACTATGTGCAGGTAGAAGGGCCGTCGCCGGACGGTGAAGGCACAGAAAACCTGATCCTTGCATCCGCGTTGCTGGAAAAAGCACTGGTTCATCACGACCAATATAAGGTTGTGAAGCGCTATAAGGGTAAAGACTTGGTAGGGCAGCATTACAATCCGCTCTACACCTTTATGCCCGTCGATAAAGATTATGCCTATGTCGTGGCTGGTGATTTCGTCAGCACCACAGATGGTACAGGCATCGTCCATATCGCTCCGGCGTTTGGTGCGGACGATCTTGCCGTCGGCGAAAAGTATGGTCTCCCAGTGCTGCGCACGGTAGCGCCCGACGGTAATTTCATCGACGCGGTGACGAATTTCCGGGGAACATGGTTCAAAGATGCTGACCCAGAAATCACCCGTGACCTGAAGGAACGTGGCCTGCTTTATCGTTCGCAGGATTACACCCATGATTATCCGTTTTGCTGGCGCTGTCACACGCCGCTGATGTATTACGCTCGTGAAACGTGGTTCATCCGCGCCACTGCTTATCGCGATAAGTTAGTTGCTCTCAATCAGACCATCAACTGGGTTCCAGAGCATATCAAGGATGGTCGCTTCGGCAACTGGCTTGATGAGGTCAAGGATTGGGCGCTGGGACGTGAACGCTTCTGGGGTACGCCGTTGCCCATCTGGGTGGACGACCAGACCGGCGAAATGATGTGCATCGAAAGTTCGGAAGAATTAGGGCAGCTTGTGGGGCGCGATTTATCTGAGTTGGATTTGCATCGCCCCTATGTGGACGAAATCACTTTCCCGAATCCCAAAGGCACGGGCGGTACGATGCGCCGTGTCCCGGAATTGATCGACGTATGGTTTGACAGCGGTTCGATGCCAGTGGCACAGTGGGGCTATCCGCGTAAAAACCAGGAATTGTTCCAGCAGCAGTTCCCGGCAGATTACATCTGCGAAGCCGTTGACCAGACGCGCGGTTGGTTTTACAGCTTGCACGCCATCAGCACCATGCTTTTTGAACAGGTCTCGTATAAAAACGTGATCTGTTTGGGACATATCCTCGACGATGAAGGCCGCAAGATGTCCAAGAGTTTGGGCAACATCGTTGACCCCTGGAAGGTGCTGGATGCCCATGGCGCGGATGCTTTCCGTTGGTATTTATACACGGCTAGCCCGCCCGGTGAATCGCGTCGTTTTTCGGTTGATTTGGTCGGTGATGTAGTGAATAAATTCTGGAGCACGCTCTGGAATACCTACACCTTCTTTGTGACCTATGCCAATATCGACAAATGGTCGCCATCAGCCAAGCAGCCACCTGTGTCCAAACGTGATCCTCTTGACCAATGGGTACTGGCTGAACTGCACCTGCTGGTCAAAGAAGTTACTGAGGCTTACGAGACCTATAACGTCACCGATGCGACACGTCCGATCCAGGAATTCGTCGAAAGCCTGAGCAATTGGTATGTCCGCCTGAGCCGCCGCCGTTTCTGG
>JBDTNB010000401.1:0-2232 GCA_039933955.1 Chloroflexota bacterium
CGTGGAACCCTGGACACCGACGGCGTGAAGGGTCGCGAACAGGGTCGCAGCAAATACGGCGCGAAACGGCCTAAGGCTGGCGCTCCCGCTGCGACTGGCAAGAAGAAATAGTGAGGTTATAAGATGTCCAGAAGAAGTAACCCCCCCAAGCGGCAGGTTCCGGCAGATAAAAAATTTAACAACATCCACATCACGATGTTCGTGAACCGGATGATGTACGGCGGCAAGCGCAGCACCGCGCTCGCCATCATGTACGATGCGCTGGAAATCATCGAAGAAAAAATCAAGCGCGAACCGGTTGAAGTTTTTGAGACGGCGCTGCGCAACGTCGCTCCTGCGGTTGAAGTCAAACCGATGCGTGTCGGCGGCTCGACCTATCAGGTTCCGGTAGAAGTACCCCATGCGCGTGCGACTACCCTGGCGATGCGCTGGCTGCTCGAAAACTCCCGCAAACGCGGTGGTAAAAACATGGCGGAAAAGCTGTCCTCGGAACTCCTGGACGCAGCCAACGGGCAAGGCGCTTCCGTCAAGAAGAAAGACGATACCCATCGCATGGCAGAGGCGAACCGCGCGTTTGCCCACTTCCGTTAAGCAATTTGCCCGGATGGTCAAACTTAAGGTGTCTGAATCATCAACATAACGGGCGCTAGAGAAAACTATGACTAAGCAAGCTGACAAAAACGTACTTGACCTGACAAAGGTTCGCAACATTGGCATCATCGCCCACATCGACGCGGGTAAAACCACGACGACAGAGCGGGTGCTGTATTACACCGGCATGGTGCATCGCATCGGCGAAGTCCATGACGGTTCCGCCACCACCGACTACATGGAACAAGAGCGCGAAAGAGGAATCACGATCACCGCTGCGGCGATCACGGCGGCCTGGAAGGGTTATCAAATCAACGTGATTGACACCCCAGGACACGTCGATTTCACCGCTGAAGTGCAGCGCAGTTTGCGCGTGCTGGACGGCGGCGTGGTGGTGTTCGACGGCGTGGCGGGCGTTGAGCCGCAGTCGGAAACGGTGTGGCGTCAGGCGAACACCTACAATGTCCCGCGCATGTGTTTCGTCAATAAGATTGACCGCACGGGAGCCAATTTCCAGCGCTGCGTCGATATGATTATCGAGCGCGTGCATGGCAACCCGGTTGTGATCCAAATTCCTTACGGCGAAGGCGCAGATTTCGCGGGAATCATCGACCTGATTGAAATGAAGCTCATCACCTACGAAGGTGAAATGGGCAGCGACATCATCTATCATGACATCCCTGAGTCTTATCGCGAACAAGCTGAAACCCGCCGTCTGGAAATGATCGAACGGGTGAGCGAAAGTGACGACTTCCTGACGGAAAAGTACCTGATGGAAGAAGCGATCACCAACGACGAATTGATGGGCGCGATGCGCGCAGCCACCATCGCCGGGAAAATTCAACCAGTGCTGTGTGGCTCGGCGTTGAAGAACAAGGGCGTGCAGACCATGCTAGATCGTGTGATTGATCTGCTGCCGTCGCCGCTGGATGTGCCGCCAGTCAAGGGACATCATCCCAAGACGGATGAAGAGCTTGAACGCCGCCCAACCAATGACGATCCGACGACGGCGCTGGTCTTCAAGATTCTCACTGACCCGTTTGTGGGACGGTTGGCATTCTTCCGTGTTTATTCGGGTGTGGTAAAAGCAGGCACGGGCTTGCTGAACAGCACGAAGGGCGAACGCGAACGCATTGGCCGTATCGTGCGCTTGTTCGCCGACAAACGTGAAGATGTGGAAGAAGTGCAAGCGGGCGACATCGCCGCGATCCTGGGTTTGAAGGACACCTTCACCGGGGACACGCTGTGCGACCCAAACAACCCAATTGTGCTGGAAAAGATTTCCTTCCCTGAGCCGGTTATCGAGCTGTCGATTGAACCCAACAGCAAGGCCGACCAGGATAAAATGGGCATCGCCCTGCGCCGTCTGGCGGAAGAAGACCCAACCTTCAAGATCGAGGTGGACGATAAACTCGGCCAGACCAAGATCAAGGGGATGGGTGAACTCCATCTGGAAATTCTGGTGGATCGCATGATGCGCGAATTCGGTGTGCAGGCTAACGTAGGCCGTCCGCGCGTGGCTTATCGCGAAACCATCACTCGTGATTCGCGGATCGACACGACCTTCAAGCGGCAGACCGGCGGTTCGGGTCAATATGCCCGCGTCGTGTTCGAGTTTGATCCGCTGACCGAAGAAGAACG
>JBDTNB010000402.1:0-2188 GCA_039933955.1 Chloroflexota bacterium
TGTTTATCCCAAAATATCCCAGGAGTATACAACATTCGTTCTCAATTGAGTAGCGGACTACGGTAGGAAATAACGAACCTTATTGCTGGTATGATAACGATCCAACCGATTTTGTTGCATAATTTTTGAGCGTTGGTTTTGATAAAGGACACAGCCTCATGCTTGATTCGTTTTCTCCGGGTGATTTTCCGCCCAATCCGTTGGAAAAAGCAGGCTATCATCTGGAAGTCCATGACGAATTTGACTCGCCGGAATTGAATACCGCGCTGTGGCTTCCTTATTATCTGCCGCATTGGAGTTCACGGGCGCGGACGGTTCCGCGTTACAGCCTGGAAAACAGCAGCCTGGTTTTAAAAATCACCCAGGATCAAGCACCCTGGTGTCCCGAATTTGACGGCGAAGTCCGCTGCTCCTCGATCCAGACTGGACAATTTTCTGGCGCGGTGGGTAGCAAAACCGGCCAACTGCGCTTTAGCGATGCCTGTACTGTCCGCGAAACCCAGACCAATGTTCAAACCTACACGCCGCAGTACGGATTTTTTGAACTGCGGGCAAAAGGACTGCGCACCAGTGCCAATCATGCCGCCTGGTGGATGATCGGCTACGAAGACTCACCCGAAAAATCCGGTGAAATCGCTATTTTTGAGTTGGTTGGGTCGCATACCAGCCCCACATCGTCAGGCGTGCGGTTTGGGGTGCATCCCTGGAGCGACCCGACCCTCCGCGATGAATTTTATGAGGAATATTTAAGCATCGACACGGCACAATTTCACATCTATGCTCTGGAATGGACACCAACCCATCTCGATTTTTATGTCGACAATGTGAAAATCAAAACCATTCAGCAATCCCTGCATTATCCGATGCAATTTATGCTCGACATTTATGAGCATCCTTTTGAAGGCGCGTGGACGGGCGTCTATAATCGCAACGACCCTTATCCGAAAACCTTTACCATCGATTATTTCCGCGCCTATCAACCCGATCAGGGGTATGCGTGATATGCGAGTCTGGCGGCGGTTGGGTACAAAAAGCGACCTACAAAGCGTCTAATCTCATGAAGCGTGCCGCGAGGAAAATGGAGCCACAAAACTCCTTTTGTTCGCGCGACGCTCCCGCCCAAACGCAGGATGTCGCCGTTGGTGAAGTTCTGGCGTCCCCGGTACACAATCTCCGTCGAGAAATACAGCCGCATTTTATCGGGATTGCTAATGGCATCACGGTTGACGGCAAAAGCATCCACAGTGAGACTTTTTTCAACCCTAGCTGTGCCCTTATCCTTACGAAAGCTCTATTCTCGTTAATTGGCGATTTGGTATCCCGCAGCGCCCGATCAATATCAGAATTTTGATAGAAATCTGGAGCACTTTGGCGCACACCCTTGATATTCAATTCGAACAGGCGTGCTATTTGGGCAGAAAAATGGTAAAATGTGGTATATTGGAACCATCGACGCTTAGGCAGTTTTGCGCGTCTGATGGTCGGGCGCAACCCCGGCGCAGCGGTTACGTAAAAGTGTAAACAGGCTGTGTCCTTCCACCACCGTTTAGTAGGTATGTAAGGTAGCGACCATGCGTTACTCTGGCGACGATCATGATTTTGATGATGACGACGAGATTTACGATGACGACGAAGATGCCATCGACGTTGATGATGATGAAGACGACGATGAGGAAAGCGGTTCGTCACAATCCCGTGTAAATCCATTTACTAATCGCCCTGCTTCGAATTTGCCGGGTTCGAGTGCTGGACGCACGAGTATGTCCGGGAGCGGCTCAAGCGGGCCGTCTTCGGCATCCCGTTTACCGGGTTCTGTCGGGCCTAATCGTCCCGGCAGCGGGCCGACCAGCCCCAGCAGTTCCAGTGGTTCCACCTCTCCGTCGCGTTTTGGCTCATCCGGTTCGTCTGGCAGCAGCGGTTCATCGGGATCATCCGGCAGCAGTTTTGGCGGCGGCAATTCACAACAATCAGGATCACGCTTCAGCGGATCAGGCAGCGGCTCATCAGGCAGTTCTTCAAGCGGGAGCAGCGGATCGGGCAGCAGCTTTGGACAGCGCCCTGGCACACCGGGATCGTCGGGCAGTTCTTCAAGCGGGAGCAGTGGATCAGGCAGCAGCTTTGGACAGCGCCCCAGCACACCGGGATCGTCGGGCAGTTCTTCAAGCGGGAGCAGCGGATCAGGCAGCAG
>JBDTNB010000403.1:0-2150 GCA_039933955.1 Chloroflexota bacterium
TTGATAGTTTAACCAAGGAGACAATTTGTGACTCTATTTTATCGGGGTGTTGCCAAAATCACCCCAAAACGCACTATGTCGTCGGCTATTTGTAGGAATAGATTTCCAACCCCATAATCGTGGGGCGCCCGACGACGCCAACCAAATTCAAAGTCAGACTTCCATCGTTGACGGAAGTTGTATAGGGGCCATACCGCCGCCACTGATTCAAGGCGAGATTCCCTAAATCCTGTGCCACCCGTTGCCCTTCAGCATTCAGATTCCACCGGCGCTGATTGGAGGATAAATTCTCCATCGTCCACACGTAGATGTGATAGGTTCCATTGGCAACCGTCTGATACAGGTTGATCTGCCCCAGATCACTGGCTGCATAGATGAGCGTATTCAGCATTGAAGTCGTCGGTGCATCCACAGGCGGGTTGGGGGGGCAGCAATTTTGTATCGGTTATGGCTCCCAATACACCCAATCCCTGCCCTTTTGCGCTGCTGTAACTCAACCAATTATGTCCCTGAATGGTCACGGCAGGCCCATTAAAGTTGATACCCATCACAAAGGTTTCACGCGCCGTGGAAACCGGTGTACTGGTCGGCAGGGGGGTGTTCGCGGGCCGGGGCGTCGCGGCGGGGTTAGGCGCGGGTCGAGGCGTTGTGGTAGGGCTGGAGCCATTGCGACTGATGAGTTTGAATGCCGCATTTTTGAAAACCTGCGACGTGATGCTGTTATTGTTGTAAACGCCCAGATGTTCCCCATTGTCTGGCGGATAACTGCCGTTTTGCTCGATGCCTTCCAAGCGCCAGAACATCCATCCCGCGCAGTTGGAGTTTTTCTGAATGGTATCCACCCAGGATTGGTAGACGCCGGCCTGATCCGAGTGGTCAGACGGATAGCCGAATTCCTGGACGAGGACTGGTTTCTTCCCGGTGGTGGCAATCTGACAATTGGCGGTGATGAGATTCACCACATCATTTGTAGTAATGTGATGGTAGGTTGGATAGGTGTGCCAGGTCGCAAAATCAATCGTCCTGATCGTCATTTCAAGCTGGGGACTGCTACCCGCGTGAGCATCAGCGAAGCCTTCGTTGCCGGAAGCGACCATATGGTTGGAGTCGATGGTTTTGACATAGGCCGACATTTCGGAAATCCAGGACTGCCCGGTTGAGGTAGAACTCATTTCAGGTTCATTCATCAAGTCCCAGGCGAAAATGGTCGGATCATCTCTATATTTGACCCCGGTCAGCGTGTTGGTGCGGTTGGGGACGTGATTCACCCAACTTTTGTAGAACTGCTTGGTGCGCGAATCGGTGAAGAAGAAGCTGTAGCGATCTGAGGCGTTACTGATGTCGTAATTGCCACCTTTGAAGTTGGCATTAATCTGCTGCACGCCCCCGGCCCACTGCCAGAAATCCAGCAAAGCAATGTCCAGTTTGATTCCAAGCTGTTTCGCTTTCCAGATCACGTAGTCCCAGCGACCTAAGCCGTCAACGGTACTGTCATTCCAGGCCATTGTTTTGCTACTAGTATCCCAATAGAGGATATAGACGCCCTTCATGCCCATATTGCTGGAATCTGCCGTGCTTCCCCAGTTCCACTTGAGCGGCATCGTACCCTGGTTCACCTGATTACCGTCCAACGAGCCACGAACCGAGTGCAAGATCGTTCTTACAACGTTCAGGTTCATCGCTTTGGCATCATTTAAAACATGGTCAACCTCGGATTGGGTTCCCCACCCTAAGTAATGATTATTAGTTCCAGCAACATTGAATGTTTTTCCGTCGAGGCAAAATAATGTGCCACACGGTTTGACAAAACCAGCCGATGCCGCTTCTACCATTGGCATAGCAACCGCCAATGTAACCAGCAGCCCGAAACTAAGCAACAAGATGAGACGCAACAATAGACGGATACGTGTGGGAATATGCAATTTACCCCCTGCAAAAAACATGCAACTTTCGGGAACGAAAGCTGCCAGCAACGGGTTCAGCATAGACTTACTTCATTAAATTATAATCAAGACATATGTACCATAGCGGACATAACACAAGTAAGATTTAATGATTTTAATTTTTGTTTCATTATAAAGCGTAATATAAAGAGTTGGCTCATGTTCAGAAGGAGTGAAGCTGAACGAGAGCAGAGATGAAAGCAGGCG
>JBDTNB010000404.1:0-2143 GCA_039933955.1 Chloroflexota bacterium
GCCAAAAAGCGCGACAGCACATTGAAGGGATTCTCGAACAGGCGGTAGTAGGTTTGATCCCAATACATACGGGCATTGGCGAAGTTCCAGAAGGCGGCGGTGTCGCGGCGGACAGCCAGCGGATCGCGGTTGTCTGCTGTGACCGATTTGCCCGCGCCGTAGATGCTGCGCGCCAGCAAAATTGCGCCGACTGCCAGCACCAGCGCGCCAATTGCGATCAACGGTTGGAACTCAACCGCATGAGCATTGGCGACACTCGGCTCCAGCCACAGCGTCAATTTTTCTGCGCCGAAAATCTTCTCGAACAGGCCGAAAATGGTGAAGACGCCCGCATTGGCCGGGACGTTCAGCATACCACCGAACAGGCTCAGGACGCCCAGGATCAGCAGTGGTATAACCATGCTGGGGGCGCTTTCGGGCGCGTGATCGGCGGCTTCGGTGCGCGGCTGACCGAAGAAGACCATCTCGATCTGCCGCCACATATAGAAAGCGGTGAAAGCGGCTGCGATAATCAGCAATCCCAGGACAATGTAGCCCCAGAAGTGATTATTGACCAGACCGTCTATCCAGGAAGTGGCTAAAATTTCATCTTTCGACCAGAACCCGGCGAACGGCCAGATACCCGCCAGCGCCAGTGTGCCGATCAAATAGGTGATGTAGGTCAGCGGCATCCGGCGCGACAACCCACCCATATTCCGCATGTCCTGCGGGTCAAATGGATGCTTATCGTGATGTTCGTCGTGCTCATCATGACTGTGTGAGTCATGGGCATTGCCGTGTCCGGCACGTTCATGCGCCAGATGTTCGCCATGTTCCATGCCATGAATGACTGAGCCGCTGCCCAGGAATAATAATGCTTTGAAGAAAGCATGGGTCACAAGGTGGAACATGGCCGCGCTGTATGCGCCGACGCCGACTGCCGCCACCATGAATCCCAGTTGGCTGATCGTGCTGTAAGCCAGCACACGTTTGATGTCCCATTGGCCGATGGCGATGTAACCGGCGACAAATGCCGTAAGGCAGCCGATCATCGCGACAACGAACGAGGTAAATTCTGCATTATGGAAGAAGACATTACTGCGCACCATCATGTAGACGCCCGCCGTGACCATCGTCGCGGCATGGATAAGCGCGCTAACGGGGGTCGGGCCTGCCATCGCGTCTGGCAGCCAGACGAACAACGGAATCTGCGCCGATTTACCGGCTGCACCGAGCAGCATGAACAGCGTAATGAGTACCAGAACGGTCTTAATCGGCAGCTTGAATGAGCCGAAATCGACCTCGTGGTTTTCTGAAATCATGCGTTCAGCCTGACCAAAAATGCCAAGCTGGGCAGTTTCAATATGGTCGTTGTTGGTGAAAACGGGGAGGGCGGCTTCGGCGCTCTGACCTTCGCCTTCAGCAGACGCGGCGGCTTCACTTTCCGATTTGGTGTCGGCAGGTGCGGCAACCGATTCAGTGGCGGTATGTTCGCCTTCGTTGGCGGTGATACCCTCGCTGTGTTCGATCAAGCCCACGTTGGTGATTTCGCCGGGGCGATAAAAATCCAGCGTGCCGAATGTCCAGAAAATGAGGAAAATTGCCATCAACAGGCCAAAATCGCCTACGCGGTTGACAATGAAGGCTTTGCGCGCGGCCAAACTGTTCTTCCATCCGACACCGTTGGGACGGTCAAACCAGAAGCCGATCAGCAGGAAGGAGCACAAGCCCACACCTTCCCAGCCGACGAACATCATCAGGAAGTTGTTGCCCGTTACCAGGATGAGCATGAACACCAGGAACAGGTTCAAATAGGTGAAGAAGCGCGAGAAACGCGGGTCGCCGTGCATATAACCCGCAGAGTAAATGTGGATGAGCGAACCGACGCCGGTCACGACCAGCATCATGGTCACACTCAAGGTATCGACGCGCATCTGCCAGGGGATTTCGACATTGGCCGAGCCGATGCGTATCCAGCCATCCAGGATCGGCGGATTGACCACGGCGGATTGGTAGCCGCTGTTCGACAGGTAGCTCCACAGCAGCACCGCGACCACAAACGCCAGCAGCGCCGCCGTCGTACCGATGATGGCCGATACCTTTTCCCCGAAGCGCCAGCCCCAGAACAGGTTTATCACCATCCCGATCAGCGGGATCAAGACCA
>JBDTNB010000405.1:0-2139 GCA_039933955.1 Chloroflexota bacterium
ATAGAATAGGGATGGAATTTGCTTCGTAAAAGCCTCAACTCTCTTCATCTATTATAATGTATTGTACGGGGGTTCACAATGGTGGTTTAGCTCTCATCGCCACCTCAAATCGACCTATGATTTTACAATTGCAAACATCCACCCGATGCACCAAAAAATGACCGCGAGGCCCCAGTAATGAATAATTGATGCAGGGCGATACGCCGTTTTGCCCTCCTTGCCAGGTGTTTCCCAAAATTCCCCTTTGTAAACGAACATTTTCACAGATAAACCTCTCGAAATCCTCAGTGTTCGCTGGGTTGTGCCGAGCCTCTCTGCGCGATGCCGGTTTATCCGCTATTGATGCGATTGCCCTACGCTCGTTTGGCCTGCACTTTGCAATCCCTTGCTGCCGTGATATACTGCCCCCACTTTTGATAGTCTAAGCGGTGAGTTATGAACATTGAGCGAAAAATCGCTGTTGTTTTGGCTAATCGCTAAAAGCTAAATGCTAATGGCTTAGGAGTTTTGGCAACATGGAAAGAGCTTTACAAATTGTTTCAATTATTATCTCTGTGATATTAATTGTGCTTATTCTCCTTCAGGTAAAGGGTGGAGCACTAGGCAGCCTTCTCGGCGGCGATGCGGGCGGTGGAATTGCACGTACCCGTCGTGGCCTGGAAAAGACGCTTTTTCAGATCACGATTGTCCTCTCGATTGCCTTCCTGACAATCTCCATCCTTTCAGTCGTTGCCTTTAACGGGTAATCTACCCTTTGGCGGAACAGTCAATCGTCATCGGATGGGTGTTTTGCCTTGATACGAGTCGGGCAAAACATCTTTTTATGTCGGGTGTACGCTAAAGAGTTTTTATGCTGCGTGGATTCCGTTGGCAAATTCTCGTTTTGGTGATGGCATTAGGGCTGTTTATTGTCAGCCTCTTGATGCGCACCAACACGCCTGAACAACCTGCCCCTCAAGTCACTCCGCAATCAACTTCAACCGCTGGCCTCCTCGTTCCCACGAGTACACCCGCGTCTGTAGAAGTAATCGCTCCTGCACCCGTAACCGATAATCAACCGATTCCGACTTATCGTGAAGCGTTGGCCGGCAGTATTCAGCGCCTGAATCCACTTTTTACCGACTTGAATCCGGTTGACCGCGATATTACATCGCTCATTTTTGAAGGCTTGACCCGTACCAACCAATACGGTGAACCTGAACCGGACTTGGCGAAAAGTTGGGTCATTTCGTCTGATGGACTGGAATATATAGTCCAATTGCGCGATGATGTCCTTTGGCAGGACGGCCTCCCGTTTACCGCCACCGATGTGGTCTACACACTTTCGCTGCTGCAATCGCCCGACTTTCCCGGCGATGCTGAACTGGGCGCGTTCTGGCGTACCGTCGAAATCCAACTTCTGAACGACCATCTGATTCGTTTTCGGTTGACACAGCCGCTTGGCAGTTTTCTCGATTCGCTCCGCATTGGTATTTTGCCGGAACATGCCCTGCGCGGGACAACTGCTGCTCAAATCGCCAGTCATCCGTTCAATCTATCGCCTATCGGCACCGGGCCATACCAGCTTGAAGCTCTTCGTTCAGCATCCGGTAACAGTGTGCAGATTGTTGATTTACGTGTCGCGCCGGTTTATCGCGCTCGCCCGGAAGGGCAGTCTGGCTTTGCAGTGGAGCGCATGAGTTTTCATCTCTACTCCACTTTTGACGATGCCCTGACGGCTTTTAAAGGTGGCGAGGTGGATGCCCTGGCAGGACGAAATCGTGCCGAACGTTCGTCCTTGCTCTCAGTGGGCAGCGTCACTATTCACACTGCTCTCGAACCGACATTAGGGACACTGATTTTCAACTGGCAAAAAGACTCGACCCGTTTTTTCCGTGAACAGCGTGTTCGCATCGCCCTTCAAACCGGATTGGATCGCGGCTCAATTATCGAGCGCTACCTTGTCAATCAAGTCGTGCGTGCCGATAGCCCCTTGTTCCCCGGTTCATGGGCATATGAGTCAGATTTGCCCTGGCCGTCGCCGAACGCCGACTCTGCTCGTCAGATACTCGACAACGTGAAAATACGTCCCGCCAGCCCAGAAGCCACCGAAGAACCGGCTCCTCCCGGCGGCGGAAAATTCGCCTTCACCATTTTGAC
>JBDTNB010000406.1:0-2078 GCA_039933955.1 Chloroflexota bacterium
AATTCAAAATTGATCTGGGCGACTGCATCGGCAAAGGCGATCCCATTGGCAAATATGTTATCTACAAAGAGCCGATTGAGTAAATCTTTCTGAGGGGACATACAGGTCAGCCTCAAAAATAAGGGCGGGTTTGATTGTCAACCCGCCCTTCTGTATTTATGCCCCGGCGATGCCTAACTTGCGGAGTTCATCCGCAGGCGCTTCCAATTCCGTCACATACGCATCAATGTATTCTTGCCCCATTTCACGCGCGACAGAAATCCGGTGATGCCCATCCACCACAAAGTAAGCCTCGCCCACTTTGCGCAGTTCAACCGGCGGCAGATACTCGCCCTTATAGCGTGCCTTCACAATGCGCAGCCAGCGTTCCATCGTCACACCGGTGCGTGGCAAGAACGCCCGGTCAAAATCCCGGTTGCGGTCAACGCTGCCGACGATTTGTTCAATCGCGACAGTGACCAACCCCAGACTGTGCTGCCCGTGCGTAGTCAAACATTGGATAATAGCGTTCAGCGAGAGCAAGTCGTTGCGCTGACGCCGCACCATCGCGACCAAACGCCGCTTCTGGGCTTTGCTCTGCGCCCGTTCATAATCACTCATTGCCAATTGATGTAGTTGGAGTGTTGAATACATGATGATTCAGCCCCCTCTTTTCTTTACTTGTCTCTCGATACTAGGATTAAACCATGACACAGCCACACCCACATCGGTCAATGGGTGATGCGGCTATCCGACTTTAGGATGAAGTGGACGACTGTCCGTTTGACCATTGCTGTCAACCCGGCTGCTCGTGGACTTACATGACCTCTCAAGAACCGTATTTTAGCACATAGGTTTCAAAAGTCAACATGTGCAATGGTTAAGGATGGTTAACATGTTTCCTCTCAATCGCTATACTTTTAGTATAGGTCAGAATGAGGTTATTTTCTGTCCTCGTTGAGGCGGGTTTAGCCGAAATTCGAGGTGATAAATTTGACCAGATAACCCGCTCAATCCCTTGAATCAGACGTGTTGAGCGAGCTGTTTCTTTCATTTATCCAGACCTTGAGCCGTATTTCCAGCTAGCCGCTTTTAGCCTTTCCGCCCCACGCCCATAATATGTCCACTCGCGCCCAGCATCGTCGAATCAGCCTCGACTTTGCGCACAAACCCCAGCAGCATCTCGCGCTGTTCCGGCACATCCCAGAAGGCGTCAAAGTTGGGCATGAATTCGGCTGGCCCTTCGATTGCCAGCACCGCCTCAACTTTGAAACTGGCCTCAGCGAGTTCTTCCCCTAGTTCGTCGGGATGGTGAAAATAGGCTGTCGAAAAATAACCGGGCAGATTTTTCGGGTTGCGATGCTGGCCGTCCGATACCGAGCGCTCCAAAATCTCGACAAAATAGGGGTCGGTCAGGAAACCTTTTGACAAGCCGTCCATCAGTGGGGCGAAGCGCGAAATGACCGCCGCGAACAGCAGTCCGCCCGGTTTCAACACCCGATAGGCTTCTCGGAGCGCTTGTATGCGATCCACTTTTTCGGTCAGGTGATACAGCGGCCCAAACAACAGCACGGCATCGGCGCTGGCATCCGCGAAATCTAAATGTCGTGCGTCACCGACTTGCAAACTCGCCAGCGGATAATCAGGCTGATTTTTTGCTTCTTTCGCCGCCTGTTCAATATGCAGCGGCATCGCATCCAGCAAATGAACGGCGTAACCCAGGCGCGCTAATGGCAGCGCATAGATACCGGCTCCACCGCCGATGTCGTAAATGGTGGCAGGCGGCGCTTGGATATAACGCCGCACCAGTTCTAGCGTGCGCGTGAATTCCAGCTTACCGCTCGATGCTGACAGCCGATTTTGCTCGCGCCCCTGGTTGTAGTAACTATGGATCGCTTCATCTAAAAACGCTGGTTTTTGATTCTCTGTTGCCATGCGAACTTATTGACCCCTTATGATCTCTTTAGACCTCTATTCTATGAGATTTGCGCCATATGTCAACAGACCACGCGAATCAAAAAGGACGTAACCGCAGTCACGTCCTCATAGGCATCAAGATAAGGAATAAAGGGCAAAATCAGGGAGAATAGTTGTACCAC
>JBDTNB010000407.1:0-1986 GCA_039933955.1 Chloroflexota bacterium
TACTGGGTGCGGCAGAAGCTCCGCAAACGCTTCGGCGCGAACACCAACGAACACCTGATCAGCATGGCCGTCACGGAAGGCTTCGCCTCCACTGATCACTGAAATTTTGGGTCTTCCGCGGTTTATGTAGAATCTAATGTCATGTACAGATGAATAGGCTGAAAGATGTTCTTTGCATCGCTCATTTCAATTTTGCCAATGATATGAACTACGAAGGTCTACACGAATTGCGGAAGAGCCGAAATTTTACCAGCCCCTCTGTCAGAACTGCCAAGCCGAGACTGTAATCCTGCACAGGTTTGGAGCGCTGCATTTGTTACGCTGAGTCTCAGCAACGAGACTGCGGAGGTGATGAATGCGGCGATTTTTGTTAATTATGGCAGCTCTGTGCCTAGTAGAGCGCCACAGAAATAAAACGAGAAATGAGGGGGATTGAGAGCAAAGGATACTTCAAAATGGGACGAAAACAAAACTATCCAATTCACCTGAGCGCAGAAGAACATGAGGAATTGGAAACGGTTGTGAAAGGGGGCAAAAATAAGGTACGGGTGCTGCACAGTGCCCAAATGCTGTTGTGGAGTGATGCGGGAAAAAGTGACCTTGAGATCGCCGAACTACTGTCAATCAAGCCACAATCAGTGGCGAACACGCGCCAAAGGTGTAAAGTGTACCCCATTGTCAAGACAGCAAAATGACATTTTTATCAGTGGATTGGTTTCCTTTCTTGAAATAGATTTGAGCGGGTGTCTGGTAGTCGAGAGCCTGATACAATCGCCGATAGTTGTAGAAATCGAGATAGTCGGTGAGACCCGTCCGTGCTTCACGAGGTGAAGCGTAATCCTTCAAATAGACCTCCTCATATTTAACGGAGCGCCACAGCCGCTCGGTGAAGATGTTGTCCAGTGCGCTGCCCTTGCCATCCATGCTGATCTGCACCGGTGTATCCTGAAACAGGGCGATATACTGCGGGCTGGTGAAGTGGCTACCCTGGTCGCTGTTACAGATGGTCGGTGTAGCGTTTGCCAATGCCGAGCGCATCGCCTCCAGCACGAAGCCGATTTCCAGCGTTAGGTCGAGCGTCCAACTGACGACGAAGCGCGCGTACCAGTCCAGCACGGCGAACAGGTACATCAAGCCGGAGCGCAAGCGGATGTAGGTGATGTCCACGCCCCACACCTGATTGGGGCGTTCAATCGTCAAACCGCGCAGCAGATAGGGGTAAACGGCGTGCTGTCGAGCGCGTTTGCTCAGGTTCGGTCCGGGATAGATCGCCCGCAAGCCCATCGCCTGCATGTGCCGCGCCACCGCCTTGTGGTTGATGTGCAGCCCATCCGCCCGCAGTTGAGCCGTGATTTTGCGGACACCATAGAACGGGCAGGCGGTGTAGATTTCGTCGATGCGCCGCTGGATGTACAACTGGCGCTCGTCCACCGGGCGTGGCGCATAGTACAGCCCTGACCGATGCACGCTCAACAATTCACACTGCACCACCACGCTCACTTCACTGTTCTCCCGTTCCACCAGTGCCCGCCGCTCATCTCTACTCAACGAGCTTGCCAGCTTTTTTTCAGCCAGCTTAACTGCGTTGTTTAGCGGCCTATCTCGGCATACAAGTCGTGTTTTTCCTGCTCATGTGCCGCTTCCTTCGCTGCCCAGTCGGTCTCTTTTGCCCGGCTGAACAAGCCTGCCATCCCTGCCCGTGCCTAGTCACGCCACTGGCTGACCAGATTGGGATGTAGTCCATGGGCCGCTGCCACCTGGCTGAGGGTCTTATCTTCCCGCAGCACCTCGCGTACCACTTTTGCCTTGAATTCTGGGCTGTATGTGTTTCTCATAGCGTTTCTCGATCCACTGATAATCACGCTATTTTACTGTCCGATTTCTGGGGTACATCATAGTGGGTCGAAAAGCATACTTTATTAGACAAAGCCCGCTCAGGTCGTCGCCCGATCCTGGATGGCAAGCAAGAAGCATTCCTGGTTGCTT
>JBDTNB010000408.1:0-1976 GCA_039933955.1 Chloroflexota bacterium
AAACTTTTGGGCAAGAGGTGTTCATCTTCCCGGTGCATTATGACCGCGCCGGACAATTCCGCGACATCCGCTATGGCGCGACCCTCAACATGCGCTTCCTCAGCACCGCCCAGGCCGATCTCAACGCCACGCTTTTCAAGGGCAAGTGGACGGTTGGTACATTTTTTGAAAAGCCACGCGAACCGGGCGCTGCCCACAAACATCAGGAAGGCCAGGATCGCCGCCCGACTGCCCAACCGGGAACCTTCGCCGCATATTATCAACTGCTGCAAATTGAGCGTGACGCCAACCCGGAAGCCATCAAACTGGCCTACCGCCGTCTGGCACGCAAGCTGCATCCCGATGTCAACAGTGCCACAGACGCGACTCAGCAGATGCAAGCCCTCAACGAAGCCTACCAGAAAATCATGGCGCAGTTTGACGAGGACGAGTAGATTGTAGCCCACGCTTCGTGCCTTACAACCACGACTATAGCTAATACCACTGAGAAAGATCATCTATGGTAGGCTTAAATGAGTCTACATTCTGCATGGATGGTGTCTGGCGCTGTGTATAAGGGGTGCAACATGGGAAAAGCAGAACATCTCAAAATCTTTAATCAGGGAGTTAAAGTCTGGAATCAATGGCGCATTGATAATCCCACCATTAAACCCAACCTCAACGAAGAAGTCATTGCACATACCGATTTAAGCGGAATCAACCTGAGTGGCGCGGAACTCAGTTGGACACGGATGTATAATACCAACTTCCACAACGCCAATCTCTACCAGGCAAATTTCAACCACTCAATACTCCCGGAAGTAGATTTTTCTCAAGCTGACCTGCGCGAGGCCGACTTCAATGAATGTAATTTGACCGACTCCGATTTGAGCGGCGCAAACCTGAGCAAGGCGCAACTGTATCTGGCGGAGCTGGTTGATGCCAATCTCAGCGATGCCGATCTCACCGAGGCAGATCTCGCTGTCTCCAGGCTTACAGGCGCAAACTTTAGCCGCGCAACTTTGAAACATGCGAATCTTGTACGCTCAAATCTTTCTCAAGCCAACCTCCTCAATGCGAATTTGGAAGGCGCAAATTTGACCGAAGCAGTTCTGGTTGACACCGATTTGTCCGGCGCAAATCTTTCCGACTGTCGTATCTATGGCATCTCGGCTTGGAATGTAAAATTTGATGGTGCAACACAAAAAAACCTCATCATTACGCAACCCGATCAGCCAATTGTCACAGTAGATGAACTAGAAGTAGCTCAATTCGTTTATCTGGTCTTGAACAACGTGAAATTGCGTACTGTGATCGACACGATAACGACCAAATCAGTTCTCATATTAGGTCGATTTACCCCTGAGCGAAAAGTGATATTAGAAGCTATTCGAGAAGAACTACGACGACTGGGCTATGTGCCTATCTTATTTGATTTCGAGAAACCAGATAGCCGTGATTTAACTGAGACTATCTTCACGCTGGCGAGTATGGCGCACTTTGTGATCGCCGATTTATCAGACCCAAACAGCATACCTCATGAACTTATGACATTTGCGGAAAAGCTTCTTTCTGTGCCGATAGCCCTAATATTTTCCCCGACAAGGGAGCATCCAAAACCCTATCCTATGATTGAACACATTTTGAGATACCAGCATGTCCTGCCCATTTATCAATATAAGACAGCGGATAAGCTCATAGCAAATCTTTCCAAAAAAGTAATTGAACCAGCAGAAAAACGGGCTAACAAAATGCGTCCCAAGAAATTAAAGTAGCACAAAACAAGTAAAAGCAAATACAATCTGAAACGTCAATACGCCTGATCGATCTGGTTTAGGTCGCAGCTTAAATACGCTTATTTTTGAAGGATAAAAATTTTTCATGCAAATTCCGCGCAAGCGGCTGTTCTGGGCGGTCAGCCTGGGGCACGCCACCAACGACAGCTTCATGAGTATGCGCTCGGTGCTGCTGGCCTTCATCAGCAGTTACATCCTGCC
>JBDTNB010000409.1:0-1914 GCA_039933955.1 Chloroflexota bacterium
GCAGCAAGTTCACATTGTTCAAGAAATCATTCAACATAAGTTCCATTCCCTACCCACGCAAAACGCGCTGGTCAGGGTTTGTCGGCGACAAACCCCTACAAAACCCGCAACTACCACTTCAGCAGGTCAACATCTTCCACAATAACCGAACGGCGGTTGCGATAGATGGAGATAATAATCGCCAACCCTACTGCCGCTTCTGCCGCCGCAATGACAAACACAAATGCCGCGAACGCTTGCCCAGCAATGTTGCCGGGGGCGACGTAGCGCCAGAACGCGACCAGATTAATATTCACCGCGTTCAGCATCAATTCAACGCCCATCAAAATCGCGACGGCGTTACGCCGTGACAGGACGCCATAAATGCCGATGCAGAACAAACCCGCCGCTACTAACAAATACATCCATAAAGGGATCATCGTCCGCTACTCCTGATCGTCGCGCGCGATTACAATCGCGCCAATCATCGCCGCCGTCAGCAGCAGCGAGGCCACTTCGAACGGCAGTACATAACCGTTCTGGTCAACCAGCGCCTTGCCCAGGTCAACCGTATCCACTACTATCGGGTCGGGCTGGATATTCGCCTGCGTGCCGTTCTGTCCCCACACGGGCATCACAATGCCAATGGCGAGTAAACCGAACAACAGAATCGCGACGACCCCGCTCAGAACCCATTGTTCATTATAGAGGTCGCGCAGGCGGGTCATACTGCGCGTGAGCATCACCGCGAAGACGATCAAAATCGCAATCGCGCCGATATACACCAACACCTGCACCGAGGCCAGGAATGGCGCGCTCAACAGCACGAAAAATCCCGCGACCCCGAACAAACTCAGGATCAGGTACAGCGTACCGTGAATCAGGTTGCGGGTTGTGACGACCCCCAACCCACCGCCCAGAATGAACAGGGCGAAAATAAAAAAGGCTATCGTCTGGGCATTCAATTCGAGCATCTTTATTTACCCTACGTAACGTAATGCACACAATGTAGGGGCGTTCCAGTGAACGCCCCTACGACACAATATTAGCGTACTAATCGCCTGCCGGTGCGCCCGCCGAGGCACGTTCATCACGACGTTCGAAAGCGGCATGATAGGCCACACGACGCGCTTCGTCGGCAAGGCGCTGCTCACGACCAAAGCTGCGGACGCGAGTCAAAATCCAGAAACCCAAGACCGCATTTCCTGCGAGCAGAATCAGCATCATGGGCAGGTGCGCGATGATGTCGTTGGATTGAGAAGCATCCGGCATCAGGTTCAGCGCCTTCACAATTTGCAGCAGGAAGGCGACAATCAACACGTTGCCAATCGAGATCGGCACGAGGAATTTCCAGTTGAAAGACATCAGTTGGTCGATGCGGATACGCGGCACAGTTGCGCGCAGAAGCAGACCGAACAGATAAACAACGGTGGTCTTCAAGCCGAGATAAACGAAGCCCAGCGCGGGAACCTGATCGACAAACGGCCCCCACCAACCACCCAGGAAAATCACGGCGGCGAGCACGGAGACGGTGAATGCGTGCAAAAATTCACTCGCCATGAACACGCCCCATTTGAAGCCGGAATACTCGATATTGTAACCAGCGATAATTTCGGACTCAGCTTCGAGCAGGTCAAAGGGTGCGCGTCCGGTCTCGGCCTGATTGGCAATGAAGAAAATCACGAATGTGACCGGGATCATGGCGACGTACCACATGCCGCCCTGCGCCCAAACCAGCCCTTGCATACTCATCGTCCCGGCGAGCATCACCGGCACGAGCAGCGACAGCACCAGCGGGACTTCGTAACTCAACAACTGCGCGATGGTACGGAATGCGCCGAGCAGCGCGTATTTATTGTTGCTCGCCCATCCGGCCACCATAATCTTGACCGTGCCAATCGACCCAATCGCCACAAAATACAGGATGCCGATGCT
>JBDTNB010000410.1:0-1829 GCA_039933955.1 Chloroflexota bacterium
CATGTCGAATTTCTCTGGCAATTTCTTCAGGAGACAACAGCGCCATCCAGCTTGCAGCCAGGACAAGGGCGAGCGGCATTCCTTGTGTGAGACGACAAATTTCTTCAATTGCCAACCGCGACTGCGGTGTTAGCTGAAAATCAGGACGTACATTTTTCGCTCGTTGTGCAAAAAGTTCAACCGCTTCGATTTCCGCAGCCGTGTCTTTCGTCTCCGCGCTGTGCGCCAGCCCACCTAACGGGAATGGCGTTTCGGTATACAGATTCAGTTTTACTCGTGAGGTCGCCAGTATTTTGACAGCCGGAGCGCTTGCAAGGATTGCAGTTAAGTATGGCGCAGCATCAATTGCAAATTCGGCATTATCTACCAACAGAAGGAGTTCACGCTGCCGAAGAAAATCTAGAAGTTCACGCTGCATATCTCTACCCGGAGCATACTGCCAGCGCATCACATCGGCGATCAGGCTTGCGAGATGTTCGGTGTTGATGGATTCTGTTACCGTAACGAAGTAAACGCCATCCGCAAATCGCTGCAACTGCTTGCGGGCGACTTCAAGTGCGAGCAGCGTTTTGCCCATGCCTCCTGGTGCAAGCACAGTGATCATGCGCGTTTCACGCTCACCCAGGAGATGATCCAGGGTTTGCATTTCCGTGCGCCGTCCAATCAGAGGAGTAATTGGGGCGGGCAGGTTGCTTAGGACAGGTACAACCTGGGCAAACAGCGTCATAAAAAATCTCACTATGTAATATGTCTATTCTACTCAATCTTCATTTTTGTCTGCAATTTCCAGTGATTCACCCCCTTTGGCGCTGCGCAATTCCACCTTCGGTGAACGACATTGGTTTTCGCTTGTGCTTAGATAGAGACAAATGAGGATCAATCAACAAGAACGACACAAACACTTCAGATGCTCATTCATGAGCTTCGCTTGGACAGAGTTTATAAAGAGGACACCTATCATGTTCACACTCAGTAAACGCCTTTTTCGGGTCAACCTTCCAGTCATGAGCTATCCTATAAAAGCGGATAAAGTGGAGACCGTCGCTCCCTCTGCACATCCAGTAGCATATGACACAGCCGATTGGCTGGTCGTTAAGCATGTTCACGGACGCATACCAGGGACAGTGCTTGCTATTCGTGGAGATCTCGATGCGTCAACCTATGAAGCAGTGATTGCCAAGGTTCAGGAACTCGTTCAAATGAATGAAAAAAAATTAATTGTTGATTTGAGCGAAGTTCCTGCCATAACAACCGCTGGACTCGTCGCCCTGCACAATCTGGCGCGTCTGATCAATGGTAAGCCAGCAACTGAGACGGTTAATGGATGGGGTGCGCTGCACGAGATGCAGTGGGATCGCGAACAAGGCTTGCCGATACAGCCAAAACTACTCGCTCCACAACCCGCAGTCGTTTATGCACTCACAAAATCGGGGATGAATTTGTTATTTCAGGTTTGTGAAAATCTAGATACCACAATTGAGACGCTCGGATATGCATGAATGACTTTGCTATCTAGGCACTGTGCCAGCAATTTGGAGATCAAAAATGAATAACGCGACTACGTTAGTGCCTTAAACTGAATCCAACTTGTCAGGCAAGCTGCCAATCATGCCGCCAACATAGCCATCTTTGACGATTGGTTGCTGCGTTCATGCGCTGGCCTTCCAGACCGGGATGATCGACACGGCTGAAGGCGCCTTGATTCGATCTGATGCACGTTACACCATCCATTATGCTATTCGTGGAAATAGAGGTGCTTGAAAGATGGAAACTCCATTTTATTTCATTAGTTATTCCCGTACCCAGTTGTATTTTGCTGAATCCGTCGC
>JBDTNB010000411.1:0-1806 GCA_039933955.1 Chloroflexota bacterium
ATCATCCGCGAATATACGCAGCGGATCGGCAAGGCGCTGGGCGTGAAAGGCGCGTTCAACATCCAATTCGCGATGAAGGACGAAATCGTCTACGTGCTGGAAGTGAACCCACGCGCCAGCCGGACGATCCCGTTTGTGAGCAAGGCGACGGGCAAACCGCTGGCACGCTATGCAGCGCAGATCGCAGCCGGGAAAACGCTGGCCGAACTGGATTTCACCACCGAACCGCATGTCGATGGCTTTTTCGTGAAAGAAGTTGTGCTGCCGTTCCAGAAATTCCCTGGCGCGGATGCTCGACTGGGGCCAGAAATGCGCTCGACGGGCGAGGTCATGGGTCATGCTTCGACGTTCGGTCATGCCTACGCGAAGGGACAGATGGCGAGTAATTCTCCTTTGCCGCTGGAAGGCGCGGTGTTCATCAGCGTGAACGATTTTGACAAGGGCGCGGTGGTGAAAATTGCCCGCGACCTGGACAAGTTGGGTCTCAAACTGCTGGCGACCTCCGGTACAGCGAGTGTGCTGGAAGCCGTCGGTTTGCCAGTGACAGCAGTGAATAAGGTCAGCGAAGGATCGCCGAATGTCGTGGATGCGATCCGGGCAGGCGATGTTCACCTGATTATCAACACACCGCGCGGTGGGACGGCGCACCAGGACGGGGCGCGTATCCGCAGCGTGGCGCACTTGTTTGGCGTGCCGATCATCACCACATTGACGGGAGCGATGGCGGCGGTGCAGGGCATCCGGGCGCTGAAGCAAAAGCCGCTGCGGGTACGGAGTTTACAGGCGCATCATGCGAAAGAAGTACCGAGTGCTGAGTTCTGAGTGTTCAGTCCTGAATAAAACCAAGTCAGGTTGTCGTCGGCGGCGTCGGCGAGACGACAACCTGGGCAAAATGGCGACGAAAACGACGAAAGCGATTGGCGAGTTTTCGTCGTTTTCGCTTTTGAGGGAAAACTCCTCGCCTGGTATTGCCGAATATGCCGCAAATTCCGCTGATTCTGCCGATTCCGATCCAATGAAATCGGCAGATTACTCCTCCTATTACTCACAAATTTTTGCCGATTGCGCCACCGGGGGTTGAAACCACCCGGCTAGATGTCCTGACAAGCCCACTGAAGGGGCTGAAGAAAGCAGCCCGTAAGTCGTTCTGGATTCTAAAAAAGTTTAAATCATAGGGCCAAAGTGCTGCCGAAATGGATGGCGGGAAAGACGCGAACGGCTGCCGGAGTGGCGTGTTGTAGCGGCGGGAAGGCCAAGACGAGCAGCCGAGCGCGGCAGATATACGGGAATGATTTGCTGCTGCCGCCGAGGGGGTTATGGTGGCGGCAAACACGGGAAGGTATTGCAACGGGAATGCGGCAAGAAAAGAGAAAAGCGTAACCCAGAGCAGCAGAGATACAGAGAGAAGAGAATAAAAACTCAACGCAATGGCGCAAAGGGATTTAAAGAAAGGCAAGCGCATGTAGGCATCCGAGAAATGGTTAGGCGGCGAGTCTCATTATAGAACAAAAGTTCTTAATTTGTCAAGGGGTATTTTGCAGACATAGCCAACGGACGAGGCGTGCCTCGTCCCTACTTGAAGATTAATTTTAGCGTATCAAGATTCGATGTATCAGGGAGTGGGTTGGGCATATAATTCGGGGGCTTTACGCTTCAGATGTTCTAAGCCAATCGCCGCGCGGCGCACACGCTCGATACCACATTTGATGGCGACTTGTTCGAGATGTGCGCCGGATGGATAGAGCGCCGGGGTATTGCGCAGTCCAAACTTCAGATAAATGGGTGCGGCAACCCGCACTAAATCCG
>JBDTNB010000412.1:0-1726 GCA_039933955.1 Chloroflexota bacterium
ACCATCAAATCATCAGCGATTCCAGCAACTGTATCCTGTGCGCCTGCTGCACGACTTCCTGCCCCAGCTATTGGGCCAATGGGCAGTATGTCGGGCCAGCGGCGATTGTCCAGGCGCACCGTTTCATCTTCGATAGCCGCGATCAGGCATCGGAAGAACGCCTCGAAACATTGGCCGAACCAGATGGCGTGTGGCGCTGTCGGACGATTTACAACTGCACCCCGGCCTGCCCGCGCGGCATCGAGGTCACACGCGCGATTGGCGAGGTCAAGCTGGCGATCCGCAAAGGTTCCCGCGATGGCATCATCGACCCGAAAGACATCCACATCCACAGCTAAGAACACTTCGATTTTTGGATCATTAAAAACCTGCCTCTATACGTGTAGAAGCAGGTTTTTTTGTTGCCGCATTTTACACTACTGTAACCGGAACCGCACTGAAAAATCGTCGCAATTCCTGCGCGCCCCGTTCCGGTTGGCCGCCGTTGTCCGAAGCCATATGGTCAGCCCCTTTCAGCGTCACCCGCTGGACATGCGGCAGCACATTTTCCAGGCGATCCAGTGCCAGCTTCAAATAAGCTGGACTTTTCGTGCCGCCCAGCAAGAGGACATCGGCGCTCACATCATGAAAACGCTCGATGATGTCCTCGGTGTCGATGACGATTTGTCCGTCGGAATGCATCGTCGGGACGATTTCCCCAATCGGCACGTCGTTACCTGCTGGCTCCTGTGACTCGGCCTTGACCGCCATTGTCACCAGCGGCACGGTGATAAAACGCGGCAGCGTGCCAAAGAACGAGGTGTCTTTTGTGCCTTTCATTACCGTAACCATTGCCGCACCGATTTTTCCCTGCGCGACTTCCTCATCGAAACGCGATAACCACTTGGTTGCGGACGATCCGTCGATGGACAGCGGCGGTTCATAAATGGCGAGTTTTTGGATCGCAGTCGGCAGTGTTAGCGCTGTTTGCAGCGCAATAATCGCGCCTGAACTCAAGGCGAACACATTGTGCGCGCCGGTTTTTTGCAGGATGGCGTGTGTGTCTTCAACCGCGTTCTGGAGTGTGTAATGCTCGTCATAGGAGCCGCTTAAGCCGCGTCCACGCCGATCCGGCACGTATACCGTGAATTGGTCGGCGAGGAAGCCCGCCAGCCGCATAAAATTCTGCGCTGCCTGCATCCCGCCATGCATCAGGATCAATCCCGGCCCGCGCCCTAACTGGCGATAGCCAATCCGCGTTCCATCTTTGGAAGTTACCGAGTCGGTTGTGTAGGTTGGTGGATAATCAACTGCTGCCATGATTTTCTCGCTCTTTATGGACTGATTTTGATTGATGTTCCAACCATAGACCTGCTATGTAAACTCAATTTAAATCGGATGACGGATCAATTAGAATACCCTGATTGCTAGTTGCTCATTGTTACCCCCTCACCCCACGCCTTCGGCAGCCTCTCCCCCGAATTCAAGGGAGAGGGGCTAAAAATCGCACGGCGTTTTGTTCCCTCCCTGAATTCGGGGAGGGCTAGGGAGGGGTCAATAAAGGCAAAATCTCTGACTAGCAATCACGGTTTAGGATTTATGGCAGCGCGTTAACTTGCAGCCGGAATCAGGCTCTCAAAGTTTAACTGCTTGCCGAATATCCGCGTAACGGGTGGAAAATCAACGAAGCGGATAGCCCAATTCATCATCATAATCTTGAGTTGGTTGTCGGGTACAAAAGTGGGTG
>JBDTNB010000413.1:0-1716 GCA_039933955.1 Chloroflexota bacterium
TTCGCGCTGCGCTGGATACTCATGTTCGACGCGGTAAGCTGCGCCATCCCCGGCGGCAAACGTCCGTCCCAGGTGGAAGACAACTGCGCCGCCTCCGAACTGCCGCCCTTGAACGAAATCCAGATGGCGAAAATTCGCGAAATCTACGGGATGCATATACGTGGGCAAGTCCATCACCGCTGGTAATGTTTTCCTAATATTTAGAGACTATACTGTGCAAGTAAAATCGTTTAGCGTCATGGAGCGAAAAAACGATGACCGAAAAAGTAATGAAGTCCGAGATCGAATGGAAAGCCGAACTGACGCCCACCCAATACGCGGTGCTGCGGCAGGCGGCTACCGAACGCCCTTTTACCGGTGAGTATGTAAATACCAAAACACAGGGGGTCTATGCCTGCGCGGCCTGTGGGCAGCCCTTGTTCTCGTCCGATACCAAATTTGACTCCGGTTCGGGATGGCCGAGCTTTTGGGATGTGGTCGATAAGGGCAGCGTCGAACTGAAACATGATTACACGCACGGCATGGATCGCGTTGAGGCTGTATGCAGCCGCTGCGGTTCGCACTTGGGGCATGTCTTCGATGACGGCCCGCGTGAGACCACCGGCGAACGCTACTGCATCAATTCGGTGTCGCTGAAACTGCAACCGAAAACCGACGCCAAATAGGCATGATTTTGTAGGGGTTTATCGGTGATAAACCCTGTCCCAATCAGAATCAAAAGCGGGAAGGTATTTTGCCTTCCCGCTTTTTGATTTCTTATTACCGCAATTGCACATTCGTCAATAAAACCGCGCACGCCTCTCTGAGTTCCCCCTCTCTACGAAGTGGGGAGGGGGTTAGGGCTTACAAGGGTAGGTTTTTAATTTTCAACAAAATGCGACATTCCAAAATCCACAAGGTGTACAAAATGGCCTGCTCTGGCCTTTCTAGCCCCTTCAGTGGGCTTGTCTGGCAATCTAGCCGGGGTGCTTCAGCCCCCGGTGACGCAACCGCACAAACCCATTTCTGAAAAACCTACCCTTGTAAGGAGGGTTAGGGGGAGGGGATGTGACCGATTCGTATTTTCTACAGCCCGCTGACGATTTCGTCGAGCGGTTTGCGCGCGCGTGGTGCGGTTTCCTTGTTGCGGTTGGACTCGCTCAAAATCGAGTGGTCGCCGGGGAATCCCAGCGTCATCATCACGATAGGTTCCACATCCTCCGGCAGCAGCAGGCGGGCGGCGTCTTTGTCGAAACCACCGATCATATGCGCCATCATACCGCGATGGGTGGCTTCCAGAGCCATCGACATATTCGCCATACCCAGGTCATACAGGGCAGTGTGGTTGTTGATTTTCTCACCCTGGGCGGTCACGCGGACAGTGTGGGCGGCGGTCAGCAGCAGTACCGGCGCGTGCTTGGCCCATTCATGATTATTTTCGTTCAAAAGGTTGAGCAGTTTTTCGTAGCCTGCGCCGTCTTCCTTGCGGGCGACGACGTAGCGCCAGGGCTGTAAATTGCCGCCGGATGGCGACCAGCGCGCGGCCTCAAAAACCGCGTTCAGGTCGTGGTTGCTGATTTCGCGAGCCGGATCATAAGCGCGTCCGCTGTAACGGGCGCGGAAAATGCTGTTGATGTCTTCGACGACGGTGGATTGTGCCATGCTCTGCTCTTTCCGATATACATTACGTCTAATGTGAATTCGATAGGAGAGAAAAAGACTGAACATCAATGGCAA
>JBDTNB010000414.1:0-1714 GCA_039933955.1 Chloroflexota bacterium
TAACATTCATGCCATAGAATTCTGCAAAAGGCATGTTTTCAATCAACGCAGGGAATTGGCGGATTGGGTATGCTTGTTCGCCAGGGTGCGGCGGCTTTCAAAATCTGGACAGGGCAGGAAGCCTCGGTTGAGGTCATGTATAAGGCCGCGCAAGCCGCCTTGAGTGAGAAGACGAATCACTGATGCAAACCCACTTTGCGATTAGCATCGTTGATTCGTCTCGCTTATGTCAAAAATCTCATCCTGGACGTGTGGAATTTTAACATTCATGCCATAGAATTCTGCAAAAGGCATGTTTTCAATCAACGCAGGGAAATTGAAATTACCTAAGTGCCGCTATGGAATCCGTATTGCTTGTGATTGCGATAGCAGTCGTAATAGCCGGTATAGTTGGCTTGAGTTACTGGTTACGACGAGAGCGTTCATCTCAATATCGCGAAATTTGGTTGAGCCATAACATCAAATCATATTCGATTACGCTTCGACATGGACTTGGTTTGATTGATAGATTTGATAGTGAAGAACTGGGTTCAGGGACAACGCTAACCGTGATTGATGGTCAGTTAGTCGAAGTTGATAATCCTGATACGACACAGGCCAATTTAGATGATTTTGCATCGTATACGATTGAAGGACTGTTCATAAAAGCGATAGGTTACAAATACGTTGAGTATGACTCCATTTACGGATTTCCCTGTCGCATGGGAACAGATGATACGTGGACGATAGAGATTGTTGATTTTCATCTGTTATAAGCTAATCGCTAAAGGCTACCTATGATCCGATTTCTTACTGCTGGTGAATCGCATGGCCCGATGTTGACCGGTATCCTCGAAGGGATGCCCGCTGGACTGCCGATTTCGCCAGAAGACATTAATATTGAACTTGCTCGCCGCCAGCAGGGCTATGGCTCCGGTGGACGGATGAGCATCGAGCGCGATGAAGTTCGCATCACCTCTGGCGTGATGAATGGCATTACAACCGGTGCGCCGATTGCACTGCTGGTCGAAAATCGCGACTTCAAAAACTGGAAAGAAAAAGATGTTGCGCCCATGACCACACCCCGTCCCGGTCATGCCGATCTGACCGGCGCGATCAAATATGGCTATCGTGATTTGCGTATTGCTTTGGAACGCGCCAGCGCCCGTGAGACTACCATGCGTGTGGCTGTCGGTGCGATCTGCAAAAAAATGTTGGCCGAATTCGGGATCGTCATCGGCGGCTATGTGACTCAACTCGGAAACATAATCGCCACAATTGACGCCGACTTGTCCTACGAAGAGCGTTTTCGTTTGGCCGAAGAAAACGATGTCCGCTGTCCCTCCACTGAATATGTTGAAGCCATGCACGACGCCATCCATCAGGTAAAAGTCGATAAAGACACCCTGGGTGGGATCATGGAAATCGTTGCTCTACATGTTCCGCCCGGTTTGGGTTCACATGTTCATCATGATCGCCGTCTGGATGGGCGGATCGTCGCCGCGATGGTCAGCATCCATGCCATGAAAGGCGCGGAAATCGGCCCCGCTTTCGACAATGCTGGCAAACGCGGCACGCAGGTGCATGATGCAATCGTTTTGCAAAACGGTACGGGCGAACTCGGACGCAGCACCAACCGGGCAGGTGGTCTGGAAGGTGGCATCACGACGGGTGAACCGGTTGTCGCCCGTGTTGCCATGAAACCCATTTCCACTATTTTGCAATCCATGCCTTC
>JBDTNB010000415.1:0-1700 GCA_039933955.1 Chloroflexota bacterium
TCGCTGGATTCTCATGCGGCGGCGCGCGATGTCGGCGAGGATAATCCGGCGCGCTCGGCTGCCCGTGCTGCCGGACAAGCGGTAGCCACCGCCCATGTTCCCATCCATTCAATCGGTGCTGCCATTTATGGTTTACAGGCCATCCATCGGGCGACCAATCCCATTGATGCTGACGCGGCTGTCGCTAAAGAGCGGAATTGGCAGTATCAGCATTTGCTTGAATTGGGTAAAAAGGGATAGACGGTGTAGATTACGCCTCTGACCATTTTGCCGACGCCAGTAAAATGGTCGCTCTTAGTAAGGAATTGGGGATGAGTCATCATTACTATTTCGACCTTATTCCATTTGATCCGCTCGATCCAATGGTTAACTCCAATACAAAAGTAGAGTTACCGATTGATTGGGATGATTTCGCCCATCAGCTTCAAATTCTGTGTCCTACGGGCGAAATCCATACCAACACAGCGGATTCAGGAAAGCACATACGATTTTACATTTACGATGAACGTCAAGACCCCTGGGTCATGGTAAACGTTATTGACGAGCATAGCGTCATTCAGGTTAGCCTTTGGCCTAAACGTTTGGCAAAAGAAATTATTCTCTGGTATCGGCAGTATGTTCCTGCAAGTTATCCCTTGTTTTGTGTGATCGAAGAATTTGGAGATGTTACTGAGCTAACCGCAGACTTGACCTCGGATGACATCGAGAAATTGTATCCCTTTCCAGTGTCCGACGATTGAAAATTGTGCGCCACCTATCCAATCATCGAACGCTATCGCATCAAATCTGAGTGGACAGTCGTAAAGGAATGTATACGCTTATTGAAGGTAAAGTAGGCTGCACATGACCAGATTTGATACACGCATTTTCTTTGGCATTATGGCGCTTGGACTTTTATTGAGTTTCGGAGGCGTCACAGTCGCCCAAGCTACACGCCCAACCCGTTACCTCGCCTTCCAGATGTTTACTGGCAGTCCCGATACCAGTGAACCGATTGGCGGATCGGGCAGCAATCCCTTGTCGCCACCGCCAACCAAAGACGAGATGAGCCGCTTTGTCCGACGATTGATTGAGCAGATCGGTACGACAGGTGATGCCCAGACAAAGCTGGCGTTCATCATCGGGCCGCTGGCATTGGATCACACTGACACGCAGTTGCGGCAGATGATCCAGGATGCTTTCGCCATCGCGCTTGAGCAAAATATCGCCGTTGGTTTCCACATTGACGATTCGATGTTCTGGGCGCGGCGTTCCGATTTGTGGCAAGACCCGGCCAATGTCGAGTGGTTAGACTGGGAAGGTACACTCAACACCGGTAGAAGACTCGACTGGGGAGCGGAACCAACCCAGATTTCCCCGCAGATGTGCTTGAACAGCCCCGCCATCCAAGCGGCGGTTCGACATCTGGCGAAGGATGTGATCGGCAGTGCGGTGAGCGATGGCATTGCGACCCTTGAAGCACAGGGCAAAGCGGAATTATTTGCCGGGGTGATTGCCGGATGGGAAACCCAGATTGGGCGCGATTTTGCGACCAACCAGTATCCAGGCTATTGCGCCTTGACCCATCGTGGTTTCAGCCAACAACATCCACCTCTGAATCCTGACGCTGAACTCGAACAGGTCGTGCAGGACTTCATCGACTTGTGGGCAACTGGAATTGCCGGTGGCGGCGTTAATCCCGACAAAATCTATTCGCATAC
>JBDTNB010000416.1:0-1691 GCA_039933955.1 Chloroflexota bacterium
CGGGGGATGGACATCTGGACAGCGCATTACAAGGGAATTCCGCTGACGTGGATCAGCCAGGGTTCGCCGCATCCGCCGGATTTTGGGCAGACATGGTTGCAGCAGTTCAATGGCGGTTTATTGACGACCTGTGGGTTGACTCATGTGGGGCCGCCTGAAAAAGATGATTTAACGGGTGAAATGCGGGGCATACACGGCGATTATACGCGGCTACGGGCGCAGGATATTTGGGTTGACCGGGATCAAAAAGGTGGTTGGAGCGAAATATCGGCGAAAGAATTCGGTGAATTTGAGGCCGTTTTTGAAGCATTTTTTGCGAATTATCCGCATAAACTGGCTTCGGATGCTCTGCCAATTGAGCCGAAATTCGAAGCCGTAACGAAGAATGCGCCATCGCATAATTATGACTTAATTCTACATGGAACGATTTATCAAACATCCCTCTTTGGAAATCAATTCAAAGTAGACCGAAGTATTCATTTGTCACTTGGCGATCCGAGTTTTGGGCTTTCGGACATCATTACCAATATGGGTGATAGATCTGTTCCGCTGATGCTGCTTTATCATATCAACCTGGGTTTTCCACTCATCCAGGCAGGAACTCAGCTTTATGCACAGCACGCGCATGTGTATCCGCGTGATGCAGCAGCGAAAGCTGGATATGAGTCGTGGTCACACTATAATGAGGCGACTCCTGGCTATCCTGAGCAGGTCTTTTATCATCACATGAGCGCGTATCCGTATCGCGAAGAAGATTCAGGTACTTCGGTGCTGTTTGCGAATAAAGAAGAGGACTTTGGTATTTACCTCACCTGGGAAGCAAATTCACTCCCTTATCTGTCTCAGTGGAAAAATACCCGACAGGGATTGTACGTATCCGGGATCGAGCCGGGAAATTGTATCCCTGAAGGGCAAAATGCTGCGCGAAAAAACGGGCGTTTGCTTATGCATGAACCGGGGCAACAAATCGAGACCAGTTGGGGAATTACAGTCATTGATGATGCTCGATCTATAGAGATACGCAAAGACATTATTCAGCGTTTTCAACGGAAGGGGACAGCATTGCCCAACTGCCACCTGGATGATTACGGGCAGTTCGCGGAATAGATTTCAAAAAGTGATTTTCTTTGCGGCAGCGCATTTAGGGATTAACGGCCAATGGAGCAAATTGAAGTAGTGGTATGCGGGCATTTGTGTCTGGATATTGTGTCGGACATGGAACAGCTTCCGCTGGCGGCGTTGAGCGTTCCGGGGCGGTTATACGAAAGCGGCAAGTTGTCGCTGGCGACGGGCGGGTCGGTTTCAAATACGGGTTTGGCGCTGCACCGATTGGGGATTCAGACGCATCTGATGGGGAATGTGGGCGATGATCTGGTGGGGCAGAACGTCAAACAGATTTTAGCGGCGCGTGATCCGGCATTGGGCGAGTCGATCAAAGTGCTGCCGGGTGAAGTCAGTTCGGCGACGATTGTGTTGACTCCACATCAGGTTGACCGGGTATTTTTGTATTACGTGGGGCCGAACGGCACGTTTGGACGGGAGCGGGTCGATTGGCCGGTGGTGGAAAAGACACAGATTTTTCACCTGGGGTATCCGTCGCTGCTGCCACGCCTGTACGCGGATGATGGGGCAGAAATGCTGGCGATTCTGGAACGGGCAAAATCCAGCGGGGCGGTTACATCCGTAGATAT
>JBDTNB010000417.1:0-1682 GCA_039933955.1 Chloroflexota bacterium
CCCAATCCCTACAGCGAACGCATGACCGTCAATCTGACCCCCGACCAGATGCGACGGCTCGAAGAACTGCGGAATGTCCGCAGCCGTGTCGGAAATTACGTCGGCAAAAACGACCTGCTGCGCGATGCGGTCAATTTGTATCTGGCATCACAGGAAGACCTGCCGGGTTCGCGCCGAGCAATTGCCAAAGGTGTCGAATCGAAAGTAGACGCGCTGGATACGAAGGTCGAAGCGCTGACCGCCATGTTGCAAGGGTTCATCGAGCGCGTGACCCGCAAACGCGAGGGCTAGATGGATCGCAAACAGATGTGTGTAGCCAATGTGCAGTACAAAAAGCCGTCTGACGATGGCGCGAAACAGTCTAAGAATCTGCTGCGGTATTTGACCTATCGAGAAAGCCGGGATGAAGCGGCACGGCATGTTGCCGGGCGTGAACGCTGGACGGATTACGGCATGGGCGGTTCAGTCGCCGACATCGCGCAGCACTGCGACGACCTCAAGAGCGAGCATGTGCTGACCTTCAGCCTCGTCTGCAATCCCAATCCTGACCTGATAGCGATGATCGCGCCGGAAGACCGTGAGCAGTTTGTCCGCGAACTGACTGAACGAGTGGTGGATGATTTCTTTGAAGCACGCGGTATCGATACAGGGATCGAAATGAGCTATGTGATCCATCACCGATTAACCGATGATCCACAAGCGCCGGGATTACACGACCCACACACTCATGTTGTGCTACCAGGGACGGTGTATGACGAGGAACATGGGCAGCGCGTGCCGTTGTTCTTCAGCCGCAATCGCAAAGTCAACCACATCGACCTGCTGCATGATGTTACCGAACGGACAATGGTCGCGCAGATGGAACGCTACGTCGGACTTGACTGGGAGCAGCGTTATGACGAACTGGCTGAAATACGTGAGGAACAGCGCCAGATTGCCGAGGATGAGCCGCATGGTCTGATGCTCGACGACAAAGGTGCGAGCTGGAATATCTGGTGTGGCACACGGCGGACGGATGAGCAGCAAACCGCCATTGGCTTTTATCGTCACTATCCAGCGTCAACGGAAGAAGACCCGGATGCACTCCAATTGGAATTTCGTCCACTGGTGTCGGGGTTGCCACATGAACAGGCACAGTTTTTCGTGCAGGTGCTGGCACAGGCGATGAACGGCGAGATGGATAAATTGAAAGAACTCACGGGGTTGATGAACGGGATAAGTGCTGACCAACGGGAGGTGCTGATCGAGGAAATGGGTGGATATGAACAGCCTACACGGGATTTATCACCTGATTTTGAACTTTAGCCGAGAAAGCACACAGGGGAGAAGAGCGCCTACCGTCGCCAAACATGTGCGCTCCAAACCCCTGTGTACCTACCAGATAGGAATATACCGAGTATGACACAGAACGACGTTGTGAACAAGACGGACACATTCGACACGCCCAGTGCCGGGAGACGCGAGTTTCTGAACGCGCTCTATACAGGCAGTCCCGACAATCTCTACCTTGAACTGCGCTGTATCCACCCGACCACCGGCGAAGCGCGTTCACTCTGGGGACGGATGAGTAATAAGAACGAACTGACCGGGATACTGAAACAGGCGGAAGGATTGAATCGTGAAGGATATGGCGTGTACTTCGCGCCCTGCCTGCGGAAAACGAAACAGGGCAAGGCGGAAGC
>JBDTNB010000418.1:0-1572 GCA_039933955.1 Chloroflexota bacterium
TTAGGCCAGGTCAAACCCATCCTGGATTTACTCTGATTGGATGCCCCACCCTCATGTGGATAGGATTACGGTTCATTTGTTTACATACGACAGATGAAAAATAAAGTGGCAAGTGAACCGTGAACTACATTGCTTATATTTTTAGCTTAATAGTATGCACAATTGGTGGTGTGGTAGGCCAGTTTGCGATGCGTCGCTTTTTAGAACGTCGTTACGATATTAAGATCACGGATCATGGACGATTTTGGACTATCAAAGGCTCAATCACCAGCGTGCAGCGTTTTTTGTGTCACACACTACAATTTTTAGGCATTTTTGCCGGTGGAGCTATTGGTTTTGCAGTAGGGCTGGTTGTGTCATCTGCGCTGAACATGAAATTATTCTAATCAATTGCAAATTGAGTTTCTTCGAAGTCATTATTAAAGCGTAGTTGTAAAGGCTACCAACCATGAGCTTTACCATCGGTTTGATCGACTATCTGAATACCATGCCGTTCCATTATGATCTGGCGGAACGGCTGCAAGATGTGGATGTGCAATTTGAGCGTGGCGTGCCGTCGCAGATGAACCGGATGCTGGCGACGGGCGAAATTGACCTCGCGCCGATTTCGGCTATCGAAGCGGCGCGGAATGCTGCCGATTGGGTTGCGCTGCCGGGTTTGAGCATCGCCAGCCTGGGCGCGGTCAAAACCGTGCTGCTGTTCTCGTGGGCAGCGGACATCCAGGAGTTAGACGGCCAGAGCATCGCCCTGACCGATCATTCGGCGACCAGCGTGGCACTTTTAAAAGTGCTGTGCCAGGAACGCTACCACATCAACCCGAAATTCACCGTCACCAAGCAGCATTTACCGAGTATGTTAGCCGAACATCAGGGCGCGCTGGTCATCGGCGATGATGCGCTGGTCGAGGCCACCCATCATCGTGCCTTGAGCAGTGGTGACGGCTGGAACCTGCCCTATATTTATGACCTGGGCGATGAGTGGCTGAAAATGACCGGACTGCCCTTCACCTTTTCGGTGTGGGCGGCGCGGAAAGACCGTGCGCCGCTGCTGGCCGAAGCGGGGATTTTCGATGCGCTGTACGCTTCTACCGAGATCGGGTTGACCGAAGCGGCCCGCGAAAATCTGGCGACGGCTTATGGCGCGCGCTTGGGGTTACCGGCGGGTGTGTGCCGACGCTATCTGCGCGACCTGCGTTATCACCTGACCGAAGATGATTTGGCCGGACTGAAATTGTTTCTCGAACTGTCGGTTGAGGGTTTCCAATGGAATATGCTGGAATTTTGGGGACAGTACGCGCCTGTGAAAGTATAAGCGGAAATCGGTAGGGACTTCTCGGCACGCATGGAAAAAACCTTTAGGCAACAGTATCATGGGCGGCTTCTTGAACACGGCCTCCGGTGTGCTTATGAAGATTTACAGTGAAATTGCGGCGGACGAGGCGTGCCTCGTCCCTACAAAATGTCAGAATCATCAATCGGTGTAGGGAAATATGCCCTACGGGGACGGAGAAGACAACATGACCAAAATTGAAGCCAAAGTCCAGGCACAGGTTGACCAGATATTGGCGAAGG
>JBDTNB010000419.1:0-1539 GCA_039933955.1 Chloroflexota bacterium
AAATTGGATGAAAAGCCTGATAGAACATTCACTGCCTTTCTCAGCATTTCACAATGAAAATATAACGTGTTTATTACTTTGCAGATTTAGATTTTAAAGGTCTGTAAGGACAACACCTTTTATCGTAATGAGTTGAGGAGAATTGGATTATGCGTATCTATGGGAAGTTTGCTGTCTTAATGGTTTTGGTCGCGATGTTGGTTTCAGGATTGGGTGTACTTCAAGCCCAGGATAACACGTCCGGTATGACCACCTGCGATTCAGATTTATTGTTAAACCTATCAATTGCCGAGCGTTTCTTTGGGTTCGATACGCTCAATAAGGAGATGATGACCACTGCATCGGATCCTTCAACCGTTTTGGATCTCAGCACGTTTGACCGGGGGCAGTATGGGAGCCTCTACACTACGCAACAGAGTATGATGGATCCCAGCAAGCCGGATTATGGCATTCTGAGTGACGAACAATACAACAATGTGGTGAGCGCACTGGCGAAGAATGACGCTGACTTTGACGCCCAATACAATACCTCGACGGGGTTTGATGCCAGCACCGGCACGGCTCTGAATAGTGCGGCAGTGGCGGGCGAACCTGCGGAATGTACCACCCTGCGCACACAGTTAAATCGTTTCTTCCGGGCGGTGCTATCAGAAGATGCCACCTCTGGCATGATGATTGGGCAGAGCGCAAACACCAGCATGACAGACACTACCGGAACGGGTGAGGCGACTGCGGAGGCCACATCCTCAGCAATGTCAGATGTGACGCCGGAAGCGACGCCTTCGAGCTAAAGTCGATCTCAAACACTGACCATGAAACTAACCTCCTCAATAAATTTTTGAGGGGGTTTTTAGCCTTCAAATTGTCGATTTGCATAGCCTATTTAAGAGAATAAAATCACCGAAATGACTGCGTAGAAGCGGAGGCATACGAAGAAATGAAATATTCTTATTAGACTATGATAAAACCAATGCTTTCATAAAAGCCGCGAAAACTGTCCGTTGTTGACCTTCAATGCTTTGAGCCACGATTGAACACCTTGCCTCCATCTTATTTATGGTGACAGTGTACATCGTCAGACCAGCCTGTTGAAAAAATCCCCAACGATTGATTTAAAGTCGTTATGAAGGGATGAAAGAGCCTAAAATCTCCAATTTCAAGTAAAAACCGCCTGAATTTCAGTCATGGTTAGAACAACTCCGACTTTTTCAACAGGCTGAAATCATGTGTGCTGTCCATAATTTCTCATCATGGAACAACTGTCTTCGCATCACTCATTGATGTAGGCTAAAAGTACGGGGTATATTTATAACTCTGTTTACTACCTGGAAGCTGTGGGCAAGAACGCTCAAAACAAATGTGTATGCGCTATACCTAGCGTATAAAGACCCGCGAACCCCCTGGTATGCAAAACTGTGGGTAGTATGTGTGGTCGGATATGCGTTTAGTCCTATCGACCTGATCCCTGATTTCATTCCAGTGTTAGAGACCATTTGAAAAGTCAAGTTGTTGCCTGAAGTCGAGCTAAACGGCGAACCA
>JBDTNB010000420.1:0-1523 GCA_039933955.1 Chloroflexota bacterium
ACCCCAAAACCTATTATTATCGCCGCGTCTTCACCGATGCCGTCCGCGCCATCGAAGCAGCCCGCAGCAATCCCGCTGTCGATCCGGCTCACATCACCGTCACCGGGGGCAGCCAGGGCGGCGGTATCACATTGGCGGCAGCCGGACTCGTAAATGATGTCGAAATCGCCATGCCCGATGTGCCCTTCCTGTGTGGCTACCGACGTGCCACCGAAATCACTGACGGCTTCCCTTATCAGGAAATCGCCAAATATCTCCAGACCCATCGCCATAATGTCGATCAGGTCTTCCAAACCCTGAGCTATTTTGATGGCATCAATTTTGCCGCCCGCGCGAAAGCCAACACGCTCTTTTCCGTCGGCCTAATGGACGAAATCTGCCCGCCCTCGACAGTGTACGCGGCTTATAATCACTACGCCGGACAAAAAGACATCCGCATCTACCGTTATAACCACCACGAAGGCGGCGGAAACTTTCAGGCACAGGAAAGATTGCGTTTCGTGAATAACCTGTGGGGCAATCTGGTTTAAATCGACCAAGAATAAAATCGTGCTCTGTAGGAGTTTGTTGCCAAAGGCAGACAAACCCGTGTTACCTCATGGTGTTTCGCTCCCTTCTCCCCATTGTGGGAGAAGGGCTGGGGATGAGGGGGTTCTCTACGTCAATTTGTCGAGGATTTCCTGGCGCAGTTTGTCGTATTCTGCGTTAGTGATGAGGCCGGAATCGCGCGCTTCCTGAATCTCTTTGAGTTTGGCCGCCAGCGTTGCCGCGCCGGAGGTGCTCATACTGCTGGACATCACAATCGGCGTTGACATGCCCTCAAACATTTTGAGATGTTCTGGTTTCAAACCGTCCATGCGGATTTCGATGCCGTCCACGTTCAGCACGCCATCTTTGACTTCGATCTTGGGCGATGATGTATTGAAAACCGTACCACCGCTGCTGAAGGTGCTGCTTGAGGAGGCTGCGCCGCCGCTGAATCCCACTTGCTGCGGGTTGCTCCCCGGCATCCAGACGGTTTTCGGAGTTTTGCGCCGATTGCGCCCCGCACCGATGATGACCAGGAACAGACCCAGCAAAAATGGCACAATAAACGTAATCACACTGATGCTCAAATGTTTATCGCTGGCGTCAATACGTTCGCCTTCGCGCCCGATACAAGTGAGAATCGGCGTATAACCGTTTCCCTCGTTGTCGTGGCTGACACGCACCTCAACCTCGGCTTTTTGGCCGGGATCACAGGCGATGCTCGCCAGCATATTCAACACAAATGGACTTTCGGGCTGCATCGTCGGCAGCAAAACAATCAGAAATAACGCGGCGAACGCGATGAACATCAATAAAATACCGAGTACAATCCGAAAGGCTCTCATGAAATCTCCCGCCCACAACTGTTGAATAGGATACGTAACTATTGTAGGACGGCTCATGAGGCGGGGCAATTCCCGGCGAAATCAATAAAAATAGGGTTAAGCGCTGACCATTCGTCGCTTGCCTGAAATGCTTTCCGGCATACAATGTAA
>JBDTNB010000421.1:0-1512 GCA_039933955.1 Chloroflexota bacterium
CCTATCTTGACGGACGTTTCCCTTTTTTGCCATTTGAATTCACATCAGACGTATAGATACATGAAGATTACCTTTGAAGACCGCCTATCCGATTCGCCTTATGTCGAAAGAGTCTGGCGAAGTTACAGCGAAAGCGGCGGCCTATTCACCTCGATTGCCGCGACGCATCCGATGATGGTTATCGAGAAACTGCAAGGCAAACTCAAACTCTTTGTGCGCGGGCCGGAGACCAAAGCCAGCATCGCTGACTGCCCTGCGGATGGTGAATGGCTGGGCATCATATTTAAATTTGGCACATTTATGCCCAAATTCCCCACCTGTAAGCTCGTGGATGGCGATGTGAATTTACCCGAAGCCTCACAGCGATCTTTCTGGTTGCACGGCTCCACATGGCAATTTCCGAGTTATGAAAATGCCGACACCTTTGTAGAGCGGCTTGTGCGTCAGAATTTGCTGGTGTGCGAACCGGCTGTCAATCGACTGGTAAACGGTCAACCGAACGACCTCTCGTTACGCTCCGCACAGCGCCATTTCATGCGGGCAACAGGCTTGACGCACAGTGATGCCCGCCAGATCGAACGCGCGCGCTATGCGACTATTCTTCTGCGGCAGGGTGTATCCATCCTCGACACAGTTTACGAAGCGGGCTATTTCGATCAGGCGCATCTGACAAAATCGCTGCGGCGTTTTATCGGGCAAACCCCGGCGCAGCTTATGGATCAACACAGCCCAGAGCAGTTGTCGTTTCTATACAATACAACCGTCTTTTGTTGAGCCATCATATCAATATTCGCGCACAACAAAAGGAGCATTCAAGTGAGGAAAGTTGTTGGAAGTTTGTTTATAACTCTGGACGGCGTGACCGAATCGCCCGATCAATGGCAGGAACATTTTGACGCCGAAATGCTGGCAGAATTGAGGAATCAGATTCAAACGCAGGATGCCATGCTCCTGGGACGGGTAACTTATGAGGAGTGGTTTCCCTACTGGCCGACTGCGACCCATGAGCCTTTTGCTAGCCACATCAACAACGTCCCCAAGTATGTGGTTTCAACGACGCTCAAGCAGGTTGAATGGGGACAATTCCACAATATCACCTTGTTTAAAGGCAGTCTCGCGGAAGAAATCGCCAAACTGAAAGCCCAACCGGGAAAGAACATCGGCGTCAATGGCAGCCCTTCATTGATTCGATCCCTGCTGCAAAACGATTTGCTGGACGAGCTGCGGCTGGCCGTTCATCCAGTGGTCGCCAATAAGGGCAAGCGGCTTTTCCAGGACGGAAACGACCTGAAGCGCTTGAAACTGATTGAAAACACGAGCACCAGTACCGACACGGTGATTCTGGTTTACCATCCGAGTCGATAAGCATAATGGCTCAGGCGTTTTTTGTAGGGGGTGTCTAGTACGCCCCATGTCGCAGCAGCACACGCGGCACAGTCATCATCAAAATCTGGGCGTCGAGTTTGACCGACCAGTTTTCGATGTAATAAATGTCGAGCAGACACATTTCGT